>DDYN01000001.1 GCA_002347965.1 Nitrospirae bacterium UBA2233 | reverse complement strand
ATGGATCGATCGTTATCGAAAAAGTGCGTCAGGCCAGCGGCTCTTTCGGGTTTAACGCGGCTACCGAAGTCTACGAAGACTTAATGGAAGCAGGGATTATAGACCCTACCAAGGTAACGCGGTTTGCCCTTCAGAACGCTGCTAGCGTGGCATCGCTACTGCTGATGACAGAGGCAAGCATCGCAGAAAAGCCTAAGGAAGACAAAATGCCCCCTATGCCCGGTGGAATGGGTGGAATGGGCGGAATGGGCGGAATGGATATGTAAGCCGCCTTCAGCCGTACCCCGCCGGGAAGTCCCGGCGGGGTTTTTTTTATTGGAGCAGCTTGACAAGGGGGCATCCAAAGACTTAGATAAAGCTTGGATAAAGCGTAGGCGTTTGAAGGACAACAACCTGGGAAAGGGACATGGAAGAAAACCCTCAAGCTTCGAAAGAACAAGAAGCTGGCGAAGACCCGCAAGAAAAGGCTTCGGACGCTCGAAAAGAGGCGTTTATCGAGGAGTTCATCCGGGCCCATGAAGAGCTTCTTTTAGCCGAAAATTCGTTCTTTAAGCGCCTAGCACCAGCAGGCTTCCTTTTGGATGCAGTGTTGTTTTTCTACGCAACGCTCGTCGTTTTTAACGTAATCCATACGTTGGCCTCCAGGCCGCAAATTCCTACAGGGTCGCTCCTTTCGAGCGTTGCGATCTCACCTTTGATGTTTCTCGTACCATTCGCAATATTGGCGTACTTGCTTTTTTTCATACCACAACGACTTTTCTTCGGCGCAGGAAGCCTGCTGATGACGCTGAAGGCCGTGCTGTACGCAGCCTCCAAGCTGTTCGTCCTCGTTCTTCCGATGGATCTCGGGATTGCCCTGCTTGGAGCCAACAAGGACCCCCTGCTTCTTGCGATGTTGCCGTTGAGCCCCGCGGGTTCGCTCGCGCAGCTGTCTCAATTGGCCTACTTTGCGTTGGTCCTGGTTGCATTCTTAGGCTCGCTTCGTGCCGTTCTCCTGGAAGTCCACGGCCTACCCCCAAGGAAAGCTTCGCTTGCGCTTGTGGTTTGTTTTGGCGTTATTCTCGGCGTTCTCGTGGGCCTTAAAGCCTTGCAGCAGGGTTGATGAGCCGCGTCTCAATATGGAATCAGCAGGAGGACGAAGGTGATCTCATCCGAGGACGTTCGTCGTATTCGTGACGTTATCGCCCCATACGACAAAGGACCTGTTCTTTCTTTGTACGCCAACCTCGACCCATCCAAGCCCGAAAACTCCGACAAGGCCTACCTGCTAAGAGCCAAGCAAACACTCAAAGCAATGGGGGTTCAAGAACCTTACGCGAAAAAGGCCCTTGAATGCCTCGATCACGCTTTGCCTTTTAAAAAAACGCGTGCAATGTTCGTTGCAGATGAGCTGTTTGCCTATTTTGATTTTCAGGTTGACCTTCCGATCGTCGACTTATCGCACGGAAGGCTCGAAGCACGGGTTGGCAATCCCTATGCCATGCCAATTTTACTCGCCCTCGACGAATACAAGCGCTACGGGGTTATTGTCCTCAGCCAAGAGCGCTGGCGGTTTCTCGAAGTCAACATGATGGAAATCGAGGAAACCCAGGAAGCATTCTTAACGATCAACCGCGAAGATTGGCGCCGGTATACCGAAGCCAAGCCTTCTTCCATGATTGGAAGGGCAGGAAGAGGGGGGTCCGGAAAAGACCTGTTCGACAGGCGGATGCTTATGTGGCTCATTCGTTTCTACAAGCAGGCCGCGACGCTCCTGGAGCGTACAATCCAGGAAAAGGGCGTTGAAAGGCTCATTCTCATGGGCACGCACGAGGACATCGCCCTTTTTGAATCCTACCTGCCCAAGGGGCTTCAGCAGCGTGTCATCTTTCATGCCACATCCTTGTCCAACCTGGAGGCAACCCCGGGCGAGATCCTCCATGCGATCCGAGAAGAGATCGTCTCGATCGAGAGCAAAGAAAAAGCCGCTCTGCTCGAGAAGATACGCGAAGAAGGGGTCTGGGGGTTCGGGCAAACGCTTGAAGCCCTTCAAGAAGGGCGGATCTACCTGCTTGCCGTTCCTTGGAAGTTCTCCAAAGACGTATTCGTTTGCAAAGACTCTAGGCTAACCCTTCCAAGCCTAGAGCTCGCCGAGAGGTCATGCCCTGGAGACATTCTCAAAGAAGATTTCAATAACATCGTCGTCGAGTTGGCGCAATCTTACGGCGCTGGCCTCGAATTTTTCCAAGGCGAGCAAGGCGAAAGCCTCATAAAAGAGTTTGGCGGCCTGGCAGGCTTAAAGCGTTGGTAACCGTTTCGTTTAAGAGCCGGAAAGAACGGAAAGAACTAGGACAACCTTCTTTTGCCCGATGGTTACGGGGGCTTGAGTAGCCGCCTCGAGGTCTCCGGGCTGGCGCGTCATAGGGTCGCCGTCTTGGTCCATCCTGGCCGCCAGGAATACGGGCCGGGAAGATAGGCTATCGCTCGGGGCGAACAGGTCATTTCCGCTTACTTCGAACGGCAAGGGAAAGCTCGGGGCATCGACGACCTTCCCGCCGACCATCTGCCCCTTTGGGCTTTCAAGACGGACGATCAGGAAAAGCTTCGCCCCTTGAGGAGGCCTAACCCCTGGCCCGAGTACGACTTGCCCGGTATAGAGCGCTTCGGTTTTCTCCGGCTGAGGGCCCAAGATTTTTTGCATATCCGTTTCGCCTATATCTTCCAATCTCAGCTTCTTTGGCGTGCTGTTCTGGTCGCACCCTGCCCCCCAAAGCCCTAGAACGGCCAACGCCCCTATGGCGGCGGCTTTCAAGGAAAATCTCAAGCTTTCCACGCGAGCCTCTCCTCGTTTACGATCAGCCTTTTTCCGAGACTTCTGACGCTCAAGAAAGACACAATAAGCGCCGAAAGCAAGATCAGCGAATGAATGAGCATTTGATAACGGACCGCCTGGTTCGGTGAGGCCCCCGCAAGAATCTGACCCGTCATCATCCCAGGAAGAGAAACCACCCCTACGACCATCATTGTGTTGAGCGTGGGCATGAGAGAAACGCGCAAGGCCTGCCGTTTATGGCTTTCAAGGGATTTTTCGGCGCTCACACCCAAAGCGAGCAAGGATTCGATCAAATGGGCATCCTGTACGACAACCCCAACAAAACGCTCGGCGGCAAGCGTAGAAACGTTCATGGTGTTGCCGGTCACCATGCCCACCAAGGGGATGAGGTACTGCGGGTCGAACCAAGGAACGGGCCGGAGAATCGCCCCGATACCCAGCGCGGAAGCCAGCCCCACACCGCAGGCAAGCGCTACCAAGAACGGAAACGGACTAGGTCGAAAGGGGCCAGTCTGCGTACTCTTAACCCTGCTCCATGCGGTATACGCGGCCACTCCGACCATGGCCAAAGCTACGCCCACGCTAACCCAAACGCTCTTTGCATGAAAAACCCACAAGAGTACCCAGCCGACAACGAACAACTGCCCAAACATCCTCAAGCCGGCAACAAGGAAGTCGCGCGTCAACTGAAGACCTAGCATGAACTGAAGGCCTACGGCTAGAAAAAAAACGGCAACCGCCAGGCAGATGTCGGAAAAATCGAGGCTTAGGTATCCAGGTTTCACGCCCCTTGCCCGCAAACGCCCTTGGGTACGAGCCTTTTCGAATACAACCGGCCGGTAAGGTATCTTGCGCGTCCCAATAAAAACATTCCCCTTAAGGCGTTAGACGGGCGTTGAGCCATCAAGAGGGCTTTGGCTTGCTTGCCCGTATCATCCTCTCCAAGGCCAACCCATCTTGCGTAGGGTACCACTAGGCCCTGCTTGTTGACAACGCCTTTCGTCTGGCCCCCCAAAACCGGCACGTCGGGGGCGGTTCCGATTACTTCCGAAAGAGCCCACTACCAAGCGAATGCACTTTTGGCAGCCAGACCCTGGCGAAGCTTGACATGCCCTACGGATCGTTTGATAATAGCGAGTAAGGGCGGGCATAGCTCAGCTGGTAGNNGTTCGAATCCCGTTGCCCGCTCCATGCATGAATCCTACGAAACACCCCTTTTAACCGCCTCTCTAGGCTTGCTAAGCCATGACCAGTGTTCCGGGTATTTCCGGATGATTGCGGTCAGCCTGTCGGCACACGCTTGGGCGATGGCGGGAATATCCCTTCGGTTGGGTCCTGTTTCTACGGGATGCTCGACGCGGACCGTGTAGTGCCCATCTTCCATAAAAATATACACAGGAATGATTGGGAAGCCATAGCGGGCGTGCAAGACGGCGGGCCCTGCCGGCAGGCAAACGGCACGATCGAGGAATCGAACAGGGATACCGCCCTCCCTCTCCGGCTCGTCCACAAACAGGCACACGAGCTCTCCTGCCTTCAAGCGTTTGACCAACTCCATCGTAAGGGCCTGCTGCTGCTTTGGAGCAAGACCGCGGGGGATCAAGATGGGCTCGAGGTTTTGGCGGGCGATGATGGCCTTGTACCGCTCGGCAAGCCATTCGTTGTTTGGCAGTTTGATCAAAAACCTCAAGGGATACCCAAGCTTTGTCAAGGCGAGCTGAAGTAACGGAAAGGGCCCAAGGTGCGCCGAAATGAGAATTGCCCCCTTGCCTTCACTGCAAAAGGCCCTTAACCCGAAATCGTCTTGAACCCGAACCCTGCGAAGGAAGTCCGAGGGCGGGCGAAAGTAGGCATGAATCGATTCAAAAAAGCTCAAAATAACGTTGGCAGCCGCTTTCATGGCAAGCCTTCGTCTTTCCTCCGGGGACATCTTGTCCCCCATATAGCCGAGAATATTGCGCTCAAACGGGCTCAAAGGCATTGGAAGATTACCTAGGCACCACACGATGCCCCGTGACAGCCAAGAAAAAAACCCAAGCGGGAGAAGGGCAATGACAGGAGTAGCTATTGCAAGTACAACTCTTCCGATGCCATAGCGCAGCTTTTTGCTCCATCGTCTCCAACGCATACTCCACCATCCTTCAAGTTTTTATCCGCAAAGAAGAGTGGTATAATAATATTTAGGGAATGTTTATCTACACTCGAACAAACGCCGTGAGGCTTGGAAAGCAATGGGCTTAGTGCTGTATTATCAACCTTTCTGTCCGTTTTGCCAACGGGTGCTCAGGGTTTCCGAACAGCTAAAGGTACCTCTCGAGCTTAAGAACATCCAAGAGAGTTCTGCATCGCTCGAAGAACTCAAGAGGCTGACGGGGAGAACTCAGGTACCTTGCCTTGTAATCGACGGCAAGCCTATGCTCGAGAGTGAGGACATTGTCTCCAGGCTCGAAGAGTACTGCGCAGCGTCCAAATAGGGGTTGCACTGCTTTAAGGCATGGTTATTGTAGAGAAATGAAGACGTACGCAATCAACCGCAAAGCATACCACGATTACGACATCCTCGAAGAGTACGAGGCCGGCCTTGAGCTTAAAGGTCCAGAGGTAAAGGCAATCAGGGATGGCGGAGTCGAGCTGAAAGGGGCCTTTGTGCTAACCCGGGAAAGGGAGCTTGTCGTTGAAGGGATGCGCATCGCACCTTACGGGCAGGCAAGGCTTGCCGAGCAAGATCCGTTGCGTACCAAAAGGCTCTTGCTGCACCGCCTTCAGATCGAGCGTATTCGTGGCCGCATCCAAGAAAAAGGGCTCACGATGATTCCGTTGAAGGTGTATGCCAAGGGGCCTTGGGTCAAGATTGCCCTTGGACTCGGCAAGGGGAAAAAGCTCTTTGACAAGCGAGAAGACATTAAGAAGCGCGACATCGAACGGGAAGAGAGAAGAATTTTAAAAGGATAAAAAGGCTCAAAAACAACGAACGGGGGCGAACTGGGTTCGACGGGATCTAGGGGTTTGGCAGGAAGGCATGCAGGGTTCCCCAGGAGGCCCTTAAAAACCTGGGACACTACAGGTGCCGACGAAGACGTCGAGTACGCTCTAGCCGCTTAACACCGGCTAGCATCCCTTGAAGGAGGCGCCTTAGGCTCCTTTAAAGGGGTGGAAGACAACCTGGGGCTGGAAGTTTGACCCTTAAGGCCTTGGGGGCCAGGCTTCGAGAGCTACAAGGCCCGCCGGAGGATATCCCCCGCCCTTTGGGAAACCTCCCAAGCGTAGAAAAGAAGGGCTAAGCATGTAGTCTTCCGCTGGGCTCAGGTCTCGGACGCGGGTTCGATTCCCGCCGCCTCCACCATTTAAACTTACACCATTTAAAAAAGACAGCCCGTCTCTCTGGGGTCAAACTCCTAGGTGACGGGTTTTCTTTTTCTGCGTGTTGTCAGCGGCTTACGCCGCTTTCAGGGTGTCGGTGCTACCGCCCCGATACTGCTTCTCTTTCGCCGCAAAACTCTCCGTATGCTTCCCCCCATTCTCCGGACCTCGTCCGGTTGCCTGCATTTTTTTCTACAACCGCTGCTCGGCGGGATCAAAGGCAAACTGGCTGATACTTTTCATAATTCCGTCAAACAGGTCGTTGATGTCCATGGTCGGCGGCTCCTTAGTTTTGGGTGATGCTCTTACTTACCGGAGGGACGGAGAATCTTGGGCGTTGGCCGAATTTTTCTTGCTGGCTTTATGGTGGCTTACTTAACGGAGCAGTTTCAAGCCTGTCGGAACTTCATCGAATTGTGAGTTGCACGCCGCATAGCAGATGTTATATTGTCGAGTAGTTTTGAATGGCCCTCGTGCGTCCGGTGGTTTCGGGTGTGCAAAAGCCCAGAAGATGAACCCGCCTTTGGAGGCTTAGCGATGACCAGACAACGTGCCCTTGACCTGCTGAGCCGTAGCAGGCCCGAGTTGCAGGCCCGTTTCGGCGTGACCCGGCTGGCCCTGTTCGGCTCCACCGCCCGCGATACGGCAAGCAGCGGCAGCGATGTCGATGTGCTGGTGGCCTTCGACGGCCCGGCCACCTCCAAGCGTTATTTCGGCGTGCAGTTCTACCTGGAGGACCTGCTCGGCTGCCCGGTTGACCTGGTCACCGAAAAGGCCCTGCGTCCGGAGCTGCGCCCCTACATCGAACAGGAGCGGGTCAATGTCTGAGATTCACGCCTCACGCGAGGACGCGAAGGAGTTTAAGAAATGAGCACGAGGATATTCCTAAGGCTTTTGGTAAAGGACGGCCCTGCCTTATTTCCGTACACCTTATTGTGCCTTTTTTCGCGCCTTCGTGTGAGGCATGTTTTTACCAGCGTCTTCGTGTGCAAAAAAAGTTTTGTCCAATGGCCATGATCCGCCAACCCGAAAACTTTCCGGAAACGGTCAAGGAGGTGCGGCGGCAGCTGGCGCTCTCCCAGGAGGAACTGGCCCACGCCCTCGGCGTGAGCTTCGCCACGGTCAACCGCTGGGAGAACGGCAAGACGGTGCCGTCGAAGCTGGCACAGCGGCAGTTCGAGCAGTTTTGTAAACAGAAGAAGATCGATCCGGCCTCCGGCGAATCTTCCGATAAATCGTAGATAGGATTAAACCGGATGCATAACGATAAAGTCGCTGAATGCGGCGAAATCCCCGCCTCCAAGATCGGCAACCAGTGGCGTTTCGACCGGAAGGAGATCGATCAGTGGATGAAGGCGCACGCGACCGGCAAGGGGGAAACGAAGCCATGAACGCCGGAATCGACACCAAGGAATCTCCTTTGAATATCGAATCTCTCTTGAATACCAAAGAGATCATCGACCGCATTTTTAAGTACCCGGCCACCAAATATGAGCTGACCGAGTTTGAAAACCTCGGCAAGCCGATTCATGACATCCTGACGATCTACCCGAAAACCGCCGCCACGGGCCGGGATGCGGGCAAAACCAGGTACTACCTGAAAAGCTTCATTCCCTTCTCCTCGGGCAATGAGGAGGTTCAGGTCTATGTGGAAGACGGCAAGGCCAACCCGGAAGAGATCGTGCGCCAGCTCTGGGTGTACAAGTTGATCAACCAGTATGGCTACAAGAATGACGAGATCGACCTGGAGGCCAGCGTGCAGTTCGGCACCGAGGTCGGCACCAAGGCGGCGGACATCATCGTCTACACCGACAACACCAAGGTAACGCCGAAGATCATCGTCGAGTGCAAGAAGCCCAAGCGCAAGGACGGCATCGAGCAGCTCAAGAGCTACATGAACGCCAAGGGCGCACCGGTGGCGGTCTGGTCCAACGGCAGCGACAGCATCATTCTCTACCGGCCCTATCCGAAGGAATTCGACGATACCCTGTTCGACATCCCCAAGCGCGGGCAGGAGCCGAAGGATGTAATCGCAACCAAGAAAACGATTCTTCAGCTCAAGAAGGACTTCAACTTCAAGAAGATCATCCAGGACCTTGAAGAGCTGGTGCTGGCCGACAGCGGCAAGGATGAGTTCAACGAGATCTTCAAGCTGATCTTCGCCAAAATCTGGGACGAGAAAGAGGCGATGGAAAACCGCAAGGACAAAACCGTCGAGTTCGGCAAGGCCCTTGACCCCGATATTACCTATGACCGCATCAACGGTCTGTTCAAAAAGGCCTGCGAGGAGTGGCCCGGCATCTTCAAGGAGAACGAGGATATCGAGCTGGCCAAGCGCCACCTGCAGGTCTGCGTCGGCCCCATCGAGGGCGTGCGCCTCATGGGTTCCAACCTGCGCATCATGGATGATGCCTTCGAGTACCTGCTGCCCACCGAGGCCAAGAAGAAAAAAGGCCAATTCTTCACCCCGCGCCATGTGGTTGAAATGTGCGTGCGCATGCTCAACCCGACGCAGAAGGAGTACGTCATGGACCCCTCCTGCGGCTCCGGCGGCTTCCTGCTGCACGCCATGGAGTGGTGCTACCCGGCCGACGACAACGACAAGCGCGAGCAGCGCAAGCACCGCTATGCCGCCAAGTACCTCTGGGGCATCGATTTCGAGGCCCGTGCCGCCAAGACCTCCCGCGCCCTGATGCTGATCGCTGGCGACGGTCACACCAACATCTTCGGCCCCGATGTCAGCAGCCTGGACCCGCGCACCTGGTTCGAAAACGCCTCCGGCCAGGCGCTGATGCAGGGGCTGCGGCAGGCCAAGCTGACCGCGAAGAAAATCCCGGAACAGGAAAACCTCAAGGACGAAGACAAGGCCTGGGAATACTTCGACGAGCTAAAGTTCGACGTCATCCTCGCCAATCCGCCCTTTGCCGGGGAGATGAAGGACCGCAAGATGCTGGTTCATTACGAGCTGGCCAAACCGGCACTGAAACGCGCCGGCGACGACAAGGCCCCCAAGGAAGAGCGCGACGTGCTCTTTATCGAGCGCATCCTCAAGATGCTGCGCCCCGGCGGCCGCGCCGCCATCGTGTTGCCACAGGGCAAGTTCAATAACTCATCGCTCGCCTTTATCCGTGAATGGATTCTGAAAAAGGCGCGACTCCTGGCGGTGGTCGGGTTGCATCCCAACACCTTCAAGCCCCACACCGGCACCAAGACCTCGGTGCTCTTCGTGCAGAAGTACACCGAGCAGCAACTGGCCGACATCGCCCGCGTCCATGACGAGGTGGCCAAGGACTGCCCCGCTTTTGATGCCGAGATTCAGGAACTGCTCGCTGAGTACGAGGGCGACGTGCCGGAAGAAGCCGTTCCCGAGGCGGTGGCCGAACTCATCGCCGAGACCTTCAGCGAACCTGAGGCGGAAGAACCTGCCGAGGACAATGGCGACAGCGAGAACGGCGATGCAGAAGTCACCGAGCCGCCCTCCGATGAGGAACGCATCGCCCAGGCCGAGGAGAAGGTGGACAGCCTCCGTGCCGAACTGCTGCGGGTAAAGCAGAAACTCGCCGACCTGAACAGCGACGTGGAGGCACTGGCGCTGCAACAGCAAACCGAGATCAAGGCCATCACCAACACTTTTGAGGGCACCAGGCAGGAATGCTCAGCCCATCTGAAGCTCATCAAGGCACAACACAAGGAAGCGGTCAAGGCGCTCAAAGTGGCACAAAAGGAAAAATCCAAGCGCTACAAGGCCGAGATCAAACGGCTGGAAAAAGAGATTCCTGCTGCCTGCCGCGACCTGAAGCTGCTGACCAATCGCGGCAAGCTGGAGCTGATTCTGGAGGATAGCGATCTGATCGGCACCTTGAAGGAACGCTGGATTGCCGCCGAGGTGGCCAAACGGCTCGACTGCCCGATCTTCATGGCGGTGAGCGAGCGCGGCGGCAAGAACAACTCCGGCGATTACGAATATGTGCTGGATGCCGACGGTCACCTGGTGGAAGACTTAAGCGGCCAGCCCAGGATCGACCAGGACCTGGTCAACTACGATCTCGGGCTGGAGGACTTGAAAAACGCCGCCGCCATCCCAGAGGACCAGCTCTGCATTGCCGAGGCCTTTGTGCGTTTTGCGCAAGCTGAGGGGTTTGATTTCTGGAGGGCTGAGTGATGGCAGTTTGCTCTTCAATTTCGATATCCCAAGTTGAATATCTGAGATTAGATGCGGACTTTTATCATCCGAAGTATCTTCAAGAACTCGAAACTTGGAGAACGCTGGACGAGCGCATCGGGGTAGCCAAACTGTCGCACCTTATCAGTGCTCCTGTTAGGACAGGCAGAACTCCCTCCGCTAGGCACATAAAAGAAGAGGATGAGATTGTTCCGTTCATTAAAACTGACGGGATCAGAGAAGGAAGAATTAACTTTGATAGTGCCGGGGAACTGCCTAAACGAGTTCTCAATGGAACTGACTTCATTCCAGCAGATTCCGTTGTAGTAACGATTATTGGTGCGACCCCCGAAATTGTTGGAAGGGCGGCCATAGTTCGTGATGCTGACCCTCGGTGCGTTACAAACCAAAACGTGGCAGTCATCACTACGAACAGCAAGTGCGACCCCTATTTCTTGACGGCTTATCTTCAGACCAGCTTTGGTCGCGATCAGCTTTGGCGGCATTCAAGAAGAACCGAGCAAGTTAATCTCAACTGCCGAGAGGTAGAGAGGGTCTTAGTTCCAACGCCTGTTATCTCATTGCAAAACGAAATTGGAGATATGGTCAGGGCTTCTTTTGCGGCCACTGATGACTCCGAATCACTCTACACCCAAGCCCAACAACTCCTCGAATCCGAACTGGGGCTGGACAGGCTGCGGTTTGACAAACCCGTGGGCTACACGGCGCGGTTTAGTGAGCTGGAGTTGTCGCGGCGGGCGGATGCCGAGTTTTTCAATCCTGAGTACCAGGCAATAATCAGTGTAGCCAAAGAGCATTCACATTCTTTGTTAGGTCGGCTTTTCTCTATTCGTAGGGGTGTCTGTATTGATCCCAGGCTATATAACGAGGAAATTGGTCGGCCTTATATCCGAATCAAGGAGTTATCACTCAATCAACCACTTTCGAAAGATGATTCGGTTCGGATCGATGAAAAATACGTTTTGGCAGCATATCCTCAAGCACGGGCTGGCGATTATATTTTGGCTGTTATTGGTGCAACCATCGGAAAAATAAATCTCATCTCAGGCGAGTTAGATGGTTCATTATTTTCAAATAACACAGCATGTTTATCGCCAAAATTGCATATAGAGCAACCAAATGCTTACGAATTGCTATTACGGTCAGAAATAATACAAAAGCAGATACAACAGCGGATGGCAAAAACAGCACAGGAGAAAATTTCCGATCCTGAGTTAAAAAGAATCTTGGTTCCGACTCTGCCTAAACCAGCGCTGGAACAGCTGGAAAATCTTGTTGTTTCTTCCAAGCAAAATCATTTTTTATCAAAACAACTCCTCGACCAGGCCAAATCCCGCGTCGAGCAGCTCATCGAGGAGGCGGTGCAGGCATGAGCGATACCGGCGGGAACAAGCTCTACATCATCGCCGGACCCAACGGCGCAGGCAAAACCACCTTCGCCCTGGAGTACCTGCCCAAGGTGGCGGGCTGCACCCGCTTCATCAATGCCGATCTCATCGCCGCCGGTCTCTCACCGCTCGCGCCGGAGCGTGAATTGCTGGCGGCCAGCCGCCTCTTTCTGCGGGAGATCGATGAATGCGTCACTACCCACGAGGATTTCGCCTTTGAAACCACCCTGGCGGGCCGCGTCTATCTGCGCCTGATCGAGCGGCTGCAACGGGACGGCTGGCGGGTGGAGCTGATCTATCTGGCGCTGCCGAGTGTCGAGATGTCGAAACTGCGCGTGGCCGAACGGGTCGCCCATGGCGGGCACAACATCCCGCTGGCGGATATCGAGCGGCGTTTTCCCCGCAGCCTGCGCCATCTGCTCAATGACTTCAGCCATCGCGTCGATAGCTGCACCTGTTTCATGAACGATGGGGAAAGCCCGGTGCTGGTCTTTGAACAGCGTGGCAGCGAACGTGAGATTGTGCATGACGACTATTACCAGCTTCTGCTTGAGGAGGCCAAACGATGAACACCAAGCGAAAAAGCACCCCTTCCCCGGAAGGACAGCGGCAGTTGGAAGCCCTCCGCCAGGCGGTCGGCAAGGCGCTGGAGAAAAAGCGGCGATTGGGTCAGTACGCCGTGACCTGGAAAGATGGCAAGCCGGTCATTGCGGGTGAAGATGTTCCCAATACCAACGAAAACGCGCCCTGAACAGGGAAGCCATGAGCGTAGACCACGACCTGGCGCGCCTACTCACAGTTTATCCAGGAGGTTGCTGGACAATTGCCAATGGAGTTTCAGTTATCCGGAATTTCCGGATAACTGCCGTAGGCGGTAAGTCCGATGAGGAGGAATCATGAATCTGACCAGCGAGGATAAGCGGCTGTTGGAAGAGCTCTGCCAACAGCACGGTGTGAGCGCCGACAAGGTGCTGAAGCTGCTCGACACGGTGCGTGATTACGAATTCAAGGAGCGTCGCACCGGGGTCTATGACGCCCTGCGCGAAATACTGAAATCGAAACCGGGAGGCGCGTCATCATGAGCCACGGTGGAGAGGTCGAGCGTTATGTGAAGGACCCGAGCCTACTGGTGGAGTTGTGCCGGGAGGTGATCGAGCGGCTGGACGCCGGGAGCGAAAACGGTGAGACCCCTGCCATGGAGGCGCAGTTGCGGGAGATCGCCCGCGCCATCGACAAGCTCGATAAACAGGGGGTGCCGGTACCGGACGTGCTTCGAGCTGAGAAGGCGCGCCTTGCCGCCGCCCTGGGCGTGAGCGCCGAATCCGCCCAGACCCTGAATCATCTGGCCGATGAACTGGAAGAGCTGCTGAAAGACCTCAATGACCGGATCGGCCGCACACCCGAAGCTGCGCTCGCCAAGAAGCCCCGCGCCAAACGGTCGAAATCTCCCAAGACCGACAAGACGATTTTGCGCCAGTTGATTGTTGACGCACTCCGGCATCTCGGCGGCTCCGCGCCGAAGAATGACGTGCTGAAGTACATGGAAGAAAAACTCCATGGCAAGCTTCTACCCGGCGATCTGGAATGGCGCGAGGCGACCAATGACCATGCCTGGCAGAACAACGCCTGTTGGGAACGCTACGTCATGACCCGGGACGGCACGCTGAAGGCCGGATCACCACGCGGCATCTGGGAACTGAGTGAGGACCACCGATGAAATTCATCAAACTGACCATCGAGAACTACAAGTCGTTCCAGTTTGCCACCGAGATTCCCTTTCCCATGGCGGCGGACGGCCGCAGCATCTTTTTGATCGGCGGCATGAATGGCGCGGGCAAGACCTCGATCATGGAGGCGATCAACTATTGCCTCTACGGGGCCAAGGCGGACGAGATCTACCGCAACATCAACCGCCGCGAGAAGGCCAAGGGCAACGCCAACGTGGTGTTCGAGCTGGTCATGGAGATGGACGACGGCGCGGAGCTGATCGTCAAACGCTCCTGGAGCGCGGGCGCGGTGGCAGAACCCAAGCCCCGCGACCTGAGCGAGCGGCTGGTGGTGGTGCGCGACGGCAAGCGGGTCTCGGTGCAGAACCAGGAGATCTGGCAGGATTTCATCCGCGCCACCATTCCGCCTGGCATCACCCAGTTTTTCTTTTTCGACGGCGAGAAGATTCAGGAAATCGCCGCCGATGATCATTCCGAGGTGCGCCTGAAGTCCTCGCTGGAGGCGGCGCTGGGCATCCAGAACGTCAATCGCCTGGCCACGGACCTGGCCTACATCAAACAGGAAGAGCGCAAGGGGTTCGTGGAGATCTCCGATGCGGACCTGGAGTTCAAGCAGAGCGAGCTGAAAAAGGAGAAGAGCAAACTCGGCCGCAAACAGCAGGAGCGCACCGGCTTGCAAGAGGAACTGGCCGGGTTCCGCGAGCAACTGACCGATGCCAAAAAGCGCTTCGAGGTGACCTTTCATGCCGAGCCGGAAAGCCGCGAGACCATGCGCGAGCAGGAAAAGCGGCGCATTCAGGCTTCTAACCGCCTGACCCAGGTGGAGAACGAAATCCGCAGTCTGTGTGAAAAGGCGCTGCCCTTTGCCCTGGCAGGCAAACTGTTTGACGGCATCCGCCGGCAGATCGACCAGGAGCGCGACTCGGCCACCGGCGCGGCCATCAAGGAGCACGCCGCCGAGCTGGCCAAACGGCTGGTGCGGGTGGTCGAGGAACCGGAGCCGATCTACCGGGAAAAGCTCTCCGCTGAAAAGATGACCGAACTGGAGCGGCGCATCGTCCGCCTGCTCAAGGAAGGTGACGGCCGGGGCGATGTGGCCAAGGTGCTTGATCTTTCCGACCGGGACGCGGCGCGGGTGCTGAATCAGATGGAGAATCTGGAGCGGAGCGAGGTGTTCCTGATCCAGCCGCTACTGGAGGAAAAACGCGAGCTGGAGGCTCAAGTGCGGGCGCTGACCGGCCTCTCCAGCCTCGGCGGCATGACCGAATCGGAACGGGAGCTGTTCGACCAGCTCCAGGCCGAGATGGAAAGCTGCTCGATCCAGATCGGCCGCAAGACCGAACAGCTGCGGCTGTTGGAAGAGGAGACCCTTTCACTGGAAAAACGCATCGGCGAGATCGAGATGGAGATCGAAAAGCTTTACGAAAAACACAACGTCTCCAAGGAGAAAGCTGAGTTCATCGAGGAGTGCGATGCCATTACCAGCGTGCTCAATCAGTTTATGGTGCGCCTGCGCAAGAACAAGGTGCATCTGCTGCAGGAAAAAACCTTCGAGATGTATCGCCTGCTCTCCAGCCGCAGCGGCTTGATCAAGGACCTGACCATCGACGACAAGACCTACGAGGTGTCTATCCGCGACCGCAACGGGCATGAAATCAAGAAATCGGGCCTGTCGGCGGGCGAAAAAGAGGTGTTTGCGGTGTCGCTGCTGTGGGGGCTGGCCCAGACCAGCCAGCTCAAGCTGCCGATCATCATCGATACCCCGCTCTCGCGCCTGGACAGCACCCACCGGGACAATATCGTCAACAACTACTTTCCCAATGCCGGGGAGCAGGTGGTGATCCTCTCCACCGATACCGAGATCGATACGAACTACTACCGGAGCCTGAAGCCGCACCTGAGCGGCGCCGGTTGCCTTGCCTTTGACCAGCGCCAGGAGCTGACAACCTTCAAGACCGGCTATTTCTGGGAGAACTGAAGCCATGGCGGATCGTCTGTACACATCGAGCGAGGCGGATGAAATCCTGAGCGCTCTGCGCTTTGAAACCAAGCTGGAGAAGGCGACCCTGGCGCGGATGGCCTTTGCGCTGTCGCTTTCCAGGGTCGGGGCCGAGGTGCCTGGAAGTCCAAACTTCAGCGGCGGGGAGATGAAACGGCCGACCTTTTTCGCCGAGGATGAGACCTTTATCCGCACCTTGCTTTCCTTCGTCTACAAGAGGCCGGATATCAGCGAGGACGAACTCTTTTCGAACCGGTCGCTGACCAAGAACCACATCGACCATGGCGCCCTGCTGATGAATGAGTTGTTTCAGACCTGCGGTCGTAGCGGTGACGGGCTGATCGCCCGGTTGGTCGAAGAGGTGGGGTTCTCCGGCCGCCGCGAGAATTTCGGTCTGGAATTGGATATTTTCATCGGCCGCACTCTGCTTCAGCGGAACGAGCTGGTTATGGAACTGAACAACACCGTCAGGCATGCCAATTCCCATCTGGCCATAATGGGCAAGCCTGGTGTCGGCAAGACCCAGTTCCTGTTGAAGCTGCTCGCGGATATCCGGATTCAATCAAACTACCAGACCAATTTCATCTACTTCGACTACAAGGGCGACGTAGTTGATAACGAGCGTTTTCTGGAAATCGCCAAGGTTCAGCCGTACCGGCTTTTGCAAGCAGGGCAAAACCTGCCGATCAACCCTTTTGTGCTGCCTGCCTATGACGAGCAGACCATCAATGTTTCGGCTCGGGAAAAGGCGGATAGCTTCGTCTCTATCAACAGCAAGCTTGGCGTCGTGCAAAAAGGGGCGCTGATCAAGGCGATTCGGGCCGGATATGCAAAACGTGCCGGGTCCCCGACGCCTTATCCGGACTTCCAGGACATTCTTGAGATTGCGGCGGCAGCATACGAGGAAGAGGGCAAAAAGGACGACAGCCTGATTGAGGTCCTTCGCGATCTTTCAGACTTTGACTTGTTCTGGAAGCACGGCAGCGACGCACCACCCATTGAAAAACTCTCCAATCGTACCCTGCTTATCGACGTGCATACCATGCCTGTCTTGAAAGAGTTGGTGGCCTACCTGGTCATCGAGCGGATGTACAAGGAGATGGCGAGCATGCCGGATAGCCCGGTGACCGATGGGCGGCGAACCATCCGCACCATTCTTGTTATCGATGAGGCCCATAACTACCTCAGCCAGAATAACATCTTTCTGCAGCGCATTATCAGAGAAGGCCGCTCGAAGGGTGTGGTGATGTTCTTCGCCAGCCAGTCGCCCAATGATTATCAGCAGGATTTTTTCAACTTCCAAGAGTTGCTGGAGTTTGCCTATATCTTCCAGTGCGAGGGCGTGACAGCCGGATCGGTGCAGAAGATTCTCGGTTGCAGCAGCAAGACGGCCAAGGAGCTACAGACAGAAATCGCCCGGCTGGAGCCCTGGCAGGTTGTGAGCCGGAGCAGCGACAAGACCGAGGAGTTCGTCAAGTTCACAGCCGAGGCGTTTTACAAGAACTATTGAGGAAGCCCAAGTTTCTGCCCCAGTTCACCATTGCCAACCGACAGGTATGCGCGACCACCCGCATCGAATGGGCTCGGTCTGCTTGGCTTCGTGTTGAACTGGGGCAAAGTTTCGACAACTTCATGGCATGGTTTGGGATATTACTATCAACCAGGTAGACAACATGAAATGTCAGCCGTCCAACACCACCACTGAAAACCTGTGAACCGGGTCGCCGCGATCAGCTTTTGCCATCGGGCGGCTGACCGTGCTCACCGATCAGACGAGAGCTTTGCGGCTGCAGCGCATCAACCGTGTATCCGCACCATCCACGGCTCGCTGGCCATCGAAGGCAACCTCCTGACCGAATCGCAGATCACCGTAATTCTGGAGGGCAAGCGGGGCATCGACCCGCCCCGCGAGGTGCAGGAGATGAAAAACGCTCTGGCCGCTTACGACCGGTTCGGCACCTGGAAGCCCGAGGAGGAAAAGGGCCTGCTGGAGACGCACCGGATTCTGATGACCGGCCTGATCGACGAGGCAGGGCTGTATCGGCACGGCGGCGTGGGGGTGATGGCAGGCCAGCAGGTGATCCACATGGCCCCACCCGCCGACCGGATGCCGCATCTGATGGCCGACCTGTTTGACTGGCTTGCCGCCACCGACGCCCATCCGCTCACCGCCAGCTCGGTCTTTCACTATGAGTTCGAATTCATCCACCCCTTTGCCGACGGCAACGGCCGCATGGGGCGGTTGTGGCAGAGCCTGATCCTGGCCCGCTGGAATCCCCTGTTCGCCGACATCCCGGTGGAAAGCCTGATATTAGAACACCAAGCCGAGTATTACCAAGCCATTCGGGAAAGCACCCAAAAGACCGACTCCGCCCCGTTCATCGCCTTCATGCTGCGGATGATCCTGGATACCGTGACCAGTTCGACCCCGGAAGTTACCCAAGAAGTCACCCCGGAAGTTCGATTGCTCTCAGTTCTTGCCGGAGAGATGACCCGGCAACAGCTTAAAGAGGCGCTCGGGCTGAAAGACAACGAGCACTTCCGCAAGGCCTATCTGCTCCCTGCTTGGATGACTGATAGAAATGACCATCCCCGACAAGCCGCGCAGCAGCAAACAGAAATACCGCTTGACCGACAAGGGCCGCCAGGTGATAGCCCAGCACGGCGGTGGATAACTCGCGACACGGCTCGTGACAATCCGCCCATGCATTACCCGGGGCGATAAAATATCAAATTTGAAGGGCGTCTTATGGGGCGATTGAAAGCATTTATCGGGAAATGGCGCATCATCGAACCGGTGTCCGGTTGAACTGCAACCCGCCACCCTCGTCCGGTGCCGGGAAATAGGTGAAAAAAAGCTACTTCCCCGGTGGGAACTTGGGCCATGACTCGACTTCCTGCGTGAAGCCCTTTGCGTTCTTGAAAGCATGCGTATATAATATAGCAACTTCCCCCAGGGGGGTTTCTTTTTGATTTGTACGGCAAGCAACATAGCCTTGGAGAAGCGCGCATGGCCTTCCTTTCGAACCCGATAGGCAAAAAGATGCTCATGGCCCTTACTGGGATTGTCCTTTTTTTGTTTCTTGTAGCCCACCTGTTGGGCAACACCACCGTATTCGGCGGCCAGGGCTGGATCAACGCCTATGCCGAACACATCCATTCGGCCATGTTTGCACCGCCTCTGTGGGCTGCCCGGGTTGTCCTGCTTGCATGTCTTGGGCTTCATATCGCTCTGGGTACGCTTTTGTTTCTCGAAAACACGAAGGCCGCGCCGACGAAAGGAACGTTCGTTACCTACAAAGAGGCAGGCCTTTCTTCAAGGACGATGTTCTACACCGGGCTGCTTATCCTTGCTTACTTGATTTACCACTTGCTGCACTTCACGTTCCATTCGGTGCATGCTAGCATTAGCGTGTCCGCCTTTCCCCCGGATGCCCAAGGAAGGCCCGATTTGTTCAGGTCGATTGCCTTGAGCTTTCAACGGCCCGTCATAGCCGGGACATACCTATTGGCCATGGCAGTCGTATGCTTGCACACCTTTCACGGCGTTTTCAGCTCTCTACAAACACTCGGCCTTCCGGGAAAGGCTTCGCTCCCCGTACTCAAACGGGCCGGTCAAGTGCTGGCGACCTTGTTGGCCGCCGGATTCGCCCTCGTACCCGTGGCAGTTTTGACCGGCTGGATCAACCTCTAGGAGGATCTCCAAGTGACGCTCGACGGAAAAGTCCCTTCAGGCCCGATCGAAACACGGTGGGCCAGGCATAGGGATCATTTAAGACTCATCAGCCCAGCCAACAAGCGTCGTTACACGGTCATCGTCGTCGGCACGGGGCTTGGCGGGGGGTCTGCTTCGGCAACGCTCGCCCAACTAGGCTATAACGTGCTTGCGTTCTGCTATCAAGACTCTGCCAGGAGGGCGCACTCGATCGCGGCCCAAGGCGGGATCAACGCGGCCAAGAACTACGGCGGCGACGGAGACAGTGTCTACCGACTCTTCTACGAGACGGTCAAGGGGGGGGATTTCCGCTCGCGCGAATCCAACGTGTACAGGCTAGCCGAGCTATCCGGAAACATCATAGATCAGTGCGTTGCCCAGGGCGTCCCGTTCCAAAGGGAATACTCGGGCGAGCTTTCGACCCGCTCGTTCGGGGGCGCGCTTGTTTCAAGAACCTTGTTTTGCAGAGGACAAACGGGCCAGCAGCTGCTGCTCGGCTGCTACCAGGCGATGATGCGTCAGGTGTCCGAAGGAAGCCTAAAGGTCTTCCCCAAAAAAGAGATGCTCGATTTGGTCGTTGTAGACGGCGAGGCGAAGGGAATCTTGGTGCGCGACCTCACGACGGGCGAGTACGAGGCCTACGCGGCCGACGCGGTCGTGATCGCCACGGGCGGCTACGCCAGCGTCTTCAACCTCTCCACCAACGCCGTAGGTTCGAACGTCGGGGCGATCATGCGCTGCTACAAGAAGGGCGCCTTGATGGCCAACCCGTGCTATACCCAGATTCATCCCACCTGCATCCCGTTTGCGGGATGGTTTCAATCGAAGCTAATTCTGATGTCGGAGTCCTTGAGGAACGACGGCAGGGTATGGGTCCCCAAAAAGAAAGGCGATAAACGCCCCCCGCACGAAATCCCAGAATCCGACAGGGATTATTACCTAGAGCGCAAGTACCCTAGCTACGGCAACTTGGCCCCGCGCGACATTTCCTCCAGGGCGGCCAAGGAGGCTTGCGACGACGGCAGAGGCGTCGGACCATCCGGCTATGCCGTTTATCTCGACTTTCGGGATGCGATCCAGCGTCATGGCCGTAAGGTGATCGAGGAGCGCTACGGAAACCTCTTTGAGCTGTACGAGCATATCATGGGCGAAGACCCGTACGCCCAGCCGATGAAGATCTACCCCGCCTCCCACTACGCAATGGGCGGGCTTTGGGTGGACTACAACCTGATGAGCAACATCCCGGGGCTGTTCGTCATCGGGGAGGCTAACTTCTCCGACCACGGGGCCAACAGGCTCGGGGCAAGCGCACTCATGCAGGGCCTTGCGGACGGCTACTTCGTCTTGCCCTACACCATCGGCGATTACTTGGCTACGACTCAGCCCGGTAAAGTTAAGCCCGACAACCAAGAGTTCAAGAAGGTAAAAGAGGACGACGAAGCTCGGGTGAATCGCCTCCTTTCGATTAAGGGCTCTCGGACCGTACTCGATTTCAGGATAGAGCTGGGACGTCTTCTGTGGGAGAACGTAGGGATGGCCAGGAGCGAGGAGACCTTGACCAAGGCGCTCGAGGAAATCCCGCGAATCCGGGAGGCGTTTTGGAGCGACTTGAAGCTAACAGGTTCCGAAAAAGACTTGAACCAGCAGCTCGAAAGGGCCTGGAGGCTTTCGGAGGCGCTTGATTTCGCCGAAATTCTAACCTTGGACGCCCGCGAGCGCCGGGAGTCCTGCGGTGCCCACTTTAGGGTAGAACACCAAACCCCCGACGGGGAGGCCCTAAGGAACGATGCGGAATACTCCTACGTAGCCGCATGGGAATACAAGGGCGAGGGCGAAAAACCAGCGATGCACAAAGAGCCCCTTACGTTCGAGGTCGTCCAGCCAACGGTAAGAAGCTACAAATAGGAGCGTCATTACATGCGGTTTCACTTAAAAGTCTGGCGGCAAGAAGGGCCAGAGGCGCCCGGCAGGTTTTTTGATTACGACGTAGACGACATCATCCCGGAGATGTCTCTTCTGGAGATGCTCGACAAGCTAAACGAGGAGCTGATTAAAAAGGGCACTCCACCGATCACTTTCGAGAGCGACTGTAGGGAGGGAATTTGCGGCACTTGTGGTATGGTCGTGAACGGCTCAGCGCACGGCCCGCAGCCAAAAACGACCACCTGCGAAATCCGAATGCGGCACTTTCAAGACGGAGAAGCCATCACGATCGAGCCGTTCAGGGCAGCAGTTTTCCCTGTTCAAAAAGACCTCATTGTCGAACGCGCCGGGCTCGACAAGGTAATCCAAGCGGGAGGGTACACCTCCGCCTATACCGGGACACACGCGGACGCCAACGCCATTCTCGTGCCAAAAGACGACCAAGAGTATGCAATGGATGCGGCGGCCTGCATCGGCTGCGGGGCCTGCGTGGCCGCTTGTCCGAACTCTTCGGCGATGCTCTTTGTCGCGGCCAAGATCGCACATTTGGGCACCCTTCCCCAAGGAAAGCCGGAAGAGGCCAGTAGGGCGCTTTCCATGACAGAAGCCATGCAAGAAGAGGGGTTCGGGGCGTGCTCCAACCACTTCGAGTGTCAGGCAGTCTGCCCCAAAGGCATCCGGGTGGAAACGATCGCCCGGCTCAACAGGGCGTTCCTCAAGGCGTCCCTTAAGCGACTGGCTTAGCCGCCGCTGATCGGGGGCAGGAGCAAGACTTCATCCCCGCTCTTGAGCGGACAACCCCCCTCGATGAACTCTCCGTTGACGGCTATGGCCAAAGACGGCCAAAGGGGGGTAAGCTTGGGGTGCTCCCGGCAGAGAGCATCGCGAACCGAAGACATCGCGTTCCCTCTTTTTAACTCGAGCTCTAACTCTCGCTCCCCTAAAACTTCTGCAACCTGGCCCAAGGCTTTGATGGTAATCCTCACGGGCTCAAGCTCCTGCCCTCCCCCTTTCTTCCGAAGCCTTTTTACCCCTACGGTACCAGCGCTCGAAGCGCCTTAAGGGCGGCCTCGTAATCGGGCGGGTTGCTGATCTCTTTTACGTACTCGACGTAACGGACCGTGTCGTCGGTATCCACGATAAACACGGCTCTCGCGTCAAGCCTGAGCTCTTTGATCAGGACGCCGTAGGCAAGCCCAAAGCTCGCATCCCGGTGGTCCGAAAGCGTCTTGAGGTTATCAACCCCTGCTTGCTGACAAAAACGTTTCTGCGCAAACGGGAGGTCCATGCTGATCGTCAGGATTTCCACGTTCGAAAATCTGCTGGCTTCCTCGTTAAACCGCCTTGTTTGAGCATCGCAAACGGGCGTGTCCAACGATGGAACCGAGGAAATAACCCGAACCCTTCCTTGGGTCTTGGAGAACGCAAAGGGTTGAAGGCTAACGTCAAGGACTGTAAAATACGGCGCCTTTTCCCCTATTTTAACCTCTTCCCCCAGCAACGTGACGGGCTTTCCCAAGAACGTGACGACCCCGGAACGCTCTTTTGCCATGGCTTCCGACCTTTCTTTGGTGAATGGGCTGAGTAGCGCGACCCCAATACACAAAACAATCAAAAGACTCGGCTTCCGCATCGTGTTTCCTTATTTTACCACCCTTTCTTGGTTCTCAAAGCGCTGCAGAGCAGCCGCACGCTGTGAGGCAAGATTTTGCCCCGTTAGGCCGCGGCAAGCCGCTCATGGAGAGAGCTGCCCTAATAGCCTGCAAAAGCCGCAGGTCTCCTCGAAGCTGTCTTGCCCGCACACCTTGCAAGTCTTGAGCTCGCCCTTTGGTGCTTCTGCTAGGGAAAACTTTGAGAGGTGCTCCTGGAAACCAAGATAGAAGGCGTGCTTCGTCCCCGGCATTTTCTCTTCAAGCTGGGCCAAAAGAAGCTTGTACGTGATGCTTGTCGCCCCTTTGGCATAGGGGCACTCCTCCAGGATATAATCGATCCCCTCTAAGAACGCGAACACGGCCACCTCCCGTTCGGTAAGCTTCACCAAGGGCTTCACCTTCTTTGGCGTGTGTTCGCTCTCACTGGGTAAAACGGGCGATTGCTTCGCCAAATAGTGCGTTTGCCACCTTAGGACGTTCCCGAGCAGCCTAGAGGCTTCATCGTCCAAGTTATGACCCGTTGCCACGACTTGGAGCCCTTCCTCAAACGCCGTACGGTTGAAGCAGTACCGCTTCGCCGTACCGCAAACGGAGCACGCGGGCCGATGCTTGGCTTTGGCGCTCGCCAAGATGTCGAACCCCATGTCCTTCAGGCTGACCACGATGGGTTCTTGGGACAGCTTCTTTGCCGTATTGAAGACTTTTTGCTTAGAGAGTAGAGAATACTCCCCAAAACCCAAGTCGATGTACATGGCCCTTGTTTTATAGCCCAGTTCGTGTAGAACCTTCCAGAGAACCAGGCTATCTTTTCCGCCGGATACGCAAACTAGCACCCCCTCTTGGGGGTTTAGCATGCCGAATTCTTGGATAGCCCGAGAAACTTGCCGAAAGAAAAACTCCCGGTAATGAAGACGGCAGAACGCCGTATTATGGCGCCGCATGCTGATTACGGCCCTTTCTTTGCACATCCTGCATCGCATTCGGCATCTTCCTTAGTTATTTTTTAGCGAACACAATCGAGAACGGGCGAGCGGAAAGGTAACCAAGAGCAAGCTCCCTTCCTTTTGGCAGCCCTAAAGAAGGATTTGTGAGATGGCCATACCTTGGGGGTGTTACTGAGCGTTGCCGGAGTCCTGCTTGTTGTCATGGGTCATTCCCGCTCGTTTGCGTTCGCTTGCCAGATCACCATCCTTGCGGCAGTTGCCCCGTACAATAGGGAGACGCCCTTCCTTAAGATACTCCACAAGCGCTCTCCCGGCCACCCAGGCCGTCTCTCCTGCGCTCTGCCGCTCGTCTTCCAGGCGACCGTAAGGCTCCTCTGGGGTGTTGATCGCCGGGCAAATCAGCTCACAGCGCGCCTTAGAGTGGCAGCGCAAAAGATCTTAGGTCATAATCGGAGAGGCCATGATTCCGCGCGGCCCGGGCCTTGGGCCGACGGGAATTCAAGATGGGCGTTGGCGAGCTATAATGCAACGCCCTGCAAATGCAGGGCGTGAATGTCTCGCTTACGAAACGAACACCTCGAACAAACCTCTTTAGCGGCCCCTTGCTCGTCTGCTTCGGGAAAAACGTCCACAATGCCCGGCTATAGGTAGGATAGAACGATCATCTATTCTATTGGGGCAACGGTTTCATGTTGGCATGTTCCTTCTTTATCATGAAGAAAAGAACAGGCTAGCGAAGGAATCATGTAAACTCGCAGCTTGACGGCACTTTTGGCCTATGGTTTACTAAAATCGTATTTAATATGGCCTTCGTTGCGAACGATTTAAGCAGAGTACTTTATCATTAGACACCGGAGATGCCCAATGCGCTCGAGAAAAAAGTATGTAGTGGACGGAAAGGTTTACACTCTACAGGGCTTAAGGCCGGCGTATGATTTTATCGAGCCAAAGCTGAAGGCGGTCCAGAGTGTGCCGGAGGCGTTCTTTTACCAAGCCGAAAAGGCCTCTGGCAAACCTGCTTTTTCTTACAAAACGAAAGGGCGCTGGGCCGACATCTCCTACCAAGAAGCGGCCATTCTCGTCAGGAAGGTTGCCTCCGCCTTAAAACGACTCGGGGTGAAAAAAGGGGACAAGTTGGCCATTCTATCGGAAAATAGGCCAGAGTGGGCCTTGTCCGATTTGGCCGCCCTGACTCTAGGCGCAACCGACGTCCCCATCTATGCGACGGAAACACCGGAACACGTTGCGTATCTCATAGAGCACTCCGAAAGCCGCATCGTGGTCGTTTCAAACAAAGACCAGCTAGCCAAGCTCCTTCAGGTCAAAGAGGAGATGACGCACGTCGAAAGGGTGATCGTGTTCGACGACGATGGTGTAGACTTGAGCGAAGGCGTTCTTTCTTGGAAGGCCCTCGTCAAGGATGAAGCGCCCTTGAGCGATGACGAGCTCGCCAAGAGCCTTAGCTCCATTCACCTAGAAGATTTGGCCACCATCATCTACACCTCGGGGACAACAGGCATACCCAAAGGCGTGATGCTTACCCATGGAAACTTGGTAAGCGATGTCCTCGGGTCTTTCGACGTCGTCCCTAACGTCGAGGATCTTGTGTTTCTTTCGTTTTTACCCCTCTCGCACACGTTCGAGCGAACATGCGGGTACTATTTGGCGCTCTTTATGGGGGCGAAGATCGCCTACGCCGAGAGCATAGATAAACTACCCGAAAACCTTAAAGAGGTTAGGCCTCTTGCCATCATCTCCGTCCCGCGGGTGTACGAAAAAATGTACATGCGGATCCAAGATGGCCTGAAGGAAGCTTCGCCAATCAAGCGGGGAATATTTTCCTTTGCCCTCAACGTGGGCAAGGCCGTGATGGAAAGGGAGTTTTCGGACAGGAACGTGCCCTTATGGCTGCACATGGGCTACTTGGTAGCAAATAAGCTCGTGTACTCAAAAATACGCGAAGGCTTCGGCGGAAGGTTCATCGTGGCCGTATCGGGCGGTGCCCCTTTGGCCAAGGAGATCGCCGAGTTCTTCTCGGCGCTATCGCTCGTCGTCCTAGAGGGCTACGGCCTGACCGAGACGAGCCCCGTCGTTTGCGCCAACAGGATCGACAAAAGAAAGCTGGGTACGGTTGGTACCACCATCCCGGCTGTTGAGGTTAAGCTCGCTCCGGATGGAGAGCTCCTAGTCCGCGGGCCGGTCGTCATGAAGGGCTACTACAAAATGGAAAAGGAAACAAAAGAAGTGCTCGAGCCGGACGGCTGGCTCCATACGGGAGATATCGCCGAAATCGACGCGGAAGGCTTCATTCGTATCGTAGACCGGAAGAAAGACATTCTCGTCACGGCAGGCGGAAAGAATATCGCCCCGCAGCCGATCGAGAACATGCTCAAAACCTTCCCGATCGTGGGCGACGTCTGCGTGGTCGGCGACAAAAAAAAGTTCATCTCAGCCCTTATCGTCCCCAACCCGGAAGAGGCTAAAAAGCTGTTGGGCAACGAGTTCGAACGCCTTTCGCCTCAAGAGTTTGACAAACATCCAAAATTGAATAAGGCCATTCAAGAAGCCATCGACGCCGTCAACTCGAGACTTGCACGCTACGAGCAGATCAAGCGTTTCGCAGTGCTCACCAACACCTTCAGCCTAGAAACGGGCGAGGTCACTCCAACGCTCAAGGTTCGCCGCAAGGCAGTGATCGATAATTATGTTCGGACGATAGACAAGCTGTACGAAGAAGCGGAAGAAACGGGCGGCAATAATCCGCTGAAGTAGTAGCAGCATACATCCTAGGAGGCCCAATGACCGGAACGTTAGCGCTTGTTCTCTTCGACGCCTTGGCGTTGGTCGCCTTCGCGGTGATCGGGGTGCTCTCGCACAACCGATCAATCGACCTCCAGTCCGTACTAAGAAATGCCCTGCCTCTGTTGATCGTATGGTATGCCCTAGCGCCTTTGTTGGGCACCTACAAGCCACCTTCTTGGAAGGCGCTATGGGTTGCATGGCTCGTATGCATCCCTTTAGGCGTCGTTCTCCGGGCGGCAATCTTAGGGCATCCCAAAGGGGGCGAGTTTTTCAGTTTTCTTAGTGTAACAATGCTCGCAACCTGCATGCTGCTCGCTTGCTTTCGCTGGGCTGCCCGCTTCATCGCGATGCTTGCCGGCTAGAAGGGTCGGGTGTATGCTTTTTCTATGTAGGTCTGCAAACAATCCATAGGAGAGTAGCAACATGGGCATTGGTACGACCGAGCTCATCCTAATTCTTGCCGTCGTGATGATCATCTTTGGCGCGGGAAAGCTGCCGGAGGTTGGGTCTGCACTAGGAAAGGGCATTCGCGGGTTTAAGAAATCGCTAAACGAAAAAGAAGAAATCAACATAACGCCGGTAGCCCGCGAGGAAGAAAGGGTTCAGCAAGAAGCGGCCACCCAGGAATCCCAGAAAACAAACGTCTCGTAGTCTCTCTAGGCCCCTTCCTGCGGCCCGGTTTCGATCGAGAGGGCAAAGTGGCCGATTGTGCCGCCATCGTCTGGAAATGCCAGCCAAAAAGAAAGGCTCTCCGCGGGTTCTAGCGGGACGACCATCCCCTCTGGAGAGGGGAGCTCGCTCCTTGCGATCAACTCAAAAACGGACGCTTCTTCCGACATAGAAGGAGTAATGTCGCTTCCTAGCGGGGAAGCCTTCGTCTCTTTGAGTTGCCCTTCCTTCGTGTAGGCCCTGACAACGGCGCGAACGCGCTCATGGACGGCGAGCGTCCCCAGGTTTTTCACTCGGCCCCGGACAAGCACGAAGGCTTCGCCGAACCTGTTTTTCCTTTTTTCTACATGGATACGTTCGAACGTCAGCGCGTAAAAGGGGACGCTAGGCAGGCCTTCTGGTTTTACGCTAGCGGGATTGGCCTGGACGCGAGGCTCGAAGTCCGGAGATGCAGGGCCTAAAAAGACCCGATAAAGCATTACCCCGCCTATAACAACACCCAAGAGCAGCGACACGAGAAACACCGGGAAAAGCAAGGATCGCGAGGAACCGCGAGACCTATGCATGTCCTCGTCGGAGGAAGGTTCTTTCCCGAAAGGCTCCTCTATTTCCTCGAAAGACGGAAAATCGGGTAGCGCGGATAGGTCTTCTGCGGTCCCTTTCCAGCCTGAAGGGGGCTTGCTGCTTAGGCGATTCTCCTCCTTAGGGCTTTCTAAAAGGTCGCCGAAGAGGTCTTGGCGAATGGAACCCTCCGTGGCAAGGTAGGGGTTGCCGCAAGCAAGGCAGCGAATCTTCAGGTGCCCCTTGGGAGGGGGTTTTGATGGGTCTTTAAGCCGTGCCTCGTACTGCGCGTTGCAGCGGGGACAAACAAGAATCATTGCTCCTGGACCGTATAAATGTCCGGAAGCTCCCGAAAGTGCTCCGCGTAGTCGATACCGTAGCCCACGACGAACTCTGGGCCGACTGTAAACCCATGGAAGGAAACGGGAACCTCGACCCGAAGGAGCGCTTTTTTCCACAGCAGGGCGCATATTTTGACCGAACGGGGATGAAACATTGCCAGGTGTCGCAACATAAACGCCTGGGTGTAGCCCGTCTCCACGATGTCGTCCACTATCAGCACGTCTTTGCCGGAAAGGTCAATCTCGACATCCTTGATCAAGGCGACCTCGCCGGAGCTGCTCATCCGGTTCCCGTAGCTCTGAACACGGATAAAGTCCAACTCTAGGGGAACCTGCAGATGCCGGACGAGGTCGGCCGTGAACATGAACGCGCCCTTGAGCACACCCAATACCACACAACCATCCGGAGTGTAGGCTTTCGATACCTCTAAAGCAAGCTCCCCTACCCGGCGATGAATGGTTTCAGCGGAAAGAAGGGGCTTAAGGCTCGCCTTGGAAATTTCCCCTGAACTCACGAACGCGCCCTACAGAAGAACGCAAGGGCCAGCTTGAGGCGTTGCTTGCTTTTTCCCGCCAAGCGACTGGGTTAAGTCTGACGAAGCCAAGCCAGGCCCCTTCTTTGTCATCTTGCGCAAACGACATGACCGCATACAACGTCTCCTTTCCTTCCTGATTTTATTCGCCGTTACAATTTGCCCGAAAGCCGGAGAACCCGTTCGGCCCACAAGACAACGGGCCTGTCCACGAAACGACCTTGGTGCACAAGGACTCCTTGGCCGCTTTTTGAGGCCGCCTCGAACGCCTCTAGAATGCCCCTCGCGCGATCCAGTTCTTCTTGGGTTGGGGCGAACGCTCCTTGGACGGCGGCGATATGCTTGGGATGAACAATCATTTTCCCGCCAAACCCCAGGACCTTTGCCGCCCGGCATTCCTCCTCGAGGCCACCTGCGTCATCCAGCGTGGGATAGACTCCATCCAACGGGGGCTCAAGACTACCGATACGGCTGGCCAGCACGATCCTTGAGCGCGCATACAGCAACGCTTCCCCCGTAATCGTCCAGTTTGCCCCAATGTCCGCGACAAAATCTAGATAGCCGAACGCGAGCCGCTCGAGCAGCCCAGGAAGCGCCCTGGCCAGGTCTGGTGCCCGCTCTAGCCCCAACGCCGTTTCGATCAAGAGGACGACATTCCTGCCAGTTGCCCAAAGGAGCTCTAACAATTCAGGCCGCTCGGCCTTCGGCACCATAACGCCGTCCGGGTTCAGCGCCTTGAGCGAGGTTAAATCCCGCAAAAAATCCTTCGAACCCGGAGCATTGACGCGCACAAACACCCGCGGGTCGGTGGACGAGCGCTCTGCCAGCAACCCGGCCAACGCTTGCCTTGCCGCCTCTTTTTGACCGGGCAGTACGGCGTCTTCTAGATCGAGCACGACTACGTCCGCGCCGGAGGCCAACGCCTTAGCCGCTTTTTTTGGGTCGTCGGCAGGAGCAAACAACCAAGCCCGCAAAATATGCCCCTCTTTGTCGTGTGCGTTTGCTCTTTTTGTATTCTCGAACCGGACCGCCTTTTTGTCAAGCCAAAGGAAACCCAAGTCAACGAGCAAGCCCTGCCCTACGCCCAAAAAGAAAATTGACAGCCGACGGGACGACTCTGCATACTAAAAGGCATGAAAAAATTTCGGTCGAACACCCCGACCCCTCCGACAAGCCGTATGGACCGAGACGGCTGTATTCGTGCACTAAGCGGGAGCTCCTTCGATGTGCTCGTGATCGGGGGCGGTATTTCGGGAGCCGGAATCGCTCTGGTATGCGCGCTAGCTGGAAAGCGAACGGCGCTGATCGAGCAACGCGATTTTGGGTCGGCCACGAGCTCACGCTCTAGCAAGCTCGTTCACGGTGGAATCCGCTACCTTTCCCAGCTTGACCTTCCTATGGTCATGGAAGGCGTGAGGGAGCGCGAACGGCTGCTTTCGCTCTTCCCTTCCTTGGTCGAGCCGCTGGCATTCTTGCTGCCCTTGTATAAAGGGCTTAAGAGACCATTGGGCATGCCCTCCTTCATCCCTAGCGCGCTCAGGGGCCTAAGCCTCCGTATCGGGCTTAGATGTTATGAGGCGCTGAGCATGGGCACGCAAACCCAAAAGCACGCAGCCCTCCGGGCTGAAGAGGCATTTGCGCTGGCCCCATTCTTGAAAAGGGACGAGTTTGAGAGGGCCTTGCTGTACTACGATGCCCAGGCAGACGACGTGGCCCTTACGCTGGCAGCGCTTCGTGCGTCACGCAGGCATGGGGCCGTTGTTGCAAACCACCTTCGGGCTGATCGTTTTCTTGTGGATTCAGGGAAGGTTGTGGGGATAGAGGCGTACGACGACCTGGCCAAAAAGGCCCTTGAGGTTAGAGCAGCACACGTGGTAAACGCTACGGGCGTTTTTGCCAAAAACCTGGCAGCGCTCGCCCCTCGCTCTGACGTCCACCTGTTGCCCAGCAAAGGCGTTCACCTCGTGCTTTCTCCGAGCAAGCTTCGCCTGTCGTCGAATACTTCTGTCGTCCTCCCAGAAACCTCGGATGGCCGGATCGCGTTCCTCATCCCGTGGATGGGAAGGGTGCTGCTAGGAACGACAGACAGCCCCTTTGAGGGCGACTTAAGCGAGCCCATGGCTACGCAGGCTGAAGTTCGAAGCCTGCTTTCCGAGGCGGAGCGATTCTTGGGCATAAAAATCGAAAGGCCGGATATTCTCGGCCATTTCGCCGGTTTACGGCCTTTGGTGTTTGAAGCCTCCAAAAAACAAGAAACGGCTTCATCGCGGGTTTCAAGGAAGCACAAGATTGTACGCAGCCCTTCCGGGCTCACGCACGTGCTCGGAGGAAAGCTCACCACGTTTCTCTTGATGGGGCTGGATACCTTCCGGGCGTTATTTCCCGGCCAAAAGCCCCCAGATCTCAAAACTCCCATAGAACCCAAACCTAAGCCCGAATGGCTGAAAACCAAAGGCGTTACGCTATCCGCTAGCGCCGTTCAAGCTTTAATTCGCCTGTACGGAGCCGATACGCCAAGGCTCTTCGACATCCTTGCAGAATCACCCAGCCTGGCAACTCCTCTTTTGGACGGCACAAGGCCCGTTCTCGCGGAGGCGCTCTACCACATCCGCTACGGCATGGCGGTGGATGTAAGGGGACTTCTGGAAACCCGGCTCCGGCTTGCCTGGATATTGCCCGACCACGGTGTCGGGGTTTTGGATGCGATCATGGGCCTCCTCCAAAAGGAGCTCGGCATGCCCCCCCAAGCGCTCCAAGCCCAGGCGAGCGCATACAGGACCTATGCCGCGCGCATGGACGCAGTCTTGGAGGGGGTATGAGCGAAGGCGCCTACCTAGGGGCCCTCGATCAGGGCACGACTGGCAGCCGCTTTATCGTGTTCGATACCCAAGGGCGTATCGTAAGGCAGGCCTACAAGCGACACCGTCAATTCTACCCAAGCCCTGGATGGGTCGAGCACGACCCTAAAGAGCTCCTTTCCAACGTCCGTGCCGTCATTAGGGCCTGCCTTAAGGGTTTCGACTTCAAGCTCGCCGCAATCGGGTTGACGAACCAGCGCGAAACGGTGCTTTCCTGGGATACAAAAACAGGAAAGCCTTTGCACAACGCGATCGTTTGGCAAGACACCCGAACAGCCGGAGCATGCCAAAGGCTCAAAGCAGACGGGACGGCCCAAACGATCGAAGAAGCGACGGGGCTCCCCTTGAACCCCTACTTCTCCGCGACCAAGATGGCCTGGCTAAATCAACATATCCCGGCCGTTCAGGAGGCGCTGACCCATGGCAGGCTTTGCCTCGGCACCGTGGACAGCTGGCTAGTCTGGCATCTGACCGGGCACTTCCTGACAGAACCGACAAACGCTTCACGAACGATGCTGATGAACCTTGAAACTAGAGAATGGGACCCTCGCATGCTCGAGATTTTTGGAATACCCGTAGAGGCGCTCCCGAGTATTCGGCCGTCCCTAGGGACGTTCGGAGAGGTGGACATGCGTCCTTTCGGGGCCTCTGGGTCCATTCCAATCGCCTGCGTCCTGGGGGATCAGCAGGCCGCGCTGTTCGGCCAGCGGTGCTTTAAGCCCGGAGAGGCGAAGAACACGTTCGGTACGGGCAATTTTATCCTTGTCAACGTCGGCCAAGCCCCCGTGCGTTCGCAAAACGGGCTGATCCCTACGGTTGCCTGTACGCTGGACTCTGGTCAGGCAACCTACGCCCTTGAAGGACCGATCGCCATCACCGGAGCACTCCTCGGCTGGCTCAAGGACAACCTAGGCATCGTGAAAAGCGTCCAAGAAATCGACAGGCTGGCCAACAGCGTTCCTGACTCCGGGGGAACTTACTTTGTCCCCGCGTTCTCCGGTCTCTACGCGCCGCACTGGGATGCGACCGCAAGGGGGACGATCGTGGGCATGAGCGGCCATACGACCAAGGCCCACGTCGCGCGGGCCGCGCTCGAGGCAATCGCATTCCAATGCCGTGATGTTCTAGAGGCGATGACCAAGGATTTAGGCCAACGCCCTCAAAGGCTTAAAGCCGACGGAGGCGGGACACGGAGCCCCGTGTTGATGCAAACCTGCGCGGATATTTCGTTCACCGAGCTCGTCCTTGCGCACACCTTCGAGGTCACCTGCCTTGGCGCCGCGCTAGGCGCCGGTCTAGCCGAGGGCGTTTGGAAAGACTTGGATGCGATCAAGGCGCTTCCCTTCGAAGAAACCATCGTTCGCCCCGCATCCGCTGCTAAGCCGGCCGATGGTCGCTATGCCGGATGGCTTGACGCGGTCGCTCGCTCGAAGGGTTGGGTCAAAGAACAATAGGCGCAGATCGATCCCCGCAGGCCGCAGGCGGGGACTTTTTGGAGCTCAAGACCCCTACGAGCGCAACGGCAAAGACAATCAAAAAAGCGCCAAGAAGACCACGCTCCCCAAGCCTCTCGCCTTGAAAGGCGTAAGCAAACATGCTCGCCCAAACGGGCTCTGCGGCGAAAAGGACGGCCGCTTTTGCCGCAGGAACATGTTTTTGGCCTTCGGTTTGAAGCAGAACGCATCCAAGCCCGATTACGACGCCTAGGTACAAAGATGCGCCCCAGGGGACGCTCGTCAAAGAAGGCGCCACGCGCAACCCAAAAGCTAGCGTACACAAGGCCGCCCCGAGCGCCTGAAACCCTGCCAGGTCTATACTGCGCCCAGCATGGCAAAGGGTTTCCATCCGCACCATGTACATCGCATACATTATTGCGCTCAGGATGGTAAGCACATCCCCCCTGTTTGGCGGCGCGTGCTCGTAGGCCAAAAGCCCCGTTCCTAGGAGTGCCAGGCCGGCGCAACACCATACGGCGACGGAGACCTTTTTGCCCCACAGCGCGTTCATTATGGGCACAAAAAGGACGTATAGCGCCGTGAGAAACGCGCTTTTGTTGGTTGTCGTGTGCATGAGCCCGACTGTCTGCAGGATATGCCCCATCCCCATCCAAACGCCCAGCTCCAGCCCCGCACGCAAGGCCTTAGAGTCTGTCCAGCGTAAGAAAGGGGCTGCCACCAGCACAGCGATCGCCGAACGAAAAAAAACCAGCTCCAACGGGTCTGCTTGGCCAAGGGCGCCTTTGATGACGACGAACGTCGAGCCCCAGAGTACCGTGGAGACGAGAATGAGAAGCGTTCCTACGGGCAAAGGAAAGGTCATTCAGGCCCATCTTCTCGGCTTAGGCCTATCACCAGAGGGTCGCTTGGTTTCGGCTGGGTCAAGCCCACTTCTTGAAGCAATTGCTTCCATCGCTTCATCACCCCCTCAAGCTCTCGTGGATTAATTGAGTCGCCCTTGGTGTCGGTCAAGCATACCCGAACGGTTCCTTTCGGAGCACTTTCGGTACCCTTAGGGTCGACAACGGGGAGAAGCTTCACTAGGAATCCCTCACGTCGCGTGTGCTTGTCAAGAAAACTAAGGGCAAAGGCTAGCCGGAGCGGGACCATAAAGCCTTTTTGGGAACTTGACGGCTCTTTGGTTTGCATAAGATGGGGAAGAACTTCCTCCAAAGGAAGCTCTTCCCCGTACCCTTGGATGAAGACCCGGTTGCGCCCTCTTTCTTTAGCCGAGTAAAGCTGCGTATCGGCCGCCTTCAATGTTTTGTCAGAGAGGAGGCCGTATACAACGCCAATGCTCACGGTAACAAGAATCCCCCTTGGGCATAGCGCCGCGATTGACCTCCTTAGGCGCTCTGCAACCAACGCCGCTTCAAAGATTTCCGTGTTTGGTAGGTACACCAAAACCTCTTCCCCGCCCCACCGGACGGCCATATCAACATCACGGATATTCCCCCGTACCGTGTTGGCGATGGCCTGAAGGACGGCATCCCCCGCGTCATGCCCGTGAGAGTCGTTCACCTGCTTAAAGTGATCCGCGTCAATGAGCAACAAAGACCCTTTGCGCTGGTCGGTATCGGCAATCCTGTACAGCGGCCTTCTGTTGAACAGGCGGGTTAAGGGATCGAGGTCGGAAAGCCTCTCGAGTTCCCGCATTTGGTAAGAAACAAGCCTAGCCGTCGCGTACGTCGCCTCTTCGAGACGCCATAGCTCGTCACGAAGGTTCCATCTGCCTTTAGGGGGCCTGACGTCTGCAAATTTATTGCTTCCCAACAGCTCAAGGTTTTCCCGAATCCTCCCAAATGCCCGGAGAACGCCCGATGCCACGACCCACGCGGCGAGAAGGGCCAAAGGAAACGCAAGGGCCACGATGAGGGCAATTACCTTAAGAAGCTTGCCTACCGACGCATTCAGTCCAAACCCACGGAATAAGGACGCCCTGAGGCCTTTTAAGTCTTGCTCGGTGACGACCCACCAGCCTTGCGCCAACCCGGATAGCCTGGAAGCAGCAACGAGCCTTTCGCCCAATCTCCAAACACCCTCGTGAAGTTGCAAGGCGGGCGTACCCTTCGGCCCTCCGCTAAGAAAACCCTCTGGAGATGCACTACCGCTAGGGTCTACCAAATAAGTCGCCCCACAAAGCGCGACCAGCCGGTCAGGATAAACATCCAACGCGGCTATACCCGCCAACTCCCCATTGTGGCGGATTGGAACCATGAACGTCGTGATCTTGCCGTTCCCGTATAAGTCAAAGTATATATCGGTAAGCATGGCCTTTTGATCTGGGGACCAACCCGAAAACCCATGGAAAGGGTCTTTGAGCGATCCGAGGTTAAGCTTTCCTTCCTGGACGAGCTTTGTGTAGTCGATGGGTGGAAAATCAAGGTACGCCCGATTCTTTACCACGACATAGGCCGAAATCATCTCTCTTGGGTCATAGATGCCCCTTAAAACGGGGGCCAGGTAGGAAAGCTTAGAAAAACGGTCGACGTCCAGAAGGTTCATCGGGCTTTCTGGGTACAGCAACGAACCTCTTTCCTGGCCCAAGTTTAAAAACCGAAAGCCAAGAGGGCTCTTTGTGAGCGGGGAGCCTTGGTACTTCCGGGGATGCTCAAGGATGTCGCCGGCAAGCGCGGAAAGCGGCTTGAGCTGCTCGTACCAGGCGCGCAGTTTAAACTCCATGAGCCTTGTGGAGGCTCGGTTTTGCTCCTGGACGAACAGAACAAGCGCTTCCTCTGTTTTGCCCCAAACATGCCCTTGGACCTTGCCGAGCTCGTTGCGCGTGGCCCGAATGACACTAAGCCCCAAAATGGCCAAGGGCAGCAGTATTCCAAGCAAAACGAGCGCAAAGATCCGCATACGGAATGACAAAAGGGGGGCCAAGAGCGCCTTCAGGCGGTTCTTCATATCCATCGGCTCTTTAGTAGTCCTTGTGCAGTAGCAATTGTACCCCTCCTATTAGGTGTTGTACAAAGAAACGCGGGTGCTAAGATATGGGTAGGTTTGCCATGCTACATGCGGTACTCGAATAATCCATGAGGAGGCCCCATGAAAATCGTCGCGGTACTTTACCCTGCTGGAGAAAAAACGGCCAAGGAAAACCCGGGATTGCTAGGCTGCGCAGAGAATGAGCTTGGCCTTAGGGAGTTCTTGGAGGGCAAGGGCCATGAGTACGTCGTTATGTCCGACAAAGAAAAGACGCTGGACGATGCGCTTCTCACGGCCGATGTCGCCATCACTACGCCTTTTTGGCCCGCTTACATCACGAAAGAGCGGATCGAAAAGGCAAAGAACCTTAAGCTGATCCTCACGGCGGGCGTCGGCTCGGACCATGTTGACCTGAAGGCCGCAGCCGAAAAGGGCATTACGGTCGCGGAAATCACCGGCTCCAACGTCGTAAGCGTCGCCGAGCACGTCGTGATGCAGATCCTTGTGCTAGCCCGGAACTTCGTGCCCGCCTACAAAAACGTCGTGGAGGGCGGTTGGGACATCGCGGCCATCGCTTCCAGGGCGCATGACATCGAAGACAAGACGGTAGGGATCGTCGGGTTCGGAAGAATCGGGCAACGGGTCGCCATGAGGCTCAAGCCCTTCGATGTTAAACTTTTTTACTATGATTTTAGACGCGCAACGGGTGCCGAAGAGGCAACCTTTGGGGCTCGCTACCTGCCGCTTGAACAGCTCCTTTGTTGCTCGGACATCGTCTCGATCAACTGCCCGCTCACGCCCAAAACAGACAGGCTGTTCAACAAAGAGCGCTTGTTTGCCATGAAGAAAGGGGCCTACCTCGTCAACACGGCCCGCGGCCGGATCGTAGACACCGATGCGCTCGTCTCGGCGCTTAACGCAGGACATCTTGCCGGCTACGCGGGCGATGTGTGGTACCCCCAGCCCGCGCCCAAGGACCACCCGTGGCGTTCCATGCCAAACCACGCGATGACGACGCACTACTCGGGTACGACGCTCGAGGCCCAAGCCCGGTACGCTTCTGGCATTCGCATGTGTCTCGAGGCGTTCTTCAAGGGAGAGCCGATCGAGAGGGATTACATTATCGTCGAGAACGGAAGGGTGGCCTCGCCAAGCTACAGTTACGCCTACGAGGCCTGATAAGGCTGGCCTGCTCTTTGTAAGAAGCGCCCGGAAGCGAAACCCGCCATCCGGGCGCCGTCTTTTGTTCGTCAATTCCTAGGATATAGGCCTAAAAAGGCGCCTGCCTGGGCTATTGTTTGCTTGATGGGTCTTGGCGCCTCACGGACGCCATTTTGGCGGCCAATTCAACGGCCAGGAGCAAATTCGCATCGTCGGCAACCCCCTTCCCCGCCTTGTCGAACGCGGTCCCGTGGTCTACGGAGGTTCGAACGATCGGAAGCCCCACGGTTACGTTCACGAACCCTTTAAAATCGTACAGCTTCAGCGCGATGTGGCCCTGGTCGTGGTAGAGGCAAAGGGCGATGTCGAACAGGCCTTCCTTGACGTGCAACAGGACCGTATCCGGCGGGAAGGGGCCCTCGGCCAATATTCCTTCATCTTTGGCCTTGAGGATCGCGGGCAGGATTTCCTCGCGCTCCTCAAGGCCAAACATCCCCGCCTCGCCCGCATGCGGGTTGAGGCCGGCCACGGCGATCTTTGGGGCGTGGATGCCAAAACCTAACATCGCTCGGTTGGCTAGCCGGATCATGGCCAACACACGCTCTTTTTTAACCAATTCGATCGCCTCCTTGAGCGAGACGTGCGTGGAGAGGTGAATCGCCCGTAGCTCTTTGCCGGCAAGCATCATGCCAAACTCCTTGGCGCCCGTCAGCTCCGCCAAGAGCTCCGTATGGCCCGGATGAGGACAGCCGGCCAACTGGAGCGCCTCCTTGTTGATCGGGGCGGTCACAATCCCGCCTACCTCGCCGTCCATGGCCAACGCGATCGCTTTCTTAATGTAGCCGAGCGCCGCCCGCCCGCATTTGGCCTGCACCTTGCCGAAGAGATAGTCTTTATTCGTCAGCCCAAGCGAAAGGACGTTGAGCACGCCGTCCTGAAAATCTTTTGGCCCTAAGACCAGATGCATCCTGCCTTGAAACCCTACGACCGGGGCCACGCGCTCGAGCACGTCCAAATCGCCTATAACAAAGGGCCTCGCTACCTCGTATGGGCTCGGCCTTGAAAGCGCCTTCAGCACGATCTCGGGCCCAACACCCGCGGGGTCGCCCATCGTAACGGCAAGAAAGGGCCTTTTCTCGTTCATTTCCACTCCTTGTTGCGCGTTTTGTTCGGGCTAGGCTTTTGTCCTACCGTAGAGCTTAGACCAAAGCACCCAGGAAAAACCAGTTCGTGAGTAAGCCAGCCCAGAGAAGCCTGATCGGTCTTTTGACTTGCTTGCCGATCAAGATGGCCTTCTCGACAAACCCGAGCTGAGGCGCCTTTCGCATTCATCCGCTTCGTCCACCAAAACACGCAGGAGTTCTTCGTAGAAGAAAGGCGTCGGTACGCCTACGAGCCCAAGGGCCTGACCAATGAACGCATGCAGGTTGAAAAAGATGGCCACGGTAGCGGAGGCTCTACGCCAGAAGGCTTGGGGGCCTAGAGAAACGCTTGCCCCTCGCCCCTGTAGGTGGGAACCTCGTCCACGACCCTACCGCTCGAGACGAGGTAGAGCGTGTTGAAGTGCTCTAAGAGCTCTCCAGCCTTGGCATGCCCGAAGAACACCGGATCGCCCAAAGAGAGCCTCTCTTTACCCTTGTAAAATACAGGGGTCTGCACCTCCCCAGCCCCCTCGGTAGCAGAAAGCCGAACACCCCTTGGAAGGTAAGGCTTTGGTATTTTTTCCCATCCTGGAGGTCCGGAAGCGACGTAGCCCCCTCCCGATAGGGTGTATACTCCCGGCCGAGGGTTCCTTGCGACCTCCAGCCCAAAGCCAAGCGCCGGCTTGGGGCTAAACCCTCTGTAGGCATTGAACAGATGGGGCCCGTAAAACCCGGAACCCGCCGTGACTTCGCTCACCCAGTCCTCGGCCGCGGAGCTCTCGAGGCTGCCCGTCCCGCCAGCGTTGACGAACCCGGGCGCGATCCCCCTTTGGACCATCACGTCCACGGCGTCACTGCGCCTTCTTGCCACGTCGGGCTTCGAGAGCGCCTTCAAGAGTCTGACAAGCAAGTTCTTGAAGTGCCGGCCTTCGAGCCGGTCCGGAACGCCCGCGATCTGAGCCTCGTAGCCCATGAGCCCGTCGATCCGGACGAACGGGAGCTCGAGCATCCTTTGGACAAACGAGGCGATTTGCTCCTTGCTCGAAAGGCTGGAGCGCCAAGCCCCCAAGTGCCTTCCAAGCAAGACGTAGGACATGTCGACATCCAGGCAAACACCCGCTTGAACGCCCAAGTCTTTTGCTAGGGCATTCAAAAGGACTGCATGCTCAAAGAGGTCCACCATGAATGTGATCCGCTTGCCCCGGGCAATCTCTTTAAGGAGCGGCCGAATAAGGGCCGGCTGCATCGTCGGATAGCCGATCACGATATCATCGAACCCTTTTTCGCTTAAAAAAAGCGCCTCTTTTGGGCTGTAGCCTAAGATGCCCTTGAATCTTGGGCTTGAGGCAAAGATTCTTTTAAGAATAGGGACGCATCGGATAGACTTTGAGGCCACCCGGATGGTTTTTGATCCCGCACGCTTAAGGACGGCTTGTATGTTCTCCTCAAAAAGCTCCAAATTCAGGAATGCGAAGGGCTTTGGGACGCCTACGAAGGCTTCCTTGTACGCGGCATAGACTGGCATCCCGGACCTTCTTTCAGTAGGAAGGGGCCGCCAGCCGGCCGGTGGCGTCCTCGGAAAGCGAGCCCAAGTAGAGCATCCCTTGGTATTCCCTGACGCTCGTAACCTGAGCATACCCGCCGGATGGGTCTTGGAGGTTTTGAACGACCAGGCCCGCCGTATCCAGCCCCAGAACGAACCCGTAGTCCTTGGGACCGGGGAGGAACGCCCGGGGAAGGCGCACGATAACCTTCCTTAGGAACGGGCGGGGCAGCATCTGATCTAGCTTTCGATCCCTGGGCGTGGCGAGCGCAAGCCAGAACGTGCCCCTCCCGTTGGAGGAAATCCCATCCGGGAGGCCAGGCAAGTTCTCGACGAACACCTCGGACGTGCCTTGCTTCGGGCCTTTGAGCCAAAGGCGCCTGACCCTGTACTTGCCGGTTTCGACGACCAGGACAAAGGCGCCGTTCGGGCCGATCGCCACGCCGTTCGCAAAATAAAGGCCGCTTAAAATTGTTCTTGTTTCTTTTGTTCTTGGGTCATACACGAGCAAGCGCCCGTTGGGCCTGTGTTCGAGCAAATCGAGCCTGTAGCGATCGAGCGAGAACTTGGAGGAAGCATCGCTAAAATAGACCTGCCCGTCGCTTGCAATGTCCATGCCGTCGGTCAGCTTAAAAGGAACACCGCCCGCTTGGGTGCTGAGGACCGTGACGGCACCGGCCGGGTTTACAGAAAGAAGCCCTTTATAGGCATCGGCCACAAGCAGGTTCCCCAGCGCATCAAAGGCGAGCCCGAGCGGCCGGCCATTTGTGTCGACAAAGACTTCCGGCCGGCCTCCAGAAGGGCTCATCCGGACGATTCGGCCGTCTTGGCAGCCCGTGTAGATGCGCCTTTGAGCGTCGAAGGCCATATCTTCCGGGGCAAGGCACACTCCTCCGCCCAAACGCTCGACTGCGGAAAGTTGGCTGTTGGGGGCAAAAACACCCTCGAGCTTGGGGGCGACGGGCGGGCTCCAGGCGGCAGGGTCCACGGGCACGGGCCAAAAGAAAAGGTAGAGCGCAAGCAGGCCGACAATTCCCGACAATCCTGCCAAGGCGTTCTTTTTGGTCATTGCCTACTCACTCCTATATAAATCGGAAAAGACATGCTCCGAACGAGAGCCTTCTACCTGCGAAAAGGCCTGCGAGAAAAATACGGGCTGGCCCTCCCTGGGCAAGATCACAAAGCGATACCGGCTTCCGGCAAGACTTAAAGGGTTGTACCACTTGGCTTCGTAAAGCCCCATGCCCTCGTTGTCGCTCTTACCAAGATAGGCCACGGAGATGTCGTACCCTTTGTCGTTTTGAGGGATGCCTTTGATTCGCAAAATGCTCCAGGCTCCATCCCGGCCTTCGGCCTCGATCAAAACCAAGGGCTCGTGAAAACGGATGACGCTAGGCGGAACATCGTACCAGCGAAAGGCAAAGAACGCCTCCTGGTTCTTTTTTGACGGCTTGTAGATGGGAGCGCCCGCCGCACGCCTTTCCCCTGTATAGTCTCTCTCGGGCGGCAAAAACCTCGAGAGGTAGTTTTGGTAGCTCCAGCTTTCAGGGATGTCGCTTTGAGCGGCTTCATCACCCAAGCGCTCCAGGAGCCCCGCCATCTTGAGCGCCACAAAAGGCCCGCTCATCTTTCCGTATAGCGTATGCCCGCCCTCGTAGTGCTGCATGGAATACTCCTCTGGCGTCGTCAGATACCCAAAATAGCCGTTTGCACAGCTAATAACGATGGGCTCGACGGCCTGCGGTGCGCCTTTGGAAGCGGCCCGGACGATTCGCCTTCCCATCTCAAGGCTTACCTCGAACGGAACGGCGAGCATCGAGAGGTCGCCTACCTGAAGCACTTGAAGAAAGGCCAAATGCGGGAAATCGCTCTTTGGCAACAAAAGAGGTTGGAGTGGCCCTAGGGCATGGAGCTTTCGGCCCTGGCAAGAATGCTTGAAGAGCAAGCGCCTAGAGCCTTCCTTAAAGGGCCACAGCGCATGGATGACGGGCGGCTGGCCGTCCTCGGCGCCGGCCATCAGCGTCGCCCCTACGACAGGCCTGGGGCACAAGCAGACGTCCTCCACGCAGCGCTCCTTGAATAGATCGAGCTCTACCGCCAAAGAGCGAACCGGAACGTCCTGCCTAAGGCCTTTTTCGAGCCGACGGAACAGGGAAAGCGCCTTTTTGCCGACCCCAACCCCGATCCTCCTGGCCTCTAGGAAGCCCTGCGTCTTGGGGGCGTAATCGGGGGAGTTGTCGGCGTGCGTCCCGTTCACGACGAGGTGGACAAACGGCCTGCCCGCCTCAGTCTCGATTTGTCCTTCGAGCTCGCGCTCGATGTAGGCGAACACATCCGCGCTGTACAGCGCATTCTTGGGCGGAACGGCCGTTCCGTGGATAGAAAAGCTGCTCAACGCCGCAAGCGGCTCGTAGGCCCCGCCTTGGCTCAACCCGTCCACCCTGACCATCCAAAGCCAGGGGTTGACGGCCCTGTGAACGTCCCGGCTTGCTAGCTTGGGCATGTTTTGGTTGGCAAGGTAGGCCTCCATGCTCCGGTTCCTAGTGAACCCCCACACTGCGAGCTTCCCGGTGGCAACCCTGGCTGGCCGCCTCGATTCGTAAGCCGAAACGACGGCGTTTGCCACCCTTTGAGCCAGGAAGTCGAAAAATTTAGGGTCGAACCCTGCCAAGTTCGAACCAAACCTATTATAAAACACGCTCCCAAAATAGTTGCCAGGGCCTGAGTGTGTATGCGTGCCAGCCAGACACAAGCCCTCGACCCCTACGTCTGTTTTTTTGGCCACGATCTCGGCAACTCTGCGCTGCAAGAGTTCCGACCCTGAAAGCAGATCCAGGGCGACTATGGCAATCGGAGGGCCTTCCTTGGGCTTTAGGTAGAGCGCCCTGGCGTACAAACGGGTCCTGAAGCCGATGGCCCTTTTTGCGAGCGTGGAGTAGCCTGCAAGCGGCATCCCAGGAGACGGGGTTATGTCTACCTTGGCCGCGCCAGCCAGGAGCGTGCGTGCATCTTTGGAGGGAAGCGGGTTTTGGTGTTGGATGCGAAGGCTGACGCGCTCTTTAAACAGCCCGCCCCGAGCAGATGAGCAGCCAAACGCCCAAACGCCCAGAAGAAACACTAGCAATCCGGAATAGGCCGGACGTGTCATGGTCTAGAGTGGAACGCGGTTGATCCGGTAGCCGATGAGCTCTAAGGGGCTTGGCCCCCTATACCCCGGGGAGGCTTTGCCGGAGTAGTACAACGACATCGCCAAGGCCTTGACTCCTAGGCTGGCTTTTCGCAGGTCCGCGACGGGAGCGGCCTCCAAGAGTTTTAGCGCCAAAAGAACCAACCCTTTGTGGAAGAAGGAAACAACCCGAAGGAAGGCCTTAAGGTCGCGCAGGTCCTTGGATGGGAGGCCCTTGAGAGCTATGTCCGCAAGCGCGACGCAGCCCGTCTCGCTAAACGATGGGAACGGAGAATTCTTTGGAATAAGCGCCTCCCCCAACTTTACAAGGCCCTTAAGCTCCCTGTTTGACAGCATGCCGCCTGCCATGTCTTACTAAACCCTCTTTTCGAGCAACGTTTGGCTCGCCCTGTGGGCGAGCGCCATGATCGTGAGTGCGGGGTTGATCCCGGGAGCGGCCGGAAAGATGCTCGAGTCGGCGATAAAGAGGTTTTGAACCCCGTTGACCCGGAATTGCTCGTCAACGACAGACCTGGACCGATCCCGGCCCATGGCGCACCCCCCCATCAAATGCAGCCCAAGGACGAGCTTAGAGGCAAAAACCTCCTTGGCCCCGCCAGCAATAAGCGCCCTTTTTGCGATGCTCTTGCCTTCTTCCAGCCTTTTTTTGTCTCTTTGGTCGAGCGTCTTGAAAATGCTTAGCGTACCGTCTTTTTTGAGCTCGAGCCTGCCTGCGCTCTTGTCTTGGATGGCCACCTCCATGCAGGCAAGCTTTTTGAAGCGGCGCATCCAGCCTTGATGTTTTTTTCCGAACCCTGGGATAAGCATGGCAATGGAAGCGGGCGGGGCAAAGACGTTCTCGAACTTCAGCCCCATAGCCCGAAGGCGGGCATCCGAGGACTTTGCGGCTTGAAAGGCCCCCCTAAAGGCGCACACGTCCTCTTCGAAGGCCCCAAAGATCATCGTCTGGGGATGGCAGAAGAACCCCTGTCCGAGGTAAGGAAGGTCTTTTTTAAGCCCTGAGGCCAAGAGAAGCTGGGTACTCCCCAATGCGCCCGCTGCCAGGACGCAGGCCTTCGCCGTGATCTCTGCGCGCCCCCCTTGGCCTTTGGTCAGCAAACGAACCTGTGGTTCTTCTGGAACCACCCGTTCCACGAAACAGCCGGGGCGTACTTCGAGCCCCCTTCCCGTAGCTTTGGGGAGGAAGACTACTGGGATGCTCTGCTTGGAGTCTCGATGGCAGCCGTTCAGGCATCCGATACAGTCGTTGCCCAGCTCCAGGGCACAGTCTGTCTGACCTCGCGTTAGCGGCATCCAGCCAAACCCCAACGCTTCGAACCCACGGACAAAGATCTCGGCGTTCTTGTTGAAGTGCTCCCGTGGAATTTTTTGAATGGAAAGCTTGGATTCAATAGACTCGTAATGCGGGGCCATGGCCTCTTCGCTAAAGAAAGACACCCCGCTAGCGTTCTTCCAGGTTGAAAAAGCGGGCTGGTCGAACCTGTCCAGAAGGCATTGGTTGATAACCGAGCCTCCGCCCACGCACTTGGCCCTTAAAAGCACGAGGCGGCCGTCTTGGCTTAAGTCCATCCCCCCGTTCCAGTACAGCTCGGAGGTCCCCTCCAACTCGCTATCGGGATAGGTTTGGACGTTATACTCCTGCCCTGCTTCAAGCAGCAGGCACTTGAGCCCGCCTTCCGTGAGAAAGTGGGCAAGCACCCCTCCCGCCGTCCCGGAGCCTATGATCGCACAATCGAAGTCCGCCATCCGGACCCTCCATTAGGTATGCACGCTTGGAAGATAGCGTACGTCAAAAGCACAACCAAAAGCAAGGGATAAAAAGGCATTCTTCAAAATGGAAACGTTTTGCCTTCGGTGCCCAAATTCTAGCTATGCTTGCGCATAGACAGCAGACATACGATCGAGACCCCGTCTTGAGTTTCGCGTTTTTGGGCGTTACTATCCTCATCGTGGCCCCTGATCGACATCAAAAAATGTCGTACCATAAAACATGATAGCATTAATTTTACGGCACGGCCTTGCCGAAATGTCCGGTTCGCCCGTATACGCCGGAGCACCAACGACCTCGTGAGCAAGGTCAAGATGCAGCGCCTGTTAGGCCAAAAGACGGCTGCCTGCTTTCATCGCTGCGGGGGCATGGATGCCCTCTACGCGGCAGGAAGCCTTTTGTTGTAGTTCCACTGGCTAAACGGGTAAACCGCCTAAAAATGGCGTCGGCCAAGGCTCAGCCGACCAAGGAGTGCCAGTTCTGCATCTCGCGGGTGCCGCTTAAGGCGACAAAATGCTCGAAATTGTACTGCAGGGCTGAAAGTGGTATAATTATCCCCGCTTAGCTGCACCTATGGCGCGTTCCCACTCTTTTAGCACGCCAGCATTAGAACTGCCCCTTAAATTCAGACGTTTTCCTTCGTATGATATTTGCATGAATGCCCAGGAGTACCGATTAAGGTTAAGGAGGTCAGGTATGTTCCACACGAAAGCGACAAAAATGCTCGGGATCGAACACCCCATTCTCTGCGGGGGGATGATGTGGGTCTCCGAGGCAACCCTCGTTGCCGCCGTATCCGAGGCGGGCGGTTTGGGCATTCTCGCCTCAAACATGTTTCCCGACAGGAAAAGCCTTCAACGCGAAATCCAGAAGATCAAGAGCCTCACAAAAAAGCCTTTCGGCGTCAACATTAACCTGTTCCCCGCGCTCAGGCCGCCGAACAACCAAGAACTCATCGAGGTTTGTGTCGAAGAAGGGGTCCGCGCGATCGAGACCTCCGGCAGGAGCCCCGAAGAATACGTAAAGCAGATCAAAGACGGCGGTATCACCCTAATCCACAAGGTGGCCAGGATAAAGGACGCCAAGAAGGCGGAGAGCTTGGGGGCCGACATCGTGGGTGTCATCGGGTATGAGTGCGGCGGTGCCCCGCCCATGGACGAAACCACCACGCTCATTCAGGTTCCGCTTGCCGCCGATGCGCTGAACGTCCCCGTGTTGGCAGGCGGCGGGATAGGCGATGGAAGGGGGCTTGTCGCGGCCCTGGCGCTCGGGGCATCCGGTGTCATCATGGGGACGGCGTTCATGGCGACCGAGGAGTGCCAAATCCATCACAACATCAAAGAGGCCATCGTCCGGGCTCAGGCTACCGACACTGTTCCTGTCCTGCGTTCTATCCGCTCGATGGAGAGGGTCTTGAAGACCAGCCTTGCCATTCGCGTGTACGAGATGGAGCAGAAAGGGGCATCCTTTGAAGAGCTCATCCCTTTGATTGCCGGCGAAAAAAGCCTTACCGCATGGCAGGGGGGCGAAGTTGAAGAAGGGCTCATTCCCTTGGGGCAGGTCGTAGGCCTTATTTCCAGGGTCAAAACCGTCAAGGAGCTCATCGACGGGATCGTCCAAGAGGCCGAGGCCGTGGTTCGCGGGCTTGAGGGGTTAAACCAGCGAACAGGCGCGTAACCCAAAGGCCTCGAGGCATAACCCTCGGGCTTCTTGGCTCAGGCCTTTTTTGGCTTTGCCAGCAGCATGCCTACGCTTCGGCCCCCGCACACCAGAAGCGTTTGCCCGACGACGAACGATGCCTCGTCGGATGCAAAAAAGAGTACGGCGTTGGCGACCTCTTCGGGCTGGCCGATCCGCTGGATCGGGGTGGATACGACCATAAGCTCTTTGATCTCTTGCTTCATCCTTCGGGTAAGGTCCGTATCAATCAGCCCGGGCGCAACGCAGTTGACGTTGATCCCGTAGCGGGCGAGCTCGAGCCCGAGCGTTCTCGTAAGGCTCACGACCCCGCCCTTCGAGGCCGAGTAGTTGGCCTGTCCGACGTTGCCCATAAAGGCCCTCGAGGAGATGTTGACGATCTTACCGTACCTTCGCGCCTTCATGTGAGGGGCAAACGCCTGGGAGCAGAGGAAAGCGCCCTTTAAGTTGGTATCCAGGACAAGGTCCCAGTCTTCCTCGGAGATGTTCTCGAGCAGGTTGTCCCGGAACGTCCCGGCGTTGTTCACGAGAATGTCCACCTTGCCGAGTTCCTGGATCGCGTAGGCGGCCATCGCCTGGACGCCTTGTTTGTTCCGCACGTCGGCTTGGAAGGCAAGCCCTTTCCTGCCCAGGCCGGAGATGGCATCGGCCACGCGCTCTGCCGCGCCAAGGTCAATATCGGAGGCCAGGACATCCGCTCCCTCTTGCGCGAGCTTCATGGCGAACGCCTCGCCAAGGCCCCTGCCCGCACCGGTAATGACCGCGGTTTTGTTGGCTAGTCTCATGCTTTACTCCTTCGCCGGGCGTTTCTTGACCATCGTGACGAACGTGCCCCCTTGGACAGGCTCGTTTTCCTGATTGAGAACCGTCACCTCTCTGAATAGAATACCGGTATCCGGCCTTGAGTGACTCTCTTTCTTCTTGACGATACGCACCTCGGCCCTGAGGGTGTCTCCGGGCTTAACGGCCTTCAGGAATTTCCAGCCCTCGATTCCCAGGAATGCGACGGCCGTCGTATCGAGAAGGCCTAAAGGGTGCATAAGCCCCGTCGCGATCGAAAGGACGAGAAGTCCGTGAGCGATCCTGCCGCCGTGGACGGTAGACCGGGCGTCCGGCTCGGAAGTGTGCAACGCGTTGTAATCGCCCGAGAGCCCAGCGAACAAGACTACGTCGGCCTCGGCGATCGTTCGTTGGTTGGTCGTGAACACGTCGCCTTCGTGAAACTCTTCAAAGTATAGTCCCATACTTAGAACCTCTTTCTTCCATCAAGAAAGCCATTATGCTGCTATATTGTAGCACTCGTTGTCTTTTTCAAAAAATACAGGAGGGGAGGTTTTTTAACGATATTACGCAACGGCGGTTAAAACACGCGGCCTTTACGAAATAGATACAAGAGTATTATGCTTATCTTTGTAGAGTATCGTATCAAGAGAGGCCCTAAATTATGCAGCTCCAAGACTTTTACCACAACAGCTTGGTTGCTCCGGACTTGATGGAATACACAAAGGCCGTCGTCGCCCGTCTGCCAAAGATGCCGCTTGCTACGTTTGGCCCGTTTGCACCGGACGCCCCGAGCAGAGTAGAAACGTTCGATCTAAGCAAGCCATTAGGGTCGCCCTTCCCTGCGACTTCCCCGTGCCTTTTAGTAAACTTCGCCGTTGTTGCCCCGGGCTCTATGCTGCCCACGCTTACGGAGGCCTCCTCCGAGCTGTTCTTCGTCGTGGAAGGGCAAGGAACGACGGAAACCCCGTTCGGTACGGTTGCCTGGGAAAAGGGCGATGCGTTCGTTTTGCCCGGGGGAAAAAGGCTTGAGCATCGTGCGGAGGCTGGGGGCGTCTTGTACTGGGTACACGACGCCCCCTTGCTTGCATGGCTTGGGGTAAGGCCGGGGGAAGGCCGTTTTCGGCCCGTGTTCATGAGCGGGCGCGACATGCGCCAAGCGCTCGAGCGGGTGCTCAAAGAAGAAGGCGCGCTCAAGCGGAACCGAAACGGCGTGATCCCCGTCCATCCCGAGTTTCGCTCGACCAAGTCACTTTCGCCCATCCTTTGGTCGCTCATCAACGAGGTGCCGCCCCATCATCTCCAAAGGCCCCACCGCCACACCTCTGTCGCCCTGGACTTGGCGGTGGAGGGGGCGGCTGTCTCCACGCTCGTTGGAGACGCGCTAGAAGAAGACGGGGCCGTCCAGAACGCCGAGGCGGTCCGCTGGGAACCGGGCATGGCCTTCACGACGCCCTCTTGGCTTTGGCATGCCCACAAAAATGATGGGGATACACCTGGGCTCATTTTTCCCGTGCAGGATGCGGGCCTTGTTGCATGGCAGCGCCTGTACAAGATAGAGTTCGCCCCGTAACGCGAGCGCTTTGCCTGCCCTGACTAAGCTCCTCACCGTAGAGGTTTTGGTAAAGGTAGGGGTTAAGGACGTCAATCACAACAGGAGGGTCTGGAATGGCCGAAAAAGATAGTCAAGCTTGGAATTTTTGGCTCAAGGGGGCTGCTTTGGTGGCCCAACGAGCGATCGGCTTGCTTTTGATTGCCGCGAACTTGCCGGCTACAGGCCTTGCTTTTCAAGAAGGAGCCTGTCTGGATTACGAGGACGGGGCTGGCATCAAACTGGAAGTTCCAGACACGGTCAGCTCGGCCCCTGCGAGCATCCTCATTTCTCCGGTGCATCGTTTCGACGGCCGGGCCGAGCTGGATGTCATGATCCTCAAGGGCTCGACGAACGTGTGGGAGATCAATATTTTGTTGGCCAATTTAACAGAACCTTTTGGGGTCAAATGGGACTTAAGAGAGACCCCATCGGGCAGGCAAGCCGCTCCTGGCTTGTACCGGGTCGTGGCGAGGGCCGTGGATTTAGCCGATGGGTCTTCCTTCTGCAACGAGACAACCTTTAAGCTGGCTAGGACGCGTTGAGCAGCCGGTATTTCAGGGAGGGGTGCTTGCATGCTTACTGAATCGGCCCTCAAGCACTCGCTAGGTACACGGATAGGAATAAAACAATAAAAAACGGCGTGGCAACGGTCGGAGTGCTCGCCGGAAAGAGGCTGAAGGTTAAGCGGTAAGAAAAGCCGGCTTCCGGCTGTTTACTAGGAGGTAAGGTACATCCCCCTAATCTGCTTCAACCTCCTGGCCGTGGCTTCCAGTGATGTATTTTTTTAGCTCCCGGATGGTAAATTTTTGGTCTGAAATGGTTTCTTTTACCACGTCGCCTATGCTTACGACCCCGACAACACCGCCCTCATCCAGGACGGGCAAATGCCGGATTCTTTGAAGCGTCATGATCGCCATACAGGTGTTGATGTCATCGCTTAAGCCCACGCAGAAAACCTCCCCTTCCATCAGCTCGCTCACGAGGGTGTCCTTCGATGCTCGCCCTTGCAAGATCACCTTGCGGGCATAGTCTCTTTCAGAAAAAACCCCTGCCAGCTTGCCCTCGTCTAAAACCAAGACTGCACCGACGTTATGTTCCGCCATGACTTCGAGCGCCTCAAGGACTGTCGCCCGAGGCGAAACAGACCGCACGTCGCTCCCTTTTTTTCTAAGAATATCCCTGACGTAAACCATGAGAGCCCTCCCGCCGATTCCTATTAGGAAAATCAATTCGGATTCTTTAACCATCATTTGACACTGTTCAAGACGAAAAATCAAGGTCTCGCTTGGTCCAAGCCTTAAAGTCCCGCATTTTTTTTAGAACGGGAGAGTTTTTTGGAAGGTAGCGCGAAGGCGCTCGAATTGACTACGAGGGGGGGAAGGTATATTTTAAAATTAGGTAATTGATCCTGTGCTGGCACCTGTGATAAGGGTGCCTCATGGACTTAATAAGTTATCATAATGTAATATCCAGCGAGAGGAAA
>DDYN01000011.1 GCA_002347965.1 Nitrospirae bacterium UBA2233 | reverse complement strand
CGATGTACAAGGATAAAACGGCCAGGAAACGCGCGCGCGGCAAGGGAAAACCCTTGCCCGACGGCGATACCGCCCGTGGAAATCGAAAAACGCAACCCCAAGGAGGCTGAACTATGAAGGAGTCTTACGCGAGCCAAGGTTTGACCGATGTCCAGGAGCTAGCCCGGGGTCAAGGGCACGGCCAGGGCGACCCTTGTTTGCCGCGCTCATCACCGACCCGGAGGGAAGGCCCATCGCGCACCCAGAGCAATTTCTGGACGCCGGTGGAGAGTAATGTAGCAATAAGCCATCAAGAAGACGTTGACATCCAAAACTTGCAAGGAGGGAACAAAATTGAGTACCGATTATACTGAAGATTTTAGCCCCAACATTGCTCAAACCTTAATCGAGATCATGCTCGATGACCCGGATATGCGTGCCGTGTTCGAGCGCGTGTTGGGAGAAGCCCAAGCAGAAACCCAAGCCTTTCCAGGCCCGGCGGATAGGCCGGTGGATAGGCCTTTCAAAAGCGGGACGTGTTTGTCCCGCCTATCAACCATTGAAGAAAAAATAACCGAGTACCAAGGAGACCAACCCCTCGGCCGAATTTCAATGAACCATAGGAGGCTTTAGACATGCTGGACACCGTTTGCTACCGAAGCATTCTGGATTCAAACCCTGATGGCGTGCTCATCCTGGATGCAGATGGAACCGTTCTGGAGGAGAACGAAAGGGCCAGGGAGCTTCTTGGGTTTGATCCCAAGGGCAAGCCTATAGAGGTGATTATGGGCAACAAGGCCATCCAGGAAGGCTCTTTGCAGGTTGGGAACAAGAAGTTTTTGGTCAAGCCTTTTTCTTTAAGCTGCCCTAAAGAAGAAAACAAACAGGCCTTACGCTTCTTGACCATAAAACCGCTTGCAAGCGAAATTATTAGCATAAAGGCGCTGGACAACGCACCTACCGCCCTAACGCTCATAGACTTGCAGGGCAAGCGCCTCTGGGCAAACAAGGCCTTCGTTAAGCTTGTAGGAAAGCCCGTAGAAGAGCTCTTGGGTGTACCCGTTGAACTCGCTTACCCCATTGAAGAACGTGGCCGGGTTAGGCAAGCACTGCTTGATGAAACCATCCAAAAAGAGGGGATATCCGATTTTGAGGCCTGGTTTGAAAGGGCTGGCAAAAGGGTATGGGTCAAAATCAGCACTTCCTTGATCCGGGATGAATCGGGTAATCCAACCGCCATCATTTATTCAGCAGACGACATCAGTCACATCAAGCAAGCCCACGAAGAAAAAGAAGGGACTCTGAGGTCGCTCTACGAATCCATAGTCGAGCTCAGCCCGGATGCCATTGTCATGGCCACGCAAGATGGGCATATCCGAACGGCCAACAGGGCCACGCTGGAAATGCTGGGCCGGGCCGATCGGGTGTTCGAGTGGATAGACCTTGAAGACCAAGAAAGGCACAAAGGCTGGATCGAAGACATCGTTAAAAAAGGCCGCGGGAGTTGTCTCGGTCACGAGGTGGTCTTAAGGGCAAGGAACGGAAGAATACTTAACGTGATCCTCCACCATGGGCTTAGCCGTTTCCTTGAAGACGACTCCCCTTGCGTGATCTTTTACATCAAAGACATAACCGAGATCAAAGCCATCAAGGAGAAGGCGGAGCTCCTTTTGAATCTCTCGCCTGTGGGAATATGCGAATGGAGGCCAGGCGGGGAGCTGCTTGACATTAACGACCAGTACGCGGGCCTTGTGGGCTATTCGAAAGAAGAGGTATTCAAGATGGGCTGGGAGAGGTTAACGCCGGACGAGCATAAAGACGCGGAGAGGCTGCACGTTGAAGATATGCTGAAAAAGAAGGCTGGAGTCGCCTACAAAAAAGAGTATATCCACAAAGACGGGCATAGGGTTCCGATCTATTTGACCACAGAGCCCATATTCGACGAACAGGGAAACCTCGACCGCTACATAAGCTACGTTCAGGACTTGACTGCTGTTTTGGAGAACGAAAGGCTCATACAGGCCATACTGGATACCGTGCCTGTTGGTGTAGCCATCGGCGATGAGGACGGGCGCCTGTACCTCGTTAACAGGGCCTATTCCCAGATGACGGGCCGGAGCATAGAAGAGCTGATGGAAAAAGGCTGGATTCCTATAACAGCGCAGGAGGACGTCGAAAAGACCCGTAAGGCTATCGAGCTTGTTTCCTCTGGAGTCTCGAAAGAAGAAATTATAGAGAAGTCCTACACCAAAGAAGGCGGCACAAAACGCTTTGTCAAGGCCGTGTACCGGCCCATAGACTACAAAGGGAAAAGGGTAGCCCTGTACGCCGGCATGGACGTAACAGAGCTGAAGGAGGCCCAGGAAAAGCTTAAGGAGCTCGTAGAGGCCCAGCAGCAGACGATAAAGGAGCTGTCCACCCCGCTCATTCCCGTCTGGAGCAAGGTTCTCATGGCGCCCTTGCTCGGCAGTTTTGATTCCATGCGCATGCATGACTTAAGCGAACGGCTTTTGGAGTACGTGGCCTCCCAAAAATCCAAAGCCGTGCTTTTGGACTTAACAGGGCTGGCCCACGTGGACACCCAGGTCATCTCGGAGATTGTGCGCCTGATCACCTCGCTTAAGCTGCTCGGCTCCCGTGCCATTCTCGTCGGTATCAAGCCCCATGTGGCCCAAAGCCTGGTGAGGCTTGGAGCAAGCCTGGAGGGTATTCCCGCCTATGCCACGTTGGAGCAGGGGTTAAGGGGCTTGATCGGAGACGCGAGTCATGCAAAACGGTAGTTTCGGGGCAGACCAGACAGACCTTCTTCAAAGTGGCGTTCCCTTATCGGAAACCCTGCCGGAAGAGGTTTTCCTCTCCATCCAAGCAGCCCGCCTTAAGGCCGTCATGATGGCCCTGGATGAGATGGCCAAAGCCTTGCATGGGCTGGGGCCTGCCGCCGCTTACATAAGCGGACTAAAAGACCTGCTGGGCGCCGTTAGGGATGATCTCGAGGTGCTCACGAGAAGCAAGGCCCCAAGATAGCCCAAGATAGCACCCCGGCAGGCCGTAGTCTTTGGCCGTCTAGATGGGTAGGGTTGCCCGTGATCGTAGTGCGCAGGTTTTCTAAATATTTCTCGAGCCACCGGAGCAAGCATCGGGCGCCTCCGTGGTAGAATGAAAGCCCTGCCGCAGACGCTACCAGCGGCACGGCGGTATGCCTGCTGTCCATCCTTACCCCGAAAGGAGATTGCCATGCAAACGCGCATTCTGGGCAAAAATGGCCCGCATGTCTCGGCTATTGGTTTAGGCTGCATGGGCATGAGCGACTTCTACGGCACCCGCGACGATGCCGAGTCTATCGCCACCATCCACCACGCCCTCGATTTGGGCCTGACCTTTCTCGACACCGCCGACATGTACGGCCCGTACACCAACGAGCAGCTTGTTGGCAAGGCCATCGCCGATCGCCGCGACCAGGTATTTCTGGCCACCAAGTTCGGCATCGTACGCGATTCCAAGAACCCGGCCATGCGTGGCGTCAACGGACGCCCAGACTATGTACGCGATGCCTGCGAGAGCAGCCTGAAGCGGTTGGGCGTGGACCACATCGACCTCTACTACCAGCATCGCGTCGACAAGAGCGTACCGATCGAGGAGACCGTAGGCGCGATGGCCGATCTGGTGAAGGCCGGCAAGGTGCGCTACCTTGGCCTCTCCGAGGCCTCGGCCGAAACTCTTGGCCGGGCGTACAAGGTACACCCGATTGCTGCGCTTCAGAGCGAATACTCGCTGTGGACGCGCGACCCCGAGTACAACGGCATGCTTACCGCCTGCCGTGAATTAGGCGTGAGCCTGGTGGCCTACTCGCCGCTGGGCCGCGGCTTTCTCACCGGCACGATCACCCGCCCGGAAGACTTCGCCGAGGACGATTACCGCGCCCACAGCCCGCGATTTCAGGGAGAGAATTTCGTCCGCAACCTTAAGCTGGTGGAAAAGGTCAAGGAACTGGCCAAGGCAAAGGGCTGCACGCCCTCACAGCTGGCGCTGGCATGGGTACTGGCACAGGGCGAAGACATCGTGCCAATTCCGGGCACCAAGCGCCGCAAATACCTCGATGAAAACCTAGGCGCCCTGGAAGTCCGCCTCAACCCTGCCGACCTGAAGACGATTGGCGAGGTATTTCCACCCGACGCTGCCGCCGGCGCGCGCTATCCGGAGGCGATGATGAGCTTGGTCAACTCCTGACCTGGGGGTTTGAGCTGGTTGTCTGCCCCTGCAACAGAAAGCCCCATGATAACAAGGAAGAAGGCAAAGATGCGTTCAAGCCCGACGGTTTGGTTGACCCGGTGCGCGACAAGCCCCGCCGTTCAGGGCTTAAGCGCGGACGGCATAGCCGTCCTTGGGTTTTAGTGTGGTGTCTGCTGCTGCTCAATGTACTGGCGCACGATGGAGATCGGGGCGCCGCCACAGCTTGATGCAATGCCTTCCGTGCCGAATATCGTTGTCATCGCTCATAGACCAAACTATACTAGACCCATGCAGAGACTCCAAGCCTACAAGTACGAACTCAGGCCAGACGGCGAGCAGCAACGCAACATGCGCCGCTTCGCTGGCTCATGCCGGTTCGTCTATAACAAGGCGCTGGCGTTGCAGAAGAAGCGCTACGAGCAAGGTGAGAAGAAGCTGGGCTATGCCGGGCTGTGTAAGCTGCTCACCGAGTGGCGCAACAGCGCAGATACCGCTTGGCTGGCCGATGCCCCCGTGCATCCGCTTCAGCAGACGCTCAAGGACTTGGAACGCGCCTACACCAACTTCTTCGCCAAACGCGCCGCGTTCCCGCGTTTCAAAAAGAAAGGCCATAGCGACAGCTTCCGCTACCCCGACCCGAAACAGGTCAAGCTCGATCAGTCCAACAACCGCGTCTTCCTGCCCAAACTCGGCTGGATGCGCTACCGCAACAGCCGGGAGGTACTGGGAACGGTAAAGAACATCACCGTGAGCCAGTCGTGCTGCAAATGGTTCATCAGCATTCAGACCGAGCGGGAAGCGGATGCACCCACCCACCCTGCCACAAGCCTCATCGGGGTGGATATGGGCGTGGCAAATTTCGCCGCCCTGTCCACGGGCGAGATCATCGCCCCTGTCGATGCGATGAAGCGCCATGCGCAGCGATTGGCACGCTACCAGCGGGCCATGAGCCGCAAACAGAAGTTCTCCAAAAACTGGATGAAGGCCAAAGCCCGTGTCCAGAAGCTCCATACCCGGATTGGCAACATCCGGCGCGACCATCTGCACAAACTCTCCACAACGCTCAGCAAAAACCACGCGGGCGTCGTGATCGAGGATTTGCAGGTACGGAACATGTCCGGGTCGGCGGCTGGGACTCTCGAGCAGCCGGGCAGAAACACCCGCGCCAAGGCGGGGCTGAACCGATCCATCCTCGATCAGGGATGGTTCGAGTTCCGTCGCCAGCTTGAATATAAGCAGGCATGGCGTGGCGGGGTCGTGGTGGCGGTCAACCCACGCAACACCAGCCGGACCTGTCCGGTCTGTGGGCGTATGGCAAAGGAAAACCGCACCAGCCAATCCCGGTTTGAATGTGTCCACTGCGGCCACGCGGCGCATGCCGATGTGAACGCCGCCGTGAACATACTGGCGGCAGGGCATGCCGTCATGGCCTGTGGAGGGGATGTAAGCCCCTACCTGCATCTTAAGTGCAGGCAGGGCGGCCCCGGCGAAGCAGGAACCCCCGAAGACTCCTTGCAGTGTACTGCAATGAGTGCGGTAGGAATCTTAAGGCCTTCAGGCCGGGGAGGATGTCAAGATCAACAGCGTCTCGGCCTTCCTGCCGGGGTCCTTCTCGAGCCATTCCAGCACGGCTTTTGAGGTTCGTTCAAAGGCCAGCACTTCCCCTAGCTGCCCTGCATAGTCGTTGTCGTGGTTTGTCGTGTCTATCTGGGCGCCCTCGACGAGCAAAAAGAACCCTTCCGGGTCGTCCTGCAGGATGCTGAGCGCGGCCGTTGTCATCCCCTCTAGCGAGGGCTCTGCGCTCTCTTCGGCCTTTTCCGACTCCTTCGTCATGTTTCCCGTAGCGAACAGGCCTAACAGCCTTGCGGGGTTCTGACCCAAGGCCTTCTCCATTTGGACGTCCGTCCGTACGAGCGCGTACCCTCCCTTGATGGCCTCACCCAAAAGGTCGCCCCCGTAGGTCGGGCACTCCAAGGGGTCATCGGCCGTCTTTGCCGAGAACTTGGATACACCGCCACCCATAAGGACATCCACGCGGGTCTCTTTTAGGTACTGGCGGGCGATTTCGTTCTGACAGTCGCGCGAGAACACGTGCGCGCCGAAGGCGGCTGGAGTGGCGTCCGTGACGGCCTTGGTCGTAACCAGCCCGGTGGCCTTCCCGTGCTGTTTGGCAAGCTCGAGAATGGTCCGGACAGAACGCTTCTTATTCGTGTTGAAGCTGATCTCACCGTTCGCGAACTTCTCCCCGGTGGCCCATGCCGAGGCCGCCGCGGCGGAGTCGGTCAGCGTCGAGTTCGCCGAGTAGGTCCTCTGGTCAACAAGGCGCTGCCCCAGTCTGTCAACCCGCCTTGCGACCTCAAGGCCTTTTAGCCCAAAGGTTTCATCGGGCCTTTTCGGGTATACTTCAAGGATACAATCGAGGAAGAATACTACTAAACGGCCCTTTAGGCGTTGGCCACAAGCTGGGGGAAAGCATGTTCCGCATGATCTTGGGAAGCGACCTCTACGAGCTGGCAAGGGCGCTCTCTTGGCATCTAAAGGATGGCCACCAGGCCAAAGGGCGCTCTTTGGTGCCGGAAGTGATCCTTGTGCCGAACGCCGGGATAGAGCGCTGGCTTAGGATGACGCTCGCCGACCTTGAGGGCGTCTGCGCAAACTTAGAGGTCTCGCTACCCGCCCACTACCTATGGCAAGCCGCTCACAGGGCGCTAGGAGACATGCCCGACGCCTCGACTTTACCTTGGCACGCCCTTCAAGAAGAGCCCCTCTCTCCACTAGACCCCCCCTACCTTAAATGGTACCTCTACGACGCGCTCCCTTTGCTGGCCGAAAAAGACGAACGCATCGTACGCTACCTCAAAGGAGAGCCAAGGGCGCTCATGCGCTGGCAGCTTGCAGAGAGGCTGGCATCGGCCTTCGAGGAGTACATCGTCCACAGGCCATGGATGCTAAGCGACTGGGAGGCAGGGAAAGACCCGGAAGACCCCTGGAAATGGCAGGCACTCGTATGGCGAGAGCTAGTCCAAGCGCACGGCGGGCAGCATACGCCCGAGCGATTCCGGCGTTTTCTGGGGTTGGCGGAAAAATGCGCGGCAGACAACCAAGGCTGCCTTCCGGATCGCATCCTGTGTTTTGGGTTGAGTAGCCTTCCCAAGCAGCACCTGTTCCTCCTTAAGGCCGTCGCACGCACGAAAGACGTGCTCTACTTCATGCAAAACTCGAGCGTAGCATACCTGGATGCGATCAGGGCCGAGGGTTCGAGCATGGCTACCAAGGCGCAAGAATCCGGGGCGCAGGCTATCGAGGTGACAGAGGCCTTGATAGCGAAGGCCCATCCGTTGCTCGCCTCGCTTGGCCGTTCGCAGCGCGACTTTTTAAGGTTGATGTACTCCAAAGAGGTCTGCATGCAAGAGCTTGAGCCTGAAGGCCCAGAGGTCATCGCGCCCGAAAGGCCCCTTCAGCTTAAGGCCGATACAACCCTTAGCCGACTAAAGGCCGGGATTGTTCGCATGAAAGCGGACGAGCAGGCGAAGGGTAAAACCAAGGCCGAAGGAGACATTTCCGTCCAAATTCATGCCTGCCACGGCCCGCTCAGGGAAGTTCAGGTTTTGCTCGATCAACTGCTCGACATCATGGTGCGGTTCAAGGATGTAGAGCCCAGGGATGTCGCCGTCATGATGCCGGACGTCACACGGTATGCTCCCGCCATCAAGGCGGTGTTTGAGGGGTCGTCCATTCCTTATTCGGTGTCCGATCGGCCGCGCATCGCATCTCATCCGATGGTGGAGGCCTTCGAGTACGTCCTGTGGATTCCGGAGTCTAGATGGACCGCGAGCGAGCTGATCGCCCTTCTTGGTGTCCCAGCCGTAGCGCGCCGGTTCGGCCTTGCAGAGGGCGAGATCATCAGGCTCCAAAAATGGGTTAAGGATGCCGGAGTACGCTGGGGGCTGGACGAAACGACGCGCGAGCGCATGGGGGCCGGCCGCTACCCAAACAACAGCTGGCGCTTCGGGCTGGACCGCTTGTTGCTCGGCCTTTCACAGGCGACCGAAGAGGCCGTTGTCGAGGGGGTGGTACCGTACGCGGACATCGAGGGGGAAGGTGCCGAGGCCGTGGGCAAGCTCTGGCAATTCTTCGAAACGCTGAAAACCTGGTACGACACCGCACTAGAAGAGCTGAGCGCGAAGGAATGGCACGCGCGCCTTCAAGCCCTCTTAGAGAGCCTTTTTTTGACAAACATGCGGGATCAAGCAGAGCAAAAGGCGAAAAAGGCCATCGAAGAAGCGCTTTCTATTCTTTTGGGGGCCAGCGGACCGGCCGGAGACAGGAGCGCCCCCATGCCATGGCTCGTGGTCCGTGCGGCGATAGAAGAGGAGCTCCACGCCTCCTCGGCGCGCCAGCCGCTCCTTTCTAAGGGGGTGACGTTTTGCGGCATGGTGCCCTTGAGGGCGGTTCCGTTTCGGGTGGTTTGCCTGCTCGGGATGGACGACGGGGCTTTCCCCAGGCAAGAGGGCGAATCCGGCCTTAACCTGATCCAATCTTCCAGGTGGATCGGGGAGCGAGCCCTTCCAGAAGACGACAGGCTTTTGTTTCTCCAGTGCATCATGGCCGCCAAGGACGTGTTCTACGTAAGCTACACCTGCATGGACGTTCAAGCGGGTACGATCCTAGAGCCATCTCCCGTCGTACTCGAGCTGCTCGATTTTATCGAGCAATCCCTTCTGGGTGAGGGCGAAAGGGGCGCCCAGGAAGGCTTAAACGAAGATGCGCCCTTGCAAAGCCCTGTTGTACACGCCCACCCGATGCAGCCTTTTAGCTTGCGCTACCTAAACCCCCGGGCAAAGGGCAGCCGGGTCTTTACGTTTTCGGAACGATGGGCCAAGGCGTCGCTGGCACTCGCCAAAGAGCGCCAAGAAGGACAACCGAGGCTGATCGGGTACGACCCAGCGCCCTTAAAGCAGGGTCCGCTCAAAGAGGGGGTTCTAGAGCTTGCCAACCTGAAGAGTTTTTTCAAAAACCCAACGAAGTTTTTCTTCGAGGAATGCCTCGGGGTTAGCCTGCCCGAGGAAGAAGAAGAGCTTCCCGACGACGAGCCGTTCGAGTTAGACGGCCTCGCAAGATGGAGTTTGCGCGAGCGGCTTTTTTCCTACGCCAAAAAGACGGGGGAGGCGATCCTCAAAGAGCCGTCGGGTTGGGTTCGAGGAACTGGCAAGCTCGCCCCTCCACCGGTTGACCTCTTCCAGTACGGGAAGGAACTGGAGGGAGCACGAAAAATGCTCGAGGTGTGGAACGAATGGCGCAACGAGGCAAGCCCCCGAAGCGTTTTTGTCCAGGCAGAGCTCGAGCTTGGCCTAAGAGTGGCGGGGGTCGTAGGGGACGCGTGGTTTCAAGAGGCTCAACCCGTAGGGATTAGAAAAGTCTTGAACGGAGACGTCGGCCTTCATACGATCCTTCCTGCCTGGATCGATTACCTTGCATGGGTACTCCATGGCGGCGAGCGCGAGCTTTGCCTTGTCGGCATCGCAGAGAGCAAAGGAGGCTGGAGTCTCGTGGGACCAAAGAGGTGCACCCTAGACCGCGCAACGGCCAAAGACGCCCTACAATCGCTCGTCAACCTCTACCTCGAAGGACAAGAAAAGCCCCTGCCCTTCATACCACGCCTTACGGGTTCCTTCTGGCAAGAGCAGGACGAGCAGCAATCGAAGAAAACGGGACCCTTCGATTGGCTGTTGAAAAAATGCGATCTTGACGACGAGCACGCCTCGTTTGAGGCTAAAGATTCATTCTTTCGTCTGCATCTTCCCGTAACTCGGGGTATGGCCGAGGAGTTCGAGCGTATCGCTAGGGCAGTCTTCGGGCCGATTGCGGCATGCCTCAACGATCCATCGCCATCGTAAATAAACATAAGACCAAAGGGCCATGCCGGACTTCCAACCCTTCGACGCCTTTAACATGCCCCTTGGCGGGCTTCGCATGATCGAGGCGAGCGCCGGGACGGGCAAGACGTTCGGGCTTGCGAGCCTTTACCTGCGCTTGATCGTGGAAAAAGGCCTTAAGGTATCCCAGATCCTTACGGTCACGTTCACGCGTGCCGCCGCCGAGGAGCTACGCTCCCGGATAAGAAGACGCATCGTTCAAGCCTCCCGAATCGCCCTGGACCCCGGCTGCGCCCAACAAGACAGCGAAGAGGGGCGGTTTGCCAAGGACGTAATCGAGCGGGCCTGCGCCCAAGGCGGCCAAGAAAGGGGAGTCCTTGCGCAGCGACTACTTCGGGAAGCACAAAGGATGAACGAGGCGATGATCACCACCATTCACGGGTTTGCGCTTCGGGCGGCCTTGGAATGCGCGTTTGAGAATTGCATCCCTTTCGATCGGGGGAAGCAGACGGACGACCGGGATACCTTCAGGGAAGTGATCGCCGATTACTGGCGCAGCAAGGCGTTTTCTGCCGACGAGCCGGCAGTCAAGACCTTCCTCTCTCTGTGGGGAACGCCGGAAACGCTCTTTGGCGCACTCGAGCCGGCCCTGTACAGGCCCTACGCAAAGCTGCTCGGGCCATCCTACGAGGAAGTGGCCACGCTGGCCGGCAAGGCGCGCTCCCTTTGGCCCTCCGAAGGGATGGCCCTAAAAGAGGCGCTTTTGTCCCTGGAGGCCGAGGGCGGATTCTGGTCTGGCAGGGAGCTTGAAAAAGCCGTCCAGTTGGCAGGCAGCGTCGAGCCCCTTTTCGACGCGCTTGGAAGCGCGCTTCATGGGGGTTTTGAGGGCATCCCCGCCCTTCCAGGCTGGGTCTTTTCCCTTGCCCCGGAAAAGATCGGCAAACAGGTCAAGAAAGGCTCGATAGCAAAGCTTCATGCCCACGAAGGTTTTGTACGCAACATCATCGAGCTTGCGAGGCTATCGAAGATAGGCATGCTTCGCTTTATCCTTGGCCGGGTAAAAGATATGGCGCATGAACGAAAGCGCGAGCGTCGGCTCTTCAGCTACGACGACATGATTTTAGACCTGCACCGGGCCGCCTGCTCGGACGATGGAAGCTTGGCAAGGAAGCTCCACAAAGTGTGGCCCTGGGCGCTCGTGGACGAGTTCCAAGATACCGACCCCTTCCAGTACGAGATATTAAAGCGCGTCTACTCGGATGGAGACTTTGGCGGGCTCATCATGGTGGGCGATCCCAAGCAGGCCATCTTCGCTTTTCGTGGCGCGGACGTGTTCGCCTACCTCAAGGCGGCCGAGGATGCCAAAGAGCGCTTCTCGATGCAGAAGAACTTCCGTTCGACCCCGGGCGTCCTAAAAGCGATCGCGTCCCTCTTTGGCTCCTCAAAGGACCCGTTCGTCCTTAAGGGGGTTGAATACCGCAAAATCGAGCCCACGCTCAAAAACGCGCGAGCTTCGGTCTTATTCAAAGGCAAGCCGCTCGCGCCGATGACGATTTGGACGCTGTTTCCCGAGGAAGGCCGACAAACGCTCACCAAGCCGGCCGCCACGCAAAAGGCGATGGAGGCCACGACCCGGACGATTCTTGAGCTTCTCCACCCCGAATCCAGGGCCTTTTACAGCAAAGACGGGGCATCCCACGAGCCGTTGAAGGCCTCCGACATCGCGGTGATCGTTCCCACGAACAAGGACGCGAGCGGCATTCAGGCGGAACTCTCAAGGCATGGGATCCCTGCCGTATGCCTCCACGAAAAGAGCGTTTGGGAAACGGAACATGCCGCCCATGTCCTCAGCCTGCTGCATGCCGCCCAAGACCCGGGCAACGAGCGCTTGGTCAGGGGGGCGCTGACGACAGACTTGGCAAGGAGCGTCGTCATGGCGCGCTTGAATAAGGGGCCGCTCGACCTTGAGGGCTTGGATGGGGCATGCGGAACCCAGTTTTTGGCCAGGCTCGGGGACGACGAGGGCCTGATGCAAAAAGTCTTGGAGGTGTTTCAGCAGGCCTACGACGGCTGGTCAAGGTACGGTGTCCTTAAGATGCTGGAGGACTTCCTCAAGGATGCCGCTTCTGGCGTGCTTAGCCGGTACGACGGGGAGCGGCGCATGGCCAACTACCTCCAGATCGCGGAGCTCTTGGCCGAGGCCGAGCTCCGAACGTTCGGAATGGCGGGGTTAACCCGTTGGCTGGAAAAAGAAATCCGCAATGCCGCCCAAAACAAGGGTCCTGCCCAGCTGCGGGTTGAGAGCGACGAGAATGCCGTGCATGTCAGCACCGTCCACAAGGCCAAAGGGCTCGAGTATCCCGTCGTTTTCCTTCCGCTCGCGATGCTTTTCGGCACCCAGGGAAAGCCCAAAAATCCGCCTTACTTCTACCACGACGAGGATGGCCAGGCCTGGGTTGATTACGGGGCCGACCAGGACAACGCGAGCAAAAAAAGGGCAATGAACGAACACCGGGCCGAGGGTATAAGGCTTTTGTACGTAGCGCTAACCAGGGCGAAGGTCGCGGTGTTTTTGGCGCACGGGGCGGTGAATACGGCCGAAAATGGCGCGCTCTTCAGGCTCCTAAGCCCCAATTCTGGCGAGCTGACACCCGAGGCTGTCCGCCAAAGCCTCGAGCCGCTCGAAGAAAACCCAAACATAGCGATCGAAGAGCTCCCAGAGCCAAAAGGCGACGGCCGCCTCCCGCCTCCTTGCGCCACGCCCGGGGAGGCGGCAAGAACGGACTTTCCAGACCCCCGCCCACCCTGGGGGGTTTCTAGCTTTACCGGCTTGACGCACGGCCAAACGGGCATGCTCGAGGAGGCCGGAGGCGAGGATGAGCCTTCCGGGGCTCCAGAAGGCGGGGTTCCTCAAGAAGAGGCCCTTACACCCGCCAAGGAGGCCGAGCGCTGCGCCCTGCCGAAAGGCCCCGGCTTTGGCCGGGCATTCCATGCCGTCCTTCAGATGGCCGACGTTGCGGCATGGCCAAAGCCGGGGGAATGCCCGGCCGAACAGCTCTTGGCACGGGTCGAACGCGTCTTTTCAAAAGAGGGGGTGGGGCTTGGTGAGAACGACACGGAGAAACGGGCCAAGCTGATGGCCATCGTGGACATGGTGTGCCGCACTCTCCACACGCCCCTGCCCGGGATAAAGAGGCCTTTGTCGGCCATCCAGCAAGAGTTCCGCGTCGCGGAGATGAAATTTTTCTTCCCGCTTGGGGGGGGAAGGCTCGAGGGGGTCTTGAAGCTCCTCCAAGAGGAAGGCTACGGCAGGGGGCTTTCCCTGGATGCTGACGGCGGAGGAGTTTTAAGGGGCATGATGACCGGGGCGATCGATTTGACCTTCGAGCACGAAGGCAGGTTTTCGATCGTGGACTTCAAGACCAACGTGCTCGCCGGGTACGGCAAAAAAGACCTAGAGGCCGCGATTCGTGCGTCTCACTACGACCTCCAGTTCCTCATCTACCTAGTCGCGTTGCATCGCTACCTTGGGTTGCGCTTAAGGGGGTATACGCCAGAAAAAAACCTCGGGGATGCCTACTACCTGTTTGTACGCGGGATGGGGAACGGCCAGGACCAAGGGGTGTATTTTCACAGGACAGACCCGGGCGTGATCCGCCGGCTTGACTCTCTTTTCCAGGGGGGTGCGAAATGAACCAGCCTACCCCGGGCGTAAGAGAGCTCGCGTTCCTCGAGCAACCGACCAAGGCTGGAGATGCTCCATTTACCCCGATTGACCTCGCCCTTGCCTCTTGGTGCCTCCGGCACGGAGGCGATGCAGAGACGGCCAAGGCCTGGGCGTCGGCAAACTGGGCCGTCCGGCAGGGACACGCATGCTTAAGCCTTAGCGTCAGTACTGCGCCTGCCCTCCGAGAGCTTTTCGAGGCGCTCCAGACGACCCCGGAGCGATTGAGGCAAGCGCTAGAAAACAGCCCTCTCGTGGGTAGGCCAGGAGGCGCCCCCCTCCCTTTGATTCTGGATGAAGACAGGCTCTACCTGCAGCGTTATTTTGCTTACGAACAACGGCTCGCCCGAAGGCTCTCCGAGTTTTTGAACGAGCCTCCCTTGTTGGTTGACCTGGGTGCCCTTCGAAGCGCTTTACCGAACACGCAAGGAGCGACAAGCGACGAAAAAGAGGCGACGGACTGGCAGACGGTCGCGGTGTTCGTGGCCCTGCGCCACCGCTTTTCGGTGATCTCTGGCGGCCCTGGGACAGGCAAGACCCATACCATCGGCTTGCTCCTTGGGTGCCTTACGAAGGGAAAACCCCCTCCTCTCGTCGCGCTTGCCGCTCCCACCGGAAAGGCGGCAAAGCGAATTGCGGAGGCGCTCCAAAAAGGGATCGAGGAAGACACCGGCCTTAAGGGTCTTCAAGGGCCGATACCCAAGGAACCCTGCACGCTACACAGGCTTCTTGGTTTTGGATGGTCTGGAATGCCAAAGTACAACGCATCGAACCCGCTTCCACACGACGTGGTGATCGTGGACGAGGCCTCCATGGTCGACCTTGCGCTGATGGCCAAGCTCTTCGATGCGCTCGCCCCACACGCCCGCATCGTCCTCGTTGGCGACCCTTACCAGCTCCCTTCCGTTCAAAACGGGTCGGTGTTGGGCGATATATGCGCGATTGCGGGGGTAAACGCATTCTCCCGAGCACAGCTTCGTGCGGCGGGCACGCTGATTAAGAAAGGGGACGCCCAACCTGGCCCCTTGTTTGCGCTTTCCGACCACGTCGTGACGTTGAAGAAAAACTTTCGGCAAATTGGGGAAGGGGGCCTCTATTCCTTGGCCACGGCCGTGAAGGCCGGGGACGCGGAGGGCTGCTTGAAGCACACGGGGGACAACGTGACGCTTCGGCTGGAGAGCCTAGAGGACGAAGACAAAGCCTCGGAGAAGCTCGTCAGCGCGGCCGTGGATGGGGCGTGCGAATACTACAAAGAAATTTTCCATGCCAAAGGGGCCGGAGAAGCCCTAAAACGTTTGGACGGCGTACGGCTTCTGACCGTCGTGCGTGAGGGGCCTTTTGGCAGCATTGCCCTTAATCAAAGGGTCAAAGAGCGGCTTTTCGGGTGTTTTGGAAACGGCCAGGAGTCCCCCGCATGGTACCAAGGCCGTCCCGTGATCATCACCGAGAACAGCTACCGGCTCAGCCTGTTTAACGGAGACGTGGGGATCGCTTGGCGGGATGCGGGCACGCTCAAGGTGTGGTTTCGATCCGAGAGCGGCCTAAGGTGTCTGCTACCCAGCGCCCTCCCTGCCCACGAGACTACGTATGCCATGACCGTTCACAAATCACAGGGCTCGGAGTTTCAATCGGTCGTCCTTCTTCTGCCCAAGTCCGACAACCCGCTCCTCCGTAGGGAGCTCATCTACACGGCCATTACCCGCGCAAAAGAGCGCCTCGAGGTCTATGGCACAAAGAAGGCGTTCATTACGGCCATTGATAACAGGATCGAGCGCTTCAGCGGCTTGTCCAACCGTATCGCCAACGCCTCCGACCCCGCCGTCAGCGTGAAGGATGAGGCCGGGACTTGATGCCCTCGACCGGGCCCCGGGTTCCTTCTGGTAAGCCAGGTAGCGGCCGGCATGCAACCGGACCGCCGTAGTTTTAAGCCTTTTCGCAATACCCCCTAAAAAGCTCCTCTGCGATGTCCCGGATGGTCGTGCCGTTTTGGGCCGCTTTTGCCTTGAGCTTTCTGTGCAACTCTTCCGGGATGTCGATCGTTAGGCGCTTCAGAGGCGGCTTTGACTTCGGGATTTCACGGGCGTTGACCCAGCGGTCCGCCTGAACATCCGTGCCCTGAGGCTTTTTTTCGAACGTTACCCTCTTCATCCTACACACGCCGTGGAGAC
>DDYN01000024.1 GCA_002347965.1 Nitrospirae bacterium UBA2233 | reverse complement strand
CGACGAAAGAAATGCTGAAAGGCCAGGTGCAGACGCTTAAGCGTCACCTGTTCCGATTGTGCATTCAGCCCGGCCAGGGCAGGGACGGCCTTGCGCCATTGCGTGAGCGCCTTGCACTGATCGGCAAACGACAATCCCTTGCCAGTTTCCTGGTACATGCGGATGCGTTCTTCCAACGCCGTGTTATACAGCCGCTGATGCAGGCCGAGCATCTCCAAAAGCCGCGCTTCCTGCTTGGCGTTGGGATACAAACGATAGGTCGCTTTACGATTCGGCATGCTTTTAACATACTTGGTTACCATGACTATGCAAACTCTAAACACTCTACATCATTCATGTTTATAACCTGAACTACCATTTGGTTCTGGTCACGAAATATCGCCGCAGGTGTATGACCGGCCCCATGTTGGACCGACTGGAAGCCATCTGCCGGAGTACGGCGGCAAAATGGGAATGCGAGGTGCTGGAATTCAACGGCGAGGTGGATCATGTACATCTGCTCCTGACGCTGACGCCGAAAGTACTGCCATCGGCCTTTGTGAATAACCTGAAAACGGTTACCAGCCGATTGCTGCGCAAAGAATTTGCCGATCATCTGAAACGGGTTTATTGGAGTAAGCCGGTATTCTGGAGCCGCAGCTATTGCATCCTCACGGTGGGTGGTGCGCCACTGTCCGTACTCAAGCAATACATCGAGCAACAGGAGAGGCCGGAATGATCGCCACCTGTGTGCGATAGCGCCGCTTCACAGCCCCCTAATCGCTGCGCGATTATAGACGGAGCACTGTGGCGGTTTTTGGTAGGCACAGCGAGAGAGGCTTTGTTTCTTTGGGGCCACCTTAAAAGGCTTGACATTGCTCAAAGGCATGTGCAAGATGTTGCTTGCTCTCTATGGTTGTTTCACGAGCTGCAACTGTTGCAAGAATGCGGGCAAGGGGGGTCCGGAATGGCAGAATCGGGTATGAAAGGGGTTCGTTTTTCTGAAGAGCATATCTGGGTCGGGCTGAAAGACGACAGGCTTATCGTTGGAATAACAGACTGGCTCCAAAGGCAGTTGGGGGAGGTTACCTACGTCGATTTGCCAGAAGTCGGGGAAATCCTAGAGCGCGGCGAACCCTTTGGAGAAATCGAATCGGCACGCACCATCAAGGAATTGGTAGCGCCCATTTCTGGAGAAGTCCTTCAGGTCAACGCCGACCTTGAAAGTGAGCCCATGATTGTCAACGAGGACTCTATGGACGAGGGCTGGCTCTTGCAGGTTAGGTCTGATGCGCCCGAAGAGTTTGGTGAGCTCATGGACGAGGAAGAGTACGAACAATTCCTGGAAAGCCAAGAAGAGCAGGAGTTGTTCTAACCTCGCTCGAGCCGTGAGCTTGAGCCTGCCTTTTGCTTTTAGGCGACGCGGCCTGAGGGGCTAAACTACCCCTAAGGCCGCGTTTCGTCGAGCCCTTAATCCTAGTCGTTAAAACGCCCCTTCTTCGATGGGTGGTGCCAGCGTATCCACGATAGGGCCTTCTCCGAGGATCGCGACGAGCAAAGGCCGTGTTCCCTGTACGACCGCAGGGAGGCCTCCTGGGTATTTGAGCATGCCGTAAACCAAATCGATCGTCGACTGGATCGGGTCTTGTGGGTCGCCCACCATTGCGTTAAGCATAGGATAGAGAGGGTAGATCAACGGGTCTATGTTGCGGGCGGCGAGCGCTTCCATTCCTGCCGGTGAGTTGGCTATACCTACCATGAGGGCGGAAAGCCGGATTACGGTATCGCGCACGTCTTCTGCCGTAATCTGCGAAAGCGTCGGGTTTGTTCGAAGCTGGTTGGCAAGCTGTACGGTCTGCTGAGTCATGAGCGGGAGAAGATCCTGCGGTACGTTGTAGTGTCGAACGTCCAAGGCGTGAAGAAACTCTTGAGGCGTGACGTGGCGAATGTTCGTATCCAGGTTTCCTTGCTCATCTGCGCAGCCTAAAAACCCAAGGGAAAAAAACAAGCAACTGCCCCCTAACACGCGCCAAAACTTGCCCATGGTCAGACCTCTCGATGTTCGTTAACGGCATTCATAAAATTTCGACGGATCAGAAACTTTATAAAATATTCTTCTATTCTGTGTCAATAGGAAGAAATAGGCTTCGCTTGACCATGCAGGATGCCTTGCCACGCCTTCGTTGACACCCCTGCGGGGATGATGGTATAATGAAGCCTGCTGGGACGTAAAGATAAAGGGGGAGCCATGGAGGCAGTCCAAACGTTAAGCGTGGCGGATTTTATCTTAAACTCTCTCGAAAAAAGTCCGGTTTGCCTTTCAAAATCCCTTCATGAAAGCTCGGTGGTTTTAGCGTTCTTTCGGACGACATGTCCGGCGTGCCAGCTGCTTTTTCCATACCTCGAACGCATTCACGATTACTACCCCATCCAGCGGATTTACGGCATTTCTCAGGATGCAGAGGCAACAACGAGGGAGTTCGCCGCGCGTTATGCCGTTGAATTTCCCGTCCTTTTAGACGAGAGCTGTTACGTCAGCGAAGAATTCGGCATCGATGTCGTTCCCACGATTCTGTGGGTTGAGGCCGACATGTCTGTAGGCTTCTTCTCGAGCGGTTTTTCGAAGAAAGACCTAAACCTCCTTGGGTCAAGAATCGTTAAGCGTTACCGCCAGGAGCCAATCCAAATAGCCGCCCCGGACGACGGTGCTCCGCTTATCAAGCTAGGCTCTTCGAGCAAAAGGCCCTCGTGACGCTTGGGTACGGTGCTTTCTGAACTTGGCCGGTCTGTGGGCTTGGATGCGACGGCGATTGGCAGGCTGAAAAACCCCGTACATCGAGATGCGTATCACGATTGGGTCCAAAAAGGCATGCATGCTTCTATGGGCTATCTTAAGAGGACGCTCAAGGTTCGTATGGACCCCGAAGAAGCGTTCCCCTGGGCAAGGAGCGTTGTCGTGGCGGTGCTTTCCTACAAAACACCCGAGAGCCCCTCGTGGAAAACAGGAAGGCCCCCCGAGGGCTTCAACTCCCTTCCTCGCATTTCTTGCTATGCGCTCGGCGAAGACTACCATCGCTTGCTGAAAGAAAGGCTTCTTTTGCTCCATGGCTTGCTCGAAAGGCTTGCCGGGAAAAGCGTACAACGTCGGGTTTTTGTGGACACTGGGCCGCTTTTGGAAAGGGAGCATGCGGCAATGGCGGGCCTTGGGTGGGTCGGAAAGAATACCTGCCTGATTCACCCCAGGCTCGGGTCGTACGTCTTTTTGGGCACAATGCTCCTAGATCTAGAGTTGCCCGATTCCCAAGGGTTCTCCGAAATCATTGAAGACCGGTGCGGAGCTTGCACGAGGTGCCTCGACGCCTGCCCTACGGGGGCCATTCAAAAGCCTTACCTGCTGGATGCTAGCCGGTGCATCTCCTACCTCACGGTGGAACACAAGGATGCCTTTCAAGGTTCGGAGGCAAGCTTTTTGGGGCCCTGGGTTTGTGGTTGCGACGTTTGTCAAGCCGTGTGCCCTTGGAACGTCCGGGCGAGCCTTGCCGTGAGCCCCGAGGTGTACCCGGACTCATGCCTTTGCGGGGTAGGTCTTAAGCGCCTGGAGGAGCTCGACTTGCATGCCTACACAATGCTTACCCGGGGCAAGGCGTTCGATAGGGTAGGCTGGGCGCAATTCCAAAGGAACCTGCGGGCGGTTTCAAACAACCTTAAGGCTCAATAGGCGTCAACATGGGGCATTTGTCAAAAATTCTTGTAATGGGTGGCGTAGCCTATCTGTTGGGCACAATTCCGTTCGGAATCTTGATATCGAGGCTGCTTGGTTCTGATGATCCACGTCAAAAGGGTTCCGGCAATATCGGGGCTACGAACGTAGCCAGAGTGGCCGGGGTGAAGGCTGGAATCCTGACGCTCGCCCTGGATGCCGGAAAGGCATCCTTAGCCGTCTCGCTTCCTCTAGCCTTTGGGCTTGGGCGGGGGGTTGCGCTTGCCTGTGCGGTCCTTGTGGTCATCGGGCATATGTTTCCCGTATGGACAGGGCTTCGGGGGGGCAAGGGCATTGCCAGCATCCTAGGGGCTACGCTAGTCCTTTCTCCGGCTGTGGCGGCTGCTGGGCTCGCCGCGTTTGCGTTGGTTGTCGGGCTTACGCGGTACGTTTCGTTGGGGTCGCTCTTGGCGCTACTTTCGGGGTTTGCATCCTCCTGGCTTATGGCACCCTCGGATTCTGGCCTCAAGGTCATCCTTTTTGTTTTCTTGCTGCTGGGAGCCATGAAGCACGCGCCAAACATTCGTAGGCTTGCAAATGGGTGCGAACCCAAGTTCAGGGCAGGTTCGAGGGCCTAGAATGCCCAGGGTGTTCTTTGAGGGGCTAGAGCGTTGTCTCGAGGTTGAGCCCGGCACGACGCTCTTAGAGGCGGCAGAACGGGCGGGAGTTGCCCTCCATCCCGATTGCCGCTTCGGCTGGTGTGGCTCGGACCCGTTAATTCTCGTCGAAGGGGAGGAGCATGTAAGCCCTAAAGAGGAGGACGAAGCAGAAAACATCGCGTTCAACCACTTTCCGGAAAGCGTAAGGATGGCCTGCGTGACAAAAGTTTACGGCGATGTCCGAGTCCGCCTTTTTAACCTCTAGGCCCTACTTCCCCTTAAAGTCAGGCTTGCGCTTTTCCAAAAACGCCATGGGCCCCTCGATCGCATCCTCCGAAGCAAACACCCGAAAGCCGTACTCGAGTTCCTTTTCAAACGCCTCCCGCAATTCTAACCCCAAGCACTCGTAAACAGACCGCTTGATCATCTGGACGGCGAACGGCCCGTTCGCCTTAATTCGCTCGAGGTAGTCCTCGGCCTCATCCATAAGGTTTTCATGCGTGACCACCTTGTTCACGAGCCCCATACGGCACGCCTCCTCTGCGCAGATCTTCCGGCCTGTAAGCAGGATGTCGAGTGCATGGCAAAGGGGGATTTGCCTGGGCAGCCTGACGGTCGAGCCGGCCAGCGGGAACAGCCCCCAGCGGGGCTCTTGAAGCGCGAACACGGCCCGCTCGGAAGCAATGCGGATATCCGTGGCGAGCAACATCTCAAGCCCGCCCGCGATGCAATAACCGTTGACCGCCGCGACGATCGGCTTGCTGAGCATCCTGCCCCGTAAGAGCGCGTTGGGCATTGTTTCTGTAAGCTCCCTTGGAAGGGCGTCCTTTTTGCGAACTGCCGAAGTGGCGAGGGGGATGAGCTCGCCAAGGTCCGCTCCCGAACAAAAGCTGTCCCCGGCCCCTGTAACGAGTGCTACGCGAACAGCCTCGTCCGCCTCGATGTCGTCCCAAGCTTGAGCAAGCTCCGTGAGCATTTCCGGGGTGAGCGCATTCTTGGCACTGGGACGGTTAAAAACGACCCGAGCGACCCCGTTCAGCTTGCTGTAGAGAATGTTCACGGATTATCCTCGGATGATGAGCGTTGCCTTCGAGATGACAACCGGCTCGTTCGTGTGTTTGTCCCTAGCCTCCGTCTCGAGGACGACGAGCTTCATCGGCCCCGTTTTTCCCTCTTTTTCGGAGACATCCGCGATGCGCGAGGTGCAAACGAGCGTATCGCCGGCCTTGATCGGCTTGAAATAAACATACTCCTGCTCTCCGTGCAACAGCCTCAAGAAATCGATGTTCAACTCGGACAGCAGGTCGATCGGGAACCCGAACGTCGTCGGAAACGTCGGAGGAGCGTAGAGAGTTCCGCCGGAATCATCGGAGAATAGCCGGTTAGCGTCTTGCAAGGCTTTAGCAAAAGCCTTTATGCGGTCCGCTTCGATGGTCACTTCGTAGGGTTTGCCCGCCCTTCCGATGATGCTTGCATCCATCGTGTTTCTTTCCTTTTCTGCTTGGTTTTTCCCACAAAAAGACCCATTCTACCCAAACATACCATAGAATAGGATGGGCTTGAAAGATGCCCCTTCAAACCCACTCTGCGCTACTTTCCGATCAAACACTTGATGGAATAGTATTTTGTTATGTAGGATAGATGGCGATGAGTTTTTCTGTTCAGGTTCAGGTAGATGCAAAAGGAGGTTGTTCGATGAAGTGGTTCCTCTCGTGTACGGCGGGTATCCTTGCGATTGGAATGGCAGGATGCGGGTTCGTGGAGCGCAAAGGCGTAGACACGGCCACGCCGCTGCTTTCTCACACCGTAGACAACATGATGCGCCTAAAAAGCGCTAGGTTGGCAGAAAGTGGGCTACCTTCTCAAATTTTGCTCATTTCTGCACTCGTGGAGTTCACCCCAAACAATCCTCGCCTCTTAACGATTGCCTCCCAGGCGTACGCCTCCTACGGACTCATGAAGGAAGATGCGGACCCAAACTACGCCTCCGAAATATACCAGATCGGCAAAGAGTACGGGTTCCGGGCGCTCAAGCAAAACGGCAAGTTTGAAAAAGGCCTAAAGGAGGGCAAAAAACCCCACGAAATGGTCTCGTATTTCGGCAAGAACGACGTGTCGACGCTGTTTTGGGCGGCAATGAACTGGGGGCAGTACATCAACATGCACAAGAGCGACCCTAAAGCGTTGGTAGAAATCCCGGGCGTGATCGCGTTCATGGGGCGATGCATCGAGCTCGATGAAACCTACTACTACGGCGGCCCGCACCTGTTCTTTGCCGCTTACTACGCGGGGCTTCCGCCCATCATGGGAGGAGGGGCGAAGAAATCGATCGAAAGCTTCAAAAAATCAATTCAGGTTTCGAACGGCAAGTTCCTGTTGCCTTACGTGTTCTACGCGCGGTACTATACGACGCTCGTCAAGCGCGAAGACCTGTTCGAAAAGACGCTGCAAAAGGTTCTAGATACGCCTTCGAGCGTCTTACCGGAGGCCTACCTGGCCAACGAGATTTCGAAGAGCAAGGCAAGGTTCTACCTCGAGCATAAAGAGTTGTATTTCTAAGGGAGCACCGGATGCGCTGGATAGAGAAGCTAAACGACACCGTTGCGCGGCTAGAGACGTTCATTTTGATCTTGCTGCTGAGCGTTATGGTGCTTCTAGGGTTTTTTCAGGTAATCCTGAGGGATTTCTTCTCTTACGGGTTTACCTGGACAGATGAGCTTTTAAGAAACCTCGTCCTTTGGGGCGCCCTCATGGGAGGCTCGCTCGCAACAAAGGCGGGAAGGCACATCAACATAGACATTATTACCAGGACCCTACACGGCAGGAGTCGGGCTATGGCGGAGGTTTTGGTGGATTCGGCCTCGGCGGTCGTGTGCCTCTTCTTGCTCAAGGCATCGCTCGATTTTGTCCAGATGGAACGGGAATTCCCCCAGACCTCGATGTTCTTCGGCATGCCTGTTTGGGCGTTTGAGGTGATCTTTCCCGTCTTCTTCCTGCTTTCTGCGGCGCGCTTCCTCGTTCATGCGATGGATGGCCTTTCGGCGGTGGTTACAGGAAGAGAGCTCAAAGGAGGGGTTGTGGCCCACGATTTTAAGGTGGGGGGTTAGGCCATGATTGAGGCCGTCGTCGGAATCGGAGCTCTCGTCCTCATCCTTATGGGGCTTCCCTTGTTCGTTGGGTTTGGACTGTTGTCCATACTGTGCTACCACTACATCGCCCAGA
>DDYN01000017.1 GCA_002347965.1 Nitrospirae bacterium UBA2233 | reverse complement strand
GTACAAGACCGCCCGTAGCGAGCGCCTTCCAAAGGATCCTGACCGTGTTCAGCCGTCCCCATTGGGCCTTGAACACCTTGACCACGCTATGCTCCGGGTCTTGATGGGCAACGCCCTTCAGTATTCTTCTGATCTCGGCCATGGGTTTTGCTTGCATCTTCTTGCCTCCTTTTGGGTAGGACCGCTTCTATACCCGTGGGTTGATCATAGCGAAGATTTGGGGGCCAGTCGCTTAAGAAGCATGCCAATCGCCTGCATGAGCGGCGTTCCTTTCCATTCGGGCCTACTTGGACTCATGTTTGATACATCCTCGAAGGAAAAGCTTAACATCGGTATACTCAAGGTCTTCCCTCTTTCGACCCGCGTGAATATTAAATCTGCTTTCAGCTTACAACTAAGAACATGATTATCTCAAGACCCTTGAAAAATGGCCGGGCTTTGCGATACTGTTGTTCAACATCGCACATTTATTTAGGCGCTAAATCCGCCCAAGCAATCCTAGCTGTGACTGCCGCGTAGACGGGCTTTTTGAAAACAGCTGGAAATAACACAAACGCAGTCTTGAAATTATAAATAATATTATATAACCTATATTTCTACGATAGTTATGCAAATGCTATCAAAATAATTCATGGCTTCTTTATGCTTAGGAGTTTTATTCCGCAGTCATTCTTTATCTCTTCGCGGATTTTTGGAGATTTTGAAGTGCAGACAATAAGCGTTGGGGGGGGCTTTTTATGGATTCCTTGGCGTTTAACCTGATTCACAGGTTCAACGTGGGCGATAGCTTAAGGAGGTCGGCCAAGAGGTACCCGGCAAAGGTAGCCGTACGGTTTGAGGGGGCCGACACCTCTTATGCTGCGCTCGATGCCAAAGCCGATAAAGTTGCCCGCTTCTTTTTGGATAGAGGCATCGCCAGAGGTGATGCCGTGGCCTTTTTGGGCTTGAACAGCCTGTCTTTCTTGGCGCATTTTTTTGGCTTGGCGAGGATAGGGGCGCCTTTTGTCCCGATCAATGCGCTTTTAAGGGGAAAAGAGGTCGATTACGTGCTTTCAAGGGCCAATGTGAAGGCGCTTGTGATCGACCCCATGCTTTCTGGCAGTTTGGACCTAGGAAGCGAGGCGCTTTTGTGTATCAGGCATAAGTTTGCCCTAGGCTCTGGCCCTGCCCCCGAGGGGTTCGAGCTGATGGAGCCGATGCTTCGAGGGGTCTTGGATGACCCCGTGGAATGCAGGGTCGAAAACGAAGACCCTGCTACGATTCTTTTTACCTCTGGCACCACCGCTTTCCCTAAGGCGGTCATGAACACGCACCTAAACTACTATGCCTCTTTTCTGGCTGCCGTAACCGACATCGGCATTACGAAAGAGGACAGGCCCTTGCTTTGCCTGCCCCTGTTCCATTCGGCAGGCCTTTTTTTGGCCTTCAGCGCCATTACAGCGGGCGTGACGAGCACCATGCTCTCCTGGATCGAGCCAGACGGAATCTTTAGGGCGATCGAGCAAGACAAGGTCAGCGTCGTGGCCCTGCCCGCCACCGTTTGGATTGCCCTGTCGCAAATGCCCGGCATCGAAGAGAGGGACTTGAGTAGCCTCAAGACTCTGCTCGTCTTTCAGTACCTGCCTACGGAAGTCCTTAAGAAATGGATGGCCCTCATCCCGGGCGCCGTCTGGATCAATTACTGGGGGCAGACCGAGATGATCCCGCTGGGGGCGAGCACGCCGCCGGGTACGCTCGAAACAAAGCTCGGCGCGCCCAACCCGGTAGGCATTCCTCATCTGCCCTTGGAAATCAGGGTTGTGGACGAACAGATGAACGACCTCCCGCCTTTTGGCGTGGGTGAGATGGTTGCCCGTGGCCCGGCCATTACGCCGGGCTACCTAGGCGATCAGGAGGCCACAGAAGAGCTCTTCATGGGCGGCTGGCACCATACGGGCGATATGGGCTTTAAGGACGAAGAGGGGTTCTTGTACTTCGTAGACCGCAAGAAAGACATGATCAAATCGGGCGGGGAGAACGTCGCGAGCCAGGAGGTCGAGGAGGCGCTCTCTGCTCACCCCAAAGTGGCCGAAGTTGCCGTCATTGGCATGGCGGACCCATACTGGGTCGAGAAGGTCGTGGCCGTCATCAAGACCAAGGCAAACGAAACCCTTACCCAAGACGAGGTCATTGCGTTCGCCAAGACCCGATTGGCCTCATTCAAAGCCCCAAAAGAAGTCTACTTTGTCGAGGATTTTCCCAGGTCACCATCCGGGAAAGTTCTGAAACGCGCCATGAAAGATGAGATTGTCCGGCAAGTCAAAAAAGAGGTCTAAGCATGCCTGACGTCCTTTATGAAATCAAAGAGCAAATCGCGCTCGTACGTTTGAACCGTCCGGAGCAGCGGAACGCCCTGTCGGAGGCCCTCGTTGCCGAGCTGACCCAAGTCCTTCAAAAAGCCGATGCCGAAAACGAGGTCCGGGTAATCCTGTTGAGCTCCGAAGGCAAGCACTTCTGTGCGGGCGGCGATTTTAAGGATTTTATCGGTCATTTTGGCAAGAGTTTGGACGAGCTTTACGAAACGATCGCTCCGAGCATGGAGCTCTTTAAGCTCGCTTCTACGCTCAGAACGCCCGTCGTGGCCGCCGTAAAGGGGGCGGCCATGGGTGGAGGGATGGGGCTTGTGGCCTTGGCGCACTTGGCGATTGCCGCCGACTCGGCCAAGCTTGGCCTTCCCGAGGTGACGCTGGGGCTGTTTCCGTTCGCCATCTTCCCTTTGATCGCAAGGAGCGTCGGGCTCAAGAAAGCGCTCGAGCTTAGCCTTACGGCACGGACGCTTTCCGCCCAACAAGCCCGCGAGCTTGGGCTTGTCCATGAGGTGGTCGAGGAGGAAAGGCTTGAGGATGCCGCATGGGAGCTCGCAAAGAGCCTTGCCCAAAAGAGCCCGCTCGCTGTAAGAACAGGGCTAGAGCTCTACAACCGCATGGGCAGGCCGGATGACTCTCTTTTTGAGCAGGCGGGGCTTCTGAGGCTCCTTACGTTCAAATCGGATGCCCTCAAAGACGCGATCGAGCGGTTTCTTGCCCAGAAGGGGAAAGGGTCCTAGGCATCGGCTGACCAGAGCATTTCTTGAGCTCGCCGTATGGTCAAATTTGTTTGTGGATTGGTACGCCAGGAAAGGTTGGAGCGCTATTTTTTGAATAAAAAATGAAGGGAGGTTCAGATTCTATGGAAGTGATCAACGAAATGGCGGGCACGGTGACGGAAGTTCGGGTGAGCCCGGAGGCCGATGTTCAAGAAGGCGATGTCCTTTTTGTGCTCGAATCGATGAAAATGCAAATCGAGGTGCAAACCCCGGCAAAGGGAATCGTTCGCAAGATCCATGTTGAGGAAGGGGACTTCATCGATGAGGGCAGCGTGCTCGCCGAGATCGAAGAGGTGTAAGCAAAAAAACAAAGGTCCTCGCTGCAGAGTGCCATTACGCGCCTAGGCCATGGGAGGAACCAAAATAAAGGGGTTGTTTGATGGAAAGAGAGGAAAAGGTTCTCAAAGAGCTCGAGCGGATTAAAAAAGGCGGTCCCCAAAGGGGCCATGAAAAGCAAAAGGCTGAAGGAAAACTCTTCGTCCGCGATCGGCTTAAGCTCTTTTTGGATGACGGCGAACCCTACACCGAGTTCGGGCGGTTCGCAAGGAGCGGAGATCCCGAGTTTGCCGCCGACGGGATCGTCACGGGAACGGGAAAGATCGATGGCAGGCTTGTGTTCTTTGCCGCCAACGATTACACCGTAAAGGCGGGCTCGATCGGGCGCTACCACGGGCAAAAGTTCATTCTCTCCCAGATCGCGGCTATCAGGGCACGCAAGCCGATGGTATACCTTGTGGACTCCTCAGGGGCCAGGATTGACGAAACGGGCGGCTACCACTGCGAGCGAAGCATAGGCCTCTTTTATTACCACAGCATCATGTCGGGGTTTGTTCCTCAAATCGGCGTACTCTACGGGACGTGCTTTGCGGGAACGGCCTACACGCCCGTGTTCTGCGACGTCCTCATCATGATGAAAGACGCGGCCATGGCAATCGCCTCGCCCAGGATGGTCAAGATGGTAATCGGCGAAGACGTTACTCCGCAGGCTTTAGGCGGTGCTCAGATGCATGCCTCTGTCTCCGGCTCGTGCGATTTTATCGCCGATACCGAAGAGCAGGCGGCCGAGATCGTCAAAAAGCTCGTCGGCTTTCTACCCGACAACTCCGATTGCCTGCCGCCGGAGGCCGAGGCCAAAGAGCCCAAGACGGACCCCGCCAAGATAGACGACATCATCCCGCCCGATGCCAACCGCCCGTACAACGTAAGGAAGCTTATCGAGGCGTTCGTCGATGCAGACAGCTTTTTGGAGCTCAAGGCCAAGTATGCCCAGGAGCTCGTCGTGGGTTTTGCCCGGCTGGGCGGAAAGGTCATCGGGATTGTGGCCAACCAGCCGTCGGTCAAGGGCGGGGCCATTTTCCCCGAGTCTTCCGATAAGGGGGCTGGGTTTATCTGGCTGTGCGATGCCTACAACATACCGCTCGTATACCTGTGCGATACGCCCGGGTTCATGGCGGGGAGCGCCGTCGAGAGGGGCGGGATCTTAAGACGCGGGCGGAACTTCATCTTCGCCACGAGCTGCGCCACCGTCCCCAGGGTCTGCGTCGTCGTCAGAAAGGCCTATGGAGCCGGAATCTATGCCATGTCAGGGCCCGCCTACGACCCCGACATCACGCTTGCCCTACCTAGCGCCGAGCTGGCCGTCATGGGGCCCGAGGCGGCCATCAACGCCGTGTTCTTCAACAAGCTCCAGGCGATCGAGGATAAAGAAGAGCGCGCCAAGGTCGAAAAAAATCTCCGTGACGCCTACCGCGAGGGCTACAACATCTTCAAGCTTGCGGGCGAGATGATCGTAGACGACCTTATCCCGCCGAGGGATTTACGCAAAGAGTGCATACGCTACTTTGAAGCATACAAGGACAAGCACGTGGACAGGCCAAAGCGCCGACACGCGACGATCGTGGGAGGCTAGGCGTGTTCAAGAAGGTGCTGGTGGCCAACCGTGGCGAGATCGCCGTCCGTGTCATCCGGGCGCTAAGGGAGTTGGGGGTTCAATCCGTGGCCGTTTACTCGAAGGCGGACGAAGATGCGCTTCATGCCAAGCTGGCCGATGAAGCCTACCTCATCGGCGAGCCTCCGGCCATAAAGAGCTACCTCAACCTGGATGCGATCCTTCAAGCGGCCAAAGAGACGAATGCCGAGGCCATCCATCCGGGCTACGGTTTTTTTGCCGAGAATGCCGACTACATCGAACGCATCGAAAAAGCAGGGTTCGTTTTCATCGGGCCAAGCGCCGCAATTGCCCGCAAGATGGGCGATAAGGTCTTAGCGAGGCGGCTCATGCAGGAAGCCGGCCTGCCTATCCCGCCGGGCTCGGGGTTTTTAGAGGACGCCGGGGCTGCGCAAAGAGCGGCCGACGAGCTCGGCTACCCCGTCATCCTCAAGGCCGCCTTCGGGGGCGGAGGGATCGGTACGGCGATCCTGAAGGACAAAGAAGCGCTCGAGGGCGCCTTCTTGCGTGCAAGCAAGATGGGGGCCCAGTTCTTCGGCAGCCCCAAGGTGTACATCGAGCGGTACTTCGAAAAGGCCCACCATGTCGAGGTGCAGGTTGTCTGCGACAATTTCGGATGTTCCGTCCACCTGTTCGAAAGGGACTGCTCGATTCAAAGGCGCTACCAAAAGCTCGTGGAAGAAAGCCCCTCGCCCTTGATTACCGAAGAGACCAGGCAAGCGATGGCCGAGGCCGCGCTTAGGGCCGTGAAGCATGTGGGCTACCACAGCGTGGGCACAATCGAGTTCTTGGTGGACGAATGGCAGCGCTTCTACTTTCTGGAGATGAACACCCGTATCCAGGTCGAGCACCCTGTAACCGAGATGCGGACGGGCATTGACCTGGTCCGTGAGCAGGTTAGGATCGCCGCGGGGGAGCCGTTGTCGTTTTGCCAAGAAGACGTCCTGCCGAAAGGGCATGCGATCGAGTGCCGTATCTACGCCGAGGACCCAAAACGCAACTTTATGCCGAGTCCCGGCGTCGTGGCGGCCTACGAGCCCCCCGGCGGCCCAGGGGTGCGCGTAGACGGCGGCATCCGGGCAGGCTCTAGGGTTACGGCCTTCTATGACCCGCTGCTCCTGAAGCTCCTTGCCTGGGATACCGACCGGCCCTCTGCGCTCGAACGGATGCGCAGGGCCTTGAAAGAGCTCGTCCTCGAAGGCCCGAAGACGCTCGTCCCCTTCCACCAGGCGCTCCTTAATTCAAGGGCCTTTCAGGAAGGGGCCTACCACGTCAAGTTTGTGGAGGAAGAGTTCTTGCCCAACGCTCCGCTCTAGCCTCTACACAAAGGGGCTAGAGGAAGGGCTCTATGTAGCGGAGGGCATGCCGAAGGCAGCGCGGGCTTCTTGGGGGCTTGCGATGTCCCGGCCCGCCCCCTTCGCAACCTTGGCAAGCGCCTCGATGAGCTTACCGTTCGAGCGGGTCGTGGTGCCGTCTGGCAGGTAGAAGGTGTCCTCTAGGCCCGTCCTCAAGTTTCCGCCAAGCTCGGCCGCCTTCTTGTGAAGCTCCCAGACGTTTTGCCTGCCGATGGCGATCACCTGCCAGCTTGCGCCCCAAGGGAGCTCTTCGATCAACAAAGGGAGCCAGGAGGGTTTTGCGGGCATGCCGCTTTCCACTCCCATGATGATCGAGACATCGATCGGGGGCCTTAAGATGCCTACCCGCCTGTATAGCTCGACGCTCCGTACGATCCCCGCATCGAAGCACTCGCACTCCGGCAGGATGCCGTTTGCATACATTACCCGGGCGAACTGCTCGACCTTTTCGACCGGGTTGTCGAACACCATGGGGGGCCATGCCCAAGTACCGTCTGATTTGACCTTAAGATAGTTGAGCGAGCCTGCGTTGAGCGCCGCCATTTCAGGCTTGACCCTCTCAAGACAGGACACGGGCCCCGAGATGTCAGGCCCCACGATGCCCGTGCTCAAGTTGATGATTACGCCGGGGCAGGCCTCACGTATGGCCTGCACGACGGCCAGCGCATCCTCAGGGCTCCACGACGGCCACGATCCCATGCCCGGCCTTTGATCGCGCACGTGCACGTGCATGATGCTCGCCCCGGCATCGAACGCCTCCTTGGCATGGCTCGCCATCTGCTCCGGTGTGACGGGAACGCCGAAGCGTTCCGGGTCGGTTAGTATGCCCGTGAGGGCGCAGGTAAGAGTTACTTTGTCGCCTAAAGCCATGCCTTCTCCCTTTTTATTGATTGTACCGGCCGAAATCGTGCGGCTGCTAGCGTATCCACACGATTTCGGCCGGGTCGCGTTCGATGAGCTTTCTGCCGTAATCCATCGTTGGATACCCAAGGGCGGTTACCGTGGCCAAGAACCACTCTCCCCCGATTCCTAGCCTCTTGCAGAGCCTCCTGTTCATCGGCAGGAATTTCTCGACAAACCCGACCCAGCAGCTGCCAAGCCCGTGAGCGTGGGCCGCGAGCGCTAAATTCTGGGTGGCGGCGCTGCAGTCTTCGAGCGCCGTGGACGAGCCGTTGTTGCCCAAGGCGAGTATCAAAACAGGGGCCTTTAAGAGGACGTCCGTTTTGGGTACCTCCAGAAGGGCCCTGGATCCCTGCATGGCCCTTGGGTCCATGATTCTGTACATCGAGGGCTTAAGGAGACGAACCAACAGCTTCATCAAGCGCCAGTGGGGCTGCCTTTTGGTGAAGACCTTCATCGTGAGCTCCAGGCCCTTGACCGTCGCCCTTCGGATCTCCTCCAGAAGACCTCGGTTTTTGATTACGACAAACTTCCACGGCTGGGCGTTCATTCCCGAGGGGGCCCAGTGGGCCAGATCGATCAGCCTCTCAACCAGCTCGTCGGGAACGTCGTCTTTTTTGAACAGCCTGACGCTCCTCCTCGTCTTGATCAGCCTTTCGATTTCTTCAGTGTTATAGGGATAAAAAGGTCGAAGGCTTTCTTTTTCGGTATTTTGCCCGACTTTCATGCTACCCCCCCTAGGTCTTATTCCTGCTTACGAACAACCTTTCTTTATCCGGAGCGAGCCCTTCAAAGACCGGGAACGCCACAAACTTGTTGTACCCTATACCGCTTTTCCTCGTACCCTTTATCTCCCTATACCTCCCTACGACCTTGATCGCATCCTGGGGGCAGGCCGCTTCGCAGTTTCGGCAGGCAAAGCAAATTTCGCTTGACTGAACGACCCGCTTGTTTTCGACCTTAAGGGTCTGCATCGGGCATGTCCTGAAGCAGTTCAGGCAGTTATCGCACTTTTCATAATCGATCACCACGTTTGGCACCTCGAGCGCCTCTCCGTAAACGATCATCGTCACCCTCCTTTTTCAAATATTTTTATAACAATTCTATGAGTTCTTGGCGCATACCGAGAACCCTTGGCAGCCAAAGAGTCAGATCGGGCCAGCGGGGTAATAATCGTAAGAGCCAGGAGCTTGAGGCCCGAAGACAGGCCACAGAACGGCCCATATTAAAAACAGCGCCGTGAAAGTTTTTCTCCTCGTCCAAGGAGCTTTTTCAGCCAAGCCCTTCCATAGAATTACGGTTTGTTGGACCCTTCTTATGCACCCATGACTTAAAATTTTACGTTAATATCGTGACAATCATTTGTCAACCTAAGGTTTATACGTGTGTTGACACGATGAAATAATATCGTTTAAATAATTGAGACAAACCTAAAGAACTTATGAGACTCCGAGCTTGGTAATGATCAGATCATCTCAATATCGAAGCATAACAATAAAGTAAGGATAGGAACTATTGGCTATAGAGGAAGATTTTGTGAGCGTATATAAATAGATATTATAGATAAACCTAATAAAATTCTATCGAAAGGGGTTAAGAATGGGCGTGTTTAAAGACGAGAAGCATGTTTATTCGACTCTTGGAAGCCTATGGAAGCAAGCATTCGCCCTCGAGGAGGTTCGCAGTAAGTTCGGCCAGCTTGGGGTGACCGTGCGCTTCGCCATCCACGAGCCTGAAGCCGAGATCTGGCTGTTTCCGGACGGTGTGATCGAAGGCCCCACGGATAAACCCATTCACGGTTCTCTCTTGACGATGGAAATGAGCGGGGATACGGCCCATAGATTCTGGATGGACAAGCTAAGCGTCCCGCTGGCCGTGGCCAAGCGTCAGATCAAGGCCAAAGGGCCGATCAACAAGGTGTTGGGCCTGCTGCCGCAGCTTAAGCCCTTAAAGCAGCTTTACCCGGAGATCGCGAAACAAGAAGGGCTGCCTTTAGAGTAAAAAACAACGTTAGGGGGTGGTGATGTACGACGAACTCTACGTGAGCGTTCCCGAGGAGTACGAGCACTTAAAGCGAAGCGTTCACGAATTTTCCAAGGAAGTCCTCAAGCCGGCGGGTCTCGCGCTCGATAAGCTCTCCGCCCAAGAGGCGATGGAAAGCCCGATTTATTGGGACGTGATGAAGAAGGGCTACGAGCTTGGCTATCACAAGACGCTTCTCCCCGAAGAGTACGGGGGGCTTGGGCTCGACCCCTTGGGCGTGCATATTCTCTTGGAAGAGCTCGGCTGGGGTTCGAGCGCCCTGGGGGTTTCTTTGGGAGTAAGCGCCTTCCCCGCCATGGGGGCGTGCATTTTTGGGGTTGAAAACCAAGAAGTGATCGATCGTTTCGTCATGCCGTTTGTCGAGGATACCAAGGCCCAAATAATCGGCTGTTGGGCGATCACAGAGCCCGACCACGGCTCGGACTGGCTTATGGCCCATAAAACGGATGACATCTCGGTCAAAGGAAGTCTCAAGGCGACAAAAAAAGGGGGAGCCTGGGTTCTGAACGGCCAGAAGTCCTCGTGGGTTTCAAACGGGCCCGTGGCCACGCACGCGCTTTTGTTCCCGATGCTCAAGTCGGAGATCGGCATGAAGGGCGGAGGGATTTGCGTTGTGCCCTTAAACGAGATCAAGGGCATAAGTAAAGCCAAGCCTTTGGAAAAGATGGGCCAGAGGGCGCTTCCCCAGGGTGAGATCTTCTTCGAAGATGCCGAAATCCCCAGCGCATGGATGATTGTTGACGATGAAGAGGTGTACCCGTTCGCGATCGAGGCCGTCCTGGCGACGGCTAACGCCGGCATGGGAGCCATATTTACGGGGCTCGCCAGGGCCGCGTTCGAAGAGGCCCTCCTTTATGCCAGAACGCGCACCCAGGGCGGCAAGCCGCTCATCGAGCACCAGCTCATCCAGCACAAGCTGTTCGAGATGTTCAGGCGCTCCGAGACGGCCCGGTATTATTCAAGGGCGGCGCTTATTTACAACTTCTCTACCATGCCGCCAAAGACCCGCTATTCGATCACCTCCAAGACCTACTGTACGGAGGCCGCCTTTTTGAACGCCCATGACGCGATACAGGTATTTGGGGGGCTTGGAATTTCGAAAGAGTCTTACATAGAGATGCTCCTTAGGGATGCCAAGCTTTCGATGGTCGAGGATGGGTGCAACGATGTGCTCGGCATATCGGCCGCGATCGATTTTGACGAGCTCGACCTAGACTGAAGGAGGGGGCGGATGAAAGACCCAAAGGTCCGTGAGTTCTTCCTAAGGCTTGCCTATCCCAACGAATGGGTTGAAGACGGGGCGCTTTTCAGCCAGGACGATGCCTACATCGCCCATGACCCCGAATGGGATACCTACCCCATGCCACCTCTCCCGAATACTCCGATCCACAGCTTCCTGGCTAAGGCCCGCGACCCTGGAAAGACAGCGCTCGTATGCATGGGGGCAACGGTAAGCTATGCAGACTTAGACGAGCTGAGCTCAAGGCTGGCCTCGGGGCTTGAGAGGTTTGGCGTTCAGGAGGGCGATCGGGTTGCCACGCTGCTCCCAAACTGCATACAGCAGACCCTTGCGTTTTTCGCGGCAAGCAAGCTTGGGGCCATCCTTGTGCCTAACAATGTCATGTACACAAGGTATGAGCTTGAGCGTCAGCTAAACGACTCGGGCGCCAAGGTCCTGATAGGCCTGGATGCCCTAAGCGGAAATTTTGAGGGGCTCAACGCCCCTTGCCTGGAGCACACCGTAACGACCGGCCTGATGGATATGAGCGGCAAGGGCTGGCTTGAAGGGGACCCCCCCTTCCTTAAGCTCCTTCGCTTCGACCCGATTCAAAAGGCGCGGCAGGTCAGCGTAGAAGACGTGGCGTTGATGATTTATACCTCAGGCACGACGGGTACACCCAAGGGGGCGATGATCACGCACAAGAACCTCTGGGCGAACGTATGGGTTGCCAGGTTCGGCATCGGAATCCTAGAAGACGACGTGGATCTTCAGATAATGCCCACCTTCCACTGCTCGGGCTGGGACCTGGCCCAGATACCCACCCTGTTTGCCGGTGGGCAGGTTGTCCTGGTCCCGCTGTTCGAGCCGGCGGGGGTCCTTAGGCTGATAAAAGATCACAAAGTAAGCATAATCCTAGCCCCGCCGACGTTTTATGTGGCGCTGCTCAGCCAGGCGGGCTTTGGGCCCAAGTCTATAGAGAGCGTTCGTATTGCCATATCCTGCGGGGCCCCGCTGCCAGATCCGCTAAGAACCCGCTTTGAAGAAGCCACAAAAAAAGAACTCTGGGATGGCTACGGGCTGACAGAAACAAACTGTGGGGGTACAGCTTGTTTAAGCTACCCCAAAAAGAACAAACCTGGCAGCGTCGGGGTTGTGACGCTTGGCGAGATGAAAATCGTCGGTTCCGAAGGCAATGTCCTTAAGCGCAACGAGGTGGGCGAGGTGTGCTTTCGGGGCTTTGGGGTTGTCAAGGGCTACTTCAACCGTCCCGAGGAGACGGCCAAGGCCTTCGATTCTCAAGGCTGGTTCCACACACAAGACGCCGGCTACTTGGACGATGAGGGCTTTTTTGTCTTCGTGGACCGCTACAAGGACCTGATCGTCGCCTCTGGCTATAACATCGCCCCCTACGAGATCGAATGCGCCCTAATGGAGCACCCGGCCGTCCAGGAGGCCGCCGTGATCGGTGTTTCCGACCCGTACCGTGGAGAGGTGCCCAAGGCGTTCATCGTGCTCAGGCCCGGTATGGAAAAAGGCGTTACCAAAGAGGACATTCTTGGCTTTCTTAAAGAAAGGCTGGCAAAGTTCAAGATTCCCAAGGATATAGTCTTCATGCCCGAGCTACCCAAGAACCCGGTGGGGAAAATCTTAAGGCGCGAGCTCAAAGATAGGGAAGCTTCGGGGCTTTTTGGAGGTTAAGCCATATAGCTTAAAAAACTTTAACCAAAAGGAGCAAGCATGACTGAACATGCCGGGCCCTTAAGGCGGGTTGTCTTATCAGTGCTCAGAGGGTTTTCTTTTTGTTTGTTCGTAGGCGTGCTAGTTGCGGCCTTTTTTCGCCCCGGTGTGGCTCAGGGGTTGCTGACGGGCGATGACGTAAGCGGGTTCCAAGCCTCGCTCGAGCAAAACGGCGTCTTTGGCGCTGCGATCGTCCCCAACGTCGAGATACCCATCCCGGCAAGGGCTGGGATCCCGGCCCATAAGATTTGGGGCTCGCTCATCCGTCCCACCACCGAAGCCAGGAAGCTTCCAACCATACTGATCGGCACGGGCTACAGGAGAGAACTCCTCCAAATACTCGGCGTTCCCTTGGTCCTCCATGACTACAACGTGCTGGCGATTGACCTTCCTGGTACGGGTTCCGCCGAGTTAGGCTGGACGCTTATAGACCTTCCAGAACACCACGACGCCCAGTACGTCATAGATGAGTTCATCCCGAATCAGCCGTGGTCAGACGGAAAAGTGGGGATGTCGGGGATGTCCTATATGGGCATCATCCAGCTCCTTGCCGCAGGCTTGGTCGAAAGGGACGCAAGCGGAGAGCCTACCCACCTCAAGGCGATCTTCCCCGTGTCTGCCATGTCGGATGCCTACCGGGATGTCGTCGTGCACGGCAGCTTCGATATGGAGTTCATGACGATGTGGATCGCCTTGACCGATACGATGTCTTTGCTGCCCCCTATGATAGGGAACAACACGCTGCTTCCCCAACTCGCAAGGCTGGATGAAATGGCCGATATATGGGCAACCCACCTTCGCTACGTGCCGGAAACCCTAGGAAACATCTTTTTGCCCGAGCGTGAGCTTGACGGGACGTTTTATGATCGTAAATCGCCCATGATCTACTGGCCGGAAAAGCCGCCCCAAGGGTGGGGGTTTAAAGAAGGGGACGCCGGCATCATTCCTTCCAAGCTGCCCGTCTTCTTGACGGAGGGTTGGTTTGACCTGTTCACGCCGGGCGTGTTCGATAACTACGTCCACGGCCTCAAGAACCATGCCCAGGACGACAAAAGGATGATCGTCGGAGAGTGGTACCATGCGGACGGCTGCCTTGGGCTTGGGATCACCCCCATGTTGACGTCCTCTTTGATGGCGCGTTGGTTCGACTGGAAGATCAAAGGAAAGGACGACCCGTTCATGGAAGAGTTCCCGGTCCTTCTGTACGCCATGGGCGAGAACAGATGGAGGGCCGAAAAGTCCTGGCCTCTCCCCGAAGGAAGGACCGAGCCCCAAACGCTCTATCTGTCCAACAACGAGGCCCTACCGATACAGGGGGACTGGTTCTCGGAAAGGAACAAGGAGAACAACTTCTCCCTCGTTAGGGAATTCAACCCTCTCCAAGGAAGGCCCAGCCCCGTGCTCGTTCATGACCCCCATGTCCTGCACGGCCTAACCTCCCGCTCTACCACGCGCTGGGCCATGGGCGCTACGGCCTTGGTATCGCAGGTGTCAAAGCACCTGCTCCACCAAGACATCAACGCCCTCATGCCCTTCGAGGATGAAAGGCCAGACGAGGTGGGAGTTCTTACGTTCACAACAGAGCCGTTTGAAGAAGACTTCGAGGTTATCGGACCCATTCAGCTTACCTTCTTTGCAAGGACGAGCTTTGGTGAGCCGATCGGCACAGGCCAGGCGTTGTCCATCCTGGGGTCTTTGAACCCGGCTTTTAACCCAGAGAAAAACCTGATACTTGGGTTAATGTACAGGAACGACGTGTCCTGGGTTGCCGAAATCAACGACGTTTTCCCCGAAGGGAGGGCAAGGAACGTAACGTCTGGCTGGCTTGCGGCATCCCACAGGCCCCGCGACCCAGCCGACCCTAAAAGGATCGATCCCGCCTACAGCCCGGACGACCCTTTCTACGATCGCTCGGACCGGAACCCGAGCATGATCAAGGAGGGTGAAATTTACCAGTACACCATCGAAATCTGGCCGACGGACAACGTATTCAAAAAAGGCCATAGGCTTCGCCTTAGCCTTTCCGCTTCCGACTTCCCCCATATCGTACCGGTCATGGTGCCCTCGCAAAACGAGATCATCATAGACGCGGCCCATCCGGCCACGCTCTCTTTTGAAAAAACCACGTCATCCCAAGAGGGCATCTTATGGAAGTGGGTTGACAACGTAGATGACTACCTTCGCAACTGAGGAGGTTCACGATGAACGAATTAGGACCGTACCTGGCAAGCCTGCCCAGAATCGCCGGCTCTATAGCAGGGCCACTGATGAGCCTTCTCTTTCCTTCGCTGGAGATCGCCCTTAACTCCCTTGCATCGCTCACCTCAAGCTTTGGATGAGGGGCGACGCTTAGTCAGAATGGTCGAGTGGTTTGTTATGCATACAATAAACCGACACTAGATTAAGAGGAGCGTTATGAAGCGCTTGGCTTTATGCCTGGGAATCGCCATTTCGGTCCTGTTTGGCGTCAAGAGGGCCTGCATGTCCAACCCTAGCAATGAGGGCAGGGTGCTCTACGAAAAGCAGGGCAAGTGGTTTGAGAGCCGAGGAACGCGCTGTTTCGGCTGGCTTTGGCTGCCGGACGAACGGGGGGAGCCACCCCCCGTCGTCATCATGGCACACGGGTTTGGGGCCCAGATGGACTTTGGCCTTCCTGCCTTTGCCGAGCGGTTTGTCGAGAAAGGCATGGCCGTGTTCATGTTCGATTACCGGAACTTTGGCAAGAGCGAAGGCGAGCCGCGTAACCTCGTAAGCCCTATAAAAGACACCTTCAGGACTGGGACGCCGCCATTAATTTTGTAAAGGGCCTTAAAGAGCTGGATGCAAGTCGCATCGCCTTATGGGGAAGCTCTTTTTCCGGAGGCCATGTCATCGTTACGGCGGCGAACCACCCCGAAGTCCGTGCCGTGGTGGCCCAAGTGCCGTTTGTGGACGGCTTTTCCACGGCGCGCAAGATGGGGCTCGGGTTCGTGCTCAAAGGAACCGGCTACTTCCTCCTGGATGCCATAAGGGTGATCACCTTTACGAAACCCTACTACGTCCCGCTCGTGAACGACCCGGACAAGTTCGGTATCATGAACACCCCGGAATCCAAACCCGGCTACCTATCCATCGTTCCGGAAGGCTCCGAGTGGAAAAACGAGGCCCCCGCCAGGTGCCTCGTTCCCACGGTTTTTTACCGGCCTATCGCCAAGGCCAAGAAAGTCAAGAGCCCAACGCTTTTGATTGCTGCCGAGCAAGACTCACTCATAGACCTAAAAGCCGTCGAGAAAACGGCCGCGAAGATACCCAAAGCCCAGCTCATCGAGGTTCCCTGCGGGCATTTTGGCGTTTATTCGGGTGAGATGTTCGAAAGGGTTGTAAAGGCCGAAGCGGAGTTTTTGAGCCAACACCTTCAACGAAAGGAAAGGCTTTAATGCGGCGAAGATAGCCTTAAGCCGAATGCGTTTTTCCGGTGATACCAACAGGAATCATCAAGGAGGCCTATCCATGCAGCACGCTCGAGCCGCTCTTTTTCGCTCTCTCATCTTAGCGCTCCTCTTCTTCGCGTTGCTGGAGCTCTATGGTACGAGGATGCTGTTTGCCGAAGAGCCGTTTGTCCTGAAAGTCGCCACGCTTGCTCCGGAGGGGACCTCATGGATTCGCCTTTTCGATTCTATGAGGGCGGAAATTGAACAGGCGACGAACGGGCGGGTTTCCGTGCGTATGTATGCCGGCGGAGTCATGGGGAACGATGCCGACGTCCTAAGAAAGATTCACTTAGGTCAGGTGCACATAGGAGGTTTTTCCGCCGAGGGTACGAACCTGGCTTACCCCCAAATCCAGGTTTTAGAACTGCCGTTCCTTGTTGATTCCTACCAAAAGGCCGACAAGGTGCGGGAACGCTTACGGAAAGAAATCGAGACCGGCTTTGCCCATCGTGGGCTTGTCCCCCTTGCCATTTTAGATCAGGGCTACAATGCCTTCTACACGAAAGATCGGCCCGTTCGTCGGATTGAGGATGCCGCAGGCCTTAAAGGCCCCCTCTTACTCGGAGCGGTGGAAGAGGCAACCTTGCGGGCCCTCAAGATCACCCCGATACGGTTCGGAGTTATGGAGTCCATCTCGGCCCTTAAATCAGGCATGTTTAATAGCCAGCTCGTGCCTGCCCAGTGGGTTCTGGGCACGCAGGAATTCACGATTCTCAAGTACATCAACCTTCCAACGATGACCTACTGCCCCGGGTCTATCTTGATTGCAAAAAACGTGTTTGGCAGCTTAAGGGCTGAAGATCAAGGGGCGCTAAGAAAAATATCGCGAAAGTACGAGACCCTCTTCAACAAGGAGGCGAGGAAGGCGGAGCAGGAGTGCTACAAGGCCTTCCAAGAGTACGGCATGGCGATGGTTCAATTGGACAAGCCGGCGGAAGCACCCTTAAGGCAGGCGACCCGCCCTCTTTGGGGGAATCTTGCGGGAAAAGTTTACTCGGAGAAGCTCTTGAAGGCAGTCATAAGGGTAGCATCTGATCCTTAAGGACATGCTCCTTAGGGTGCCATCCTGCCGCGTCATCCTAGAAGATCCACGCTTCATCGTAACCTTAGCTCGGCGTATTCCCAGGACTCCGAGGTCTCGTCTTTTTTTACCCGAGGGGTGAAGACGCCGGCCTTTTTTCGGCTCAATCTATACATAAACCGTGAGTTGACAAAAGAAGGGCCCAGAAGGGTATAGTGCGTTATAGGTTTTTTAGGGTTTCCGTAAAGAGACGATTTAACTTAACCCGTCGAAAAAACAGAGGAGTTTTCACAGTGCCGGAAAGCAGTCGTTATGAAACCATCTTCAACGCTAACCCCTTGGGTATGCTGATTCTGAACGATGAGGGGGTGATTCTTGAGGAGAATCAAAGGGCCAAAGATTTCCTTAAGCTCGATGTGACAGGAACCCGCTTTCAAGAGCTGCTTGGCGGGAAGGAATACCTTGACGGCCTTATCGAGATCGATGGCAACAGGCTATTCCTCAAAACTTCGGATTTGCCCTGCGCACAAGGCGATGGCGAAGCCCCAAGGAAGCTTATAACCTTAATAACGCAAGAAGATGTCAGGAGCTTTGGGGCTCAGCAAGCCCAAGCAGTCCTCGAGTACGAGCGCGCCTACTGGCAGGATCTCTTCGAAGCCGCCCAGAATGGTATGGCCGTGTTCGACTCCCAAGGAAAGGTCTGGGAGATCAACGAGGCCATTACGGATATGTCCGGGTATTCCAAGGATGAAATTCTTAGCCCTCACTTTTCCTGGGCCAACATCATAGCCCCCGAAGACCTCCCCCTGGCCATGGAGCGGCTCAAAGACCTCCTGCAAACAGGAAGGGTTCAGAAGTTTGAGCTGACGTTTGTCCATAAAACCGGAAGAAAGGCCCCCACCCTGATCTCCTACAACAGGCTTAGCCGTAGGCCCTCTTGGGAATGCGACCGCATGGTTGCAAGCATCCAGGATATTACCGAGATCAAGCAAGCCCAAGAAAGGCTCGAGGATGAGCGGCTTTATTTTAACGAAATTCTGGAGTCCACGCTCGCTGCTGTGGCCCTTTTCGACTCTGAAGGCAGGGTGTTTTACGTTAACTCTGCCTGCGAGGATATCGTAGGGTTTACTCCAGAAGAGATCATGGCTCCAAATTTTAACTGGGTTGTCGATTTGACGCCCGAGGAGTTTAGGCAGGAGGACCTCGATCATATCAAGGAATTGCTGTCTACGGGGACGACCCAGCCCTACGAAAAGCAGTTCTTTCACAAGAACGGAAGCCGAGTCTGGGTGTACATCGCTTACAGGACGCTCACCCGGAAAAATGAACGGGGAGAGCCCCTCATGGCGTGCTCCATCATAGACATCACCCCGCTCAAGGAGGCCCAGACCAAGCTCAAAGAACTCGTGGAGGCCCAACAGCGCACGATCAAAGAACTATCCACGCCGCTCATTCCCGTATGGCCTGGGATTCTTGCGGTGCCCATGGTGGGCAGTTTCGATTCCCAGCGAGTGCACGACTTAAACGAAAGACTCCTCCAGGAAGTCTCCAACCAAAAACCTAGGGCTGTTCTCATCGACCTTTCGGGCCTGTCTCATGTGGACACTCAGATTGTCTCCGAAATTGTCATCCTTATCGCTGCCGTAAGACTTCTTGGGACAAAGACGCTCATTTCTGGAATTAATCCCCAGGTGGCCCAAAGTCTGGTTAGGCTCGGTATGAACCTAGAGAACATCCCCACTTATGCCACCCTGGCCCAAGCCTTAAGGAGCTTGGTCCGGGAGACGACGGCATAAGGGGATGCCTTAGGCATGAAAGGAAAGGGGTCCGATTGCTACGAGTGAGTGATTTTAAGGCCCTATTTGCGAGGGTCAGCCCGTATTTTTTAGGCCTGCGGCAATACCCAAAAGCGTCGAGAGCAGGGCCTCTCTTAGTCTGGGCCATTCCGGATGTTCGGAAGTAAGCCCGCGGGTGCGTTTTAAGAGCTCGACCTGAATGTGATGGAGAGGCTCCAGGTATGGGTTGCGAAGGCCGATGAGCGTCTTTAGAGTAGGGTCATTTTTAAGGATCGGTCCTTCAAGGATGCCCTCTAAAAGCGCCTTGGTATTCATGAACTCTGCCTCAATCTTTGGGAAGAACGCCTGCTGGAGGGGCTTAGACACGAGCCTTAAGTATTCTTTTGTGATGCCCAGCTCGGTTTTGGCCAGGCTCATCGCGGCCGTATCCAAGAGCGAGCCAAAAAAAGGCCATCCTTGGTACATCTCGCGGAGCAGGGCAAGATCAAGGCCGCCTAGGCCGGAACCCATGCCGTACCAACCCGGAAGGTTCAAGCGAACCTGGCTCCAGGCCATGACCCATGGGATCGCGCGTAGCCCATGCAGCGCGTTGTCCCCCAAGTTTCTGGATGCCGGCCTCGAGGCGATCTTAAGCTCGGCGATCTCGGCGATCGGGGTGAGTTCCCTAAAAAAATCCAAAAAGCCCGGAGCCGTAACGAGAGCCCTGTAGGCCTTGGCCGCGCTTAAGGCGGCCTTTTTCATCGCAAGCACCCAAGGCTTGGGTGTTTTCTCCGACCGGAGCCGCTCCCTTCCTGCGGCAAGCCCGAAATGAAACAGGAGCTGTTCTAAATTGCGGTAGGCCAAGTCTGAGTAAAAGTAGCGGTCTGTCAAGGCCTCGCCCTGCTCTGTGATACGCATGCGCGTACCGATCGTGCCGTGTGGGAGGGCGGCAATGGCCTTGCCGGCGGGCGACCCTCCTCTGGCCGTCGAGGTTCCACGCCCGTGAAAGAAAGACACTCCAACCCCGAAGCGCTTCGCGGCGCGCACGATTCCTTGTTGGGCCCTGTAGAGAGCCCAGTTGGCCGGAAGGTACCCCCCTTCTTTGTTCGAATCGGAATAGCCGATCATTACCTCCATCCCGCCGCGTGCTTTAACGTGCGCCAGGAACAAGGGGACCGAAAGAAGCCTGTGAATAAACCTGGGGGAACCGAAAAGGTCCTCGAGTGTCTCGAACAAGGGGGTAACGTTGAAAGGCAGCGCCCCCGAAGGGGTATAAAGGCCCGTTTCCCTCGCAAGCAAAAAAACCTCGAGGACATCGGAGACGTGGTGCGTCATCGATGTGATGTAGGCTCCCCTGGCTCGCCAGGATTCGAGCGTCCCAAGGGCGGTTTGAAGCTCGATCGTCTTTGGCTCGTAGCCCCTGGGCATGAGGGGCCTTCTTGTCTTGAGCTCTTCGAGCAGTAGCTGCTGGCGTTGCCTTGGTGTAAGGTTTGAATAGCCTCGGTAAACGCCCGCCACGTTAAACAACTCGTCTACGGCTGTTGTATGCCTAGAGGCCTCTTCGCGCAAGTCCAGATGGACAAGCTCGAGCCCGAACGCCTCGATGCGGGCGATTAAGGGTTTGACGAGCGTCGTGGCGACACTCTTTAAGCCCGATGCATCAAGAAGCCCGGCGATGTCCTTTAGCCCTTCGGCCAGCTCGTTTGCTTGGAGTTTTCCTTGACTAAGCTTATGTCTGAGCTCTTCGAGGGCATTTCGGAATAGCTCTTCTGGAGGGTAGGGGCCTTGGTTGGGTTTGAGGGCTGGGTTCGCCCGCGCTATATAGCCCTGGAACACGGAAAGGTCGAGAATCAGTTTTTGAAGGGCGCGCTCGTAGTTCTCCTTTATGAGATTCGCGGCGTAACGCTGGGCCCAGTCGGTGACCTCGGGGGTAACGAAGGGGTTTCCGTCTCTATCGCCCCCAATCCAACTATAAAATGAAAGGGGCAAAGGAAGGTCGGACTCTTCTTGATAGTATAGGGCGAAGGCCTTATTGAGCTCCTCCAAAAGCTTTGGCAGCGCTCTCCATAGGCTTGTGGGCAGGTAATATAGGCCGCCCCGAACCTCGTCTCGAACGCTTGGCGGATGGTCATGAAGCTCCCTGGTGCTCCAAAGAAGCGCAACCCGGGCCTCCAAGAGCTCTTGGCCGTCCAGCCCCCTGTCCATACGCTCGAGTATTTTGGCGATGCTCTCGATCTGACGCCTTAGGGAAAACCGCCGCGATTCGGTCGGATGGGCGGTAAAGGTCAAACAAAGCCTAAGGTTAGAAAGTAGCGCCCTGGCCTCGTCTTTGGAAAGTCCCATATCTTTAGTGGCCTTGATGAGCGCCGCAACCGACTCCTGAGGGGGGTTTTCTTGGCTTGCCTGAGCGTTTAGCAGGCGATTTACCCGCACCCTGTGGCGCTCTTCGGCGATGTTGACTAGGTGGAAGTAGCTCGAAAAGCAGCGTACGAGGCCGTGCAGCGCGTTGTGCGAAAGGCCTTCGGTTAGCCTTCTTAGGCGTCCCCTGAGGCGAGCTGCGTCCGCCTTCGCCGCAATGCGCTTGGATAAAAGCCTTACCTCTTCTTCGAGCGCGTAGAGCTCCTCGCCGGAGACGTCTCGAATGGCTTTCCCCAGGGCCATTCCGAGTAGGTTGACTTCGGATCGGATATGCTCGGGAGCGCGCATGGGCCTAGCTTGGATAGAAGAAATTGCGCCCAGTTCGCTCATCGAGCCTTACGGTACCCTTCAGGCCGATACCCTCGCTGGTTTCAAGAAAGCGCATGAAGTCCGTGTCTTGCGCGTCGTTGGCGATAAAGCGCCCCCCTTTTTTGTCCTTGCCGATCACGATGGCGTAGTCCGGGTCGCCCGAAGGGTCGTGCATGACGGTGTATGTCTCGATGATGGCCTCTCCATCCGGCCTTTGGATGAACGTAGGCTTCGGGAGGGCCTCGATCCGGCGCTGGAGCGCCTCCTTCTCGGCAACGACTGGAATAGCCTCGGGCCTTTTCTTGGAGTATACGCCAAAACTGTGCCGGGTAAAAAACCAGCCCATTCCGCTTACCATCCCGAAGGCGTGCACGTCTTTCCCGAGTAGTCCCGTCATCGTAGCCAGGGCGTGCGTGACGTAGTTGTTGCCCGGTCCTCCAAAATACGGCAGGCCTCCTGTGACGGTAAGAGGGTGTTGACCTTCCAGGGGGATTCCGAGCGCTTCGGCGGCAACCTGCGGGGCGCACGGAAAGCAGCTGTAAAAATCCAGGTGGGAAAGCGCTCGAGGTTCGGTATGGGCAATTTTTAAGGCTTCTTGAGCCCCAAGGCCGATAGCCGGGGAAAAGGCGTAGCCTTCCCGGTCGGTCACGAACCAACGGTCAGAAACTTCAGCGCAGCCGTGCAGGTAGACCCAGTGCTCTTCGGGTATGCCGAGCTCTTTGGCCTTTGTTTCCGATAGAACAAGAAGGCAGGCGGCCATGTCCACGTTCATGATGGCGTTCATGTACTTGGTGTAAGGAAACCCGACCATACGGTTTGCCTTCGTGGGGGTCCTTATTTCATCGGCGCTTTTGCCGTCTTGGAACCAGGCGTAAGGGTGCTCTTTGGCGATAGCGGCGAAGCGAGCGCAGAACCTGCCCAAAAACGCGCGGTGAGCTTCCAAGGTCCAGCCCCTTTTGGCCCGAAGCGCGTTCTCGAACAGCGGGTAAACCTGGACGGGGAGGAATGCTTGGTGGGTCAATTCCTCGTCCTTAACGGGCTGTTTCGAATCGCCAAACTGTGGAATGCTATGCCTTGTTTTTGGCCATGGAATAGGGGTTCCGGCCTTGTTAAAAAGGCTTACGGCGTGCATCGCCTCGGCCCCGGCAATGAGCGCGGAATCGACCTCGCCTTTTTGGATACGACATGCGAGCTCTCCCACGAGCCACTGGGGCGTGTGCCCCGAAATGGTCGTATACAGCGACTGCTTGGCCGAGAGCGCGAGCCGGGACTTCAAAAGCTCCGGCGCGTCCCCGTAATCCCAAGCAATGATGTTGACAACGGCGAGCACGTCCAGAGCGCGCGGAGCCCTCCCGTCAAGCTCGGAATTCATGGCTTCGAAGGCGCGTTCGATGAGGGCCAGCGGTTCGAGCGCGTCCTCCAGTTTTTTTGAGCGGTTGGTGAACTGGCCTGCGCCTGCAAGAACGACACGCTCCATGTTAAGGGCCTTTCTGTGGCATGTTTGCGCGGAAGCTCGGGTTGGTTGCCTTTAAACTTAAGCCGGTTAATGCTATTTTTTCATCCCAGCAACCCTTTGCTATTTCCGATGATTGGACCTAAACTACCCTCCAAGCCCAAGAAACCTAAAAACCTTCGCTTCGCCAAGCTCATTTCGGGAGCTTGATATTGTGTCCAAAATTCCCGCGCAAGATTATTGTGGCCGATTTCGCAGGATCATGGCAACCTTCTAGGTTTGCAGGGCTATCCTATCCGCCAGGCTTATCCTTATCCGCCGGGCCTGGAAAGGCCCGGCTATCAATGGGGTACGCCTGCGAAGCCCGGCCTATCTCGGAGGGTGTGCCCCTACGCCGATAGGCGGGCCTTTCCTGTCCCGCGGAGAGGCTAGGGCGGTGAGTTGCTTTCCGCATCCTCGCAGTAATATACTGATTAAGTATGATACTGCATCAGGGTAAAAGGTTATGATGAACATGACGATTGCAGTAGACGAAGAGGTCCTAAGAAAAGCCCGTATCGTTGCCCTTGAACGCGGAACATCCTTGAGTGTGGTCCTCAGGAGCTGGCTTGAGGCCTATGCCGAGGTTGCCCCGGGTCAGCTTCAGGCCGCCAAAGCCGTTTTGGAGATTTCCGAAAGCTACCAAGCCGGGAGCGGGGGCATGCGCTGGACTCGCGACGAACTGCACGAGCGCCAGCCCTGATGCGGACGTTCTTCGACACCAACGTGCTCGTCTACATCTTTGACCGCGATGAGCTAGAAAGACGAAGAAAGGCCATGTCGCTCCTAGAGCAAGAGGCTGCGAGAGGAAGGGCGCTTTTGAGCACCCAGGTGCTGGAGGAGTTTTACGTGGCCGTAACGCGCAAGCTCAAACGCCCCTTAGGCGAGGAGGCCGCCGAACAGGCCGTCCGGCACCTGGCCCGGTTAGTCGTGGTTGCCATCGACCCGCAGCTCGTTTTTAAGGGCATTGTCAGGTCGCGCGTCAGTCGGGTTTCTTTTTGGGATAGCCTAATCATAGAGTCCGCAATCGAGGGGAAAGCCGAAGTCCTCTATACCGAGGATATGCAGCACGGCCAAGAGCTCGATGGCATCCGAATAGTCAACCCCTTCGTCAGCGCATAGCAAATCGCCATTCAAAATTTAACGCCCGGACCCTATCCTGGCTTTGGTCTTCGGATCCCAGGATTTTGCCTTCATCGCGTATGCTCCCCATGGTTAAAACACTGTCTATCAGTTTAGGATAGCTGGTTCTTAATGGGGAGCAGTATACGTAGGTTACTCGCCCTAGCAATCGCCCTTTCAATCGCGCTCGTATTCATTGTAAGGTAGATGTTTTCGGATATGGCATAGACATCAAAGCATCGGGTCTGCAGAAATCCCTATTGCTCAGCTTCGGAACTCAAAGCCTGCAACACAAGGATGGTCCTTAATCTACGAAAAGCGGAAAGATTCGGTAGTGGTGCATGAAGCGTAAAAAGGACAATCTGAACCTTCCCGCGGACTATGCGGGACTGCTGGCTTTGGTCAAAGAACGGGTACGGTCGGCGCAGTATGCCGCACTGAAAGCGGTCAACGCCGAGCTGGTTGGGCTTTATTGGGACATCGGGCGGATGATCGTGGAGCGGCAGAACGCTGAAGGCTGGGGTAAGGCGGTGGTGGAAAATCTGGCCGCAGATCTGCGAGCGGAATTTCCCGGTGTGGGCGGATTTTCGGCCTCCAACCTATGGCGGATGAAGGGTTTTTTTGAAACCTATCAAGGGCTTGAAAAACTCGCACCGCTGGTGCGAGAAATTGGTTGGAGCCATAACATCGTCATCATGGAGCGCTGTTCCGATCCGCTGGAACGAGAATTCTACATCCGCATGACCCGCAAGTTTGGCTGGTCAAAAAATGTGCTGGTTCACCAGATCGAAAATCAGAGCTACCAGAAATCTCTGCTCGGTCAGACGAATTTCGATCAGGCATTGACACCGGAACTCCGCGCTCAGGCCAAATTGGCGGTAAAGGACGAATACACCTTCGATTTTCTGGAGCTGGGCGAGGAACACAGCGAACGGGAACTGGAACGGGCGTTGATCGCCCGGATCGAAGACTTCCTACGGGCCATGGGCAGCATGTTTGCTTTCATGGGCAGTCAGTATCGACTGGAGGTGGACGGCAAGGAATTTTTTATCGACCTGCTTCTGTTTCACCGTCGCCTGCGGTGTTTGGTGGCCATTGAACTCAAAGTCGGCGAGTTTCTGCCGGAGTTCGTCGGCAAGATGCAGTTTTACCTGGCTGCGCTGGATCGCCAGGTGCGGCAGGAAGACGAGAACCCAACCATCGGCATCATTCTCTGCAAGGAAAAGAGCCGCACCATCGTTGAGTACGCCCTGCACGACGCCCGCAAGCCCATTGGCGTCGCAACGTATGAAATCACCAAGACCCTGCCCAAGGCATTGAAAGGCCAGTTACCCTCGCCCAAGGAGATTGCCGCACTGCTGGAGGGTATCGAATCATGAAACTGAAGTTCAAGACCCAGCCCTACCAGACAGCCGCGGACCACGCACAACAAGATCTACCGCCTTGACGCTCTGGACGCCTATAACCATAAGCCGGTGAAGAAGATTGTGGTTTGTCCGGCATGATATCTCGCCTCCACAGAGGTGGCCGGGGTTCGTTGGACAGCTTTTCGCGATTCTTGAGTGGTATTATGCTCGTCCCGTTCATCATCATGCTATACCGAGGATATGCAGCACGGCCAAGAGCTCGATGGCATCAGAATAGTCAACCCCTTCGTAAGCGCATAGGAAGTTTCCTCACACCGTAAAAAGGGCGCTTGCTACGTTATCAAAGGGTGGAGGACAAAGGGCCCTCTTTGTAGGAATACTCCTTCTCCGCGATATACTTTCCGATGTAGTTGAACATGTAAAGAAGAAGGTTCATGAACCCGGCCTGAGAGTAAGCCCCAGAAAGCCTCGCATCGATCGCTTCGTCTGTAAACACTTTCCTGTACGCCTTCAACCCAAGGTTAAACGCCTGCTCCTTGGTGATGTTGTTCCGCCTCAGGAATTCCGAGTTAGGGGGTAGAACATCCGGATTGAGTAGGCCGTACTTATTCCATTCCCTTGAGAGGGGCTTTCCGCTTTCTTCGTACTTCTTCCAAAGCCTTGTTCCGGGAAGCGGCGTAATGGCAGTAAATTGGGGCATTTCGACCTGGTTCTTGACGCAAAAATCCACAGTCCTGTCGAACACGTCCAGGGTGTCGCCCGGAAGCCCGAAGATGAAGGCGCCGTAGAGCAGGACGATGCCGTGGTCATGGGTCTTCTTGATGATGTCTTCGTATTCTTGAACCTTGAACTTTTTGCCAACCCCGTACACGGCATCCTGCTGGAGGGATTCGAACCCGTAGAAGATCGCGCAGCAGCCCGAATCCGAGGCAAGCTTAAGGAGCTTATCGTTCCTTGCCATCTGTACCGTGGCTTGGCTTATCCAGTGAATTTTTAGGCCCTTCAGGGCTTCGAAAAACTCGGCCGCAAACCTAGGGTTGCCCACTATGTTATCATCGGCCAAGAAAAAGAACCTGTCGGCTCCTTTGCCGCCGCCTGCCAGCTCGTCGATGTCTTGAAGGAGCTGGTCAATCCTGAAGTTTCGCATTTTTCTGCCGTTGAAGGCCGTAACCGAGCAGAAGTCGCAGTCAGTGGGACAGCCCCTGTCCACTTGGACGACCTTCTTTAACGGATACCCCCCGACGGGGGCGCTGCAGATGGCAGGAAGAACATCCTCGTACCTGCGAACGAGCGCTTTGATGCCGCTTAAGGAGGCCTTCTTGTACAATTTGCCCGCTACGGGCACGCGAAGAAGCCCGTCGAAGCCCCCTTTTACGAATTTTTTCATGAGGGGGGCGCCCGCGGCGTTCAAGAGACGGCCAAGCGCTCCCGTTTCTTTCGTGCCGTTTCCGTTGGCTGACGCGTTGAGATGTCCGGCCACGATTTTAGAAAGAACTTCAGGGTCTACAGAGGGGATGTTGAGAAGAGGGTTGGGGCGCTTGTAGCGCACCTTTGACAAGTCAGGAGGGGTTTCTACCTTATAAAAAGGCTGAAGCTTGCCTTTTGGCGTCTTCAAGGATGGCTTCCCATATTTCGTCGGCTTCGCCCAGACAAACGCTATCGGCGTGCTGCTTGGCTTCTTCCGGCATAAAGGTGGCGTGGACGCCGCCCATGACGACGGGAATGCCACGTTTTTTGTAGATGTCGGCCACTTCGTAGGCCCGCAGAGCGTTTGCCGAAAAGCTTGCCGATATGGCCGCTAGGTCCGGCTCAAAAGGGTCGTTTTCGTAGTCGAAGTTTTCTACGAGCTCGTCTACGAGTTTAACCTCGATGTCGTCCGGAGTAAGACGGGCCAGCTGAAAGATACCCAGGTAAGGCATGCGCATGGGGAGAAGTTTAAAAAAAACGGTGCTTCTCTCGACAGGGTTGATGAGCAAAACCTTCATTCAAAAACCTCCCGGCATTTTCGCCAGTTTATAGTTCTATACGAGCCATGTTGACCATCGAGTATTTTACCCAACACAAAATAGCGACGCGTTAAACTTGTGTCCAAACCATAGCCTTAGGAGGGGGCACTGCCACAAAAACGACCCTCCTTATCTAAAAAAGCTACTTAAAGGAAATAATACACAACCATAAAGAACGAGTCAAAAAAAGCAGGGCCTATCCGCCGGACCTAGAAAGGCTTGGGCTATCAATGGGGTACGGCTGGAAAGGCCCGGCTATCGTAAAAATGGTCCAGGCCTGGGAAGGCGGGCCGTGAATGCCTCGCCTATCGGGGAGAAAGTTTTACCATGCATGCTGCCCGAGCCTCGGCCGTTTTGGCACCGAGCCTCTTTCTTCTCGGCTCCTAGAGGCCGAAGTCAGTAGCGGGCATGCCCCCGGCCTGAGGCTACACCGTCCGCGCTATTCTTCCCCGTCCTGAACGGCGGGGCTTGTCGTGCACTGGGTCAATCATCGATCTGCAACAAGGCCGCGATCTTCGCCATGATTTCCGCCAGCGTTGCTTCTGGAACCCTGGAAACGTATGCCGCGTTTCTGACCGACCAATCCAAGCTTGAGACGTGATCGGAAAGTACGACACCGGTGATCTGCCCTGCAGAAACCGGAACCTCAAACGGATATCCTTTGGCTTTGCTTGTGATCGGGCAAACGAGCGCAAGGCCACTCCTTGTGTTGTAAGATCTTGGAGTCAAGACCACGGCAGGCCGTCTTCCCGCTTGTTCGTGCCCTGCCCGGGGGTCAAAATCGAGCCAGACAACATCCCCTTGGTCTGGGCCAATCTTCAATCGGGAAACTCCAGGCCAACAGGCTTGCCCCAATCCGTCTCATCGTGCCGGTTTTCCTCCGTGATTCCGGCCACGAGGTCACCTAGCCTATACCTCCGTTTCACGGACGGCTCGATGATTAGCCGGCTGCCGTCCGTTTCGATCTCTACCTGCGACCCGACGGACAGGCGCATCTGTGCAAGCATACTTGCTGGCAGCCGAATGACGGCGCTGTTTCCCCATTTCTTGATCTCCGTATGCATGGCGCCCTTCTTCTGTTATTTCTATAGCAACATTGTAGCAACAATATTTAGGGCTCGTAAACAGGTCCAAATCCAAGCCGCTACCAGAATAACTTCAGTCTCTTGTCATGTCATCGCCTCCGATAGGCGGGACAAACACGTCCCGCGTTTGCAGTTTGCAGGGCTATCCGCTATCCGCCGGGCCTAGAAAGGCTTGGGCTATCAATGGGGTGTGCCTGGAAAGGCCCGGGCTTATTCAGCGACCTCTATGCCAAGGTCTTTGCATATCTTTTTTGCTAATTGGTCGTTAATTTCGTTGTGCCTAGGAACCGCAGGCCGCTTGTTCGACGCCGGGTTATGCCACCACGAGTGTTTGCCGCCCTCTCTTAACAACATGCAACCGGATTTTTGAAGGTGTTTCAGCAGCGCCACTCGCTTCATACGGCTATTTTTTCTTCCCTGTAATCCTTCCCGACATCGCTCAATGCATCCTGCCTGTTAAGTTCCAGCGCCTCTTTAAGCGTAACCGCCAGCGTTTCCTTCAGCGCTTCGTAGGTCCTTTCCTGGCAGTTCACGCCGGGGATCTCCTCGATCCAGCCAATCCAGCAATCGCCTTCCTGCTTGATAACCGCCGTGTATTCGTTTTTCATCCTAGCCATCCTCTTATGTCCATTCTTAACGCCTTCATGAAGAGTTTAGCCTTCAGGAAAAACCCATGAAAACGGGGGGCGGAATAGGGAGGCCCGGCTATCTCGGAGGGTGCGTCCCTATGCCGATAGGCGGGACAAGCACGTCCCGCGTTTGCAGTTTGCAGGGCCTATCCGCCGGGCCTAGAAAGGCCCGGCTATCAATGGGGTGCGCCTGGAGAGGCCCGGCTATCAATGGGGTGCGCCTGGAAAGCCCGGGGCTTTTATATTCCCAACAGTCCCGTTTGGTGCTGAGGCACCATAAAAAACCCTTGTTGGTGTTTTATCACCACGAGGAAACGGCCCTAGTCGTGGGCCGTGGTCGTACAACATCCCGTAAAGTGCCTTGTATCAAGCGTTATCGAAAGACGCGCAAGTTGGCATGGCCTTTGCTTGTATTACTAAGAGCAAGACGAAGAAACCAGGGAGCGCGTCAAGATGGCCACGAGCCTCCGCCAATACAAGAAGACCCCAATCGATAAGCGGGCGGAAAACCACCCTTGCTACAGCCCCGAGGCTCAGCACTACTTCGCAAGGGTTCACTTGCCGGTGGCGCCAGCCTGCAACATCCAGTGCAACTACTGCAACCGTAAGTTTGACTGCGCGAACGAGTCGAGGCCGGGCGTTTCAAGCACGCTGTTAAGCCCCGAAGCCGGGCTCAAAAAAGTGATGGCCGTGGCCATGCGCCTTCCGCAGCTCTCGGTCGTCGGCATTGCAGGGCCGGGCGATCCTTTGGCCAACCCAGAAAAAACCTTTGGGACACTAAGGCTCATTAAAGAGGCAATCCCAATGCTCAAGCTTTGCCTCTCGACCAACGGGCTTCGGCTCAACGAGTTTCTTCCCGAGATCCTCGAATTGGGCATCGGCCACGTGACGGTCACGATCAACGCGCTCGACCCCGACATTGGCAAAGAAATCTATGCCTGGGCGTTCCACGGCCACAAGCGCCTTACGGGCAAGGATGCGGCGGCAGTGCTCATCGAAAACCAGCTCGAGGGCTTGAGGCTGCTGGCCAAAGAAAACGTGCTCGTCAAGGTCAACACGGTCGTCATTCCGGGCGTCAACGACGCGCACGTCCCAAAGCTCGCCAACGAGCTCAAAAGCTTAGGCGCGTTCCTTGTGAACCTCATGCCGGTTGCGATCTCGCCCGGCTACGGGAGCGCCTTTTCCAAGATGGGGGTCGTTTCGCCCAGCCCTCAATACATCGAGGCGCTCCAGGGCAAGATCGAGGCCAACGTCAACCTCATGCGCCACTGCAGGCTTTGCAGGGCGGATGCGGCCGGGTTGCTCTGCAAGGACACATCGCAGGAAAAAGCCGCATGCATTGAAGAAGAGACCATAGAGCAGGGCTTTGACGTGGGCGTGATCGAGCGAATGCATGCCCATTTAGAGCAGCGCATAGAAACCGACCGGATGAAGCGCGAGCAGATTATCAAAAGCTACGAGGCCTACCGGGCGGGGAAAGCGCTTTCAGGTACCAAGATTGCCGTCGCCACCAAGGGGATGGGGCTTGTCAACGAGCACTTCGGCCATGCCAAGGAGTTCTTGGTGTACGAAGTTCAAGAAGACGGCTCGCTCAAGCTCTTGGGTGCGCGAAAGGTCGAGCTTTACTGCGCCACGGGTTCGGACTGTCAACAAGAAGAAAGCGCCCAAACGAAAATGTGCCGAACCCTCCAAGCGCTCGAGGGCGTTCAGGCGCTCTTTGTGATGGCGATCGGGCCCGCCCCCGAGCAAGCGCTCTTGGAGGCCGGCATCGAGGTCGTGCGTCAAATTGGCCCTATTGAAGAGGCCTTCATGGCCTGGGCAAAAGAGAAAATCAGCATCCCGGCGCTTGAAGAGCAAGCCAACCGGGCCGTTTCGTAACCTAAAAACCCAAAAGGAGGGTTTCTCATGCGACAGATTGCATTCTACGGCAAGGGCGGAATCGGAAAATCCACCACCTCGCAGAACACCGTCGTGGCCATGGCCGAGGCGGGACAAAGGGTCATGATCGTGGGGTGCGACCCCAAGGCGGACTCCACACGACTCATTTTGCACACCAAGATGCAGCAGACGATCATGAGCCTGGCCGCCCAGTCGGGCTCGGTGGATGATTTGGAGCTCGAAGACGTCCTGAGGGTCGGGTTTCAAAACATCAAGTGCGTCGAATCGGGCGGGCCTGAGCCTGGCGTAGGCTGTGCCGGGCGTGGCGTGATCACCGCGATTAACTTCTTGGAGGAGAACGGCGCTTACGAAGACCTTGACATCGTCATGTACGACGTGTTGGGAGACGTCGTCTGCGGCGGGTTTGCCATGCCAATTCGCGAGGGCAAGGCCCAAGAGATCTACATCGTGGTCTCGGGCGAGATGATGGCCATGTACGCGGCCAACAACATCGCCAGGGGTGTCTTGAAATATGCCAACTCGGGAGGCGTGCGCCTTGGAGGGCTAATCTGCAACGAAAGGCAGGTCCATCGGGAGGTCGAGCTGATCGAGGCGCTCGCCCAAAAGCTAAACACCCAGATGATTCACTTTGTTCCGAGGGCCAAGCAGGTGCAGCAAGCGGAATTGAGGCGCATGACCGTCATCGAGTACTCGCCAAACCACCCGCAGGCCGACGTGTACCGCGAGCTTGCCAAGAAGATCGAGAACAACACCAAGCTTACGATCCCCACGCCGCTCGCGATGGACGATTTGGAGCAACTCTTGCTGGACTTCGGCTTGATGGACGACGACGAGTCGATCGTCGGCTTGACCGAAGAGCAAGAAAAGCTCAAGGCGGTGGCCAGCTAGGCTTTTTGGTCCACACAACAACAGGAGGCATGTTATATGGGAGCGCACGATAAGGCGGGGGTTCTTGAGGAGCGCAAGGCGCTCGTCGAGGAGATCCTCGAGGCGTATCCGGATAAATCCAAGAAGAAGCGCCAAAAGCACTTAGGCGTGTTCCAAGAGGGCAGCCAAGACTGCGGCGTCAAATCGAACATCAAGAGCGTGCCCGGCGTCATGACGGCCAGGGGCTGCGCCTACGCGGGCTCGAAGGGCGTCGTCTGGGGGCCCGTCAAGAACGCGATTCACCTTTCGCACGGCCCAGTGGGCTGCGGGGTGTACTCATGGTCAGGCAGGCGCAACTATTACGTCGGCGTGACCGGCGTGGACACCTTCGGAACTCTCAACTTCACCTCGGACTTCCAGGAGAGAGACATCGTCTTCGGGGGGGATAAGCGGCTTGAAACGCTCTTGAAGGAGCTAAACGAGCTGTTCCCCTTGGCCGAGGGGTTTACGGTCCAGTCCGAGTGCCCGGTTGGGTTGATCGGCGACGACATCGAGGCGGTGTCCAGGAAGATGGGCAACGAGCTGGGTAAGCCTGTAACGCCTGTCCGCTGCGAAGGCTTCAGGGGCGTTTCGCAATCGCTCGGCCA
>DDYN01000048.1 GCA_002347965.1 Nitrospirae bacterium UBA2233 | reverse complement strand
GCTCGTCCAGAAAGAGGATAACGAGAACGGATGATCCTGGCCGCTTTTTGCGGAAGCCTTCTTAGTCTTTTGAACCTTGCTCTCCTTAGGGGCTTTGTCATTCGGCTTATGAGGGGAGAAGCCCGGGTTAGCAGGTTTGTCGCCTTGGGCTTCTTACTCAAGCAGGTAGGAGTAATGGGTTGCGTGGGGGTTGCCCTTTTGAAGCTCGGGCTTAATCCGGCCGGGTTTCTCGTTGGTTTTAGCCTTCCTGTGGCAGGAGGGGTTTTTTATGGGCTCTTAGAAGGGCTTAAGAAGGAGTAATGCCTCATGGAAGAGCACGGCGTCCTTTGGTCTCATTTAATCCCCGGGTTGAACGCCCTACCCGACCACGTAGCCGGCTCGGTAGTCGTGCTCCTTATTCTTTCGTCTTTAAGCTTGGCCTATTACCTAAGGACGCTCAATCTTGCAGCACGCGCCCTACCGAAAGGCTCTCCTCGTCTCGAAGAGACGTTCGACGCGCTTGTCGGGCTCGTAGACGGCCTGGCCGAGCAGGTAATCGGGGAAAGGACAAGGCACTACCTTCCGCTTTTAGGGACGCTGTTTTTTTACATCCTATTTTCAAACCTGATCGGGTTGATTCCAGGCTTCACTCCGCCCACATCGAACATCTCGACCAACTTTGGCATGAGCCTCGTGGTATTCGTCATGTACAACGTCTACGGGTTCAAGGAGAATGGGGTCTCGTACCTTAAACACTTCATGGGCCCTATCTTGGCTCTTTCTTGGCTTATGTTTCCGATCGAAGTCCTATCTCACTTTGTTCGTCCCGTTTCTCTCGCCGTCCGTTTGATGGGGAACATGTTCGGCGACCACATGGTGCTGTCTATCTTCTCGGGGTTGATCCCCATCGGCGTTCCCGTGATCTTCATCGCCCTCGGGGCGTTCGTGGCCGTTATCCAGGCGCTAGTTTTCACGCTACTTTCGACGATCTACATCGCCCTATCCACGACCCATGATCATTAAAAAGCTCTCTACCAACAACAACAACCCGGAGGTTGTCGCTATGGCTCGTTTTCTTGTCGTGCTCGGTTTGACGATTCTCGTGTTCTCGGCGGCCCCCGCCTTCGCCCAAGAAGCAGGAGTAGGAGTAGAAGGAAGCCAGACAAAAATGGCGCTCGCCCTGGCATCCGGGTTCGGGATCGCCATCGCCGCGTTTGGGGGTGCCATAGCCCAAGGCAGGGCCGCAACGGCCGCGCTGGACGGCATTGCTCGCAACCCTTCGGCATCGGGACGTATTCAAGTGCCCATGATCATCGCGCTGGCTTTAATCGAATCGCTCGTGATTTACGCGTTGATCATCGCGTTCATGCTGCAAGGAAAAATCTAAAAAAGGCTACAGGCCTCCTGCTCCAGCAGCGGCCTTAAGAACTTGCCCGTTTCCGAGTTGGGGGCTTGGGAGATAGCTTCAGGGGTCCCCTGGGCCACGATCAAGCCCCCATCCTCGCCGCCTTCCGGCCCTAAATCGACAATAAGATCGGCACACTTGAGGACTTCTAGATTATGTTCGATGATAATAGCCGTGTTTCCTTGATCGACGAGCCTTTGGATCACCTTAAGCAGCTTGGCAATGTCCACAAAGTGAAGCCCTGTGGTAGGCTCGTCGAACACGTAGAGTGTCTTGCCCGTCGCTTTTCTTCCTAGTTCCCTAGAGAGCTTTAACCTTTGAGCCTCACCCCCCGAAAGCGTCGTCGCGCTTTGGCCCAGACGAATGTAACCCATTCCCACCTCCATCAGCGTCTCCAACTTCCTTTTGAGGGGAGGGATGGAGGAGAAGAACCCAACGGCCTCCTCTACGGTCATATCGAGCACTTCGGCTATATTCTTGCCGTTATACAGGACGTTAAGCGTGTCCTGGTTAAACCTGGAGCCAGAACAAACCTCGCAAGAAATGTACACGTCTGGCAGAAAGTGCATCTCGATCCGTTTGAGCCCCTCTCCGTGACAGGCCTCGCACCGGCCACCTTTAACGTTAAAGCTGAACCTACCCGGCCGGAACCCCCGGCTTCTAGATTCTGGAAGCTGGGCAAACAGCTCTCGGATGACCGTGAACACGCCCGTGTAGGTTGCAGGGTTGGAACGGGGAGTTCTTCCGATCGGAGACTGGTCGATCACCGTCAGCCGATCGATGTGTTCTACGCCTTCAAGCTTTTCAAAGGTGTCGGATGTAGGCGTACGCTTGAGAAGGAGGGCGCTCTTGAGGGCTGGAACCAGGACATCGACTACGAGCGTACTCTTGCCCGACCCAGAAACCCCCGCGATGCACGTCAACGTCCCTAGCTGGATTTCGAACGTGATTCCTTTGATGTTATGCTTACGAACGCCCCTTAAAACTATCCGTTTTCCCGTGCCCTTGCGCCTTGATTCTGGGATTGGGATTCTCTTCCTCAAGGCCAGGTAGTCGGCCGTAATCGAGCTCCCGGAGGCCTTGAGCTCGCCCGGTCGGCCTGCAAACACAAGCCGTCCTCCGTGCTCGCCAGCCCCAGGCCCTAAATCGAGGACATAATCGGCCGATTCGATCGTATCCCTGTCGTGTTCGACGACCAACACCGTATTACCCAGGTCTCGTAGGCCCTTTAGAATCTTAAGAAGCCTTACGTTGTCCCTTGAGTGTAGCCCGATGCTTGGCTCATCGAGGACGTACAAGACGCCACTGAGCCCCGAGCCAAGCTGCGATGCAAGCCGAATCCTTTGCCCCTCACCCCCGGAGAGCGTCCTCGAGGCACGATCCAGCGTAAGATAGCCAAGCCCAAGTTCAATCAAACAGGTAAGGCGGAGCTTGATCTCTTTTAAGATTCTTTCCGATATTTTGGCCTGCTGGTGGGTCAAATCGAGCGTCAAGAGCCAGTCCATCGTCTTCTGGATGGGCATGGCACACACGTCTGCGATATTCTCCCCGCCTAAACGGACCCACAGGGCCTCTTTCTTGAGCCGCTTACCATGGCATGCACCGCAAGGCACGTAAGCGACAAGCTCTGTCAAGCCCTCCTCTTCGGCAAGCTGCGGGAAGTATGCCATCCTACGCTCTAGGACGGCCAATACCCCCTCAAAACCGTCCTTTCCGTACAAAACGGCATCCTGCTCGGCCTTCGAGAGACTAACCCAGGGCTTGTCCAGCGGGATACGGTATTTCTTCGATAGCTCTGTAAACGAAAGCCAGAGCTTTCCCTCCTGAATCCGAAAAAACGCGGGGATTGCACCGTCTTCGAGCGAGCTCTCGGGGTTCAGCGTGACGAGTGCAGGGTCGAGCGCCATCTTTGAGCCTAGCCCTGAACACTCCGGGCAGGCACCAAACGGGTCGTTGAAGGAGAAAAGCCTCGGGGATACCTCGGGGTAACTGATCCCGCAATCCGGGCAGGCATAGGACTCGGAGAAGGTCTGGTTTTTCTGTCCGGGAATCTCCAGTTCAACAAGCCCCTTTGTCAGCTTGAAGGCCGTTTCGACCGCCTCGAAGCAGCGACGCCCTTCCACCTCTCCGATGACGAGCCGGTCGACGACGACCGCGATCGAGTGTTTCTTGTTTTTATCCAGCTCTATCGGCTCGTCCAGCTCGTGGAGCTCGTCGTCTACCCTGACTCTGGAAAAGCCCCCCCTTCTTAGCGCCTCAAGCTCTTTTTTATACTCCCCCTTCCTCCCGCGGACAATCGGAGCAAGCACGATCAAGCGCGTCCCATGCGGCATATCAAGGATCAAATCGGCAATCTCTTGGACGGGTTGAGAACGGATTTTCCGACCGCAGCCGTAGCAATAAGGCTGGCCCACGCGGGCAAACAGCAGCCTTAAATAATCGTAAACCTCGGTCTGCGTACCTACGGTCGAGCGAGGGTTCTTGCTGATCGTTTTCTGCTCGATCGCGATCGCGGGCGATAGCCCGTCTATCGAGTCCACGTCGGGCTTTTCCATGAGCTCCAAAAACTGGCGGGCATAGGCCGAGAGCGATTCGACGTAGCGCCTTTGTCCTTCGGCGTAGATCGTATCGAATGCCAGGCTTGATTTTCCAGACCCAGAGGGGCCTGTAATAACCACGAAACAGTCTTTTGGGATCTCGACGTAGAGGTTCTTTAGGTTATGTTCCCTTGCACCACGTACAACGATCTTTCGCATTCGTACCCTACTTGAGCACCTCGATGTAAATTTCTTGCTTGGCCTTCGCAAGCCAATCATCGAACCTTTCTTGGTGAGTATCGGCCAACAGCTTGTTTTTTACGTCATTCTTTACTTCTTCGAACGGCATAACGGAGGAAGGAAGTTTTTTTTCAACCTTGACGAGGTGGAACCCCAGGTTCGATCGGAACGGGCCTACCAACTCTCCGGCAGACCTACTCTCTAGCTCTTTTTCAAGCTCTGGCATGAGCTCGCCCGGGCCGAATGCCCCGATATCTCCCCCTTTTTGAGCCGTTGGGTCTTCGGAATAACGCCTCGCAAGCTCGGCAAAATCCTCCCCTTGTTGGGCCTTCTTTTTAATCTCGAGGATGAGAGCGGCCTTTTGCTCTAGATCTTTCTTCGAGATTCTTTTGGGTGTAAAAAGAACGATCTGCCGCAAATGGGCTCTTGGAGGCTCCAGGAACTCTTCTTTGTGCGTTTCGTAGTACTCTTTGAGACTACGGTCGTCTGGCGTTCCCTCGGATGCCGTCTCTCTGTTCAGGATCCTATTTTGAAGGATTTGGAGCTTGATTTGACGCCTGTAAGCCTCCGGGGTCAGGCCCTCCTTCGCCAAAAGAGTCTCGAAATCTGTTTGATCCATCCCTGTCCTCTCCATAACCGAGGAGATGCTGGCTTCGACATCCTTTTCTGTAGGTTCGATCCCGAGCTCTCTAGCGCGCAGAAGTATGAGCTTTTCCTCGATCGCCTTTTCAAGCGCCTTTTTTTGAAGCTCCTCGTCGCTTAGATCGCCTCTTTCGTCTGGCAACCCCTCGGAGAGCACTCTGTTGATTTCTGCTTCGGTGATGATTTCTGAACCCACCTTGGCAATGATTCTGTCGTAGAGGACTCCTTCTGTGCCAAACGATGCGCCTTGAATCAACAAAAAAAGTACGACTAGGTTCGCCAACGTCCGTTTCATGATACACAGGCCTCCTTGTGGTTGGTCCACGAAATCCATAGTTCAAGCATTCGACGAGCTTGAGTAACCCCAGAAGCGTTTGGATACCTTCGTAAGAAAACCCATCCTTCTTCAGAAAAACGAACATCCTTGTCTACAGAAAGCCTCTCTAGGCAAGCCTCCCCGAAGGCGCTCTGGTAGTCTGGATGGACCTCAAAAACAAGCTCATGCTTGGTTTGGGAAATCTTTTGGACGCCCAATTGCTGCGCAAGAAGCCCGGTACGTCTTAGCTCGAGTAAGGTTAAAACTTTTGGAGGCGGGTCTCCGTACAGGTCTTTCATTTCCTCAAGGATACGCTCGAGCGTCTGCTCGCTCGGCGCCGTGGCGATTTGCCTGTAGTGGTAAAGCCTGTCTCTTTCTTCTGGCATGTAATGGGCAGGAATTAACGCCTCAGCCTCAAGTTTAAGCTCCGGCTCGAACGAACAGAAGGGCTTATCGCTGTCTTTTTTGGACAGATTTTCGAGCGTATCCTTGAGGAGTTTAAAATACATCTCGAGCCCGATTTCTTGGATTACCCCGGACTGCTCCCGGCCAAGGATATTGCCCGCCCCGCGAACCTCGAGGTCTCGGACGGCGAGCTCGAAGCTCGATCCCATTGTATCGTGTGCCAAGATGGCGTCCATCCTGTCCTGGGCATGCTTGGTCAGCGCAGACTCTTGGGGAACTAGCAGGTAGAAATAACCCTTTTGCCTGGACCTGCCAACTCGCCCTTTGAGCTGATAGAGCTGAGAAAGGCCGAAAAGATCCGCCCTGTGAACGATCATCGTGTTTGCTGTCGGGATGTCCAGCCCGGACTCTACGATAGACGTCGAGACGAGGATGTCCAGCTTCCCCGTAAAAAAATCTACCATGACTGTCTCAAGCTCTGCCTCGTCCATCTGTGCATGCCCAACTCCGACTTTTGCGCTCGGAAAGCATACAGAAAGGAACTTGGCGAATTTTTCGAGCTCGTCGATCCGGTTATACACGAAGAACACCTGGCCTTTTCTCTGGAGCTCTTTGTCGATCACTTCTTTGATGACTCCTTCCGAAAAGGGTAAGAGCCTTGTTTCTACAAGCTGGCGCTCGGAGGGGGCAGTTTGGAGAATCGAGAGGTCTTTGAGCCCCGACAGGCTCATGTATAACGTCCTAGGGATTGGAGTGGCCGAGAGGCTAAGGATGTTCACCTCGGTCTTTAACTGCTTGAGGCGTTCCTTGTGGGTCACACCAAACCGCTGCTCCTCGTCGATCACCAAAAGACCTAGGTTTTTGAAGGTAACATCTTTTTCTAGCATGCGGTGAGTTCCGATGACGATGTCCACCTTTCCATCGGAGATTCCACGAATTGCCGAGCGTAGGGCGTTTGGAGAGCTAAAGCGGCTCAGGCCTTCGATGCGTACAGGAAACGAGCGAAAGCGGTCTTTAAACGTCTGGAGATGCTGGTAAGCGAGCACTGTCGTGGGAGTAAGCATCGCAACCTGTTTTCCCATAAGAACGGTCTTGAACGCGGCACGCATGGCTACTTCGGTCTTCCCGTAGCCTGGATCGCCGCAGATGAGCCGGTCCATCAGGCGTTCAGACTCAAGATCTCTATAGACCTCCTCGATGGCCTTGGATTGGTCTGGGGTTTCATCGTAAGGAAAAAGCGATTCAAACTCTCGAAGGAGCGCTTCTTCGACGATGTAGGGTTTTTTTTTGGCAAGATCCCTCTGTGCCTGGACCTTAATCAGGTCTTGGGCCATTTCTAGGATACGCTTCTTGGCTTTGGTTGTCGCCCTCTCAAACTCCTTACTCCCCAAGGTAGCGAGTTCTAGGGTTTGGCCATTTCCGCCCAAATAGCGCATTAAAGCGCCAGATTTTTCGACAGGGATGAACAGCTTGTCGCCCTTAGCATAGAGAAGCTCTATAAACTCTTTCTCCACGCCGAGGGCCGTAAGAGTCTTTAGACCGCGGTAACGCCCGATGCCGTGTTCAACGTGGACTAAGGGCTCGTCGACGACTAGGTTTTTGAACGAGAATAGCCCGTCGACTCGGTGTTTTGGGGCCTCCTGGACGCGCCTTTTCCCGAATAGCTCTTGTTCGGTTAAGAACACCAACCCTTCGTCTTCGATAACATCGCCCGTTTCTTCTACCGGGCATACGAGAGCGACGACTTTTTCTTGGTCCGCATGGAGAGAGCTTGCCCCGTTAAAGAGAGCTGGTTGAACGTGGCAAGAGATTTTGGCCTGTCCTAGGAGATAACAGGCCCGCTCGGCTTGTGGTTGCGTCCTCAAAAGCAAAACCGCACGCAGACCCTGCGAGGTGAGCGCAGAAACCCACTCGACAAGCCGTCCTTTAAAGTTTTCTTCTTCATGGTTTGGTGCTGTAATCACCAAGGATGCGAAAGGCTTGGTTCTCGGTCGGATGGTCCTGGATATTCCGAGCACATCTTGGCGGTGGACAGGACCGAATGCTGTCACATACCCAGTAAAACAATCGAATAGATGGGGGGTTTTTGCGGGTTTGTCGCGATTATCCACAAGGTTTTCCACATTTTCCACAACGAGTACACTTTCTGCCGGAAGGTGGGACAAAAAACTGTCCTGTGCTTCCGCGGGGACGATGGCCGGCCTGATGGTTGCACGCCCTAGCTTTGCCACGGTTCTTTGGGTTTCGGCATCGAACTGCCTGATGGAATCGAGCGTCCCCCCGAACCAGTCGAACCTCAGGGGCCTTTCTTCTCCCGGGGGAAAGACATCCAGAATCCCCCCCCGCTTGGCCATTTGACCAGCCCTGACCGCTTGGAAGGCCATATCATAACCCCAACCCTTGAGCCGCTCGAGTACTCGCTCCTGGCCTATCTTGGTGCCGGTTTCTAGCGACAGGGTAAACTTGCGGTAGTTCGCTGGATTGGGGAAGTTTTGCCTTAAAAGCTTGTCGGGAAGGAAGAGTACACCTAAAGAGGGTGAGGCTAGGCGGTTTAAGAACCAAGCATGGGCAATTTCGTTTTTTCCTTCAAACCACATGAAGGCGCCTTCTGCTGCGACGGGAATGCCTGGCCCTAGAAACGCCTTCAGAAGGTTAAGGAAGTTTCGGAGGCTTTGGGCGCTTTGGAGGGCGACCAAGCAGGCCTTTTCGGGCGTCTCCTTGATAAGCTTGGCCGTGAAGAAGGCCTTTGCTATGGCCCCCTGGATTAATATTTGAGTACGGTTTTGCGAAATCAAGGGTATACGGGCCGGTTTTTTTGGGACGTGGTGGGCGGTACTGGGTTCGAACCAGTCACTTCCACCTTGTGAGGGTGGCACTCTACCACTGAGTTAACCGCCCGAGAAAAGGCGCATCCGTGCACGTTAAGATTCAGGGCCCTGTATGGGCATAATCAACGCTAGCAACTCGCCCCGCTCCTTCGACGTCGAAGAGCGAAGGATAGCGGGCTCTTCTCTTCCCCAAAGCGACATCCATACTTCTTGTCCTGGGAAAGCCACTAAACATTCTAGCATGGAACGTGCGTTGAAGGAAATCAAAACCGGCTCTCCAGGGTTTTCATCCAGAGGAACCTCCTCGCGCATCTCACCTACCTCCGGGTTGTAGCTTTTTAGAGCGATGCATTCGGGGGAAAGCTGGAACGAGATGTCTGGGTAGAGCGGTGAGGTGATCGCCTGAAACCGCTTGAGCGAGTCCAAAAGAACCTGGCGCTTCAGTTTAGCACGGGTCGTGGCCGATGGCCTATCCAGGAGGGTTTGGTAGGGGGGGAATGATGCCTCGATATAGCGCGATATAAACTTAAGCCTATCCGTAAAAACCCGGACAAGGGACGGGAGAAACTCGACAAAAATAGGGCTTAGCCGGTCTTCTTTGTTTTGCGAAAGCCTTACAATTTCTTGGCATGCCCTTTTTGGTAGCAGAACTCCCTCTTCTGGAAACAGGCCCGTTGGGGCGTTTTTTAGCGGGACCTGGCTCAGGGCTAAACGATGGCCGTCGCTGGAAACGGCTCGAAGGTAGCAAATAGACGGGTCTTTTTTGGAGACAACGGTTTGTACGAGAACTCCCGTGAGGGCAGCTCTGGCGTCCGTTTCGTTGACGCAAAATAGAACCGTCTTGAGCATGTCCGATAGGTCTTCAAGCGGCAGACAGAGGCTTGCTTGAGCCTCTTTGTGTGATTCTGGGAACGACGGGAACTCCTCGGTCGAGGAGCCGGCAAGGCGGATGTGGCAGTTTTTGCATTGGATTGAGGCGTAGTGGTTCTCTTCGAGAAGAAAGCGAACAGGTCCCTCGGGTAAGTGCCGAAGAAGATCGTAAAGCTTCCGTCCGGGCAAGAGGCAGCTCCCCTCTGTGGCGATGTCTGCGTTTACCCTGGCGTTGAAGAAAATTTCAAGGTCGCACGCCGATAAAGTGAGAGAGTCCGGTGTGCTGGCCTCGAGTTTGAGAAACTGAGATATGGGGCTCGGCTGACGGGCCTTGCCAGAGAGCTGCAGAAGCACGAGGCCATCTAGGAGCTCTTTGCGGGAAATGTCGAATTGCATGGCTTGTTCCTTGGTTGATATTTTTTCCGTTTTATTGTTTTTTGGGTATCTTCTCTTCTTTTTAGTATTTAATAATTACAGATTTAAGAAGAATAAGGGCCTGTGGAAAAGTGGGAAAAAATCGAGAAACGGGCTCGGCAGACCCCCTTTTGGGTGTTTCAGACCTGGGGAAAGGCTATGGAAAACTCTCCGGTGTCCTGTGAATATCTTTTTTTCCACAGAAAGGGCCCACGAGATTCACAGGATATGCACAGGTTTTCCACATGTTTTCCACAGGGAGCTAGATAGAAAAGACCTCGCGCTCGATCGCCTCGATGGCCCCTTTGAGCTTTTCGTCTTTTTCAAGCATCTTCTCCACGACCCGTACGGCATGCATGACGGTCGTATGATCTTTGCCCCCAAAGACCTTACCGATCTCGGGTAAGCTTGCCTGGGTAACCTTCCTGGCGAGATACATGGCCGCTTGGCGGGGCTTCAGGATGCTTGAAGACCTTTTTTTAGATTTGATCTCCGAAACCCGGATGCCGAAGTGGCGGCACACGGCATCAATCACCGCCTCGAGGGAGATGTCTTGGGACTCCAGGAGTTCCCCGTTCGTGTCGGCCAAGGCCTCCCTTGCCGATTCGAGCGTGATTCGTTCTCCGGTTAGGTTGCCGTGGGCATACACCCGTATGAGCGCGCCTTCGAGCTCTCGAATGTTGGATTTGACGTGCTTCGCCAGGTATAGTCCGACATCGTCCGGCAACTCAATCCCCTCTCTTTGGGCCTTTTTCCTCAAGATGGCGAGGCGGGTTTCCATGTCCGGCAGTTTTATGTCGGCGATAAGTCCCCATTCAAACCTGGAGCGGAGCCGCTCGTCGAGCTGTTGAATATCCTTTGGGAAGCGGTCCGAGGTGAGCACGATCTGACGTTTTGTTTCATAAAGCGTGTTGAACGTGTGAAATAGCTCTTCTTGGGTTCTCTCCTTCCCGACGAGAAACTGGACGTCGTCCAACAAGAGCACGTGAACCCGGCGGTATTTTTCACGAAATTGCTCGATTCTGTCCGTTCTGATGGAGTTCACAAGCTCATTCATGAACCGTTCGGCAGAAATGAAGTACACCTTGAAGTTCTTGAATTTTTCGAAGATTCGATGGCCGATCGCGTTGATTAGGTGGGTTTTTCCTAGGCCCACGCCTCCATAGAAAAACAAGGGGTTGTACCGATTTCCTGGAGCGTTGGAGACGGCCACGGCCGCGGCATGGGCGAGTTGGTTGGAAGGGCCGACGACAAAACTCTCAAACCGATACCAGTCGATCAAGTTTCCGCTCGCTACCTTAGCCTGAACGTTTCGGGACTCTAGCACCTCGAGTGTCGTGGACGGCTCGGTGATCGATACCGATATGTCGTGGCCGAGCTTGGAACGCAGGGCTTTTTCTAGGATTTCCAGGTAATTGGCCTGAATCCAGTCCCTTGCGTATGGGTGCGAGGCCTCCAACAAGTAAACCCCCTCTTTGACCGACAAGAGGCGGACCGCCTGGAACCATCGCTCGATGTTAGGCCCTCCGATGATTGGCTCTAGATGTTGGCGGACTTCTCCCCAAAGGTGATCCAATGTATCGGGCTGATTCATGACTTTTCCAACACGGATGGTTACAGGGGGTGGTTTAGCGTACTGTATATTAGAATAGTATTATATAGTCCTAATCCAGAACCCCAACCTGCCGCTAGGGTTTTATAAGTCCGCCGTTGGTGGTAAGCTGCTTTCCTGGCGCTTACCCGCCGACCGTCGCTTTTCTGGCAGGGAATCATTATAATAAGACGGACGACGGGGTGTCAAATCATTAATCAAGCGCGATATTTAACCCAAAAGGGGTATTTGTCCGTTGGAGCGGTGGGATGCCGTCATAGTAGGCGCTGGCCCCTCGGGCCTTGCCTGCGGGCTTGCCCTGGTTAAAAAGGGTTATAAAACTCTTATCGTAGAAAAAGAAACAGCGGTCGGACTGGCATGTAAACCCTGCGCGGAGGCAATTACACGCAGGTTTCAGGCTCATCCGCTTTTTGAGGCGCTGCCTGGCGAGGGGCAAGTGTCTAGGGTCGCTTGGGTTCAAGCATTAAATGGCCGGTTGCTCGAAAAGACACTTCCCCTGCCGGCATCCAGCGTGCGGACCTTTTCGAAGCGGGCCTGGCTCCAGGCGTTGCTTAGGGACTTTTTGGAGAAGGGAGGGGAGTTGTACGAGGGCTGCACATTAAAGGGGGTCGATAGGCAAACGAGCGTGGCCTACCTTGACAACGCTCCCCAGGCGGTTCGTTTTCGGTACCTGGTGGGAGCGGACGGGTTTACCTCGAGGGTTAGGCGATCCCTCGGTATGCCATTCTTTAAGGGCCTCGTCTGGCAGGCGGACGTCCAGGGCGAATTCCGTACACTCTTGCTGATCGGGGCCTTTGACGAGATTCCGTTTGGGTACGCCTACCTCTTCCCTCAAAATGCCCATGCTAAGGTAGGGTTCGGGTTTGTCCCGCTTGTGGGCCGTGTTTTCTGGCCGGACGTGAAAGCCCTTCAGCGCAAGCTTTCTCTCGCTTTTGGAGCGTCGACGCCCCCGGTGTTTCGCTCGAGCGCGATCAATTTGTGCTACAGGGGGTTTGCTTTCGAAAACATCTTCCTGGCCGGCGAAGCGGCTGGGTTGGCGCTCGATTTGACGGGGGAAGGGATCGGGCCTGCCGTCATTTCGGGCGAGGCGGCTGCCTTGGCCATTGCTGGTGCGCGCGCCGAGGCCGAAGACAGCGTAAAATGGCTTGTCTCGCTCAAGCGCGCCCAACGTGGGTTGCTTGCGCTCCAGGTGCCGCTCGTCGGTCTAGGGAGGCGCCTTCTTCGGCCCTTTGGGCTTACCGCGGCGTTCTTGCTTAGCCGAGCTAAGGACGAAGGGTTATTTTGGCGCATCCTCGTAGGCTAGGTCCGGCGTTGAGCGGGCGTTGGCCAGACGCTATAATGATACGGAAAATACACAAGCCAAACTCTAAGGAAGACACGATGCAGAATTTGACGCAAACTGGAATCGTTGAGCTTGACCGTACGCTTGGGGGTGGAATCCCCGAAGGCACGCTGACGCTGGCGTACGGCGGGCCTGGAGTCGGTAAGAGCCTGTTTGGGATGCAATTTCTGAAGACCGGGCTGGATAGCGGGGGGCCTTGTGCGTACCACCTTTTTGACCGCCCCTATCCTTGGCTAGTCCGTTACTTGAAGGCTTTCGGGTTGGACGCCGAGGCGGCCATCGAAGAGGGCCACCTTTGGGCGCTGCAATCTTTTCCTCACTTTTTCCCGTTTCCCAAGCTAAAAGGGGTGGCGTACTTTCCCTATGCCCAGCTCCAAGAGGTTCGGGAGTATTTTGCAAAAAAGGCGCCCAAAAGGCTCGTTGTGGGCGATCTTTATGCGAGCACGCTGGGGCTTTTCCCCGGGCGCGAGCTCGAAGAGTGGCTTGCCTGGCTGAACAACCTTGCGTTTTTTGCCGGGACGAACGTGCTCATCCTACTTTCGGGCCAAGAAGGGTCGCAGGAGTTCGATAAATTCAGGCAAGCGCTCGAAAAATACGCCCAGAACGTATTCGTCTTCCGTCAAATAGAAGAAAAGCGCGAAATGCGGGTCGTCAAGGTCGAAGGCATGGCCCATCCGATGGACTGGCTGAATATAGGCATTACCCCCTCGGGTATTAAAATCAAGACCCGATAGGTCAACATGAAAAATCGCATACGGACACGTTTTGCCCCTTCTCCCACGGGTTACTTGCACATCGGGGGGGCGAGGACGGCGTTGTTCAACGTCCTTTTTACGCTACAACACAAAGGGGAGTTTCTCTTAAGGATCGAGGACACCGACCTCGAGCGCTCGAGCGAGGTGTATACCCAGAACATTCTGGAAGCGCTCAAGTGGCTCGGGCTAGACTACTACGGAGAGGCGATCGTCCACCAGTCGAAGCACGTCGAAGTATATCGAGAGTATGCCCTAAGGCTGCTCGAGGATGGCAAAGCCTACAGGTGTTATTGCAGCCAAGAAGAGCTCGAAGCCGTCAGAAGGGCGCAGATGAAGGCTAGGAAGCCCCCAAAATACCCCGGCACCTGCAGGGATGGGCGTTCAGAAAGAGGGCTTAAGGGTGCACCCTATGCCTTGAGGTTCAAGACGCCCAAGGAAGGCGAAACGACGTTTGAGGACATCGTCAAGGGGTCTGCCAGGTTTGCAAACGAAGAGCTCGAAGATTTTGTCTTGCTCCGCTCGGATGGAAGCCCCACCTACAACCTCTGTGTCGTCGTGGACGATTACAAAATGGGGATTACCCACGTCATCCGGGGAGACGACCATTTCGTCAACACCTCCAAGCAGGTCTTACTCTACGGAGCGCTCGGGCTTGCAACCCCAAAGTTCGCCCATGTGCCCATGATTCTTGGCGCCGACCGTCAGCGCCTGTCCAAGCGCCACGGGGCGACAAGCGTTCAGGCCTACAAAGAGACGGGGTATTTTCCGCAGGCGCTCGTCAATTACCTGGCCAGGCTCGGATGGTCGCACGGCGACCAGGAGGTGTTCAGCTTTGAAGAGCTCGTTCAGAAGTTCCGGCTCGAAGACGTGGGCAAGTCTCCTGCCGTGTTCAACCCGCAAAAGCTCCTTTGGTTGAACCACGTCTACATGAAGTCCCTTCCTGTTCAGGAAATCGCGGGCAGGCTGTTGCCCTTCATGGGGGAAAGAGGGATCGAGGCCGACAACGGGCCCGAGCTTTGGGCGAGGATCGACACGCTCAGGGAGCGCTCCAAAACGCTCGTCGAGATGGCGGACTGGATACGCTTTTACTACGCGCAAAACGTGGAGTACGAGCCGAGGGCTTCCGAGCGCTGCTTGAGGCCGGAGATCCTGCCCGCCCTGGAAGCCCTGAAGGAAAACCTGCAGCAAGTAGAAAAGCTCGACGAGGAGGCTGCCAAGCGTGCGTTTTCCGTGGTGCTCGAAGCCTACGGGCTTTCTTTAGGGGAGCTTGCCCAGCCTACGCGCGTGGCGTTGACAGGCGGCACCGTATCCCCCGGCATCTTCGAGGTAATCGCGGCCATGGGCAAGTCAAGGGCTCTTAAGCGGCTTCAAGAAGCGATCGCCTTCATCCGCGCAAAAGGTAGCGGGCCGCTTGGTTAGGCCAAGAAATTAAGGTTAACCTCTTAGCTGTAGCCTAGTTGTACAGCGGGATGCTGGCGATTGCCCGTTATCGCCGCGCGCGATCACGAAGGAGACCCCCACGAACGGCCGGACGCCTGGCTTTTGGCCAAGCTCCTGTTCGGGTGGTTCTCCGGTTGACAGCGGCCGGCATCGGGGTGCCGCAATCGGGGGTAGTCTATTTTTTTTAAGGGCTACAGCTTTTCGATCTTGAAGGCCTTGATGCAGCGCGTGCAAACCTTGTAGTTGGCCACCCTTCCTTGTACCCTTCCGCGCACGAGCTTGAGGTTCGCGCGGAACACGCGCTTTGTCTTGTTGTTGGCATGCGAGACGTTCTGGCCGTAGAGCTTTTCTTTCCCGCAAATGTCGCACCGACCCGCCATGGTGATGATCCTTGCACGCAAGTTTATCGTTCCAGTATCGCCTAAAAAAACACTTATACCATAAAGGCTGGAAAAACGCCAGCCACGGGCTTGCTCGCCCACGACCGTGCTTCAAAGGTGTCGCAACCTTCGCTCGTCTTGCATGCTTTCTTTCTTCCGGCTTTGCGAGTACACTAGCTTTCGTGGGCAAGACCATCAATAAAAAAAGGGGGGGCACCGATGAAAAACGCGTTAAAGCGAGGGCTGTTTGTCTTTATTGCGGTATTGCTCGTCCCGGTGTTCACGCTGGCAGCGGACCCGGGCTTGATGGCCAAAGGCAAGGCGATTTACGAACAAGAGTGCCAGAGCTGCCACCTTGAAAGTGGGAAAGGGGCGGGCAGCATACCGGACATCCGGGGGCTCTCGGCGCGGGCGCTCGCCGAAAGCAAGTGCGGAAAGGTCAACAAGAAGCCCAAAGAAGAGGTCGAAGCCCTAAGCGCTTACCTCGTGAGCCTTAAGTAGGACTATCTCTTATAGGGGCGAGGCTTGCCCGTTTTTGGCCGCACGCCGCCAGCATGCCCAAGGCTTAGGCCCCGAGCTTTACCACGATCGGCGGGGTACAGGGCAAGGCTCGGAAAACGGCTCTGTAAGGCGCAAAAAGCCGCTTGTATCGCATGGGCGAGTATCCTGTCTCACTAGTAGGTCAGGACTGCTAGACAAGCACGTTGCTGGCTCCAAGGCCTGAGTTTTGCAAAAGGCCGACCTTTGCCTTCGTCCACCCCAAGAGCACCCACGGCGTCTTGATCGAGCTTACGGAAATGGAGGGGGTTCTTTAGGCCTTAAGCCATCGCCACCGGCAAAGCCTCGAGAGCATCCGGGCCTTTTGGCTTTCAGGCAAGCCAACGTCTCAAGTCAAGCTGGAAGCGTTTTTTATTCTGCCCCGTAGCTGGCCGTCTTTTGCTGCCAATCGCTAAGATGGCAAAGGCTAGATCCGCAGTTGAACTGCGGGTCGGAAAACGGGCTGACCATGCCTTGGTGCGCACTGGCCTTGTCTGCGGCTAACGACTGACCGGCATGGCAGGTATCGCAGGCATCGAGCTGGGCGTGGTCTACATGCCACTTGCCCTGGTTCGAGACGGGCATTTGCCCCTGGATCTCATGGCAGCTCTTACAAGAGCTCGCTGCGGGCCCTCAGGCATGAAGAGGGGCTACTCTAACCAGTCCGCCAAGAAGAACGATAGCTACGCTTAAAAGAAGGGGCTTTTTCTTCAGCCCCGATGTTTTCATGGCGCGGAAAACCTCCATTTTCTGACAGGGCAACATTTGAAGCTTACAATGCAGGGCACTGGAATGTAAACCGTGCCGTTAGTAAACGGCGGTGCCCATCATTCACCCGTGATCAGGCCGGCGCATCGATGTCGACAACATTGATGAGCTTTTTATTGACGAACTCCTCGATGCCGAGCGCAGACAGTTCCCGGCCATAGCCAGACTTCTTTACACCGCCGAAGGGCAATTCCGGGCTTGTCCAGGTCGGATGATTGACGAACACCATGCCAGTTTTGATCCGTTTCGCGACACCGACGCCGCGCGCCTCGTCCTTCGTGAACACCGATCCGCCGAGGCCAAACTCGGAATTGTTGGCGAGTGCCACCGCCGCGTCCTCGTCCTTCACGCGGAAGAACAGCGCGACCGGGCCGAAGAACTCCTGATAATAGGCCGGATTATCCGGGGTCACGTCGGTCAGAATGGTCGGCTGGACAAATGCTCCCTGCACAGGCACCCCGGCGCCGCAGCGGATCGCCTTCGCGCCTTTCTCGATCGCGTCCGCGACTTGCTTGTTCAGGTCGTCGGCTGCCCCTTGCGAGGACATCGGCGGGAGCGTCGTCGCCTCGTCGAATGGATCGCCGGCGACCAGCCCGCTCATCGCCGCCTGGAACTTCTCAAGAAAGACGTCGGCGACTGTATCGACGACGATGAAGCGTTTGGAAGCCACGCAGCACTGCCCGCCATTGTTGATGCGCCCCCACAACGCCCATTTCACCGTCTTGTCGAGATCGGCGTCTTCTAGTACCACGAAGGCATCCGATCCCCCCAGTTCCAGCGTCGTCTTCTTGAGGTTGGCGCCGGCTCGACCCGCGACCAGTGCGCCAGACTGCTCGCCGCCGGTTAGGCAAACCGCTGAGATCCGGGGATCGTCGATCAGTCGGTTAAGCTGGTCTCGGGTCGCAAACAGGTTGGTCCAGAGGCCCTCGGATGCGCCGGCGTCGCGGAACAGCCGGTCGAACGCGGCCGCCGACTGCGGCACGATCGAACTATGCTTAAAAACCACCGTGTTGCCGGCCATTAGATGCGGCCCCGCAACGCGGGCTAGCTGATAGTAAGGGAAGTTCCACGGCTCGATCGCCAGCAACACGCCGATTGGTTCGTAGACGATCATCGCCCTGCTTGCGGCCTCCTTGATCGGCGTGGGCGCGAGGAAACGCTCGGCATTGTCCGCGTAGTAGTCGAGGATATCGGCCGACAGCCCAACCTCACCCAGGCTTTCGCGGTAGAGCTTGCCCATCTCCAGGGTCAGCAGCTTCGCATAGTCGTCTGCCTGCTCGCGAAGCAGGCTTGCGGCCTTCTTAAGGATCTTCGCGCGGTTGGCGAAGGAAGTCGTGGACCAGGTTTCGAACGTTGCGACTGCCTGGCCAACCAGCCGCTCCAGTTCCACGTCTTCAAGGTCCGAGAAGCGCTTGATGACTTCGTTCGTGTAGGGATTGGTCGTTACATAAGCCACGAGTTCACCTCCGCGATATTAGTTGAGGGATGCGAAAAGATTTTCCATCCATGCAATGAGCATCATACGGTACCCGTAGGACCGTCAGATAAAGAAGCATCACATGACGTCGGATCGCTGAGGTGATCGGCATGCTCGATTGCTAGTGCAAAATGTTATTTAACCATAAAATAGATGCGTTTCTGGAATGGCCCGACACGAAGTTGGCGGAGCAAAATGAGAAGAAGGCCCCTCAGGACAACGGGCCGGTTGTCCTGAGGGTGTAAAGATGCGATTGTCTATCGCAAGAAGCAGCACTATGGAGGCAATCGGGGTGGTTTGTCTATCCGCTATTCCACCCTTTGCCACAAGGAAGCGTTGGCGTTGCCCATTCCTCCGCAGAGCATGGCCACTCCATAACGAGCGCCTTTGCGGTCTGTTTTCATGATGCTGTTCAAGGTCACGATGAGCCTCGCGCCCGTCTCGCCCAGAGGATGCCCAAGGGCCAAGGCCCCGCCCCAGATGTTCACGTTCTCGAAGGGGGCGTTCTGGGCGATGCCAAGCTCTCTCAAAACGGCCAGCGACTGGCTGGCGAACGCTTCGTTGAGCTCCCACACGCCGACATCTTTGACGGTGAGGCCTGCGCGAGAAAGCAGCTTTTGGGCCGCGTAGATCGGCCCGACCCCCATGATTGTCGGGTCGCAGCCAGCCATAGCGCTGCCTGCATACTTGAGATGATACCTAAGGCCGAGGGCGTCCGCCTTGTCCTTGCTCATGAGAAGGAGCGCGCAGGCTCCCGTGGTCAAGGGCGAAGAGGTCGCCGCGGTGATGAGGCCGTCGAGCTTGAAAGAAGGCTGCATCGAGGCCATTTTTTCCATCGAAACAGATTCTCGCACCCACTGGTCCCGATCGACCACGAACTTTGTTCCGTCCTCCTTTTCGCCCTCTACGGGAACGATCTCGTCCTTGAATTTTCCGGCCACGGTCGCCTCCCAGGCCTTGATATTGCTCCAGTAGGCCATGGTCTCCATGTCGGGTCGGCTCACTTTGTATAGCTCCGCCACTTTCTCCGCAGTTGGCCCCATGGGGATCTCTTCGGGAGGGTAGCGCTCCAGGAACCGCCGGGGGAATTCCATGTTGGCGCCCATCCCTACGTGCTGCATGTCTTCAACGCCCGCCGCGACGTAAACGTCGCCCTCACCGCACAAAATCGCCCGTGCGGCGTGCTCCACCGCGGCCATGCCCGAGCAGCACTGCTGTCCTATGCCGTTCGCGGGTACGGATTCTGGGAACCCTCCGGCCAGCCATCCCAGCCGGGCGATGTCGTTTTGGATGCCAGACTGGTTGGCTGAGCCGCAAAAAACGGCCTCGATGTCGTCGGGCTTTACCTTCGAGTTCCTTTGAAATAGCGCTTCATAGCATGAGGTTAGTAAAACATCCGGCGTTAAATTCCTGAACCAACCCTTTTCCTCGTGTGCTCTGGCGTTTGCAGTCCTAACGCCATCGATGATGACGCACTCTTTCATGTATTACCTCCTTCTATTGGGATGACCTTGCTCCAAACGCGCCCCATCGGCAACATTTCCCAGCCACGGGTGGCCGTGTTTTTCTTCACACTCTTTCCTAAACTACAGCGCAGCATTAAAACGGCCTCATCGTTTATGGAGCGTGGGTATGCGCCCCCTTGCTGGGTTTTGCGTGTCGAAAAATTTTTTTCAATTTAGCATAATGCCATGTTGCAAAAAAGGCTATCCATGATGATTGCCAAATCGGCATAAAGCTTGGATGGTCTGTCTAAAGAAAGACCTCAAGAGGCGCTCTCGTTCCTTGCCGTCGGGCTTTTGTGCTAAAATTCCCTGTCTGCCTGCATGAAGGGCGCCTCGAGAATTAAGGAGCCAGGTTGGTCGAGCCAAGACGATCGCGTACCCTAGACGTCAAACGGACGCTTTCGTTCCTTGCCGCCGCGCTCGAGGGCGCCGGGGTTTGCCCCGTGGCTTACGGCCAGCTAGACATGCTTGCACGCTTTCTTGCGGAACTTGAGCGTTTTCAGCCGCACCTTCGGCTCGTATCCGAGCTGAACTCCGAGGGCATCGCGCTGCTCTTGCTGGAGGGGTTGGCCGTTGGGAACCGGCTGGAGACAAATGCTCGAGTGCTAGACATCGGCCCGGGGGGCGGGTTTCCTGGCATTCCGATGGCGATCCTGAGAACAGACGCCTCTTTTGTGCTTGTAGAGCGAAGGCGGCGCATAGCTACCTATCTAGAGCATGTCGCCCAGACTCTTGGTCTCAAGCATGTTCAGGTGCTTTGTGTAGAGTTTGAAAAGGCTCCTTCCAGCGGAGAGCTGGGCCACGTTCAAGAAATTACCGCAAAAGCGGTCTGGTCTTGGCAGGAGTATGTTCGCAACGTCCTTCCCCTCGTTGAAAAAGGCGCCAGGGCTTGGGTATTCGGTACGCCGTGTTTGAGCGACGAGGCGATCGTGAAATTCTTGAAGTCGATGGGCGTCGGAAACGTGTCGGTTTCTTCCATTGACGCTAGACTATTGGAGGCATCGCCAACGAGGCGGCTTTTTGCTCTATCGCTTAGCGGCACGCAAAAACAGGGGTAGCATCATGGACAGCGCCAAGGCCTTTCGGTTTGTGGTGGAGCATTTCTGCGACCAAGACCCGGTCTTTGCAGAAGTTTTCAAGAGCATCCTAGACCTGGGCATGCCCGATATCTCGCTGAACCCGGTTGCGGGCAAGCTGCTGACATTGCTTACAAAAATGACAAACGCGGAGCGGGTGCTGGAGATCGGCTCGCTTGCGGGCTACTCGGGCGTATGCCTTGCCAAGGGGATGCGAGATGACGGGGAGTTCGTAGCGCTCGAGCTGAACGCGGATTACGCCAGGGTGGCCGAGGGCTTCGTTCGCAAGGTCGGGTTTAAGGGGAATATTCGCTACCTCGTAGGCCCCGCGCTGGATGGGCTTCGTACGCTGAAGGCCGAGGGCAAAACGTTCGACCTCGTGTTCATCGACGCCGACAAGGAGCACTACCCGGACTACCTTTTGGGCTCGCTCGAATTGGCCCGTGCAGGGTCGTTGATCGTGGCCGACAACGCGCTTTGGAAAGGAAGAGTGTTCGATCCCGCCCAGAGCAGTGCGGATACCGAAGGGGTGCGCGCTTTCATCGGGATGCTTAAAGAGCACCCGAGGCTGGATTCTATCGTGCTGCCGTTTGGCGATGGGTTTGCCCTCGCTTTTGTCGGAGTATAACGAGCGCATGTTCGGAGCCATTTTTAGGGTCAAGCCGATCACCCAGGAGTCTGCGCAACCCGAAGAAGCCCGGCTCAAGCGGGTGCTCGGCCCCTTCGAGCTGCTTCTTTTGGGAATCGGGGCGATCGTGGGTGCGGGCATCTTTGCCGTAACCGGAACGGCCGCCGCAGGGCTCTGGGACCCGGTTACGGGCATGCTCTTGAGGCCCGGAGCGGGGCCTGCCATAGTCGTCTCGTTTTTGGTAACCTCGCTCGCCTGCGCTTTGTGCGCTCTTTGCTACGCCGAGCTGGCCTCGCTCATCCCGATGTCCGGCAGCGCCTACACCTACGCGTACGCCACGATGGGGGAGGTGGTTGCTTGGGTCATCGGCTGGGATTTGATTCTCGAGTACGCCTTCGGCAACGTGCCCGTGGCGGTCAGTTGGTCCGGTTATTTGCTCGAGCTGTTCAAAGGGTTTGGGCTGGAAGTTCCCGAAGGGCTTGCCTGGCTTACGGTAAGCTACGCCCAAGGGCTTGCCCGGCCGGAGGTTTTGGCGATGGCCCCCAGACTTTTTGGCCATCCCCTGTTCTTCAACCTTCCGGCGTTTGGGGTCGTGGTGTTCATTACGGCACTGCTTGTGGTGGGAATCAAAGAGAGCGCCCGCTTCAACGCCTTGCTTGTATGCGTGAAGCTCGTCATCCTTCTTTTCTTCATCCTTGTCGGGGCATTCTACGTCAAGCCAGAAAACTGGCATCCCTTTGCCCCCTTCGGCTGGAACGGCGTGATGACGGGGGCGGCCTTGGTGTTCTTCGCCTACATCGGGTTCGATGCCATCTCGACTACCTCCGAAGAGACCAGAAACCCAAAGAAGGACGTTCCCTTCGGGATTTTAGGCTCGCTCATTGCCTGTACGATTCTCTATGTTTTGGTCGCGGGCGTGCTGACGGGCCTCGTGCCCTACAGGCAGCTTGGCGTGGCCGAGCCCTTGGCGCTCGTCCTGCGCGTTATCGGGCTTAATTTTGCAGCAGGAGTCGTGGCGTTCGGGGCGCTCATCGCGACGACCACCGTGCTTCTCGTGTTCCATATCGGCCAAACCCGTATCCTGTTTGCTATGTCAAGAGACGGGCTCTTGCCTCCGGTGTTTGCCAGGATTCATCCGCATTTCAGAACGCCCCACGTCGCCACGATGATCACCGGGGTGGTCGTCGCGCTCGTCGCCGGGTTCATCGACATAGGCGAGGCTGTGGAGCTCTCGAACATCGGGACGCTTTTCGCCTTCGTGTTGGTCAGCTTTGGGATTATCGTTTTGCGCCACAAAAGCCCGCACCTCGAAAGGCCTTTTCGTGTGCCTTTTGTCCCTTGGCTTCCCTTGCTAGGAGCCGCTTTTTGCTTCTATTTGATGGCAAGCCTACCTTGGATCACCTGGGTACGATTCTTTATATGGCTGGGCTTAGGGTTCGTCGTCTACCTAGGCTACGGCCTTCGCCACAGTAGGCTGCAAAAAGGCAAAGGCCGTCGTTTAATTTCTGACGATCGCCCCTGAAGTCCTGCGTTTCGTCCAAGCCCATTACCCGACGCACGTAAGCCCACAACTCCTATACACCCCCTCCTTTAAGGCAGTCTCTCTGCCCCTGGCCGCGGCCGTTCGCTCTGGACGGGAGAACCGCGGCCAAGCAAGGACGGGCGCTTCAGGCCGGCCCTTTTTTCGGCTGGCATTCAGACGCGTCCAAGGCATCCGGCCGGAATGCCTCCGCGTATTTTCTAGAGTAGCCCCTCGGCGTGACCATCCAGCCTTCGAACACTAAGGTCTGGGAGTTGCCGACGAGGATCGTCGTGAGCATGCCGATGGGGTGATCGAGTATGCGGGCCAAATCGGTGAGCACGACGTCCTGGCCCTCGCGGTAGGCGCACTTTACGATGCCTACGGGGGTTTTGCCGTCCCTGTGCTCAAGCAGGATGTCCCTTGCTTCCACGACCTGCCAGGGGCGCTTGCCAGAGGCGGGGTTGTACAGCGCCACGACGAAGTCGGCCCTGGCCGCGGCCTCGATGCGGCTCCGAATGATTTCCCACGGGGTCAAGTGGTCGCTTAGGCTGATCGCGGCGAAATCGTGCATGATCGGCGCGCCTAAGAGCGAGGCGGCGGCTAAGAGCGCCGTTATGCCCGGGATCGTCTCAAGTATGACATCCTTTCCGGGAACAATGCCCCTTGTCTTGCATATTTCGAGGATGAGCCCGGCCATCCCGTAGATGCCGGCATCCCCGCTGGAGACGACGGCTACCCGCTCGCCCTTGAGGGCTTCATCGAGGGCTAGGCCCGCCCTTTTGACCTCTTCGGTCATGCCGGTCTGGACGATCCGTTTGCCCTCCACAAGCCCTTTGACGAGCCGGATGTAGGTCTTGTAGCCGACCACCACGCTCGCTTCCTGGATCGCCTTGAACGCCTTCGGCGTGATGTGCTCTTGGTTACCCGGGCCGAACCCGACGATCGAGAGCTTACCCTTCGGGGATTCCCCCTTAACCATCCTGCCCTCCTTCGAACCGCACCCTAGCAATCGCCAGGGTGGCCTTCTTCAATTTCACCTTGGGAACGAGCAGTTCGCCAAAATTGCCCCCAAGGATGGCAGAGGGCTCGGCCACCCCGATGACGCCAACGTACTTCATCGCCATGGTGGATGGGTTGGGCACGTCCTTTACGCGGTTGAGCTCCTCTTTGGCGAACGTGAGCAGGGGGAGGCCTCGTGTTTGGGCGAATTGGACAATGGCGGGCTCGTTTTTCCGGATGTCGATCGTGGCGAGCGCCCGGACGCTCAAAAAAGAAAGCCCGCGCTCTTGGAGCGTTTTCAGAACAAGCGTCTCGAGTTCTTCGAGCGGTACCCCTCTATCGCACCCGATCCCCAAAACCAGGCTCTTTGGCCTGTACACGACCGTCTTCCGGGCGAGCGCTAAAGGGGGCGTAATGAGCCTGTCCGTGATGATCAGGCAGGCCGATAGCGGCGTGTTGGCGAGCGCTTCGAGCGATTGGAGCGTACGCAGGTTTCTAGGAAGCGGCCTGCCTTTTGGCCAGAACGTCGGCTCGCCCGCCTCCTGAAAGATGCCCACGGGTTCGTCGTTGACCACGCAGGCGCTCACTGCGGTCACGTTCTCGACGCCCTCCAGCACCCAGCCGAGATCGCGGCCTAAAATATCCACCCCAATCGTTCCTAAACTGTCCGACGCTGTCGTGATGATGGGCGTAGCGCCTATACGTTTGGCAAGCTCGTTCGCAAGCGCGTTCGCCCCGCCCAAATGCCCCGAAAGGACGCTGATGACGAACCCTCCGGCCTCGTCGATCGCGATGAGGCCGGGGTCGGTGCGCTTGTCTTTTAGGAGCGTTGCGATGCTCCGAACGAGCGCGCCCAGCGAAACGACCGCGACGATCCCCTTATACCGCGGCCAGAGGTCGGCCAAGAGCTCTTTGAGGGGTTCTTGGACGGGGCTGGCAAAGGGTGCTTCATCCTTGAATTTTTCCGGGACAAACGCGTCGGCTTGAGGGAGCGCGGCCTTGAGCCTGGCAAGGAGCTTGGCTCCGCCCTTAGTGATGGCAACGAGCGCGACCGACTCAAGGTTCAACGGCATTCCTCCAGCCAACGACGAGGAACACGGGGTTAAGGCCGACGAGCCTTGTAAGCCCTAGGAGCTCTTTGCTTTTTGAGGCCTGGATCAGCGTTACCTCCGCTTGGAAGCCGATCCCCTTGAGCGCCCGCAGGGTTTGCGCGAGCGTCTCGAGCGTTACGACGTTGACAACGACCCGGCCGAAGGGTTGGAGCACTCGGGCCACATGCTCTAGAATGCCTTTCATCCTGCCACCCGAGCCGCCCACGAACACGGCATCGGGAGCCTCCGGAATGTCCTCTAGCGCCTCGGGGGCAATGCCCTGGACGATCTCTAGGTTGGCAACGGCAAGCTTTAGACGGTTCTTCTTGATGTGTTCCACGTCTTCTGGGTGCTTTTCGATTGCGTAGACCATTCCTTTCCTCGCAATCCTTGCCGCTTCGAGCCCCACAGAACCAGAGCCCGCCCCGATGTCGAACACGACGCTCGTTTCCTTTAGCCATAGTTTGGCAAGGCTCACCGCTCGAACCTCGGCCTTGGTGATGAGGCCTTTGTCCGGGGTACGCTGGAAGAACGCCTTATCGGGGATGCCGGTTATGGGAAAGACTTCTTGCGGCCCGGGCTCTTTCTTTAAGAGGACCACGACGTTCAAGGGGCTGAAGGTTTGCGATGCGATGTCGTGGAGTTCGCCAAACGTCACCCGCTCGTTGGCACCGCCCAAATTTTCTAACACGTAGGCATCGTACCTAGGCCCGATTCGCTCGAGCAGCTCGGAGGCGATGCGCTGAGGGGTGTTCGTCGGGTCGGTGAGGATACCGATTTTTTTTGCGTGTGGGATGGCAGCGAACAGCTCCCGGAGCCCTTTTGCGTGCAGGCTCACAAACGTGGCGTCTGAGTGGCTTTCCTTTATCCTGGCGAAGGCGAGCTGGAGGGAGCTTAGGTTTGGCAGCACTTCCACGGCCTGCTTGCCGAGCTCCTTGACTAGGCTTTCCGCGATCCCAAAAAAGAACGGATCGCCCGATGCCAGCACGACCTGACGCTTTTTCCCTAGGCGGGCGTGGACGGCCTGGATCGCCGCCTGGATGTCGCCCCCGATCACCACCTTATCGGCCGGATGGTCCGGGAACAGCGAAAGGAGTCGTTTGCCTCCGTAGAGAACCTCCGCCCTTTCGATGAGTCCGGCCGCACCATGAGGGAGCCCTTGCCTACCCTCAAACCCGACCCCCAAGACGTAAACCTTCGTGCGGTCCATCTTTACCCCGCGTATCGTCCGAGCACGTTTCCCTCGAAATCAACGAGTACCGCTTCAAAGCAGGCCGACCCCTCAAGCCTTTGCTTGGATACGGCCACACAGCGCTCGCACAGTAACGGATAAAACCCCGTCAGGCCGGAGCGCTGGACGATTTCCATCGCATGCCTGGCCGTGTTGGCCGAAAAAAGCTCGTTTGCCAGTCTTTGGCTTGCCCCCGCTTCGAGCGCAAGGCTGGAAAGGAGGCCCA
>DDYN01000038.1 GCA_002347965.1 Nitrospirae bacterium UBA2233 | reverse complement strand
ACGATCGAGCGGCGGGTAGAGGTAATGAAGCCGATCCCGGATGAGGTCCTGGCCGAAATCAAGAAGTGTCAGGTGTTGCTCAAGGGCCCCACGACAACCCCGAAGAAGGGCGACCCTTGGCCGAACATCGAAAGCGCAAACGTGGCCATGCGAAAAGAGCTCGACTTGTTCGCCAATGTAAGGCCAGTGAGGGTGCCAAAAGAGGGCATCGACTGGATTTTCTTCAGGGAAAACACCGAAGATGTCTACGCGCTTGGGTCCGACGGCATCGAAGTCACGCCCGAAATGGCGATCGATTTCAAGCTGACCACGAGGCCCGGTTCCGAAAGGATCGCCCGGCTTGCCTTTGAACACGCCAAGAAGGTTAAGAAAACTCGCGTGACGGCCGTAACGAAGGCCAACGTCGTCAAGACAACCGACGGGATGTTCCTGCACACGTTCTACGACGTCGCCAAGGAATACCCGGACATCCAGGCGGACGACTGGTTCATCGACATCATGACAGCAAAGCTTGTGGACACAAAGCGTCGCACAGACTTTCAGGTGCTCGTTTTGCCCAACCTTTACGGGGACATTCTCACGGATGAAGCGGCCGAGTTCCAGGGAGGCGTCGGGACGGCGGGCAGCGCCAATATCGGAAAGCGCTACGCGATGTTCGAGGCGATCCACGGCAGCGCTCCCCGCATGGTTCAGGAGGGCCGCGCCCAGTATGCCGATCCGGCAAGTATGATCCGGGCCTCGGCCATGATGCTCCAACACATCGGCTACTCCGAGCTTGCCGAAAAGCTCGAAATGGCGCTCGATATCTGCGGCCAGTTCGAAAAGAAGCTCATCATTACAGGAAGGTCCACGGGAGTAACGGGCCGGGAGTACTGCGACTACATCTTGAAGACGATGGCCGATCCGAACTTGAAATCTCGTTGGGAAGCCTGCCAGAAGGCATAGAGTTTAGGCTTGATCGCACACGAAAAACAAAAAGGAGGACAAGCCATGGCACGCAAGAAGATCGCCGTTATCGGAGCTGGAAACGTCGGAGCCACAACGGCTTTGCTGTTGCAAGAAAAGGCGTTGGGCGACATTGTCCTGTATGACGTCGCGGAGGGCATTCCCCAGGGCAAGGCCCTAGACTTGATGGAGAAGACCCCGATCGACGGGACGGACGTGAAGGTGACCGGAACGAACAGCTATGACGATATCCATGGTGCCGACATCGTCATAGTTACGGCAGGCATGGCCAGGAAGCCCGGGATGAGCAGGGAAGACCTGCTTGCCAAGAACAAGGAAATCATGACCAACGTGGCCACGAACCTCAAGCGGGTCGCTCCGGACGCCTTTACTATCGTCGTGTCCAACCCGTTGGACATTATGGTCTATCTCTGCAACAAGATCCTGCAGCCCAAGTCTAACAAGATCATGGGCATGGCGGGTGTCCTGGACACCATCCGCTTTAGGACATTCGTGGCGATGGAGCTGAACGTGAGCGTCGAGAGCGTCCATGGACTTGTGTTGGGAGGCCACGGCGACGACATGGTCCCGTTGATCCGGTACTGCTTTGTCGGCGGGATCCCTCTTGCGCAGCTTCTTTCCAAGGAGCGGATCGACGCGATCGTCGAGCGGACGCGCAAAGGCGGCGGGGAGATCGTGGCGTTGCTCAAAACGGGAAGCGCCTTTTACGCGCCCGCCGCGGCCGTCGTGAAGATGGCCGAATCCATCCTGCTGGACAAAAAGATGATCCTTCCTTGCGCGGCCTATTTGAAGGGCGAGTACGGCGAAGACGGGATCTTCGTCGGCGTGCCCGCGATCCTTGGCGCAAACGGCGTCGAGAAGGTGGTAGAGCTAGAGTTGAGCGACGAAGAGAAGGCGATGTTCAAGAAATCCGCCTCCCGGGTAAGGGAATACATTAAGGAAGTCTAACCGCGCTTCTTTGGTTTTTTGGCAACCCCAGGGCCTTGTCGCCCTGGGGTTGCCTTTGTTTCAAGACAACCAAGCATCAAAGGAGGCCAAACGTTGGCCATCAGAGAGATTGATACGTCGCTGCTTCGGGATGCTATCGCGTCAATGGCCGTCGAGATCAACCATACCCTCCCGGCGGATGTCGAGCGTGCGCTTATCGACGCAAAATCGCGCGAAGTCTCCCCCCAGGGCCTGCAGGTTCTAGACGAGCTGATCGAGAACGCAGGGATCGCCAAGGAGGGAGTGTTCCCTCTGTGTCAGGATACGGGGTTTGCCGTCGTGTTCCTCGAGGTGGGCCAGGATGTGCATTTCGTGGGCGCAAACCTCAAGGAGGCGATCGAAGAAGGGATAAGGAAGGGCTATAAGGAAGGATACCTGAGAAAATCCATTTGCCATCCGTTCACAAGGAAAAACACCTCGGACAACACGCCTGCCGTCATCCACACCGAGATCGTTCCGGGCGATAAGGTGAAGCTTACGCTCGTGGCCAAGGGTGGAGGCTCGGAGAACATGTCGCGGGTGACGATGCTCGCCCCCTCCGATGGCTGGGAAGGGGTGAAGCGTTTTGTCGTGAAACGCGCCGAAGAAGCGGGCTCCAACCCTTGCCCGCCGATCATCGTGGGCGTGGGTATCGGTGGAACGTTCGAGAAAGCCGCGTTGTTGGCCAAAAAATCGCTCCTTCGCAACGTTGGCGAACCCAGCGCCGACCCAGAGGTTGCGCGGATGGAACAGGAGCTGTTCGAGGCGATCAACGCGCTCGGTGTCGGGCCTCAAGGCCTTGGAGGGCGTATCACGGCGCTTGGAGTCCTGGTAGAGATGATGCCATGCCACATCGCCAGCCTGCCCGTGGCCGTGAACATCCAGTGCCACAGCGCTAGGCACAAGAGCGTCGTGATATAAGGAGGATAAGAAGGAATGCTCAAGCAAGAGGATGGCAAATGGCTGCTTTCCGCCCCTGTTGCAGACGAAGACGTGATGCAACTCAAAGCGGGCGAGAGGGTGTTTATCTCGGGCAAGATCTATACGGGCAGGGATGCGGCCCACAAGCGCTTGATCGAGGCCCTCAACCGGGGGGAGGCTTCTCCCTTTGACCTCCAAGGTCAAATCATTTACTATGTTGGGCCTAGTCCCACCAAGCCTGGTCAGGCTATCGGGGCCTGTGGGCCTACGACCAGCTACCGGATGGACGCCTACGCCCCGCTTCTGATTGAAAAAGGACTGAAGGTGATGATCGGCAAAGGGATGCGCGCCCAGACGGTCAAAGATGCGATGACAAAGCACAAGGCCGCCTATCTCGCCGCAACGGGCGGGGCTGGTGCGCTCTTGGCAAAGGCCGTGAAAGAAGCCCGCGTGATCGCATACGACGATCTGGGTCCGGAGGCGATCCGGGAACTTGTAGTAGAGAACCTGCCCGCAATCGTCATCAACGACGTGTTTGGGGCCGACCTCTACGAGATGGGCGTTAAGGCCTACCGGCTGGCCGTATAACGAAGCAGGTATCTTAAGGAGCGGCTTTAGGGCGGGCCGTAATGCGCATGCTTTCGAATATGCTTTTCTCGGGTAGTTCCCCTGGCTTCTGGGCTGGGTGCGGATTGAAACAAACGAAGAGAGGAAGCTAGATGAATATACATGAATACCAAGCCAAAGAACTGTTCAAGTCTTTCGGCATTGCCGTTCCTAGGGGGCAGCTTGTAGAGACTCCCCAAGAGGCGCTGGCAGCGGCAAAAGCGCTCGGTACGTTTCCAGTCGTCCTTAAGGCCCAAGTGCATGCTGGCGGCAGAGGGAAGGCAGGAGGCGTCAAGCTGGCCCGCTCGCTCGAAGAGGTCCGGGAGTTAGCTTCCCAAATACTCGGCATGAAACTCGTGACCCGTCAAACGGGGCCGAAGGGCAAAATCGTCCGCAAGCTGCTCGTCGAGGAGGGGCTCGAGATTCAAAAGGAGCTTTACCTGGCTTCGCTCGTTGACCGCCAAAAAGAGCGCGTGGTCGTTATGGCCAGCACCGAAGGCGGCATGGAAATCGAAGAAGTGGCCAAGGAAACGCCAGAAAAGATCTTTCAGGTGCATGTCGACCCGGCTTACGGCCTTTTGGGGTACGAGGCCAAAGGCCTGGCGCTCAAGCTTGGGTTGGGCCAAGACCTGGTTGCCCAAGGTACGAAGACAATCCAAGGCCTTTTTAGGGCAATGATCGAGCTCGACTGCCAGATGGCCGAGATCAACCCTCTGATCGTTACGAAGGACGGCAAGGTGCTGGCACTCGATGCCAAGGTGGTGTTCGAGGACAACGGCCTATTTCGCCATTCCAACCTGCAGGGCCTACTCGATGAGTTCGAAGAAGACCCCAAAGAGCTCGTGGCAAGAAAGCAGGGCATTAACTACATCAGCGTGGACGGGAACATCGGATGCCTCGTTAACGGGGCTGGGCTTGCGATGGCCACGATGGACATCGTCAAGCTCTTTGGCGGAGAGCCGGCAAACTTCCTGGATGTGGGCGGCGGCGCCTCAAAAGACCAGATTAGTGAGGCCTTTCGGCTCATCCTCCAAGACGAGCGAGTCAAAGGAATCCTTGTGAACATCTTTGGCGGGATCCTGCGCTGCGATGAGTTGGCAAAGGGGATCACCGAGGCGGCCAAGGAGATTGAGCTTTCCGTACCTCTCGTTGTACGGCTCGAGGGGACGAACGCGCCGGAGGGAAGGGAAATTTTAAAAGCCTCCGGGCTTGAGATCATCCCTGCCGCCAACATGGCGGATGCGGCCAAAAGGATCGTTCAAGCCGTTAGTCCGGCTTAAGGCCATACGCAAGGATAAGGAAAGGAGCGAAGATGGCAATTTGGGTGGATGAGAACACGCGTGTTCTGACGCAGGGTATTACAGGGCGTAACGGTGCCTTCCATACGCGTCAGTGTTTGGCCTACGGGACAAAAATTGTGGCCGGCGCGACACCCGGCAAGGGCGGAGAAACCTTTGGCGGGAAAATTCCGGTATTCGACGGGGTTCATCAGGCACTGAAAGAGGTCGAAGCGGAAGCAAGTATGATCTTTGTCCCCGCCCCGGCCGCAGCGGATGCCATTATGGAGGCGGCGGACGCGGGAATCAAGGTAATCGTGTGCATTACCGAAGGGATTCCCGTGCTGGACATGGTTCGGGTGAAACGCTTCCTTGTAGATCATCCGGCCATTTTGATCGGCCCGAACTGCCCTGGCATTATCAGCGCGGAGCGCTCTAAGCTAGGCATCATGCCGGGTTACATCCATAAGCGCGGCACAATCGGAGTTGTTTCGCGCTCCGGGACGCTCACCTACGAGGCCGTTTACCAACTAAGCGCGCTCGGGTTCGGCCAGAGCACCTGCGTGGGCATGGGGGGCGATCCTGTCCATGGTGTAGGGTTCATTGACGTCCTCAAGGCCTTTCAAGACGACCCAGAGACAGAAGGCATCGTCTTGATCGGAGAGATCGGCGGCT
>DDYN01000043.1 GCA_002347965.1 Nitrospirae bacterium UBA2233 | reverse complement strand
CGTAAGGTTGGCGGGAGTAGTTCATGATATTTTATAGGTCATAAGCGCCTTTCCGAGCGCCTTGCCATGCTCGTCCGTGATGTCCACCTCCCCTACGGCGATCGAGCGGCCTTTTTGGATAATTCTAGCCCTTGCAAGCATAGTACCCTGTAAAAAAGGCCGGAAGTAATTTATCTTCATCTCGATCGTGGAGATAGCATGCGGTTCTTTCAGAACTCCCATCAAGGCGACGGCAACGGCGGAATCGGCGAGCGTGGCCATTACCCCACCATGGGCGACGCCCATCGGCTGCGTCAGCTTTGGGTCAAAATCGACGGCAAGCAGCGCCTCCCCGTTTACGGCCGATTCGATTCGTATCCCCAAGAGTTTGTAAGCTCCAGAGTCTTCAATGGCTTGTTTTAGGCTCGAGTCAAGCATGCTAAGCCTTCTGGAAAAGCGCTTTTCATCGGGTCTCCTCCTTGGAAGCCTCTTTTGGCCGTCTCTCTAGAGTACGCCCCTCAGGATTTTCTGATTCCAAGGCTATTTCTGTCTCATAGAGGTTCACGACGGCAAGGATAAGAGAAAAGACCAACGGACCAAGAACAATGCCTACCATTCCAAAGGCCTGTAACCCACCTAGAATGGCAAACATAAGGACCACGGGAGAAATATCCGCCTGCCCTCCCACGAAGTACGGCCGGACGAAGTTGTCCGACAGGCTGATCACCACGGAACCCCACAGGCCTAAGAAGATTGCCGCCCCCCAGTGCTGCTGGGCAAGCAAGACCAAGACGGCCGGAACCCACACGATGCCGGCTCCCGCAACCGGAATAAGCGAAAAGAAGGCCATCATCACCCCCCAAAGCACTACCGAGGGAAGGCCTGCGATTGCAAACCCGATTCCACCGAGCGTTCCTTGTACAATCGCCGTTAAAAGCCCCCCGTAGATGGTGGCCCTTAAGGTTTGGTTGAGCTGGCCGATCACCCGTTTGCGGTAGGCAGGGGGCATTGGCAAGAGGTTTTCCAAGCGCTCTAAAACCTGCTTACCGTCCTTAAAAACGAAGAATAGCGTGAACAACATAAGGCCTAGGTTCATTAAAAAGCTAGAAAAATTCAGGACAATCTGGGAGCTTCCAGAAACCAGGAACATCGAGAAGTTCCGGATATTGTCTAGAATGGCCTTTCTGAAGTCAAAAGTCGGGATTTCCACGTAACGGCCTACAAAATTGAGTACGCTCGCTAGCGGGGGAAAATCGTAAGGGCTGGAAAAATGCCTGCCCTCCAGGGCCTTCTCGAGCGAGCGGTAGGCTGAAATTGCCTCGTTTGCAAGGCTTGCGCCGACCATGGCGACCGGAATGGCGACGCCCAGGATGACCAGCACGAGCATCAACAGCGAAGCCAAGGATTTCCTGCCGCCTAGGCCGCTAAGGAGCCTGTCGTAGATGGGGTACGAGACTGCCCCTATGATGATTGCCCAAAGAATGGGGGTCAAGTAAGGGACAAGCGTAAGGTAGCCTAAATAGAAAAGCCCGACAACAAGCGAAATCGCCAGGAACCCAAGAAAAACGCGTGTCATCGGATGCACCTATCGGCCTTTCTGCTCCAAACGTTCCACTTCATTCTAAGAGCCCCGTATGCTAATCTTTGTGAAGCGAGCCTGCCAAACGGTACGGTTTTACTCGGGCATGCGCTTGTTCGTAATGTCTTCGCGAGCCTCGTGATTATGAAAGAGTAAAGACATTATACCGAGCGCTCACGGTTTCTCAAAAAGCATCGCTCTTAGTGTCATTTTGGCGAGCAACCCTAAGGAGGCGTCGAGCACGGCAACAGCTCTGGAATATTCTAGCTGAACAGCCAAAAAACATACAGAAAGGAAAGCTATGCAACCACCCGCAACCCAAAGGCTCAACTTCAATTCGATCGTCGTTCTTATTCCAGTATTAATGGCCGTCCTGGCAACGGTTCCGTTCTGGATCCTAGCGCTTTGGGGAATATGGGCGTTTTTCTCGCTGGAATCTCGCATCGCCGAAATTGCCGCAGGAAGCGAGGCGAGCCGACAATCCGCCCAGCTTGCGGCCGTCGTTCGGAATATCCAGGATGCGGCAAGCGACGCCGGCTGGACGTTTTTCATCGAGGCGGTCATTATCGCAGTTTTAGGGGCAATCGCCGTGTTTGGCGTATCGTGCTATGTCTACAAGAAAACCAGGCGGGTTTCGAAGAGCCTTTTGGACGCCGTCCAAGCCATCGAGGAAGGCCAGGAGGAGGTTTCCCCTGACGGCGGCGGCTACGAGGAAACAGAGCTCCTTGCCAAGGCTATCCAAGAGATGACAAGGATCATTGCGAGGCAGAACCAGGCGCTCCGCGGAACAGTAGATGAGCTAAGCATTCCTGCCATCGAGATCTGGAGAGGGGTCGTTTTCATGCCCGTCGTGGGCTATGTAGATTCTAGACGAGCGTTTCAAATCGAGGAGACGCTGCTAGAGAGGACGGTTCAAACCAAAGCCCGGTTTGTTATCCTGGATATTTCGGGGATTTCCAGCATCGACACGCAAGTCATGGCGCACGTCCTGAAGATCGTCAAAGAAATCGCGTTGTTGGGGGCTAAGGCGATTCTTTCCGGCACTTCCCCCCAAACGGCACGCTCTCTTGTAAACCTAGGGGTCGATCTTGGCACCACGGAGGCGTATGGCGAGCTTGAAGCGGCGCTTAGACGGATTTTTGCGGATTACGGTTTTTTCACGAAGAAGCCTGCGCAAGTTTAATCACGCTAGGCTGAAGAACCGTGTTGAGCGAGGCAAAAGTGGTCTCAAGTGAACGCTTTGCCTGTTCAAGTTTTAGAGGGTCCTGCACGAGGACGTCTCCATTTTCTGTAAAATCGCGCATCTCGTTGGTGCTCTCGTACAAGTCCTCAAGCCAGCTTTTTGCGCCTTCGAGCGTTTGCACTCCAGCCCCAATGTTTGCACGGTAACCCGCGATTTGATTGTAAGCGGTGTTAAGGTATAGAGTCGCGTTTTTAATGCGCTCCTTGTTCGAAACGGCAGCACCCCCTGTAGCACGGCGGTCTGGGTAAGAGATGAAATTCATCAAATCTTGGATAATGTAGAAGAGGTTCACCCCCTCATTAAATGCCTCACCGCCAAGCACTTCTGACCCTGGCGCCCCAATCTGAGAATAAACCCCTGGGAGGATTTCAAGCTCATAATGATTTCCATCCCCTAGGTACGTGACTCCTCCTACGAACTGTGGATACCCCTCTTCGGATTGTTCGCTATGAACGGAGTTGACGTAGGGGGGGTACTGACTTTTGAACCCGCCAAAAAGGTACTTTCCTGCGACCGAAACGTTGGCAATATCCACCATGCTACCTAGAATTTCCTCGAGATGTCTAAGATTAGTGCGAGTTCGTACCGGGTCCTCTATCCCTTGAAGCTCCGTTGTGGCGATATCGCGTACTTCGAGGATAAGCTGCTGAATCTCAACAAGTGCGTCATCAGCGGCAGTCTGCATCATGATGGCCATATCGATCTGCGAGCTTGCCTGCTTGTAGAACTGCATAGCCGGCCTATAGCCCATAACCTTCGAATACCCAATCGGATCATCCGAGGGTCTATTGATCTGCTTTCCCGTGGAGAGCTCTTCTTGAGCCCTTGCCATGTCTTCACGGTCAGCTTGAATCCACTGCAAGGTATTCCGATAGACGGTCGGATCAGCAACGCGCATAGGGTAAACTCCTTAATCCTTGTTGTGGCCTACGTCCCCCGCACAATGCTAAGCAAGGAATCGAACAACGTCTGAGTAACGATCAAGCTTTGGCTCGAAGCCTGGAATGCCCTTTGGTAGCGGGTAAGCGTGACAAGCTCTTCGTCAAGGGAAACCCCAGAAACCGCATCACGCTGGGTCATAAGCTGTCCCAGTAGCCCTTGGGTCGTTTTTTGTTCTGTATCGCCCCGGTCGATCTTGGCCCCTATATCGCTGCCAATTCCGCCAAGATACTCAGCAAACGTCTTGGGGTTTGTTGAGCCGGGATCTGCTATGACGTAGTTATTCCAAAGGCCCGCTAAGGCAAGCGCGTTCCGGTTGTCGCCCGGAAGGCCGTCTCGAGTTTGCGCGGCCGCAATCGCTCCGTCAGAGCGTTGTACGACCTCCGACAGCGCGAGGAACCGCGATGCATCCTGCTCTGATGCTGGGTTTGATTTTTCCAGGACAAATAAGGGGATTCCGGTCTGACCGTCCAACCCGTAGCCCTCACGATGGAGACTGTTCACCTCGTGACCAAATGTGTATGCAAGATGATCGAGCTGACCAAGGTATTGCGGAACATCCTCGAGTAGGACGCACTTGAGGCCAGCAAGCCTGCCTCCTTGGATCCTGTTAGTGATGTCTTCATTGTAAGAACCATCCACAAAAAAGATCTGAAAGTCGCCTCCGCGTGGGTTAGCCCTATAGCCCAATTCTCTGGCACGTACCCCATCTACGATGGCCTTGCCCCCGACGAACACCTTGAAGTCCTGACCTTGCTCCAAGACTTCGATTTCCACAAGCTCCGAGAGCTTTCCGAGTAGCACGTCCCGTTGGTCCTTGAGGTCATTGGCCCTACCCCCCTTGCCTGCAATTGCTCCGTTCAAACGGGCAATCTCTTCAGCATAGGCGTTAATCTTCGTGATGGTCGCCGCAGCCTCCGCCTGGGCATCAAACTCCACTTGGTGTAGGGCAAGGTTAACCCGCTTAAAGGCGTTCGTGAGCTGGGTAGCCTTCTCGCGGAGGACCTTCCTTTCGCCTATCCCGTGCGGGTTTTCAGCAAGGGATCGAAAGGCCGCAAAAAAATCGCTCATCGCTTGGCCAAGGCCTGGCGTGTTCGCCTCGTTAAAGGCAGCCTCAATCTGCATCAGGTAGGGTTGCCTTGCCTGCATCTTGCCCAAGTTCGCTTGCTGATCTTGAATTTGAGTATCCAGGTAAAGATCCTTCATGCGCCGCACGTCGGCTGCGCGGACGCCAGTACCCAAATCCCCGATCGTCGTATGAAACGGAGGGGTCGCCTCAAGAACGGTTTCCTGGCGGGTATAGCCAGGCGTGTTAACATTCGCAATATTGTGCTCTACGGTCGTAAGGGCCGTCTGATTGGCAGTCAGCCCCCTCTTTCCCGTCTCCAACGATTGAATAAGTCCTGGCATTTCTCTATGCCCTCTTTGAAACTGTCGGTTGGATAGCCTCTGATACGTTGATAGTTCCGACCCGTGTGTAACGTTTATCGCTCATCCCAGCATACCTTCTCAGCGCCGACAATAACCCTTCTACCCAAGTAAGCGAACAAACGACTGAATCTTTGAGCTTTCTTGAGGCATGCTGCACGTCTTTAACCCTTTCTTTGAGCAAGGAAGCCTGCCCTCGAAGCTGCCCTGCGTCTTCCTTCGGTATACCGGCGAGAACCTCTTCTATCGAGGATTCAGCGGGAATCCCGGCTTCCTGAAGACGGGCTTGTCTCATCTGCTCGAGTGCTTGTACCCTCTGCTGAACCTGCTCTCTTCGTGCAAGGAGCGATTCGAGCTTCTCGGCATCCAGGGCCAACGCCGCCCTTTGCTCTTCTTGAAGCAGCCTGCCCAGTTCATCGAGTTCAACGTTTAAACGCTCTAAGATTTTAAGCATGGCCTAAAAAAGCTCCCCCATAAGTATCCCCCAGGCCACAACGTCTTCGTCCATTTGAAGCGTTCCGCGTTCGATGGCCTCCTTGTGCATAGCAACCACCGCAGGGCGCACCTCTTGGGCGGAGGCGCTTGCGGCAAGCTTTTCATGAGCCAAGCGCCCAGCCTCAGAAACCGATACGCGGTCTTTTGCGAGAGACTGCCCTTCTTTCCCTCTAGACGGGCCTTTTTCTCGCGCAGGGCCCAACCTGTCCAACTGAGATGAAGCAACCTGCTGGCCGAGGCTATCAACCGGAGGATACCCAAAACTCGCCATCAAAACCCGCCTTCTCGCTTAAGCCTTAATCTGTACTTAAAGAATCGGTTTTTTTGAAAAAAACTTGACCAGGCCCCTGCCGCTCTTTTGGCGATTGTTCGGCACGCCCTTCGAGCCCTTTTTCGATGAACTCTGCCACCCCGAGCGAGCTTGTCTTTGCAATCTCGTCTGCCAAGGCCAAATCGATCAACATCTCGTAAGTATCCTTGCCCGTCATCTCTGGGGCCAGGCCGTTATGGGGGATTGTTTTTCTCATCTCTTTGAGCAGAGAATACACGAACATGGATTCAAACTGCTCCGCAATTTCATGTGTGTTAGCACCGTTAGTTTGACCAAAATTTTCCAGACTAAAGGTAGCCTGTTGCGCCTTGAGCTGCCCGATTGATTCTATTGAACCCATAAGCCTTTCCTTACAGAATTTCAAGGTCCGCGTGTAACGCCCCCACTTGCTTGATCGCCTGCAAGATGGCGATCAAATCCCTAGGCGACGCGCCTAGGGCGTTCAATCCTCTTACGACGTCCTGAATCGTGGCGCTGCCGTCCACAACGGCCACCTTTCGCTGCTGTTCTTGTACCTGGAGCTGCTCTTGTGGGACTACCACCGGCCCCGCCTGGGTAAACGGTGGAGGCTGGACGACGGCAACCTCCTGCTGGACGGTAACCGTTAGGTTACCGTGAGAGACGGCAACAGGAGAGAGCGTGACGTTGCCCCCCATCACAACGGTTCCCGTACGTTCGTCGATGACAACTTTTGCCGGGGCGTCCGGGCGAACATCGAGGTTTTCAAGCGCAGCCATAAAGTATGCGGGGTCGTTTTGGTATTTATCGGGGATTTGAACGCGTACATAGCCAGCATCGAGCGCCTTGGCCGGATACCCTGGGATGCTTTCGTTGATGACCGACGCCATCCTGAGCGCTGTCGTAAAGTCCGGCGTTTGGAGCGTAAGGCCTACTTCTTGGAGAGGGCCGGAGGAGGTTGAGCTTGGAGAGTTTTTCAGGATCGCACCGTTTGGGATGCGTCCGGCGGTCAAATGGTTCTGGACGACCGCGGCCCCAAGCGCGCCAAACGCGCCAAAGCCGCCTACGGATAGCGGACCTTGGGCTATGGCTTGGAGTTTCCCATCCGGGCTTCTTAAGGGTGTCATGATCAACGTCCCTCCGACCAGGGAGCGGGCGTCGCCCATGGCTGAGACGACGACGTCGAAACGATTGCCTGCCCTTGCGTAGGGAGGGACAGTTGCCGTCACCATTACCGAGGCGGTATCGTCTCCTCGAAAACGTTGGATATCTTCAACCTTGATCCCGTTGTTCCGAAGAAGGTTGTAGATCGTGCGAACCGTGTAAGGGTTGCGTCGGTTGTCCCCTGTACGGTTAAGCCCGGTGATAAGCCCGTACCCAACGAGCTGTTCGGTTTGGCCTAAGGTAAAGCTCGCGACATCCTTGATTCTTGCTGCCCAAGCCTGTTGAACCATCGAGCAGGCAAAACAAAGCGAAAAGACGAATACGAGCACGAAGGACCCCCTGTTCATCCAGTCCTCCTTAAAAGGGCCATATCTTGTCAAGAACTCCGGACAAGAATCCAGGCCTTTGCTTGTTCCCAATGAGCCCTTTCCCTTCGTAGGCTATGGCCAGGTTTGCGACCAGTATCGAAGAGATTTGGTTGCTAGATTCAATGTCCTCTGGCCGAACAACCCCCCTTAGCAGCATCACCTGGTCCTCGTCGTTAAGGTGAATCCTGCGCCTCCCCTCGATGAACAGGTTCCCGTTGGGGTACACGTCCCGAACTACGCAAACCACCTGGGTTACAAACGTTCCCCCTCTTTGGGTTGTTCCCGTACCCGTGTAATCGTGCGCGGCGTTCATGTCGCCCGAATACGTCCTGCCGCCTGGGTTTGTAGTAAAGTCTCCGCTTAAACCCGTTTCACGGTTTGTCGTCGTCCCAGCCTGGTAGGTGGAAGCCGTCTGTTCGGTTACGTTCACTACGACGATGTCGTTGAGCTTTGAAGCTCGCTTGTCACCGAAGAGGTCTATATAGGCCGGTTCCGGATAGCCCTGCTGCTGCTCGGATGCGCTTGGGACGTAATCTACCATGTCTTTCGACATTTCTCCCAGCATCGGTTGGTTGTAGGCACAGCCTAAGGCAAGCAACAAAAAGACGGCGGAGCCGTACGAGGGCATTTTCACGGTGCACTCACTCGAACCTGCTTTAGGCCGACAACTCGGCCTTTGACCACTTTTTTCGATGTAGAGTTCATCACTTCAACCTCATCCCCAATGGCTCCTTTTTGTTTGGCCGTCCCCTTAGCGCGTATATAGTACCCGGCTCCCTTAACGAGCAGGTCCACCTCGTCGCCAACGTTCACGGCCACGACATCCTCAAGCGCATGCTTGCCTATTGAGGCGCCCGAGGGAATATCAACCCGAAGCCGTTTGCCGACGGCTTCCTGCGGGTTTTGAAGGACGTTTCGCAATGCAGGGTCGTTCATGTCAGAACGAACTAGGCCAATATCCGCAGAGTCGAGGACATCACCCTTGGCCAGCGAACGCCTTGCGACAACGACCGACTCGTAAAGACGGACTACAGGGCGGACTTCCAGCCGAAGGAGCGTCTCGGGGCCGCTTCGAAAGCAGAGACTAAAGCTCGCTCGTTTGTCAAAGGCAAAATCGTCCGGAAATTCAGCGACGACTTCAAGCCCATCCTTAGTGGGTAAAAACACGTCACGAACCCCGTACCAACTTTGGACCTCCACGTCTTTTCCTTCAAGCTCGACCTTCTGAAACAAAAAATGCTCCGCCAGTTCTATGATTTTTTGTTTAGGAACACGGAAGCGTCTCGCTTCCCCTTTGGCCGATGACAGCCGAACCAAGCCGGCGCACAGCAGCAAGGCAACGCAAACAGAGGAGACAAGGGGCGAACAACGGCGTGTCATGCTGGCCTTTAACGCTTCAGGTTGTTTGCCAGCTGCAGCATTTCATCCGATGTCTTCACAGACTGCGAGTTGATCTCGTAGGCGCGTTGGGCCGTGATCATGCTTACCATTTCTTCCACGACGCTAACGTTGGACGTCTCCAGGTACCCCTGAGCGATTGTTCCCAATCCTTGCTCGCCCGGAATCCCTGGGATCGCCGCCCCTGAAGCGTCCGTTTCGAGGAACAGATTCCGGCCTATGGCTTGAAGGCCGGCCGGGTTCAAAAACTTGACAAGCTCGAGATTGCCTATCTCCTGCGATGCAGACTGGCCTGCCACCTGGACGGAAACCGTCCCGTCGGTACCCACGGTAACGGCGGTCGTATCGTCGGGAACGGTGACTTGAGGGTCCAGAGGAAAACCATCCGAGGTGACGAACCTGCCGTCTCGATCTAGCTTAAAGTCTCCAGAGCGCGTATACGCAATCAGGCCGTTCGGAAGGAGAACCTGAAAGAACCCGTCCCCTTCGATAGCCACATCGAACGGGTTTTCTGTATTTCGAATATCCCCTTGGAGAAAAATCTTCTGCACGGCTGCCGGCCTCACGCCCGCGCCAAGCTGAATGCCCGTAGGAATCATCGTGTCAACGCTCGAAGGCGCCCCGGGAGATCTCAAAATCTGGTAGAGTAAATCTTGAAAGTCTGCCCGTCCCTTTTTGAAGCCCGTCGTATTCACGTTTGCCAAATTGTTGGCGATGACATCCACGTTGAGCTCCTGGGCTCGCATGCCCGTAGAGCCAATCCAAAGCGAGCGCATCATTTTCTTTGTCCCCTCCTCGTTATTCTAGCGCATTTTCTTCATGGGTTCAGCCAACACGGGCGACCTTCTCGATGGCGGTCCCATCGATGCCGTCAAACGCCTGGACGGCTTTTTGGTAAGCCTCGTACCCCCTCAAAAGATCAATCATCGTGACCATCGTTCGAAGAACATCCACGTTGGAACTCTCAAGGTATCCCTGGCCGACTTGGGTCTCCATCGCGGGGCGTATGGCCTCCGGAGCGCCCTCGTAGCGGAAGTATGTTCCAGGCTCCTTGACGAGCCTTTGGGGATCATCAAACCGAACGAGATTAATTTGGTCTAACTCGATGTAAGCGTCTTGTTCTTCGGATTCTGCAAACACCCGGCCTTCGGGGGAAATTATCAGGTTGCGTAGATCCATCGAGCCCAAGCTTGGAGTCCTTACGTTGATCTCGCCTTGAACGCCTAACACGGGAAACCCTTCCTGGGTAACGATTCTCCCTTGGGTATCTATCGTGAAGTTGCCAGACTTGGTGTAGCGGGGGCCGTCTGGAGTGGCCACGCTAAAAAACCCGTCTCCTAGGAGCGCAAGGTCTAGCGGGTTGTCCGTAGGAATCAGCTTGCCCATTTCATAGTCCGTGAAAGGCCTCCCTAGGTCAACATACCGTACTTGACTCTCGTTGTAAGGATAAGGCCACGCGTTGGTCGATTCCTTACTGAATGATGGCATGTAACGCTTTGTTGTCAGCGGGAGGAGCGAGGTGAACGCCAGGTCGTCCCGCTTGTACCCTACCGTCTCCTTGTTGGCCAGGTTGTTCGCCACGATGTCGAATTTTCTTTCAGAAGCAACAGAGGCGGACGCCGCGATGTATATCCCTTTGTTCACGTGCTCCTCCGGGGGCGTTTGAGTTGAGCGATTAATCGAACCTCCTGCTCCGGGATCTGAGTAACCTCTTTGAGGATCTTCTCTACACTGTACCCTTCTCTTAACAATTCCACTACGCGCTCGTAGGCGCTCTCGTGCACCCCTTGATCTTCTCCTGGGGGAACTGCCAACTCGCCTTGGGCGCCCGGTGTAGGTTGGCGCTTAAGGCTTTGAGGACCTTCCGGCTGCACAAGCGCCCGCTCGAGCGTCTCTTCGAAGCTTGAGCGTCTCGCACGACGAAGCTCAAAAAGAAGAACAGCCATCAAAAACAGTATTACAATGTCCAACCCAAGCTGAATCCATGCCATTCCTCTAGACCTCGACGTCAAGCCGGTTTTTGTCCCCTTGATCCCGCCTTCCCTCGCCCTTGTCGGGTATTTCACGTTTTTTTTGCTGCTGCCCTTTATCCTTGGGCTTCCTTTTTTGCCCCTCAGTAGGGGAAGGGCCGCCTGCTGGAGGGTGAACCGGATCCAAGGAGGTTGCCAGAGGAAAAGAATGCATGCCCCTCATGTCTTTTCATACCCTTTGAGCTCTTGCCGAATAAACCCGATGCAACGGCTGTGGATTTGGCAAACCCTCGATTCCGTGACCCCTAGAACCAGGGCGATCTCCTTCATCGTCAGCCCGGCTTGGTAGTAGAGCGTCAAGACCTGCTGTTCCTTAGCGTTTAGCCTGGATATAGAGGCCTTCACGAGGGTGAGCAGCTCTTCGACCTCAAGCCTGGATAGGGCGTCCCGTTGTTCTTTGTCTACCAGCTGCTTCGATTCCTGTTCCATTTCTTGGAGCGATTGAACTTTCATGGTTCTTGCCCAAAAAAGCCGCGAAGAGGGCTCAAGCCCGCAACCCGCCATCTGGGTTTGGAGCTCGACGGACGAAGGCTTGCGGCCGTTTTGCTTAAGAAAAGCTTCCTCGAGAGCGTCCATCTGCTTTACTTTACGCCGCATTTCCGTGGGGAGCACATCGAGGCTGCGTAATCCGTCAATCATCGCTCCCTTGACTCTGCGTCTTGCGTACGCGCTAAACGGGACGCCACGACCGGCATCATACCGGCCCACCGCTTCGATAAGCCCCCGAAGCCCGGCAGCAAACAGCTCCTCAACATCAACCTCTTCGGGCAATCTTAACTTTAGCCTGTAGGCCTCTTGCCGAACTAAAGGAAGGTATGTCTCGAGCTGGTCTTCAACCCTCGGTTGCATGCATCCCTACCCTTGTGCCGCAACCTGCTTGTGGTCGGGTTCGAGGAGGTTCAGTTCTTCGGCCAGTTGCTTTAGCAGCCCCACGAACGGATGGTTTGGTCGCTCTATTGCCAATATCCCCCCGCTTCTTTCCAGCAAGAGGACCTCTTTTTCAACGGGCAGGACTCCGGCCAGCTTCAGGCTTAACCCGAGGCGGCTCTCGATAAGGTCCTTGAAGCGAGCGTAGGCTTCCTTGCCGTCTTCATTGCTAAAAGCATGGTTGATGACAACGCGAAGGGGGTCTTGTGGCAGGTATTCGACCAGCCTTTTGAGCATCCCGTAGGTCTCAAACACACATCCAGGTTGAGGCGTAAAAAGTAAGAAGGGCAACTGGGAAACAATCGGATAGAGCGAGTCGTTTAGATAGGGAAGCGCCGGCAAATCAACCATAAACATATCAAAACGCGACTTGATAGGTTTGAGCAGCTCGGTATTTCCGAGGTGATCCGGGTTTTCTAGCCATGCTAGCGGAAACCCGTACTGCCCGGGGTCGAAAGGCTCTACTGAAGCTTCCTCTATGTTGTCCAACTGGACGTTCGCAGGGGCCATGCCAACCATGGGCGGCACGAGAAACTTCCTGCCCGCGTCAACGTACAGGAGCCGTTTGCCGCTTTTTACGATGATGCCAGCCAAGTTCATCAAGAGCGAGGTTGCCCCGATCCCACCCTTGGCACGAAGGCATCCTACAATCAGCGGTGCTTTGGTATCTTTTGCCTGGATTCTACGCCTGAGCTCTTCTGCCTGATCCAAAGCCTTTCCTCTCTAGTTTACGGACGTATTTTTCCTTCGAACAGAGCCCGTGTGAGCATTTCGGGGGTTGCCATCACGATATCGTCTGGAACTTTTTGTCCAAACGTAAAGTGGGAAACGGGAATTTTCTTCTCCGCCAAGAAGCGCCAAACGTCCCCAAAGCGCCGCGTTTCGTCCACCTTAGTCACTATCACCCCGTCTATGGGCAAGACAGAAAACGCCTCGTACACGCGAATAAGCTCATCGTATGCCGTGGTAGCAGAAAGAACCATAACAACCTCTTGTCTTAAAGGCACGTTTGGGTTTAGCTTTAACGCGCGAAGCTCGAGAATTCTAGGCTCATCATAAGGGCTCCTGCCGGCAGTGTCAACGAATACAAGGTCTGACCAAGGAAGCAAAGAGAATTTGGTTTCGATCTCTTGAGGGTCGTTTACAACCTCGATCGGGGCCCCGATAATCTTCGCATAGATCCGGAGTTGTTCGACAGCCGCGATTCTGTAGGTATCCATCGCAAGGAACGCCACCCTGGCGTCGTGGTTCAGCGACTGGTTGGCCGCCAGCTTGGCCATCGTTGTGGTTTTGCCCACGCCCGTGGGGCCTATAAAAACGATAAGCTTACGGTGGCCCCTTTCTGCCTTCAGGGGGCCTCTTGCACGGATGTGGCGCTTAAGCTCATAAAGGAGCGCTTCTTTGAAGCGGTCAGTGTCCATTCCAGAGGCCGCGTCGAAATCCTTAAGAACGCTCCGGAAGGCACCAAGGAGGCTCGGGGTGTGCATTCCCTGCCCTGCGAGCGCATGAAAAAGGTCCAAGAGCTCCGGTGTGTCGGCCAGGACATCTTTGGCTTCTCTATCCAGTGCTTGCTTTTCTAGGAGATGCTTCAGAGACGTTAGGTCTTCTTTCAGGACGCTGAATGTCTCCTGTCCGTTTACCCTCCCGTGCGCTGCCTGAGGATGGTTTTGAGCTTCTTCTTCGAGGAGGGCACGGGAAACACCCTCTTTCAAGACGCCTACTTCGACCCATGAGAGGCCTAACTTCTCAAGAAGCTTCCAACGGGTGTTCGTGTAGAGGACGAGCGCATCTTCGCCGTACCTTGCCCTTGCCAGTGCAAGCGCCTCTTTGGCAGTCCTTGCCCTCACTGTCTTGATTAGGTCGTTTTTGCTAGGCATGGACGGGCACCTTAATTTGCCCAATGACCTGAAATTTTACCTCTGGGGGAACCTCGTTGTATGAAATCACATGCAGACGTCTAATAAAGCGCTCCAGAATTTTTCGGATATGAGGCCTGATTGCCGTGGAGGTCAATAGAACCGGCTCTCTTCGAAGGTTGGCGAACGCACCAAGGTTCTGATCAATTGCCTGAATAAAATCCTTGGCCAGCTGCGGGTCAAGCGCTAGATACTCCCCTTGTTCCGTTGTTCGGAGGTTTTGGGTCAGGAAGTCATCGAACTCCGGGTCGATGGACAGCACATGGAGCATGTTGTCCTGCCCGACGAGCCTTCCAACGAAACGCCTTCCAAGGGATTGCCTTACGGCCTCCGTGAGCCTTCTCACGTCTTTTGTGTCGCCCGCCCGCTCGCTGAGAGTCTCTAAGATTGTATGCATATCGTAGATGCTAACGTCTTCTCTTAAAAGCCCCTTTAGGACCATCTCTAGCTGCTTGTAGCTCAGGAGCGTGGGCACGAGCTCCTCGACAAGCCTTGGGAACCTTGCCCTCAGCCCGTTTAAAAGCGTTTGCACTTGATCAATGTCTAGAATCTCGTGGGCGTATTGCTTAATGAGCTCGCTTAGGTGGGTAATCAACACGACATCCGGTTCAACGACGGTCATCCCGACATCTCTGGCCTTTGTACGCAGCCCTGGCTGGATCCATTTTGCCTGGAGCCCAAAAGCAGGGTCAAGCGTTTCTATGCCCTCAAGTTCGATTGGGCCGCCAGAGGGGTTCATGGCCAACAACATGTTCGGCCAAGCTTCACCCTTGCCAATCTCGACCTCCTTCAGGAGAATCTTGTACTCCCTCGGCCCTAGCGCCAAGTTGTCTTTAATGTGAATGGAAGGAACGATAATGCCCAGCTCCTTTGCAAGCTCCTTTCGCATCGCCCGGACCCTAGGAAGTAGCTGCCCGCCCTGCTGAACGTCAACGAGAGGGATTAAATCCAAGCCGACCTCTACAGAAAGGAGGTCGAAGGCCAGCATGCTCTCCGGGGTTTCCTCTTCCTTCGGGAGCTCCCTATCTATGTCCGGTAGCCCTCTTCGTTCCCTTGAATATATCCGGAACGCTAAATAGGCCATGGCCGCGGCAACGACGAGGAAGGGGAGCTTTGGAAGTCCTGGAATAAGCCCGAGCAGAGCGAGAATGAGCGCGCCCAGGCCAAGCGTCCGCGAGGACGACAAGAGCTGAGAGACCATTTGGCCCGCAAACCCTCCGGGCGTGGCCGAACGTGTGATCACCACGCCTGCGCCCACCGACACGATCAACGCCGGAATCTGCGCTAAAAGCCCCTCCCCTACGGAAAGGAGCGTGTATGTCCTCAGCGCTGTTCCTAAGTCTAGCCCCTGCATCAGCACTCCGACGCTAATTCCGCCCAAGATCGCGATGGCGAGGATGATCAGGCTTGCAATGGCATCTCCACGGATAAACTTGCTGGCACCATCCATCGCGCCGTAAAAGTCGGCCTCCTTGGAGATGTCGGTTCGCCTCTTCCTGGCCTCCTCTTCGGTGATCAGACCGGCGTTTAAGTCCGCATCGATGCTCATCTGTTTGCCCGGCATGGCATCCAAAATGAATCGTGCCGCCACCTCGGCGATCCTTTGGGCGCCTTTTGTGATGACGACGAAATTGATCGTCACGATAATCCCAAAGATGATGACGCCCGTTACGTAATTCCCGCCTACGACGAATTCGCCGAATGCCCGGATCACCTCGCCTGCGGCGGAGGGTCCCGTGTTTCCGAAAAGCAGGATTCTTCGTGTTGCAGCAACGCTCAAAGAGAGCCGAAAGAGGGTGATGATGAGCAAGAGCGTCGGAAAGATGCTGAAATCAAGCGGTCTCAAGATGTAGAAAGACACCAGAAGAACAAGGACGGCAAGGGCGATGCTGAAGCAAAGGAATAAATCGATGAGTATGGGCGGGGCGGGAACGAACAGCAGTAGCACGATCGCAAAAACGCACATGGCAAGGACGTTCTCGGCCTGAGAGATAGCCTGCCATAGGTTTTTTTTTGGGGCTTGCCCCTTCATGGCCATTCTTCTTACTCTCCTAGGGGGTTAACCAGACAACCCATCGGTTCTCTTCTGCCCTTTAGCATAGACAAACGCCAGAATCTCGGCAACAGCCTGGTAGAGCTTGGGCGGTATTTCCGCATCCAGGTTCACTTCCTTAAACAGCGTGCGGGCAAGGGGAGGGTTTTGAACGACCTCGATGCGGTTCTCCCTCGCAGTATCTGCAATGCGGAGCGCAATGTAGCCTTTCCCCTTAGCAACGAGCTTTGGGGCCTTCATTTGCCCCTTTTCGTAAGCCAGGGCGACGGCGACGTGATCAGGGTTGGTAATGACAACATCGGCCGTTTTGACCTGCTCTATCATCCGGAAGCGGGCAAGCTCGCGCATCATTCTCCGAACCCGAGCTCGAACGAGCGGGTCCCCCTCCCGTTCTTTCATTTCCTCCTTAAGTTCTTGCCGGGTCATTCGAATGTTTCGGTCATAATCCCAGAACTGGAACAAGGCATCCAGCACGGCCATGAAGAAAACGGCCGCAAGTAGCGGCAAAAGCATCCAATAAGAAAGCCCCTTAAGCAGCTCCAACCCGTGGCCAAGGCCATACAGTGGGCTTATAAGGATGTCGTTGAGCTTGGCCTTCATGCACAAAAAGGCGATCGTCCCGACAATGACGAGCTTGATAAGTGCCTTGACGAGCTCCGCCAGCCCTTGAAAGGAGAATATCCTGGAGAACCCCTTGATGGGGCTCAGGCGACTTAAGTCTGGTTCGATGGGGGTAGAGCTTAACACGATCGCCCCTTGAAGCGTATAGCCCAACAGTCCGACTATTGGAAGCAGGATAAGAAACGGGGCCAGGATCCAGCCAAAATAAAGAATGGCCTTCATAAGGACAGACAAGGCCGAATCGATCGACAAGTCTCCTAGGAGCGCGTTCGATGCCGCCATCTCGAATGCACCCTTGAACCCTGCCTGGATGCGGCCTGCAAACCCGAAGACCGCCCAAAATCCCACGGCCAAGATGAGAAACGAGACGATTTCCTTGCTTTTAGGAACCCGGCCTTTTTCGCGAAGCTCTTCCCGCCTTCTTGGGGTTGCCGGCTCTGTTCTTTCGAGCGTCGAGCGTTCTTGCATCTTATGACGTTCCCTGCAACAAGCGTACGAGGTCTTTGCCGAACGTTTTCATGCTGTCGGCAATAACCAAGGCCACAGGAGGAAGCCCGAGCAACAGCATCAAAAGACCTACCTGAATGGTCAAAGGAAAGCTCAACACAAAGATGTTCAACTGAGGGGTGAGGCGCGCGATGATGCCCAGCGTCATGCTAACGGCCAGCAGCATGAACGTCGTGGGCAATGCAATCTCGATGGTTAGCCTGAAAAAGGTGCGGATCAGCTCGATGCACAACGTCTGGACGCCCGCTCCAAGGTGAATTCCTTGGCTTACAGGGATAAGCTCAAAGCTTCGTTGGAGCATTCTTAAAAACAAATAGTGGGCATCAACGGCAAAAAAAAGAAGAATGCCAAGCGTGTTAAAAAACGCCGAAACGACAGAGCCTTGGAACTCAAAACCTGGATAGGTAACGTTGGCAATCCCGAACCCCATTTGGAAACCGATCAGCTGTCCTGCCGCCGCGAGCGTACCGAACAGCACACGAAAAACAAACCCTGCCATGATTCCGAGCAGAAGCTCCTTGAACGCGAGCACCACGAGGGCAAGCGGTTGAACAGGGAAAACCGCCGGGTCGACCGGAATAACGCCCAGCAACAACAGCGTAAGAAACAGGGCCAGTCCGATTTTGACCTGGGCAGGAACGAGGCGGTCGCCAAAAAGCGGCATCGTGAACACGATGCCGCCCACCCGTAACAAAATCAGAAGGAACTTGCGGATATCATCCGGGGCGAAGGCAAGCAGGTCCATTTGTTAGAGCTTCCCCATGGAGGCCGGGATGCTCTGGTATAGCATCCGGGTGTAATCCGTGAGCGTCGTGAGCATCCAAGGCATAAGGATTGCGATGACGATCACCATGACGAGCAGCTTCGGGATGAAGGCTATGGACATCTCCTGGATCTGTGTGATCGCCTGAAGAATGGCGACGATAAGCCCGACGACAAGGCCTACAGCCAAAACGGGAAACGCTACCAGCGTAGTGACCCAAAGAGCCTGCCTGGAGATGTCGGTTACCATCTCCGGGGTCATGGGCCAAAGCTCCGAATCAAGGTGTCGGCAACGATGTTCCAGCCATCCACCAAAACGAACAGCATGAGCTTGAACGGCAAAGAAATAATTACGGGCGGAAGCATAAGCATGCCCATTGCCAAAAGGACGCTCGCAACGATCATGTCGATCACTAAAAACGGGATATAAAACATAAAGCCGATCTGGAATGCCGTCTTGAGCTCGCTGACGATAAAAGCGGGGATGAGCACCCTCGTGGGGACCTCTTTGCTGCTCTTTGGTTTGGGCTGCTTTGCGAGGTTCAGCATGAGGCCCAAGTCTTTTTTTCTTGTCTGGGAAAACATAAACCTTCGAACGGGGTTGATCGCCAGGTCCGTCGCTTCCTTGGGGCCGATTTCCTCCCTTAAGTAAGGCTGAAGCGCTCGATCGTTGATCTGACCCCAAACGGGGGCCATTAAAAAGAACGTCAAGAACAAGGCAATTCCAACGAGCACCTGGTTGGGCGGGGTTTGCTGGACCCCTATCGCCTGCCTTAAGATCGAAAGAACTACCACAATTCGGGTGAACGAAGTCAGCATGATGACGATCGAAGGCCCAAGCGAAAGGACGGTCAAAAGGAACAAGATTTCGA
>DDYN01000033.1:1515-26214 GCA_002347965.1 Nitrospirae bacterium UBA2233 | reverse complement strand
TGTTTAATACCGGGCCACAGTTGCCGCGGACGTGCGGAATATCCGCGGTGCGTGTGGGTTAGCCGTCTCTTCCGTAACTGCTGCATTTCTGCCCCCCTAGTCAACCAGAGCTTTCACAAGCTCCACCCTTTAGGGTGGGGTAGTTGACTTTTGTCTTACCACTTCTGCTTGAACCGCTTCGATCTTGAAGAGCTTGATGGCGTTTGCCGTAGTTACCCGTGCTACGGTCTCCGGGGATATTCGTTTGACCTCCGAAAGGACGCGGGCCGTCTCTAGCACGTAGGCAGGCTCGTTGGGCTTACCCCGGAAAGGCTCCGGAGCGAGAAAGGGGGCGTCCGTCTCGAGGATAAGCCCCTCCAACGGAAGGTCTCTGGCTACCTCTCTCAGTGCCACTGACCGCTTGAAGGTAATGTTGCCAGCAAAGGAGACCAGAAAGCCCCGCTCTAGGGCCTCTTGCGCAACCTCGAGCGAGTAGGAAAAACAATGGAAAACACCTCCGAGCGCCCCCTTCGGAAACGCGCGAAGGATGTCCATCGTCTCCGAGCAGGCATCCCTGCTGTGGATTACGACGGGCAAGCCCGTTTCCTGCGCAAGACCAAGGAACCCGGCAAAAAGGGCCTTTTGCGCCGCGAGGTTGTCGGATCGGTAGTAAAGGTCAAGGCCGACCTCTCCTATCGCCACGACTTTTGGTTGGTCTAAAAGTTTTCGCACGTCCCCCAAACACCCCAAGGGGAACACGTCCGCATCATGCGGATGCACCCCGAGCGCCATATAGACGTCGTCAAGCCCGGAGAATTCATGAAGTTGACGCTCAATCTCTTCAAACGAAGAGCCTATCGCGACGTTTATGGCATAACGAACCCCCTTGGCCCTTGCCCTTGCGAGCACCTCGAGGACATTCTGCCTTAAGGGGTCCATCCCAAGATGACAGTGCGTGTCGAAAAGTTCGGGAACCGTTTGCATGCCTACGCTTCCAAGATTCTAGGAAAGAGCGTTCGAGTTTGCCCAAGCCTGCCGGAAGAAAAAAGCCAGCTTGTTTCGCCGGCAAGACCCCACAGGCCTGGAGTGCCCCCGGGATCGACGCCTATCTGCTTAAGCCCTTCTGCCGCCTTTGTCGGCATGACGGGTAAGAGCCACACAAAGGCCGCCTTGAGTCCACCCACGACGTTTGCGAGCGTACGCCTCGCCTTGGATGTGTCGGATGACCTGTAGTTCGTCCAAGGTGCCTGCTCGGCCATGTAGCCGTTGAGCCGAGAAACCCAGCCTAACACCTCAGCAAGTGCTTGGTGGAACACGAGCGAACGGTAACCCTCCTCTATTCTATTCTTTAGGGGTCGGAAATCTCCGAACAGTGTAGCTTCCGGCTCCATGCCCGCAGGAATCGCCCCGTCCTCCTGACGCCACAGAAGCGTAGAGACACGCTGGAGAAGGTTCCCCAAATCGTTCGCCAAATCGGCATTGTAGCGCTCCAAGAGCCTTTCTTCGGAAAAATCCCCGTCGCGCTCGAAAGGAATCTCCCTCATCAGGAAGTACCTAAGGACATCCGAGGGGTATGTGTTCAACAACTCCTGAATATCGAGCGTGCCCCCAAGGGTTTTGGAAAGCTTCTGGCCAGCCATCCGTACAAACCCATGGCCGAACACACGCTTTGGAAGAGCAAGCCCGGCGGAAAGCAAAATCGCGGGCCAAATAATCCCGTGAAAGCGTGTGATATCTTTCCCGACGATATGGAGGTCGCAAGGCCAAACGCGAGAAAACCGGGCCGGGTCTGCCACAAAGCCTGCACCCGAGACGTAGTTGATGAGCGCATCCACCCAAACGTACACCCTCTGGCTTGGGTCCCACGGTATCGGGATTCCCCAGCCTTTTCCCTTCCTTGAAATACTGATATCCTCCAGGCCCCGCTCCAAGATTTCAAGAAGTTCGTTGTAGCGGCTTGAAGGCAAGACGAACGACGGGTCTTCGCGGAAATGATCCAAAAGCCTTTGAGTGTACCCAGAAAGCCGAAAGAACAGGTTTTCCTCTTGAAGCCTTTGGGGCGGCTGCCTGTGATGAGGACATAGCCCGTCTACGAGGTCACCCTCCTTGATGTAGGCTTCGCAAGAAATGCAGTAAAAACCCTCGTAGGTACCAGAAGCGATGTCGCCGTTGGCTCGCATTCGTTCGAGTAGGGCTTGGACGGTCTGGACGTGGTCGGAATCTGACGTTCGAATAAAGCGGTCCGGCTCGACCTGGAGCGCACGCCATACGCCCAAGAATGCCTCGGCCATCTTGTCGCAATATTCCTTGGGGTCTAGCCCGAGCTCTCTTGCGCGCTTCTCCACGTTTGTCGAGTGCTCGTCGTTGCCCATCTGGAAGTAGACGTCGTCGCCCACGAGCCTGTGGAACCTAGAGAGCACATCCGCGCCGATCTTTTCGTACGCCGTCCCAAGGTGGGGCCTTGCGTTGGCATAGTCGATTGCAGTTGTCAGGTAGAACTTGCTTCGCAAACGCACTCTCCTTCGGCGTCTTCGTAAGAGAGACAACACAGCAACCTCCCGCACGGGCCGGTCGAGGAGCGATCCTGCAGGAACGAACCTTCAAGTTTTGCGATGTTCACAGGCCAAAAGGTCGCTAAAAACCTGCAACAGCATACCTCCATTCCGCAAACACCGATCCCCCCGAGCATTTTGCATGCGTCCCGAACTCCCACCTGGCGCATTTCGACCCTCGCTCTCAGGGTGTCGGCCAAATCCCGGACCAACTCCCGAAAGTCAACGCGTGAGGTTGAGGTGTAATGAAAGATCACCTTCTGTCGGTCCAAGGAGCATTCGGCCTTCACGATTTTCATCGGAAGCCCACGCTTGCGTGCACGCTCCTTCGCCACCCCGAAGGCTTGTTGAGTCTGCTCCGATGCTTGCTTATCGCGTACACGATCTTCATCGGATGCAACGCGAAGGATAACGCCAGCACCTTTATCGCTCAACGCCTTTTCGAGATCGACCCCTTCCCCTCTAAATGGCACCGGCGCGGCGGCCATGAATGCCAAAAACGCTCCCCGGTCGACCTCGATGATGACGGTGTCTCCTACGCGAAAGTCGGGAATTTTAGAAAATACCCTGTAGAGCAACGGAGGAGACCCCATCCTACAATAGCCCTCATACAGAGGGTTACCCTGCCTGTAGAAGGAAATGAGGTCTTCCCTTAACTCTGCAGAAAGCTGCTTTTTGATTCCCACGCCTGTATTTCTCTTTGAAGCGCAATCAGTTCCAAAACCCCAACCTCAGTCTGAAGTGCCGGCAAGTCTTTGTTGAGGAGTCTTCCGGCCAAAGCTCCCGCCCTACTAGCCCATCGGTAGGAACGGTCTGGATCCGTCGGCCCAACCCTGGCAATGTCTCTGAGTATGTTAGCACACACGCAAGAAACGGCTAAATCACACGTTTCTTGCCTTTCGATCGCATGCTTAAGGAAAGCAGCTATCGAAGCCCCGGAATCGAGCGACGGAAGCTCAAAAGGCCTCCACTTTTGCCCTGCAAGCGCCTGCTCTGGGATGTTTAACCGGAAACAACGGCTCTGAAGGGTGGGAGAAAGGGCATACGAGGAGGGCGACAAAAGGAATATGCGTACGCCATCGGCTGGTTCTTCGAGCGTCTTTAGGAGCGCGTCTCCCGCCAGCCGACCGAGCATTTCTGCCTTATCCACGAAAATAACCTTCGTTGGCCCTTCAATGCCGGAACTTCCCACGAAGCGTTGCATTTGCCGAACCTGAGATAGCGTGTATGCCTGCCCCTCGGGAGTGAACACGGCCATATCCGGATGACTCCCCTCCTCTATCCGTAGGCATGCCTCACACGCCGCGTCCTCTTCCCCGAACGAAGGACAAAGGCAGGAGCGGCCGATCTTGCGGATTATGGGCGCTTTGTCCGCCCAAAGAGGAAGGGAAAGGCAAACGGAAAATGAAGACCTGGCAAAAAGAAGCTTATGCAAAATGCTCCAGAAGTCAAGGCCGCACATACGATTGCAGCTCCCTCCGAACCCGTTCGCGGATGACTTCTTGGCTTTCGAGCGCGTTAATGACGGTAACGCGCTCGGGGTTGTTCTCGGCGATACGAAGAAAACCCTCTCGAACCGCCTTGAAGAAGGCATCCTGCCCAGTATCCCAGGCATTTCCCCCGCTACGAAGGCGGACTCTTTCGGCTGCGCTTTTGGGGTCCAAGTCCAGAAGGAACGTTTTGCAAGGCCAAAATTCCGCCGAACTCATGCGGTTAAGGCTCTCGATAAGGCCGATGTCGAGCCCTAAGGCGTACCCCTGGTAGGCCAACGTCGAATCCACGAAGCGATCCAAGACGACAAAATCAGCCTCGTCAGCCCTCCGGCTTCGAAGGAAACGCACGTGTTCTACTCTTGAAGCCTCAAACAGGAACAGCTGGGAAAGGGGGGGGATGCAGTGAGGCGATCCGGCCAGTAGGTGGGTTCGAATGAACCCGCCTACTGCTCCAAATGGCTCTTGACTGAGGAACGCCTCGTGGCCTTGGGAAAAGAGCTCGTAGGCGGCCCAATGGGCATACGTCGTTTTCCCCGCTCCTTCTACCCCCTCGAACGTTACAACCCTTGCCATAGAGGCGCGCTCTTAAGGGTACAGGCCTACCGAAGATAGCGAAGGTCAGAAAAAGAAAAGCTGTACACCTCGTTGAAGCGCCTATCGCCTACCGTATCGTAGGCGGCCCGGATGGGCAACAAAAGCTTCTTATCGATAGTAACCTCGGCATGACGGTAACGGTACGCCTCCTTGCCCGTGTAATCGCTACGGATGACGATGGTATCCCCGCTGTCTTCGAGCTCGGTCTTGATGGGGACTCCACTCTCCACGCGCTCCATCTCTTCGTTGAGGCGAGCGATGACATAGCCGGGCCCCATATCCCCGTTTGCCTCCCTGAACACCTTGGATGTAATCGGTATTGGCATTTTTATCCCGAAAACCTCCTTGAATAGCACCCCTCTTTTTACAACCAGCTCTTCCCCCGCTTTGGGTCCTAAGGTGTACCGAAGGACCGTTCTTCCCGGGGTAAACTCTAGGCTGGCCTTCTCGTACACGGCGTTCTTGACGATCTCCAGCTCGCCCCTGTAGGAGGCGACGCGCGCGTATTGTGCCTTAACCTCGTTGATCAGGGTTTTTTGATCCAAGGGCCTGGCAAAAGACACGAGTGGGACGAAAAGAGTAAGAATCCCCAAGAAAAAACGTTTCCGGACCATGGTTATATTCCTATTCTTCAGCGTTTTTTGCGGCAAGAAGGTGTAAACCTAAAACAAATATTATTATAGCAGCACCAAGGACAAGGGTCAACCTTGTGGCTACTGCAAGAAAAGGTTAGGCCGGTCAGGTTTTCCCCGAGTATGGAGTTGGACGAGGAACGCCGACGCCCGATAAACTCAGCGCTCCCTAGGCCAACACGGCAGAAGCCATCCCGAAGAGAGTCCGCACCTTGAGGACGGAAGGCAGCTTGGGGAGGAGATGGCAGGCGTGAGCACGGGTAGCCAAAACGGCTCATCCGGACCGTTTGGCATCCAGAAGGAACCGGAAACTCCCTAGCGCATCGGGCTTTACCCCTTCGATCGAACGGCGATGGACCAGGGTATTCTGCGCATGCCAAAGATGGAGATAGGGAAGGTCTTGAGAGAGGATTTCTTGTACCCGCCAGTACAGCTCCCGGCGAACTTCACGGTCGTAACTCGAGCGTGCCTTCAAAAGGAGGCCGTCGAGCAAGGGGTTTGCGTAGAACCCTCGGTTGTCTCCCACGGGAGGCACGCTGGAAGAAAAAAACAGCGTCCTATAAACGTCTGGTTCGACCACTCCTGCCCACGTAAGGACATACATGTCAAACAAGCCGGACCGCACCTCCTCAAAAAACTTCCCCCTTTCGCGCGCCTGAATCTCCACGTTGACGCCTACATCAAAAAAGGAACTCCGGAGGGCTTCAGCAAGACGAAACGCAGCCTGATTGCTCGAAACCTTGAGCGCGAGTTTGATGGGGATAGTCCCACCTTTTTTAGGAAAGGCCTCTTGCGCCTCCTTGATCAACGCTTTGGCCTTTTTTGCGTCAAACGGGGGAACGCCAATTTTGGGATGCCGGGCCCAATGCCCGTTTGGCAGGACGGAATCGCTCGGCACAACCATCCCCTTGTAGAGCGATTTGGCCAGTTTTTCCCGGTCAATCGCAAGGTTGAGCGCCTGACGAACGCGGATATCCGAAAGGTAAGGGTTATGGAGGTTTAAGGCAACGTAGGTGAACGACGAGCCCGGAGTTTGGGACACTGCCAGCCCAGTGTCTTCTTGAAGGAACGGAAGAAGGTCTGGGGCAAAATCGTTTTGGATGATGTCGATGGAACCCCTCTTGAGCTCGAGCACCCGTTCGGATTCATCGGGAACGAGCTTGAGCACCACCCTTTCGAGTGATGGATGCTTGCCGAACCATCTTGGGTTTTCCTGCAGAACGATCCGCTGGTTTTCGACGACCTCCTTCACTTCATAAGGGCCGGAGGCCAGTCTTGGACCCTCTTCGGGGAGCTTTTTAGAAATCCCAAGCGTAGCGAGCATAAAAAACGGGGCGAACGGCTCCTTGAGCTTAAACACAACGCGCCTACTATCCGTCGCCTCGACGCTCTCTATGATTGCGTACGCCGCCTTCAAGGAGGAAGCGGAGCCAGGGCTTAGGATTTCTTGATAGGCCGAAACAACGTCTGAAGCCGCAAGCGCAGACCCGTCCGAGAAGGCAAGGTTGTCTCTAAGCGTGAATACGAACGTGGTCTCGTCTTGCATGACAACGCTTTCGGCAAGCTCGTTCGAAAACGACCCGTCCGAATTGAAGGAAAGCAAGGATGCGAAACAAAGATGCTGAATTCTTCGGGAGTTTGCATCCAACCCGTAGGGAGGCTCAAGGCTGCCTGGAAACTCCTCAAGCCCGACGATCGCACCGTCCATCGAAAGGTCAAGACCCCCCCCACAGCCTGCTATGCCAAGCAGAAGAGGTATGCAGAAAAATAAAGAGGACTTAAACGTCATGGTCGTCTCCCAAGACCTTGCTCAGCACCTCGCCATCGGCAAACCGCGTCAGGAGCACTCCCCTTCGGATAGCCTCCTTCCGGTTGGCGATAGGCAGCTTCGTTGTCGGGTCGAGCGTGAGCGTAAACCCCCGCATCAACCATCGCCCGACATCATGGAGGACAACGCGCCCCTCCAGACTTGCAAGCAGGGCACGAAGCCGGCCTAACTCGGCTTTCGACGCTTGAACGACCCTGTTTTGGAGCATACGAAATTCTCTTTCAAGCCCATCCCTTCGGTAGGGAAGCGTCAAGAGAAGGCGCTGATGCACGAGGTCCAATCGGGTCGAAGAAGCAGTAAGCGCCTTTTTTGAGGCGTTCGAAAAAGCATGGCAGACATCCCAAAGCCTACGGACCTGCCTTTGGCAAAGCTCGGCCGAAGCGGACGAGGAGAGCGCTTGAGCCAGCCAGCCGATCTTGGCTTCATGCAGGCGGGTGTTTCTGAGCAACACGCCCTGAATCTTGTAAGGGAGCGGAGCTAGACGGGCGTGCTCTCTGGACATACTCCGTTTGCTTGAGGCGTAAAGCGCTTCCGCCGCCCCCTTGATCGTACGGCTTGCATCAAAGAGCCTTGTGAGGATTTGGTTTGCAGCCTCTGTCGGGGTTCTTACGGCCGTATGGGCTACAACATCCAACACCCCCTTGTCTATCTCGTGTCCAATGCCCAAGACCACCGGAATCGGGCAGAGCGCCACGGCCCTGGCCAAGTCTACATCGTCGAACCAGTGCAGGTCCGCTACTGCCCCTCCTCCTCGGACGATGGCGATCACGTCGTAGGGGTTATTGGCGTGATCAAGGGCGATCGCCTTCAAGGCGAGCAGGACTGAGGCCTTTGTTTGCCTTCCTTGCATGAGCGCTTCGTACAGCACGACCTTAACAGGAAAGCTGGGTTCGACTTGCATCAGTTGGCTCATAAAATCATGAAACCCGGCCGCCTGGCGCGAGGAAACCACGGCAATTCTAAGCGGTACGGCTGGAAACGGCAGGGTCTTGTTTTGGCCAAGAATTCCCTCTTTCTCGAGCACTGCGAGGACTTCTCTTCTTTTCTTGACCATCTGGCCGATGCTATAATCCGGGTTTAGCGCCTCTACGACGAGCGTGAACCCGTACACCGGATGGAGGTTGATGCGCACCTTGAGCATGAGCGCAATGCCTGCGCTAAGCGACATGCCCGTCGCCGCAGAAAACCGCTCTTCAATCCAGCCCGAATTCTGCCTGTAGACTATCGCCTGGCATTTTGCTCGAACCCCCCCCTCTGCATCGTCACGCTCGACTAGCTCCAGGTAGAGATGGCCGTTTTTACGATTCAATCGGCCGATCTCCGCGAGAACCCAGTAGCTCTCCGGGAATACCTCTTCGAGCCCCTCTTTGATCAGAGAAAGGAACTCTCGAAGCCCGTAGGCCTTAAGGCCCGGCATTTCTGTGGGTTGAGAAAAAAGCACGTCCCAGCCTTCTCGCTCGGTTAGAATATTTTTCAAAAAGTTTGGCACACTGAGTACCTAAGTATAGAAGTTTTGGCAAACAGAAGGAAGAACGGGGGCGGCGAACATGCGGGTATTCCAGTTGCGCATACAAGGGCTGAGTTATGCCTACCCTGGCGAAAACAAACCGGTGTTGCGGGACGTTTCGCTGGAAGTAAATTCTGGAGACCTCGTTCACCTGTGGGGCGCCTCTGGAACGGGAAAGTCTACGCTTCTAAAACTCGCTATCCGGCTGCTTGTTCCGCCCAAGGGGTGCATTTCCTTCGACGGTCGTGACATCGTAGATTTGCCGATCAAGACGCTACGAAGCCAGGTCAAGCTTATGCTCACCCCTCCCGCCTTCTTTGACCTCACCGTCAAGAAAAACCTGGAGATGGTCAGCCGTGGCGATGCCTTGTGCTTAAGACGAGCGTTTTCGGCCCTTAGGCTTCCTTTTGCTTATCTCGAAAAAAAGGCCTCGGAGCTTTCCTACGGAGAGCAGCAGCGGGTCAGTCTGGTACGAGTACTTCTCACTGGGCCTAGACTGCTGCTTTTGGACGAGCCAACCCAGGGAATGGACGCCGCCCTGGTAGAGGACGTGTTCATCTTCCTTCGAGAGCTATGCCAAAAGGACGGCATAGGAGTCCTTTTGGCGGCGCATGCAAACGCTCCGGAAGCCATAGCCTCGGACAAGACGTACCGTAGGGTTGAGCTTCAGGATCTAAGCCGGCCCTGAAGAAGCGAAGTAGGCCTTAAGAATCGACGCGGCGGCAAGGGCGTGTTCCTTGGTTTTGTCGGTTTCCCTTTTTTTAGCCGAACGGCCCCTCGAACAATCCTTTTTAAGGTTCTTAAGTATAGATGAGGCCTCAAAACTCGTGAGCGACTCGTCCCAGAGGCATACCCTCAGCCCGCATTCTTTAGCAAGAAGCTCGGCAAAGGCCTCAACAAAAGGCTTAAGTTCGTGCTCCACGTTGGCCGCCATGCCCGGGCATCCTACCACGACACGCGAGATGGGGTAATCCTTCAGGACGTTGAGCGTCACGAGGACAGGGTTCCCCTCCCTTTTTGTATCCGCCCCTTTTATTGGAACGATAAGGTCGGCCGAGTAGGCAAGCGCAAACCCTAGGTACCGTAGGCCAAAATCGACTCCAAGGGTAAGATTGGATGGACTATTCATAGTAACGTTCTTTGCGATAACCATTTCTTAATCTCTGTCATACCGCCTTTACCGATCGAAACATTCTGTAAGATGCGCCATGTAGCGCTTTGCGTGCTGAACTTCGATCGGTAAAAAAGAGCCTCTTTTTTTTCGCTAATCCCTATTCACGCCATGAGGGGGTTGCCAAAGCGATGGAAAGTATGATTTTATTGAAAGGTTTTTTGGCATCGGGAATGGGATAAAGTTACCTTTCCTGTTTTCGCTCTTAAAGATGATGAAGAGAAAACCGAAGGAACGCAAGGTTCTCATCCACCAGCGCCCCTTGGAGGAAGTTTTATGCCAAAGCCCGCTACTTTTTCAAGGTTACGCAAGCTGCCCGCCAAGGTGTCTCTTCCTATCATGGTGGCACTTGGCTTTAGCCTCTTGCAAGTCACCCTTCCGGCGTTCAAGCCCGCATCCTCAATCGAGGGATTTAAAGGCGTACAAAAGAAAGAAAAATCCCCGATGTTATCGCAAAAATCCTTCGAGGAAGTCGCCCGGCTTACGGCGTTTTCGGACAAACCCAAACAACAGCAGTTTAAATCGGAGACGCTTACCGTTGCGCTAAAGACCTACAAGGTTCCTCCTTCATTGGCAAACAAGGCCATAGAAGTTCTCAACCAACGGGGTGCTCGGAACAAGTCCACCACGATCTACGCTTCTATGGCAGGAGAACTCAAGCGGCTTGAATGCCAACTAAAAGACCGCTCGAGGCTGATAATCTTCAAAAGCGGAAAATCCTACCAGCTATACCACGAGCCCAGTAAGCACTACACGTTCATCCAGACGATTTCCGGCACGCTCCAATCGAGCTTCTACGATTCCGCGCTCGCGTTAGGCGTAAGCCCGGAAGTCGTGTTCGAGGTCACGCACGTCCTCCAGGACATGGTTGACTTTCGCAAGGACATCCGTACCGGTGACAGCTTCAGCCTACTAATCGAACGCTCCGGCATCGATAACGAGCGACTGTTAGGAGCCAGGTTGCGCCTGAGCACAAAAACCATTGAAATATACGCATTCGTTCCCCAAGATGGGGAAGGGGCTTATTTTACGAAAGACGGCAAGTCGTTTACTACGGGGTTTCTCGCGCGGCCCGTTTTTAGCAGCCGTATCACATCGCGTTTTTCAATGCGAAGACTCCATCCCGTACTCGGCTACGTTCGGCCTCACTACGGCGTGGATTACGCCGCCCCTTACGGGACGAAGGTTGTGGCCATCGGACCCGGGCGGGTTGCCTATGTAGGCTACAAAGGAGGATTCGGGAGGCTTGTCGAAATCTACCACCCCGAGTTCGGGTTTACATCCCAGTATGGCCATCTGAGCAGGTATGCCGCAAGCGCCAAGGTGGGAGCCCGCGTCTCGGCCGGCGAGACGATAGGCTATGTGGGCACATCCGGGATTACGACGGGCCCGCACGTCCATTTTGGCATCAAGAAGAACGGCAGTTACCTAAACCCGGAACGCATCAGCTTTCCTAGGTTTGCCACATTGAACACGACCGATAGGGCTAGGTTCAAGAGGTACGTTTCTAAGCTCCGTCCGTTGTTCGAAGAACAAGAGATGGGCGTTGTCATGGTTTCGCTGCCAGAGGTCGCTGGCTAGCTACCGGCTTCTCGCTAGCCAGTTAGCCCCGCAAGCCCATCAAGAGAATTGCTCCACCCAGGAGAATTCTGTAGTAGCCGAACGGGCGGAAAGAGCTGCTCTTGACGTAGCTTACCAGCGCGCCTACGGCAACGAGCGCCGAGGCGAACGCCGCCAGAAACCCTAAACCTAGGGTTGCAGCTTCCTTCACGCCAACCACCGAAGCGTTCATGAGGAGGTCGAACAAGCAGGCGGCCGTCATCGTAGGGATAGCCAAAAGGAACGAAAACTCTAGCGCCGCGCTTCTCGATAACCCAACGGCCATTCCGCCGAGAATAGTCGCCGCCGCTCGGGACACGCCGGGGATCAACGCAAGCGTCTGACAAAACCCGATGCCCAACGCTTGAGATGGCTTAAGGGCCTCAAGGTCCGAAATAACCCCCCTTCTTGCAAGAGGGCTTGCCTCGAACGCCAAAATGGCCACGCCGCCCAAGACGAGCGCCGAGCAAACCCATACAGGGGAAAACAGGTACGCCTTGATCCAGCGGTGGGCTACGAGACCCACTACGCCGCTAGGTGCAAACCCTAGCAAGAGGTTCACGGCCAGGAGTTGGCTTTTTGGGTCCTTTCGGATCGAGCCAGTCGCCCTGAGGATACGGCCACGAAACAGCCAAACTACCGAGAGAATCGCTCCAAGCTGGATGAACACTTCAAAGAGCTTTGCAAAGCTTCCACGAAACCCCAGCCATTCTCCGGCAAGGATCAAGTGCGCGGTCGAAGAGATGGGCAGGAATTCTGTAAGCCCCTCGAGGACGCCTAAAATCAGCGCATCCTTGAACACCCCCTAAGCACCCCCGCTTGCTATTTCTTGATCAAGCCCCTTATTTGCTATAAACTACCGTTGGGCTAGATTAATATACCCCTATGAAGCACGCTTGAATAGCCCTTGGAGAGTATGCTGACAGGTCTACGCGTAACCTCGAAGAAAGGGTCGGTCACGCTTGAGTTGGGCGATACAGAACCTTTGGACGAGCTGTTTGCACAATTTTCCGACAAGGGGTTGTCCCTCCCGGCGGGTTGCGCGGTAATCCTGGATGCTGGCGCGCGGCCTTTGGCCGCAAGCGAGCTCGAAAGGTTGATTGGTCTGCTCGCTGCCAGACGTCTCTACCCGAAGGCCATCCGTTCGACATCCACGCTTACGCTCGAAGCCGCTAAAAGGCTCGGTTTCTACGAGCGTGCAGAACGGGATAACCCGGCTAAGGTCGTCCACGGCCTGTTGCGTTCTGGCGACGTCCTCGAAGAAGAGAGGTCTATCGTTTTTTTGGGCGACGTCAACCCGGGCGGCGAGATCATTTCGGCCCAAGACGTTTTCGTTTTGGGAAGCCTAAGAGGGAGCGTTTGGGCGGGAAAGGGCCAAGGGAACGATTCCAAGGCGCTGGTATACGCCCTTGCGTTCTCCCCCATGCTGGTACGGGTCGGCCCACTGCTAGCCAGGTCCGAGGATGGACCCCCTTCATCGAAACCCAGAAAAACAAAAAGTCCAGAAATTGCGCTCATTCGAGATGGACGCATCGAGGTCGTCGAACATTCGGGAGATTTGGCAGCATGGTTAGAGCGATCGTAATTACTTCGGGAAAAGGTGGGGTAGGCAAGACTACCGTAACGGCCAACATCGGGGCAGCGCTCGCCTTAAGGGAGAGAAAGGTGGCGCTCATCGACACGGATATCGGCCTACGGAACCTTGATGTTGTGATGGGGCTGGAAAATCGGGTCGTCTACCACCTTTTGGACGTGGTGAAGGGCACCTGCCATCTCGATCAAGCGCTCGTCAGAGACAAGCGGCTCCAGAAGCTCTACATGCTGGCTGCCTCGCAGCACCATCTCAAAGAGGATTTAAGGCAGGAAGATATTAAGGAGGTCGTTCAAAAGCTGGCCGAAGACGGGTTCGACTATGTCCTGCTAGACAGCCCGGCGGGAATCGAAACGGGCTTCCGAAACGCGGCTTCCGCCGCCAGCGAAGCGATCGTCGTGACCAACCCCGAAGTGAGCGCCATTCGCGATGCCGACAGGGTCATAGGACTGCTTAGCTCGATGAGTGTCCCGTGCAAGCTCGTACTGAACCGTTACGACAGGTCTCGGGCCAGGACGGGCCGCATGCTAGAAAGCGAGGACGTCAAAGAAATTTTGGGCGTTGAGCTCTTGGGGGTCGTCCCGGAAGATCGAGACGTGCTCGGCGCCTCCAACATAGGCGTCCCAGTCGCCATAGACGGCAAAGGAGGGGCAAAAAAAGCATTTACGCTTATCGCAGGCCGCATTGAAGGGGAGCAGGCGGAAGATACCACGGAAGGCAAGGGAATATGGAACCGGATCAAGGAGCTTCTATCGTGAAAAGCAAGGACCGCGCAAAAAATCGCCTAAAGCTAATTCTCCTCACCGACCGCCTCAAGCTCTCCCCGACCCAGCTCGAAACGATCAAGCTTGAGCTAAGGCAGGTTCTGGCCAAGTACCTCCCCGTGGACATGCAAACGATCGAAGTCCTTCTTGAAGATCGCCTAAACGACCCACAGCTAGTGATCCAAGCACCGTTGTTCAAGAAGAGCTGACCTCTTCCTCTTTTTTGTAAGCCGCCCGAATGGTCGTATGAAGCCCGCCGCGAACGAAGAAGTCCGCGGCGACCTCGATTTTTTTTGGCTGAATCGTTCCTACGAGGTCGTCGAGAATCTTGTTCGCCACCGCCTCGTGGAAAATTCCCTCCTGCCTGTACGACCAGAGGTAGAGCTTGAGCGATTTGAGCTCGACAATCCATGCGTCCGGCACGTAGACGATCACGATCGTGGCAAAATCGGGCTGGCCTGTCATCGGGCAAACGCAGGTAAACTCCTCGGTCTCGACTCGCACCTCGTAATCCCTGTGAGGTGCCGGGTTTGGGACGGCCTTAAGCGTCCTGGAAGGGGCGGATCCCATCCCTTAAGTCGAGGTCGCATGAAAGGGGCATTTAAACTGCGCCGAGGGGCCCAGCTCTTTTTCTATCGCAAGGAGCCTGTTGTATTTGGCCACCCTCTCTCCCCTGCTTGGCGCTCCGGTCTTGATAAACCCGGTCTCCAAGCCAACGGCCAAGTCCGCGATGAAAGAATCCTGAGTTTCGCCACTCCTGTGCGAAATGACCGTTACCATCCCGGTATCCCTGGCGAGACGGATCGCGGCTATCGTCTCCGTGAGCGTTCCTACCTGGTTCGGCTTGATTAAGACGGAATTGGCGGCATCTAACTCGATACCTTTAATGATCCTGTTTAGATTCGTCACGAACAGGTCGTCCCCGACGAGCATCACTTGCTCCCCTAGGGCTTTGGTCAATGCCTGCCAGCCCTCCCAGTCGTCTTCCGCAAGCCCATCCTCGATAGATATGACCGGGTAGGCATCTATCCACCCTTCGTACAGCTCTACCAGCTCGGATGCCTGAAATTCCCTCTTTTCGAGGCGGAGATGGTAGGTCCCGTCCTTAAAAAGCCCGCTGGCGGCAACGTCCAAGCCGATCGTAACGTCTTTTCCCGCAGAAAGCCCCGCCTTTGCGACGGCCTCGAGGATTAGCTCGATCGCTTCGTTGTTCGAGGATAACCTGGGGGCAAACCCCCCTTCGTCGCCCACTTGCGTGGAAAGCCCTTTTTCCTTGAGCGTTGCCTTGAGCGCATGGAACACCTCGGCTCCCCACCTTAGTGCTTCGGAGAAGTTTGGAGCGGAGTGGGGCAGAATCATAAACTCCTGGATATCCGCCCCTTCCCAGTTCGCATGCTCACCGCCGTTCAAGATGTTCATCATTGGGACAGGCAACAGGCTAGTGCAAGCCCCCCCAAGATACCTGTACAGCGGGATCCCGAGCGCGGAGGCGGCCGCCTTGGCCGCCGCCAGGCTCGCCCCCAAAATGGCGTTGGCGCCCAGATTGGATTTTTGCTCGGTCCCGTCGAGCTCAATGAGCGCTTTATCGACCCGTTCCTGCTCAAGCGCGTTCATCCCGACGAGCGTTTTCTGAATCGGCCCCTCCAAGTTGGCAAGTGCCTTTTGAACCCCCTTGCCGCCGTACCGCGAGGCTTGATTGTCCCGCAGCTCGTGGGCCTCGTGCACCCCCTTGGATGCCCCGGATGGAACCCCGGCAACACCGAAGGCTCCGCACGCCAGCAAAACGCAAACCTCTAGGGTAGGGTTTCCCCTTGAATCCAGAATTTCACGCCCTTCGACCTTTACGATTTCAAGACTCATTCCCACTTTTCGCCTCCATTTGCGCCTTTCCTTGAAGCGCCTTGAACGATACAAACCCTCCCAAAAGAGCCTTGAGCCCTTGAATGCCCCTATGTTTAAGCGCTCTGTAGGCTAAGTAGCTCCTGTACCCTACACCGCAATACAAGACGGCCTGTTTTTCGCCAATCACTTCTTTAAGCTTATCCATACTTTGTCTTAGGACAGATAACGGCACGTTGATGGCCCCGGGAATATGCTCTTCTTCAAACTCTTTAGGCGCGCGCACATCGAGAAAAACAACGCCATCATCGTCGCCGTTGTCCCCTTTAGCTGCACGGACCGGGTCGTAAGAGTCGATTTCCCCGCTTACAAGGTGGCTTCCGACAAGCCCCGCCTGATTAACAGGATCACGCGCCGACCCAAACGGGGGGGCGTAGGCAAGGTTTAAATCGCCAAGATCCTGGATGGTGGCCCTTAAAAAAAGCGCCGTAGAGAGGACGTCGACTCTCTTGTCTACCCCCTCTTCGCCGACGATTTGTGCACCCAAGAGCCTAGCCGTCCCTTTCTCGGCCAGCACTTTCATGTGAAGGGACTTGGCGCCCGGATAGTAACCCGCATGATGCTCCGGGTGAATCAACACCTTGCAAACCTCGTAGCCCTCCTTGAGCGCCTCCTTCTCGGAAAGGCCTGTTTTCGCGGCTACAGCCTTGCCTGCCCTCACGATGAACGTTCCTAGGGTCCCCTTGAAGCGCAGATCCTTGCCGACGGCGTTTGCCCCTGCTACCCTGCCCTGCTGGTTTGCGGGACCTGCCAGCGCAAACCAGCCTGACTTACCCGTAACGAGGTTTAAGCTCTCCACCGCGTCTCCCGCGGCAAACACGCCCGAAACGGACGTTTCCATCCTGTCGTTCACCTTAATGGCCCCGGTTTCGCCGACCGCGATCCCGGCCTCCTTGGCGAGCTTGGTATCGGGCCGAACGCCGATGGCAAGCAACACCAAGTCGCACTCGATCGCATCCCCGCCTTCTAGGAGCGCCTTGACGATAACGCCTTGATCGTTTTTTTCGAAAGCCTGCACGCCCCTGCCCAGGACAAGCCGGACTCCAATTTTTTCGAGTGCCCCCTCTACGTATGCCACCATATCTTCATCGAGGTTTGGCAGTACATGCTCGAGCTTTTCGACGAGCGTTACTTCGAGCCCGCGATGAGCGAAGGCTTCGGCACACTCAAGTCCGATGAAACCTCCGCCCACGACAAGCGCCTTCTTTGGCTTGTGGACGGAGAGGAACTCGTAGAGAGCATCCGCGTCTGGCACGCTGCGAAGCTGGAAAAAATTGGGAGCATCCTTCCCCGGAAACGGCGGTACGATAGGAGCAGCTCCAGGAGCCAGGATGAGCGCATCGTATGAAAGCTCGATAGTCTGACCCTTGTCCAAGTCTCGTACCTCAAGCGTACGCTGGTGCAGGTTGACCCCCAAGGCCTCGTGCCTTAGGAGTACCTTCACGTTGAAGTGCTTTTCAAACACCTGTGGCGTCGTGACGAGCAGCTTGCCCCTGTCCTCGATCTCGCCGGAGATGTAGTAAGGAAGGCCGCAGTTGGCGTACGAGACGTAAGGCCCTTTTTCGACAAGGACGATCTCGGCCGATTCATCTTCTCTCCTGGCCTTGGTAGCAGCGCTGGCTCCTGCTGCAACCCCCCCTACGATGACGAGCTTTGTCGGCATAAAACCCTCCTCATTGGTATGAATACTTTAAAAGTTCCCCTTCGAAACGGCATCCCGCACGACAGGGAATGGCCTCTAGCGTCTTCCAAAAATACTCCATATCGCCCCGATTAATCCTGTCGTCCCTACCACCTAAACAAAAAACCTTCTTCATAGGATACCTTGAAACGCAAAAGGAAGGAAAGAACACGACCAGAGCTTATTCTTTAAGCGCGGCCTCAAGATCGCCAAAGAACAGGTTGACTCGCCATGTAAGAACAGCGCGCCAAAGGAGGGAGAATCGAGCAAAGGCTTGGAGAACGCGAGGCCTTTTAATCTTCCCGAAATAACTTGAATTTTATTCAGGCTACTATATACCCATACATAGAGCTCTAGTGCACAACGACAACCAACGAGAAAGAAGTTCCAAGCTGTATTGTTATGGGCTTGCTATTTAAAGAAACTTACTGTATATTGCTGTTTCTACTGTAATAATCCTACTTTTTAGACAAATGCAGCTAGCTTTTGGAGTAAGGAATATTGATTTCAAAGGCTCCTGCCTTCTTCAGCAGGATCGAGACAAGTACCAGCCTGGATAATCGCTTTAAAAATGCAGGTTCTCGTCCCCCTTATTAATAGATTTACAGGGCTGAGTTGGGAAAGAAAACCCCATATACCCAATATACAGCAGAGGCTTCATTATGACGGCAAGAGTTCGATCTCTTACGAACAAGGGGGGAACCTTATGAAACACAAGTGCTCGAGCCTACTAGGGGTTTTCTTCATGCTAGCGGCCGGATGTAGCGTCGTCGAGCGGCAGGGGGTAAACGCGGGTGCACCCCTTCTCGAGGACTTGGTCGACAATGTGATGACGCTCGAGAGTGCCTCGCTTGCCAAAGAAGGCCTGCCGGGACAACTTCTCCTTATTTCGGCCCTTGTCGAGTTCTCTCCAAAAAACGATCAGCTGCTCACGGTGGCCTGCCAAGGCTACACCTCTTACGGTCTTATCGTTGAGCTTGAAGACCCAGGGTACGCCGATGAGCTTTACGGCCTGGCTCAAGATTACGGGCTCAGAGGGCTTCGTTACAACAACGTGGCCGTTGACGAAGGACTTACAGAGGGAAAACATCTTGTCGATTTGAATAAAGAGCTTACAAAGGGCGACGTATATCCCGCTTTTTGGTACGCGATGGCCTCGGGCCTCAAGACCATGCTCAACTTAAGCGATCCGTACGCGCTCACGGCCCTAGGAGACGTGAACGGCGTCATGGACAGGATTATTGAACTTGATGAAACGTTCTTCTATTACTCACCCCACTTGTTTCGCGCGGCCTACTATGCGCTCTCTGGCCCGATGCTCGGCGGTGGACCGGAGAAGGCGCAAAAAGAGTTTGGCTACGTTTTTGAAAAAACTGACAACAAATTCCTTCTGGCGCACGCCTTCTACGCTCAGTTCTACGCGGCCGGAATCATCGACGAGGCGCTTTTCGACAAAACAATTGCTTATATTCTAAGCACTTCGAGCGACGTCCTCCCGAAGGCGAGGCTCACCAACGAGGTCGCGAAGAAAAAGGCCCTTTGGCTGAAGGCTCACAAGGACCGCTTCTTTTAGCGACGCCCAAACCCGGCATGCATAAGGGGCTGGCCTACTCTGTCCAGCCCCCCTTTTTATGGAGGCGGAACGCAGGCCGTCAACGGCTGGATCGTTTCCTGCGTGTTCGGCTGGCCTTTAGAGACCGCCGTCGCATCCAAGGTGGGACAAGGCGGTAGCCGGCCAACTCACCGTTACGCTCACCATCTAATACCCGCGGATGGTTCAAAAGGAAGACGATAAGGATACTAACACGCTCGCGTTTGCAGAAGGCGGGGTGTTCGATGAAGCAGACAAGCCTTGCGCCAAGTGTGGGTGCCGAGTGCAGCGGGGTGTGTAAGGTTTTGCGTTTAAACCCCTAAAACAATCTTTGCCCCTAGATCGCCCAACCTCAACATCGGATCCCAAAATAGACCAAAAAACAACGTGAGAGCCCCCAATGCGCCAAGAGTGCAACTTTGCACGATCGGTAGGGATTCCGCGGGGAACAGCGCCCTTGACCCGCCTAAATAGAGGGCCTTTATAACCTTGACGTAATAATAAAGAGAAACAACGGTGTTCAGCGCGGCGATAAGCACGAGCCACAAAAGCCCTCCTTCAATCGCCCGCGAAAAAAGGGCAAACTTGCCGACAAACCCTACCGTGGGGGGTATGCCAGTCAGAGAAAACAGGAACAGGGTCAACAACATCCCCACGTATGGCATGTCGTAGCCAAGGCCGTCATAGTCAGAAAGCGTCTCGCGCTTCCTTGTGCGCGAGACGAAGGCAACCGTCAAAAAGGCCCCCATATTCATGATGGCGTACACAAACAAGTAGTAAAGGAGGACGCCTATTCCCCTCCCACCTGGTATCGCAAGGCCAATAAGCGCGTAGCCTGCGTGCGCGATGGAAGAATAGGCAAGCATACGCTTTATATTGTCCTGCGAAAGCGCTGCAAAATTACCGTACGTCATCGTTGCCGCGCTGAGCAAGGCAACCAAAGAGTAAAACCCCTGATTAACCCCTGGGAACTGGGGCAGGGCGTCCGGCGAAAAAAAGGATAGGGCTACCCGGGTAAATACGGCAAATCCGGCAACTTTAGGGCCTACAGAAAGGAATGCTGTGAATGCCGTTGGAGCCCCCTGATACACGTCAGGTGCCCAGGCATGGAACGGGAACATGGTGATTTTGAAACCAAACCCAACCATCACCAAGGCCATAGCCGCTACAAACCCGACCAAGGGAACCTCTCTAGAAGCCAGTGCTCTTGGGAGCTCGTAAAGCTCCAAGGTCCCCCCAAACCCGTAAAGCAGGCTTAGGCCGTACAGAAGGATGCCAGAGGTAAGCGCGCCAAACAAGACATACTTTAACCCGCCTTCCTGACTCTCTTTTGATGCGGGGAAAAAGGCTACTGCCAAATAAGAAGGCACAGAAACCATTTCGAGCGCCAAGTAGATCATCAACAGGTTGGAAGCCTTCGAAACGAGAAGCATGCCGCAAAGAATGCACAGGATGAAAGCGGCATACTCTAGCCCCCCCACTTTTTGGATTCCCGCGTCATTTATGGAGGCAATAACCGCTACAAAGCCTACGACAAGGAAAAACCCTGAGATTACCTGAGAAAATGGGTCGAGCATCAAGCTTCCGTAGAAGACATCCCGGACAGGCTCCAAGGTAAAACGAGCGACCAGAACTAAAAGCGCCGCCAACGGAATGATCGCCGCAACACCAAAGCCGAGCTTCTTTGCACGGTCCGAAGCCAACGCAAAGCACAGCACGATCAGCGCGCCAACAGCAAGGATAATTTCAGGAAAAACCCAAATCAAGCTTTCTTTGGCATCCATGCTCGCCCCCTCCCCTATACGCCTAGCGTAGTGAGGTTCACGAGCGCCCTCGAAGAAGCCTGCATCAGCGATATGACGGGCATCGGATAAATGCCGACGAGGATCACGATAGCGGCCAAGGGAATGAGCGAAAGCACTTCCCTTGTAGAGATATCTGCAAGCCCCCTGTAGCGTTCGTTCAGGGGGCCCAAAAAGATCCGCTGGTAGCTCCAAAGCATATAGGCAGCCCCCAAGAGAATGCCCGATGCGGAAATGATCGTAATCGTCCGGTAGGCGTTGAACGCCCCCAAGAGGCACATTAGCTCGCTGATAAACGAGCTAAGCGAGGGGAGCCCTAAAGCCGCAAACCAAGCAAACCCGGTAAAAGCGGCATACACAGGCATGTTGGCGGCCAAGCCGCCAAACCCGTCGATGTTACGATGATGCGCCCGTTCGTAAACCACGCCTACGAGCAAGAAGAGCATCGCCGTGATCGTTCCGTGGTTGAACATCTGAAGGATTGCCCCGTTCATCCCCGTTTCCGTCAGCGCGCTCATACCCAGCAGAACAAAGCCCATGTGCGAAATGCTCGAATAGGCGACCATTTTCTTTAGGTCTTGCTGAGCCATTGCGCAAAGCGCGCCATAAACGATGTTGATGAGCGCGAGGACGGCCAACGCACCGGAAAACCAGATGGCGGACTCAGGCAAGATAGGGTAGCTTATCCGCATAAGCCCGTATGTTCCCATCTTTAGCAACACTCCGGCAAGGATTACGCTAATCGCTGTCGGAGCCTCGACGTGTGCATCCGGAAGCCAGGTGTGAAAAGGAAAGATGGGGACTTTTACGGCAAACCCGATAAACAGTAAAAGGAACATTACCCTGCTGAAATCCCATACACGCCCAAACATGTCGAACGTCACGCCTGAAAAGTCAGACTGGATGAGCCTAATGAGGTCAAAGGTGTGGGGTTCGGCTTGGTAATAGAAGGCCAACATGGCAACAAGCATGAGCACGCTGCCAAGAAGAGTGTACAGAAAGAATTTGATTGCAGCGTAGACACGCCTTGGCCCCCCCCAGACGCCGATCAAGAAGTACATGGGGAGAAGCATAACCTCCCAGAACACGTAGAACAAGACAAAATCTAGAGAGATGAATACCCCAAGCATGCCCGTCTCGAGCAATAGAAACAGCGAAAAATACCCCTTGGGCGATTGTTTGATGCTAAAAGAAGCAACCATGCACAACGTGCACAGAAGGACGGTCAACAGGACCATCATCACCGACAGGCCATCGATCCCAACGAAATACTCGATGTTGAACGTCTTGATCCATGGAACACGCTCTATGAACTGGAAGGAGGCGGGGTCAAACACCCCGGCAAGCTCCCGGTTGTAGGAGCCGTAAAGCACGACCCCTAGAGCGAGCGAGGGAAGCGTAAACACGAGGCCAAGCCATTTAGCGTACGAGGCCTTGGATTGTGGAAGGAGGAGAATCACGGGAATTCCTAGCAGGGGGAAAAATGCCATGACGCTAAGCAGGGGGAACGACTGCATGATGCTTCTCAACCCTTTTTTCTGTTTACAGGCTGCTTTATACCGTACGATTCACAAGGGCCCACAAAAGCCAGAAGACGAGCAGAGCTCCACCCACCGCATAGGACAAGTAATTTTGGATTGCTCCCGTCTGGAAAGACCTCAGCCACCTGCCAAGCCTTAGTGTTCCTTCGGCAGCGGCATTCACGAGTCCATCCACAAACCAAAGGTCGTATAACCCGGCAATCCGGGATGTCTCTCGGGTCATGAGCGCCGACCCGTTCACGGCGCCATCGATGACGACCAAGTCGGCCTTTGCAGAAAACCGGCTCGTTTGGAGCAAGGGGTTTATGAACGCGGACTCGTAGATTTCATCCACGTAGTACTTGTTCCAAAGAAGGTTGTACACGGGGCGCAGGAAGTAGCCGAAAAGGTAAGGAAGCCCTGGAGCACGCAGATAGAATACGTATGCAAGAGCAATCCCCAAAAGGGCAACGCCGCTGGAGACGCCCATGAGAGGGACCTCAAGGTGCGAGCTTTCATGAAGGGCATGGCTAAACCCAGGAAATTCCGCAACGACAGGACTAAGGAAGCGTGCAAGCCCTCCAGACAAGGCAAAGAGCTCCGGAAGGTTCAGCACACCCCCGAGCACCGACAGTATGGACAACACAACAAGCGGAACCGTCATCGCGCCGGGGGATTCGTGGATATGCCCTTTTATGGCATCAGGGGTCCTCGATTCCCCGAAGAACGTCAAAAAAACGAGCCGAAACATGTAAAATGCGGTAAGGAGAGCCGTGAACAACCCAACGGCCCAAAGAACAGGCCCGCCAAGAGGTGAGGATAAAGAAGCAAACAGAATTTCGTCTTTGCTGAAGAAGCCCGAAAACAACGGAAAACCAGAGATAGCCAACGCCGCCAGCACAAACGTCGCGCACGTAACGGGCATTTTTTTCCTAAGACCGCCCATGAGGTCCATGTTCTGTTCGCCGTGCATGCCATGGATCACGCTGCCGGCACCTAGGAAAAGGCAGGACTTGAAGAACGCATGCGTTAGTAGATGGAAGAAGCCGGAAACGAACGCACCCACCCCCATCGCCAAGAACATGTAACCCAGCTGGCTGACCGTGGAGTAGGCGAGTACCTTTTTGATGTCTTTCTGACAAAGCCCTATGGTTGCGGCAAAAAGTGCTGTCGTCGCCCCAATTGTGGCCACAACTCCGAGGGTAAACGGCGCATGAACAAAAACGAACGAAAGCCTGGCTATCATGTACACACCCGCCGTCACCATGGTGGCCGCGTGGATGAGCGCCGAAACGGGCGTAGGACCGGCCATAGCGTCCGGTAACCACACGTACAACGGGATCTGGGCGGACTTACCCGTCGCCCCGATGAAGAAGCATAAGGTTACCCATGTTGCCCAATTCTGGCCCAAAAAACCGGTTTCGAGCAAAGGGGAAAGGTCGGCGCGGAGCTCAGGCATAGCAAACGGCATGGTCGGGCTTGAAGCGTACAGCCAAAATAGCAGGTAGAGGCCGAGCAAAAAGCCAAGGTCGCCGATCCGGTTGACGATGAACGCCTTCATGCCCGCCCTGGCCTTTTCGACGTCGCTAAACCAAAACCCGATTAGCAGGTACGAACAAAGGCCGACACCTTCCCAGCCCAAGAAGAACAGCACGAGGTTGTCCGCGAAGACGAGCGTGAGCATGGCGAACATGAACAAATTCATACAGGAGAAATACCGGGGGTACCCCGGGTCTTTGTCCATATACCCCGTCGAATACGCGTGAATCAAGAAGCCCACGCCCGCCACCATCAGCGCCATTGCCGCCGAGAGCGGGTCAACGAGCAAAGAGACGTCGAGCATCTTGCCCTCTAGCGGAAACCAAGACCACAGGGCAGACGGTATCGACCTTTTGTCGGGATCCAGCGAAAGAACGTAGGCCAAAAGACAGGCCGCCAAAAGGAACGATGTCCCGATAGACCCAACCCCTAAAACATCAACGCCCTTCTTTCCGAAGCGCCGATATACCCGCTTGCCAAACCCCGCAAGGCAAGCAGAACTAAAAAGCGGGAGAAGAACGATCAGCCAAGCCAGATGCGCCATACGCCTTTTGCCTTTCTATTGCCTGAGCATGTGAACCTTATCGACGTCTATCGTCCGGTAGAGCCTGTAGAGAGCGTACACAATCGTAAGCGCAACCACCGCCTCGCATGCGGCTAGAATAATTATAAACACGGAGACCACCTGACCGGCTTCTTTGGGAGAATCCCCGAAAGGCAGGATATACCGGCCAAATGCCACAAAACTCAAGGATGCGGCGTTTAGCACGAGCTCTATCCCGATAAGCATCCCTACGGCGTTTCGTCTGCTAATTGTCCCAAACACTCCGAGCACGAACAAAACGACGGAAACAAGCAAATATTGTTCGAGCATACCCATTACTCCCGCTTCAACGTTAGCAGGATGGCCCCTACCATACAGGCGACGATGAGGAGCGTCACCGCTTCGAAGGCAAG
>DDYN01000033.1:0-1505 GCA_002347965.1 Nitrospirae bacterium UBA2233 | reverse complement strand
AACGAACCGTCCTTTAAGAATCACCGCCCAAAAAAAAGAGGCAAGGAACCCAACCCCTAGAATCATCCCCCATACGCGGTTTATGGGCTTTGCCGAAATTTTGAGCCGGTAAATATCCTGCGTGAACATCACGCCAAACAGGAACAACACGAGAATGCCTCCGACGTACACAAGAACCTGGAGAGCCGCCAAAAAATCCGCCCGGAGGTAAACGAAAAGGCCGGCCATGCCGAAAAAGGTAGCCAAGAGCGCAAACACCGCATGCACGAGGTTTTCCGTGTACACCGCATAGAACCCGGAGACGACGGTCAAGATGCAAATCCCGTGAAAGACGAGCTCGGAAAGGCTCATGATACCCTTTTTCCCTTTAAGCTTATAAAATCGCCGCTTCGCGTACGGGGAGCCCCTTGGGTTCGGCAAAATGCACAACAAGCGTGTTGAGCGTAGAGGTCGCGCCTTCGAACTCTTTCGAAAATGAGATCGCGCCCGTCGGGCAAGGCTCGACGCAAAGCCCACAATACATGCATTTGCCGAGGTGAATATCGAACCGGACCGGGTGCTTCACCTTGTTCACCGCCTTCCCGTCCTTACCCTGGATCGTGGTCTTGTCGATCTTCGTACTCTCGATCCGAATGCAATCTATCGGGCATGCTTTCATGCAAAGATCGCAAGCAATGCAGATCTCTGGGTTGACGTGCAAAAACCCACGGAAGCGGTCCGGCAACGGACCCAAAGGCCCCTTGTAGCCGAACGCCTTTAAATCTTTCTGGCGAATGTCGACCTCAGGGTATTGGATCGTAATCGGCGTGCGGAACAAGTTTATCAGCGTGACCCGCAACCCCTTAAGAACGGTCAGCGTTGTATTCCCGACGTTTCCGACGTATCGTTTCATGGATTGCACCATGGCTTTCTCCTTCTAGGCTGCACCAAATAACCCAAAAAATATCTTTCCTGGGAAGGCCCACATCCATACGGCCGTACCCATCAAGCAAACAAGCGCCATCGGGGTTAGGTACTTCCAACAGACCTCCATCAGCTGGTCAACCCGTACCCGAGGCAGCGTCCAACGAAGCCAAAGCACGATAAACACGAGAACGGCCGCTTTGGCCAGCAGAACGAATGACCCCACCAGACCAAAGGGCAACACATCTTTGAAGGGGGACGGAATCTGCCAGCCGCCAAGGAAGATGGCCGCGGCAATCATGGAGATCACGAAGATGTTCGCGTACTCCGCAAGGAAGAAGAAGGCAAAGCGCATGCCCGAATATTCGGTGTTGTAGCCGGCAACGAGTTCGCTCTCGGCCTCTGGAAGGTCGAACGGCGTACGGTTGATCTCGGCCACCATCGCCGTACATCCCACAAAGAAGGCGGCCAGGGCGAACGGGTTATGAAAAACGTTCCAACCTAACAGCCCAAAATCACCGGCCTGCGCATGGATAATCCCCTGCAGGCTCATCGACCCGGCAAGCATGATAGGAATGAGGAACGAGACGCCCACGGGAATT
>DDYN01000034.1 GCA_002347965.1 Nitrospirae bacterium UBA2233 | reverse complement strand
CGACGAAAGAAATGCTGAAAGGCCAAATCCAGGCGTTTAAGCGTCACCTGTTCCGATTGTGCATTCAGCCCGGCCAGGGCAGGGACGGCCTTGCGCCATTGCGTGAGCGCCTTGCACTGATCGGCAAATGACAATCCCTTGCCAGTTTCCTGGTACATGCGGATGCGTTCTTCCAACGCCGTGTTATACAGCCGCTGATGCAGGCCGAGCATCTCCAAAAGCCGCGCTTCCTGCTTGGCGTTGGGATACAAACGATAGGTCACTTTACGATTCGGCATGCTTTTATTATACTGTGAATAACCTGAAAACGGTTACCAGCCGATTGCTGCGCAAAGAATTTGCCGATCATCTGAAACGGGTTTATTGGAGTAAGCCGGTATTCTGGAGCCGCAGCTATTGCATCCTCACGGTGGGCGGTGCGCCACTGTCCGTACTCAAGCAATACATCGAGCAACAGGAGAGGCCGGAATGATCGCCCTGCGGGCGATAGCGCCGCTTCACCGCCCCCTAAATCGCTGCGCGATTATAGACGGAGCACTGTGGCGGTTTTTGGTAGTTAGCCTTAAGTACAACGCAAACAGGAAGCTCCTTGGAAGCTGGCCAAGCGTAAGCTTTGAGGTACCAGCTTGCCTATCGTGGAAGTGAATCGGCACTTCCTTAATTCGAAAGCCTTGCCTGTAGGCCCTCATCAGCACCTCATGGACAATCTCCGGCCCTTTGGCCGTGAGCGTTTCTGGCGAGATTCCCTCCAGTACCTCTCGTTTGAACGCGCGAAATCCCGAGTTTGGGTCTCGTACCGGCACGCCTAAAATGGCCCGGACGAAACGAATAGATGCCCACGACAGCGACCTCCTGACCCATGAGCCTCGAAAATCCCCTCCTTCCCGTGTATACCGCGATCCTACCGCGACATCGCAAGAATCGAGCGCCTTGACGAGCAAAGGAAGGTCGCTCGGGCTGTGAGACCCGTCTGCGTCCATTTCGGCAATTACCCTGGCACCCAAAGCAAGGGCTTCCTGGAAGCCTGCCTTCCCGGCGGTTCCCCGGCCGCGCTCGTTCTGGCGAACAACGAGCACAACCCCTGGGATGTTTTGCTTGAGCCCTTCGACGATCTTAGCCGTTCCATCCGGGGAGTTGTCGTCCACGACGACGAGGGCAGCGTCGGGAAACAGGCCGTGAAGTTCCGTTAAAATCCCGTCAACGTTCTGGGCCTCGTTGTAGGTGGGTAGAACGATGGCCATGGGAAAGCTCGTTGAGGATGGCACCGAAAATCTCCTTGGGCGTGATCGTATCCATGCACGTGGGTTGTTTTTCGCAAACGCTCGTGTAGCAGCCGATGCAGGGGACGTCGCCGACGAGCTTTGTGCCGAGCCCGTAAAGCTCGATCTCTTGGGCGGAAGTAGGCCCAAACATTGCAACGACCCTCACCTTGAAGGCAAGCGCCAGGTGAAGGGCTAAGGTATCCCCCGTGACGATCAGGTTATGCCAAGCGACGAGCGCCGCAAACTCGAGAACGTCTTGGCGAACATCCAAAACGACCGCCTTTTTCCGGGCAGCGTTTGCGATGGCTTGATTCTTGGAGAACTGCTCATGGCCGCCTAGTAGGCTGACGGGCGTAAGACCCTGGGCGTCCAAAAGGCGGATAAGCTCCACAAAATGCGCGGCGGGGGGGGCCTTAAGCGGCCACCGCCCGGAAGAACCCGTGTTCAGCCCGATGAGCGGCCGCTGGGAAGGGTTGAACCCAGCCTGCTGCAGAAGCTTTTTTGCCAGTTCCATCCGCTTTTGGCCAGGCTCGATTCGGATTGGCTCGTTCTTGAACGAGACTCCAAGGATTCTGGCCATGTGCTGCTGGTAGGTTTCGTGGTTGGCCCGTTTGGTGGGGTCATCCAGGCTCATCGCATACCAAGTGCTTGCCCGCTCATCCAACGGGACGACGTTACCCGAGGCATCGAGCCCAAACCCAAGCTTTTGATCGGCCTGGGCAAGTCCGACCACCGCGCAGGCCAACGGGTCGAGGTCGAGGTTTGCGGCGATTTGGAAGCCTACCCGAGAAAGGAAAAGCGGGGCGTGCTCGAGCAAAACCGCCCGCCTGACAAATGGGTTTGCCGAAAAGAACGGAAGAGAGGGCTTTTGCGTAACCACCCAAATGCTGAAGCCGGCATAGGCCTTAGAGAGCGCTTCCAGCAACGGCAACGTCCTTACGACATCTCCCAAAGCGCCCAGTTTGACAAGGAGAAGCCTTCCTCGTTCCTGCACGTATTCAGGACAGGTGTTGCACGTACGGCCCCTCAATTTGTGAGGCTTGCAGGGCCTGTCCCCTAGGAACTCCAGGCAATCAGTTCGGAATTTCATGCGTTATCCCACCCGGATCAGCCAGAACCCCTCGGAACGGAATTCAACTTTTATGCCGAGCGGTCTCGCCTCTGCAAGGAAGGGGGTGAGGTATTTCTTCTTAACGAGCACGTAAAGAGGCCTTGAAGGCACAAGCATGTTTCGGTCCAAGTGCTCGACCCGTTTTACCGGGCGCCCTAGGTAGAATTGAGCGGAGAGGCAATTCCTCCTGTAGCAGAGGACTACCGCATCTTTGGGGGCGCTTTGTTCAAGCCGTTGGACGGCAGCCTTGCTCGAGCCGTAACTTCCCACGAGGGGAGTTACGCAAAGAAACCCGAGAGTATACAAGAAGACAAGGCCGAACACGACGTAGCCTTTGAGCCAGCCGACCGTGCCCCTCCAAGAAAACAAAAGCGCTACCAGAAGAACGGGGGTCATCAAGGCGCTGAGAACGACGGCAGGCCTGAAGAAGCCCGGGTAAGCGCTTTTGGCGAACACCAACCCGTAAGGAATGGCCGCCAAAAAAACGACCGCAATGAAGCCCAGTAGTATCTTTAAATGCCTCTCCCTGGCGGGGGCGTTCTTGACTAAAAAGGGTGCAAACGCCATGCAAAAGCCTGGCAGTGCCGGCAATATGTACAAAGGAAGCTTTGAAGCGGCAACGGAAAAGAACAAGAGAATTCCAAGGCTTTGAGAGGCACAAAGCGCTACGAATGTCCTGTCTTTGTGCTCTGGATGCCACGCAAACGGAATAAACGGCAAAAAGAACGCCCATGGGAAGAAGACCCCAAACAAAAGCGGAAGGTAATACCAGAAAGGCTCCGGGTGCCTCGGCAAAGACCCCAAAAAATTCCCCATATGCTGACGCACGAGAAAGCTTGGACCGAACTCTGGGTAGACAACGAGGACGTAGGCGTACCAAGGGAGGACAAGCAACAAAAAATAAGCAATTCCCTCGATACGAAAGAACCTTTTAGCGGCGGCCTTCAAATATTGACGCTCAACCAAGGCAGGCCCGAGCAGTGCAATTCCCGGAAGGACGATGCCAAGAAGCCCCTTGGAAAGCACGCCGCCCGCCAAACCAAGCCAGAATCCTACGCCCAAGAAGCGGCTTTCCGTAGGGGTGCCCTGTTCTGTAAGCAGCCTAAAACCCGCGAACGTGGATAGGATGCTAAAGAACGCAAGGTAGATGTCATGGGTCGGGATGTGGCTTGCAGCGAGAAACAGCGGGCTGGTAGTCCACACGAACCCCGCCCAAAAAGCCTCTGCGTCGCCACGAAGCCTAAGGACGAACCGATAGAGCACGATGACGCTCGCAAACCCGAGAAGTGCCCCGGGAAGGCGGAGTGCGAACTCGTTCATCCCGAGAAACTTCGCAAAGACGGCCATCAACGCAAAAGGGAGAATGGGCTTATCGAAGAAAGGCTCCCCGTTTAAGTAGGGCATCCAAAACGATCCTTCGAGCATTGCGCGGACAATAAGGGCATGCTTGGCCTCGTCCGGCTCGAGCAAGGGGTAACTCCAAATGCCCACAATGCTAAGCCATAGACCGATCGCCATTAGAATGGCGAATCCCCTCGTTGGCTGGAGGTACTCTTTCATTGTTGTACTCGCGAGCTTCGCAAAACCGCCTATGTTTTTACCGGGCCTAATGGTGTAGTATACCTCAACCATCGGCCTTACCAAGCGTTGTATCGCGAGGTTTGCTCGCTTATAATGGAAGCCGGCCTTAAACGTTCAGTCCTATCGGGAGTTCCGTTTGATGAGACCAAGCCTTCGGGGCCTAGGCAAAGAGGTGCTAATTCTTGACGGTGCGATGGGAACGATGCTCCAGGCCATGGGGCTCGGCCAGGGGGTTGCCCCGGACGTCTGGAACCTAGAACACCCCGAGGCGGTGGCGCACGTCCACCGGGCCTACCTGGATGCCGGCTCACAAATCTTGACAACCAACACCTTTGGCTCGAGCGTTCCGAGGCTCAAAGAATACGGGCTAGACCCCAGCCAAAAAGACATTGTCCTTCGAGGCCTGGAAATTGCGAGGGGAATCGCCCAAGACAAGGCGCTGGTCGCGGGCGACATCGGCCCCTTGGGCCTGCTCGTCTCACCCTTGGGGGAGCTGAGCTTTGAAGATGCTGCCGGGTATTTTTACGACCAGGCAAGGTTGTTCAAGGAGGGCGGAGCGGACCTCATCTTGATCGAGACGTTCTTCGACATCCAAGAAGCAAGGGCGGCAGTGGTCGGCGTGAAAGATGCGGCCCCGGCCATGCCCCTATTTGTAAGCCTGACTTACGGGCCAAAAGGCACGCTCGACACGGGGACGCCGCCCGAGGTCGCTTCAGCCATTATTGATGGGTTCGGCATCCAAGCGTTCGGAATCAACTGTTCGCTCGGGCCAAAGGAGATGCTCCCGATCGTCGAGTCTTTGTTGGCCGCTACCCCGGTTCCCGTGCTCGTCAAGCCAAACGCCGGCCTTCCTGTTTACAGGGACGGGCGTACCACCTACCCCTTGGACGAGAAGGAGCTTGCCGAGTTCGCGCAAACTTTTGTCGAGAAAGGGGTTGCAATCATCGGCGGATGCTGCGGCACGACGCCTGGGTACATCAGGCGGATTAGCCAAGCCCTCAAAGGAAGGCCCTGCACCCCGAGGAGCGTGCGATCGAAAACGTCCATCGCCTCGAGGTCGGACAGGGTGAGGCTTGGGGAGGGGGAACCTTTTGTCCTGATCGGCGAAAAAATCAACCCGACAGGGAAAAAGGCCTTTCAAAAAGAGCTTCAAGAGCAAAATTTTCAAAGAGTGATCGAACTTGCGTTATCCCAGGTACGATCGGGCGCTTTGGCGCTCGACATCAACGTTGGCGTTCCGTTGTCGGACGAGCCCGCGTTGATGCGGGAGGCCGTGATACGGGCCTCCCAGGTTGTCGAGGTGCCGCTCGTTCTGGACAGCTCGTTTCCGGCCGCGCTCAAGGCGGGGCTTGAGGCCTACCCCGGCAGGGCGCTTGTCAACAGCGTAAACGCAGAACCCGAGCGCCTTGAAGCGATCCTCCCGCTCATCAAGCGTTTCGGCGCGAGCGTTATTTGCCTTTTAAGCGAGGACAGGATACCGGAAACGGCCAAGGAAAGGCTGGCTGTCCTGGAGGTCATCCTAAAGCATGCAGAGGCTTTAGGAGTACAACGAACCCAGATCCTCGTCGATTGTTTATGCCTCACGGTTTCGGCCATGCAAGAGGCATCCAGGGAAACCCTTCGCACGATCCAGGGCGTCAGGGAGCACTTCGGGCTGCCTACTACAATCGGCCTGAGCAACGTCTCGTTTGGCCTTCCCGAAAGAAGGCTTGTCAACCGGACGTTCCTTGCCATGGCCGTGGGCTACGGGTTGGACGCGGCCATTCTTGACCCTACCGACAAAGACATCCAGCAGACCATTCTCGCAGCATCTCTGTTTTCCGGGAGAGACCAGGGGTGCAAGGTTTATCTCTCGACAGTTCAGGCGAGCTTCGCAGGCTTGGCAGAAGGCAAGCCTGCGGACAAAGAGCCTCAGCACACCAAAGACAAGATTTACAAGGCCGTGTTCGAAGGGGATAAGGAGCGGATAGCCGGGCTTGTAGAGCAAGGCCTTCAAGAGGGGCTAGACCCCCTTTGGGTCTTGACCGAGGTAATGACACCGGCGTTAAAGGCGCTGGGTGACTTGTTCGGCCTGGGAAAGAAATTCCTCCCACACCTGATTCTTGCGGCCGATGCGATGCGAAGAGGTGTCGAAGTGCTTGAACCCGTTCTTCAAAAAGGACAAAAAACCGCCACGACCAAGGGTCGGGTTGTGTTTGCCACCGTAAAGGGCGACATCCACGACATCGGGAAGAACCTTTGCTGCCTGATGCTCCGCAACTTTGGGTTCGAAGTGATCGATCTCGGCAGAAACGTCCCAATGCCGAAGATCCTCGATGCCGCCATCGAGCACAACGCGGAGGTCATCGGGCTAAGCGCGCTGATGACGACAACCATGCTGGAGATGAAAACGGCCATCGAAGAGGTAAAAAAAAGAGGTCTTTCCAACAAGGTCATGGTAGGCGGAGCCGCGGTTACTAGGCAGTTTGCCGAGGAGATTCATGCAGACGGCTACGGAAAGGACGTAAGCGAGGTGGTTTCCCTGGCCGAAGGCCTCCTTGGTCGGCTCAAAGGGGAGGGCGCATGATCCGCTTGGTAGGGATATTCGCCCTATGGCTCTTTTTTATGGATGTAGGCCACGCCTTTGGCCTGTCGCTTTGGCCATTCTACGTGCGCAAAGAACTCGAAAACGGCTCTGTGCAGGTTCGCGTTCTTCCGCCGTTCGGCCTCTACGAGCGCACCGAGGATGCTGTCCGGTACGGCATTCTCCCTTTTTTTTTAAAAGAGCGGAGCTTGAAGGGGGATGCGAAAGCACTTTACGCGCTCTATCCCTTGCTTCAAGTGCGAAGCTCCCGGCGGGAGACGTCTATTTCTAGCCTGCTTGTGCTGAACTATGTCCATAAACGCGAACCGGATGGTGGAGAAAAGCGCTTCTGGATTTTTCCTTTGTATTTCTACGAGCGGGATCAAACGTACGGAACGAGACGGATGTTCTTCCCTTTTTGGGGGACCGTCAATCGTTTCATGGGGCAGGACGAAATCTTTGTCAGGTTTTTTCCTGCATACCTACGGGTCACAAACGAAGGGGTAAGCAAGACGTTCCGGCCTTTTCCGTTCTTTTCCTCGTTGTCGGGCGAGGGCGCGAAAGGCTGGAACTTGTTCCCCTTTTACGGCAAAGAGGAAGACCCTGGCAAGCGTACCGAGTCGTTCATCCTCTGGCCGTTTCATACTCGCCGTACGGACATTCGAGAGGATGGGCCCTGGATTTCGAAGGTCAATTTTCCTGTTTGGGCGCACCTATACAACCCTCAGTTTGAAACTAAAATGTATGGGCTCTACAACAAGACCGTCTCTAAGGCTGACGGCTACGAAAGTAAGGGGTTTCCGTGGCCGTTCATGGTCAACTCGCGAGACACGAAGACAGGGGCCCGAAGGACGCTTCGCCTTTTTCCTTTCTTTCAAACGCAGGAATACGACAACTATAAGGCCGAATTCTTGCTTTGGCCGCTGTGGCGCTTCCACGGGGTCAGTAAAGGTGAGCATCTATACCTCCGAGACGACAGCGCGTTTTTTCTTTACCGAAACGAGCGTAAAATATCGTTGGATAAGCAAAGAAGAGAGGTTGAGTTTCACGGCCTAATGCCGTTGGTTCACGTTCGCGACGCATCGTTCGGCAGAAAAATTCGTGTATTTTCTCTTTTGGAGCAGGTCTTCCCGTATAACGAAGGAATAGAGAAGACATGGGCCCCTTTATGGGGCGTGTTCGAGCGAAACGAATGGGGGATAAGCGTGCTGTACGATTTTATCCATTTCGGCGGCCGGTAGAGATGCAGGCCGCAGGGCGCCTTGAGGCCCAAAATTCCCAGGGGATCCTTACGAGGATTGGAGCGAGCGTTCTCTACGGGCTTGAGATCCTAGGCCAGAGCGTGAATTGGGCGCTTCGTACGCTAGGAAGCTTCGGAGAGATCCCGAAGAGGGCGGGGCTGATTCTTGACGAGATGGTGCGCATCGGCACCTCGAGCTTGTTCATTTCTTCCTTCCTAGCTTTTTTTGTAGGCATGGTTCTTGTCGTCCAGACAGCAGACCAGCTCGAAGGGTACCCTCAGGAAGTTCTAGGCTCGATCGTTGGGCTTTCCATGACAAAAGAGTTAGGCCCTGTGTTAATGGCCTTTTTGCTCGCAGGGAGGGCAGGGTCTGCCATGGCGGCCGAGTTGGCCGCTATGCAGGTCTACGAGGAGATCGCGGCGCTGCGAACGCTCGACATCCGCGTAGAATCCTACCTCATCCTGCCGAAGTTCATTGCCACGGCGCTAACCTTGCCTTTGTTAATCCTTTATGCCGACATCATCGGCATCCTTGCCGGAGCCTTCGCAGTGGCTATCGACCCTGCCATCCACGTTTCCGTCAACGCATACTTCCACAACCTCCAAGCCTACTTGAAATTCAGCGATATCATTACAGGTATGGTCAAGGGGCTCGTTTTTGGCGCTGTTACGGCCATCCTTAGCTGTACGATCGGCCTCCGTGCCCGAAGAGGGACAGAAGAAATCTCAAATGCGACAACTTCTGCCGTAGTGTGGAGCTTTATTACGGTGACCGTCTTCGATTACATCATTGCTAGGATCGTCCTAATTTTTTAACCGGCCAAGCAAAAGGAGGGACGATGAAGCCTGAAGAAGGAGTGAGAATAGAGCTAAAACAGGTGACTAAGGCCTACGGGGACAAGCGCGTCCTCGATGAGCTAAACCTTGTGGTAGAGGCCGGCGAAACGCTCGTCGTGATCGGTAAGTCTGGACAGGGAAAAAGCGTGCTCCTTCGGCTTAGCGCAGGGCTAGAACGTCCAGACTCGGGGGAGGTGTTGCTGAACGGAGTTCCGGCGGACACTTATCGCATCATTCCGGCCCAAAAAAAGCCTTTTCGTATGGCCATGGTGTTCCAAGGGTCTGCCTTGCTCAACTCCCTTAGCGTGTTCGAAAACGTAGCGCTCTACCTTAAAGAGCATGGAATGGCAAAAGGGGAAGACTTAGACATGCTCGTCATGAATGCCTTAACAAGCGTCGAGCTTGAGCATGCCAGAGACCTGTATCCGACGGAGCTTTCGGGGGGCATGCGCAAGCGTGCGGCCATTGCGCGCGCGTTGGCCACGAGGCCGGACGTCCTTTTGTTCGACGAGCCGACGGCCGAGCTGGACCCTCTTTTGAGCGCCGAGGTAGCGGAGGTTATCCATAAGATTCAATCTGCCCACAGGATGACGATTGTAGTCGTCACTCACAACCTGGTGTTTGCAAGGCAGGTAGCGGATAGGATCGCTCTTTTGGAGGACGGAAGGATTGCCTGCAGCGTGAAGGTGAGCGAGCTTCTTAATGCCGAGTATCCGCCACTTCGGGCGTTTATCGAAGCGGCGGCCCTTGCATGAGCAACTAGTTAAGTATAGGTGGTTCCTATGAATCGAGAGCAACGCGTGGGCTTATTCGTCCTTCTGGCGCTGGGAATTTTTATCGTATTCCTTGAGTTGACAACCGGGTTTATGCCTTTCAGAAAAACGTACACCGTTTACGGGCTTTTTCGAAACGTTCGAGGGATTCAAGAGGGGACCGATGTCAGCGTATCCGGCATGAACGTCGCAAAGGTCCGTGAGCTTGCCTTTAAAGACGGTAAAGTCAAGGTGGCCATCGCTGTGCCAGAAGAGGTTCGGCTGTACAAAGACGCGACGGCGACGCTCGAGGCATCCATTATGGGGGCTACGTCGACGTCAACCTTGAACGTTGAGCCCGGCTCTTCGGCCAATGCCGTGCTGAAAAATGGGGACTACTTGAACGTGAAAGAATCGCCTAGCGTCGCAGAAGTGCTGGACAACGTCAACAAGGCCGTCGCTTCGCTTCAGGATGCCGCAGAATCTTTCGGGGGCGGCAAAGAGGGTCCGCTCGCGACGCTCAACGCGTTTTTTGAAAAGCACGAAAAAGAGATGGGCGATATGGTTCACAACTTCAGCGTTTTCTCGGAAAAGCTTGCCAAGGGCGAGGGTACGCTGGGCAAGCTCTTAGAAGACGACACGCTCTACGGCCAGCTTTCCTCGACAATGTCCAGCCTTCAGGACTCTATTAAGCGCCTCGAAGAGGGGAAGGGGACGCTGGGCAAGCTGGTTGCAGACGATTCGCTCTACAAAAAAACGACGGCCATGATGGACAGGCTCGATCGTGCGCTCGAAGATTTGGCCGAAGTAGCCCAGAAGGTGAACCGGGGCGAAGGGACGCTTGGCAAGCTGGTTGCAGACGATTCGCTCTACAAAAAAGCCGAAGAGTCTCTTGCCAACGTCGATCGTGCTACAAAGGGCATGGAGGATCAAGGCCCGATCAGCGCGATCGGCGCGGCGGCCGGGGCCATATTTTAGCCTAATCGAAGCGCTTTTTTGATTTGACGCGAGCTCTGTTCGTGGCTACAATAATGAAAGATCGCGGG
>DDYN01000049.1 GCA_002347965.1 Nitrospirae bacterium UBA2233 | reverse complement strand
TGCATAAAACAAGACCTGACCCCTCCTCCTTTGACCTTGTTTATTTGCTTACGAACCCGTTGGTCTGTTCTTCCGAGCGGCACTTGGGGCAGCAGGGGGTCTTTTTTGGCACGAAGGGTTCCTGCCACTGGTAAAGGCATGAGCGGCAGGTGTACTGGGTAAAGATTTGAGCATCGTGTGGGCCTTCGATGCGGAGCGCCTTGCCGTAAACGAGCGCCTCGATAACCTTCTTTCTTGCCTGCTCCAAGATTCTTCCCAACGTTTGGCGTGATACACCGATCATCTCGGCCGCCTTGTCGTGGTAGAGGCCTTCCAAATCGCAGAGCCTGAGCGCCTCGAGCTCGTCAACCCCAAGGCAGACTTCCTTAAGCTGGCTCATCGGTATGCCCCTGGGCTTGAAGTAGGTGACGGCGGGAATCGTACGGATAAACCGGGATCTTTTTGGCCTTGGCAAGGGTTTTGTTCTCTCCTACGGGTTTGGTGGGATGGCGCTCTACAGCATACTACGGTCTTTTAGGGGGTTATGATAACACGCCCAGGCGACATCCCTTGACTTTATATGGGTATATGCTCATAATAAATACCGTGGTCGATTATTGCAATGGACGTTTCTTAACATCAAAAAACAGGAGGGATGGTCATGCCGTTTGGGGATCGTACGGGGCCTCGGGGCCTAGGCGCTAGGACAGGGAGAGGCCTGGGTTTCTGCGGGGGTTCTGACAGACCGGGAGCCTTTTATGGGCAAGGCAGGCCTTGGGGCTTTGGCCGCGGATGGTGCCGTGGGTTTTACGGCAGAGGGTTTGGTGGAATTAGCGCTATAGAGCCCACCGAAGAAGATGAGGCCAAGTGGCTCGAGAGAGAAGCCAAAGGGCTCGAACGTAGCCTTCGCGGGATTATGTCGAGGATCGAACGTCTAAGGGGCAAACCTCAGAACCAGGTCATTGAAGAAGAATAGTTAAAAGAAGGAGTCAAGTATGCCAAGAGGAGACGGTACAGGCCCTTTTGGGGGGAGTAAAGGCAAAGGGAGGGGCCTTGGCCCTTGCGGCCAGGGGCAACCCCAAGGCCAAGGGGCTCAAGGCCAAGGCCCGGGAAACCCCCAAGGTCAGCAAAATCAGCCAGGTCAGGGCTTTTTTGCAAGGCTTGGGCAAGGTTTGGGCAGTATGGGCCAAGGCCTAAGAAGAATGGGACAGATGAGGGGCAGGGGTAAGAGGGGATGAAAAAGATCGCTGTTCCCGCAGACAACGGCTTGGTTTCAGCCCATTTTGGCCACTGCCCAAGCTTTGAGGTCTTTGAAGTGGACGAAGTGGCCGGGGCGGTTCTTTCTAGAAGCAGCCAGCCAGCCCCCGCCCACGAGCCCGGCAAGATTCCTAGATGGCTCGAGGAGCTCGGTGTAGATGTCGTGCTGAGCGGAGGGATGGGAAGAAAGGCCCTCGAGTTGTTCCATGAGGTTGGAATCGAGGCTGTGGTCGGCGTCGGCCCTATGAGTGTGGACGAGGCGGTTCAAGGCTACCTTAAGGGTTTGCTCAGGCTTCAAGGTAACGCTTGCGATCATTAGGGGGGGCAACATGCCGACATACGTGTACCAATGCAAGCAGTGCGGTAAGTACGAGGAAATCTTCCAGCGAATGACGGATGCCCCTGCTATGTCATGTTCAAGCTGCGGGGGAGGACTAGAGCGTAGGGTGAGCGGAGGGATAGGCTTCATCGTGAAAGGCTCATCGCCGAGCGAAGGCCAGACGCTCCCTCGTTGCGGGGCTTCCTCGCCTTGCTGCGGTAGGGAAGAGCGCTGCGATAAGCCCCATTGCGGCTAGGTAGATGGGTGCGGATGTATACGAAGAAGGAGAGAGCATAGTCCTGGTCCCAAGCCTGGAGGAGTGCGTCATTACGAAGGCCGAAGGGGCGCTGAGGGAGACGCTCCAAGAGCTGCTCACAGGGCAACAAGACCAGGACGAACGCCTCCAAAGGCGCTATGAAACCCTCAGGGTGTTCCTGGAGGAGTTTAAATGCGATCGGCTTAGGGGTGCCTACGAGCCTTTTTTGCTTCAAGGCCAGAGGGTTTGTTTTTTCCTTCGCCTTCAAGATGGGGAACTTCACGTAACGATGGAGGTTAAGCCGTGAGCGTGCGCGTCGTAACGCTCGTCGAGAACACGGCGGGTTTTCCTTTGGTGTTGGCCGAATGGGGGCAGAGCGTCTACTTGGAGGCGGACGGCAGGAAAATTCTTTTTGACACGGGTCTGGGCAACGCGCTGCTCCACAACGCCAAGGTCTTGGGTGTTGAGATGGGTAAGTTGGACTACCTCATACTGAGCCATGGCCATGTAGACCATACCGGCGGGCTCAAGGATGCCCTGGAAGCCCAAGAAAAAAAGCCTTTACCGATTGTAGCCCACCCTGACATCTGGGGGAAGAAGTATATAAGGCTTGGAGGGGACCGTTTTATCGGTATCCCGTTCGCAAGGGACTATTTAGAATCCCTCGGAGGGGAGTTTCGCTTAACCAAAGAGCCCTTTTGGGTCAGCGAAAACGTTCTTGTGAGCGGGGAGATTCCGCTTGAGTCGGGCTTTGAGAAGGTGGACGACAATATGCTCATCAAAGAAAACGGTCGGTTCTCGAAAGACCCGTTGCTAGACGATTTCTCTATATTTGTTAAAACCCCAAAGGGGCTTGTGGTCATCTTAGGCTGCGGGCATAGGGGGATCGTGAATATCCTAAGACATGGGCTCAACCTTACCGGGCTCGATAGGGTTAGGGCCGTGATCGGGGGTACGCATCTTTTCATGGCGGATAAAGAGAGGCTCGAGAAAACGATCGAGGCCCTAAAGGGCATGAATCTTGGAGAAATAGGGGTTTCTCACTGCACGGGCATGCAGGCCTCTCTTGAGCTGGCCCGGGTTTTTAAAGAGCGATTCTTCTTCAACAACGCCGGCACGAGCCGGGAGTACGACTAGGAGGGGTCAGGTGGAAGAGCCGAGCATTCTAGGGGTCGAAGAGGTTGCCATCGCCGTCAACGATAACGAGGCGGCCGCCTCTTTGTTCAAGACCCTCTTTGGGTTCGATTTCGAGCTCGAATGGGAGATCCCGTTCGAGAAGATCAAGGTCAAGAGCCATCGCATTGATCAAACCCAGCTCCAGTTCATATCCCCTACCGATAAAGAGAGCGTTGTCGCCAAGTTCATCGCCCAGAAGGGCGAGGGCCTCAACCATATAGCCCTGCGGGTGAAAAACCTGAAGGCGCTCGCGGCCAGGCTCAAAGAAAAGGGAGTGCGCCTCATCCCCGAGGAGCCCGTCGAGATTCCCAACCCCCTAGGAGGTGGGGCAAAGACCTCTTATATTTTCGTTCACCCGAAATCTGCGCTTGGGGTGCTTATCGAGCTTATCGAATATTAACGGAACGTTGTGGAGTATGACATGAAGATCGCGATTCCTGTCCAGGAAGAAAGGGTTGAATCCAAGATTAATGCTGCGTTCGCGAGGGCGCCCTTCTTTGCCGTTTGCGACTCGAAAGACAAATCCAGCGTGTTCAAGTCAAACCCAGCCAAGGATGCAGAGTCCGGGGCCGGTATTCAGGTCTTTAAAATTATGGTGGATCTGGGCGTGGATGCCGTGATCACCGGCGAAGTTGGCCCCAAGACCCGTGATTTACTAGATTCTAAGGGGATACGCATTGTTAAGCCCAAAAGAGACACGCTTAAGGAAACTCTTGCCAATCTTGATGAACTGGGGTTTTCTGGATGAAGATCGCGATTTCCGGGGCAAAGGGCGGCTCTGGAAAAACATGGCTGGCGACTAACCTTGCCTGTACGCTACTAACGAAGGGGTTGGATGTTTCTTTCCTGGATGCCGACGTGGAGGAGCCCAACGCCCACCTTTTTATAAACCCGAAGATTGAGCGTACCGAGAGGGTTAACGTCCTCGTTCCCCAGGTGGACGGCTCCCTTTGCGATGGTTGCGGGGAGTGTCATCGTTTCTGCGCGTTCAACGCCATTCTTCCCCTGGGTTCGGAAACCTTGGTGTTTCACGAGCTATGCCATGGATGCGGCGGCTGCGCTATGGTCTGTCCGAAAAACGCCATCAAGGAGGTTCCTCTAGCGATAGGGACGATCAGCGAGGGCCGAAAAGATGGCTTAACGTTTGCCATGGGAACGCTCGACATCGGCTACCCCAGACCGGGGCCTGTCATCGAGGCGGTCCAGAAAAAGGCCAAACCCGGCTCCTTGACGATCATAGATACCCCTCCGGGGACATCATGCCCGGTCATCCAGGCGCTTGCAGGGGTCTCGTTCGTCCTGGCAGTTCTCGAGGCGACGCCTTTTGGGCTTAGCGATTTTCGCCTGGCGCTCAAGATGCTAGAAAGGCTCAAGATTCCTTTCGGCGTGGTGCTGAACCGCCTGTTGCCATCTAGCGAGCGCGAAGTTATGGGCGCCCTTTACGACATGCGCATAGAGCCCATGGCGGTCTTTAACGAAGATATGCGTATTGCCAAAGCCTATGCTGAAGGAAGGCTGGCGATAGAGGCCGTTCCAGGCATCGGGCAGACGTTCGAGAGGCTTGCCCAAGGCCTGCTTGCGAGGGTTTCGTGATGAAAGAGCTTGTTGTTGTAAGCGGCAAGGGTGGTACGGGAAAAACAACGCTCGTAGCCTCACTGGCGGGCGCGCTCCAAAGAAAGGTTATCGTAGACTGCGACGTGGACGCCCCCGACCTACCCGTTCTCCTTGAGCCTCAAACCGAGCGGGTCTTTCCTTTTACCGGCGGTAAAAAGGCTAGGATTGACCAAAGAGCCTGCAATGGCTGCGGGGAGTGTCTTAGGGCTTGCAGGTTCGGGGCTATCCTCGAAAATAACGGCCTGTTCGAGGTGGACCCGATTCGATGTGAAGGTTGCGGCGTGTGTGATCTCGTGTGTCCTTCGAATGCCGTGACCTTGCAGGATCAAAAGAACGGCGAATACGTACTAGCGAATAGCCGCTTTGGTCCTTTTGTATACGGCGCCCTAGACCCCGGCGAGGAGAACTCGGGTAAGCTCGTATCGCTGGTGAAGAAGGCCGCCAGAGATCTGGCCCAACGGGAGGGGCTCGGGTTCATGCTGGTTGACGGACCGCCCGGAGTCGGCTGTCCTGCGATATCGAGCCTTTCTGGGGCCTCGTATGTCCTTATCGTGGCCGAGCCGACCCCTTCTGGCTTGCACGATGCCTACAGACTCTTTTCTTTGGTGGCCCGTTATAAGCTGCCTGCTGGTCTTGTGGTCAACAAGGCTTGCCTCTCTTTAGGGGCGAGCGAAGCCCTCGAGTCCAAGGCTCGTGATTTTGGGTTTGAGACCTTGGGTAGGCTTCGCTACGACAATCAGGCCTTTTTGGCCCTGAACAATAGAAAGACTATCCTCGAGTTCACCAATACGGGTATCGGCGAGGATATGCTAAGGCTCGTTAGCAAGGTGAGGAGCACCCTCTATGAGTAAAGAGCGCGGGTTCGTTTACGGTCCGGTACCCTCGAGGCGTTTAGGGCTTAGCCTTGGGATCGATGTCGTTCCCTTCAAGGTATGCAGCTACGATTGCCTTTACTGCCAACTGGGGAGGACGAAGAAGAAGACGATCGAAAGGCAATCATTTTTTAACCCCAAAGAAGTCTTGAGCGAAGTTCGCAGCTACTGTGAGAAAGGAGGCAGGGCCGATTACTTCACCGTTTCCGGCTCGGGCGAGCCTACGCTTTACTCGGACATCGAGGAAGTGGTCGAAGGGCTCAAGGCGATGAGTGACATCCCGGTTGCCGTCATAACGAACGGATCGCTGCTCTGGCAAAAGGAGGTTCAAGACGCCCTTTTGTCCTGCGACCTTATCGTTCCTTCGCTGGATTCAGCCAGCGAAGCTAGCTTTCGTTACATCAACGAACCCGCTCTAGGCTTGGAGCTTCCTAGGATTATTTCGGGTCTGGCCGATTTCTGCTCCAAGTTCAAAGGGCGCGTTTGGTTAGAAATCATGCTTCTTGATGGGGTCAATACGTCCCCCGAAGAGCTGGAGGGCTTAAAAGAGGCTATTGAACAGATCAACCCGGAAAGGGTTCAGCTGAACACGCCCGTAAGGCCGACAAGGAGCGGGTTGGCCAAGCCTGTGGATATAGATACCCTAAGGTCCATAGCGGCCGTTTTTGGGGATAAGGCAGAGGTTATTGCCGCTTTCAAACCAAAGGCATGCGCGCAAGGAAGCGAGGCCGACGATAAGAGTATCCTTGGGCTTTTGAAAAGAAGACCCTGCAGGGTTTGGGATTTAGCCGCAGCCCTTAGCGTCTCTCCGTTGCTCTTGGAGAAATCCTTGGAGAGACTTGAGCGTCAAGGGTGCGTTCATCACGTTAGAAAAGACGGGGAATTATTCTTTACGGCAGACTAAAGAGGTATGCATGATTCTTGAAGATTTGCTCGGGTGCGTAGCCTTAAATGGGGAATCTGCGCGCGTTTCTGAGGTTTGCGTGGGACTGGGCTATACTTACGTCCAACTCGAAGACGGAAGGGTGGGCGTTTCTTACACGCTATTGGGGCGGGACAAAGCCCATTGTACGGTCTTACACGACGCTGGTGGCTATGCCAATAAAGGGCTAAAGGAAACGGCGGAACTCGTCTTTTCAAAAAACCCACTGGAGAGAAGCATCGGGCTTGCCGCGATAAACGCCTCCTCAAGGCCTGAAGGCGGCCTTAGGGGCGATATATTAAAGGCGCTTTCCGTCACCTTAGAAGACAACGTAGGGATGGTGGGGTTTTTTGGCCCTTTAGTATCGCCACTACGCTCAACGGCTCGGACCCTGAGCGTTTTCGAAAGGAACCCGGCGTTGTTCGAAAACACTAAGTTTGTTCTGCCGGAGCAAGAGGCCTACGAGGTTCTTCCTGAGTGCGATGTCGTAATACTCACGGCGACGACGCTGTTGACGGGCGCGTTCGATAGCCTTGTTTCCTGCTTGACTAAAGCCAGGGAAGTCGTGCTGCTTGGCCCGTCGTGCCCGCTTTTTCCTGAGGTGTTCTCAAAAACACCCGTAACGCTCCTTTCTGGGATTCTGGTTCACGACCCAGAAGCCCTCAAAGCAAGCGTTCGTGAGGCGGGCGGCACCCCTACGTTCAGTCGCTCGACGCTAAAAGTTAACGTTCCTACAAAAAAAGGACAGTCTAACCCATGAGCCTGGAGCCCGTCACGTTCCGTCCTATCGGCATCGTCCATAGCCCTTACAAAGAGAAGGTGGGAACCCCGATCCAGCCGAGTTTTGATAACACCCCAGGCACCATCGAAATCTTTGCGCCTTATCAAGAAGGGCTCGAGGGTATCGAAGGCTTCAGTCATATCTATGTCTTGTACGTTTTTGACAGGGCCGCCGAAGTCAAACTCAAGGCCTCACCATTTCTAAGGGATATCACAGTCGGTGTGTTTGCCATGAGGGCGCCCTCGAGGCCCAACCCAATCGGGCTTTCCGTAGTAGAGCTAAAGGCTAGGGAAGGCGGGCTCTTGCGTGTCGTTGGGCTGGACATGCTGGATAAGACCCCCGTACTGGACATCAAGCCCTACGCACCAAAGTTCGATATCAGGGAGGTCACCCGCTTAGGCTGGATGGAAGGTGCGATGGAAGACACCTCCCGCCACAGGGCCGATGCGCGCTTTGGGGAGTGAGGAGCTCTAAAGGGTGAGCTTTTTAAGGAGGCTTTACTACGATGCGTTCTCCAGCTTTTACGACCCCTTTGTGAGGTTCCACTCGAAGGACAAGCAAGAAGGGCTTCGAGGCTTTCTTGTGGCAAGGGTTAAGGTGCCGGAAGGGGGGCTTGTCTTAGACCTGTGCACGGGGACGGGCGCGGTGGCCCTTGCGTTTGCGAAGGCCCGAAAGGACGCCTCTCTAGTCGTCGGCCTCGATTTTTCCAGGGGTATGCTAAGACGCGCAAAGCCCAAGGCCTTAAGCCTTGGGCTTTGCAATGTGGCTCTGGTCCAGGCCGCTGCTAATGCCTTGCCATTTAAACCTGAGACGTTCCACGCCGTAACCTGCTCGCATGCTTTTTACGAGCTGAATGCACTCGAGATGGCAAGTATGCTCAAGGAGGCAAGAAGGGTGCTGCGCCCTGGGGGCATGCTCTTCGTCATGGAGCACGAAACACCAAAAAAGCCCATCCTCAGGGTTCTTTTTGCCATCAGGATGCTCACTGTAGGATTGAAGGGGCTGCATACGTTAAAAGACGAATTGCCATGTTTTTCTGCGTCGTTCGAAGGGGTGACCAAGGAAACATCCCCGTCTGGAGATTCCAAGCTAATCATCGCCACGAAACAATACAAGACCCATGGAGGTGCTCTCGGGTAGCATCGCTCCGCTGGTTCCCAGCATGGCTCAGTGGGTTGGCTCTTCTATGCTGAACCTTTTTGGGGTTGACCCTTTGGGGCTTTTCTTGACCGTGATTGGAGCCCTTAATCCGCTTATATCCGTGGTTTCTCCCGCGCTTGCCTAGAGACTTGACGGGCTTAGGCAACCCGTGTTACAAAGTAATACATTATTATCCGCCTTTGTTTTAATAATCACCTGAAGGAGGTTTAGCTATGGAACTTTTGGCAGGAATGCTGAACATGCATGCCCAGATGCACCACCTTATGGAAGGCCTTTTGGAGTCCATCCCGATCATCGGTGGGCCCATGGCATTCTCTATGACGGCGATGCATTCTCCTTGGCTTTTTAACCCGATCCTGGGGTCGCTTGGGCTACCGCCCTTAGCCTAGGACTAAAGGCTAGGGTGGGGTCAGCAAAGCCCAGCGGTAAGCATACGGCTTCGCTGGGCTTTGCTTTGTGTTTGGCTAACACGATACCCAATAAGAGGGAGGAAGCAATATTGAAGCGTCTCAAGGGCTGTTGGCCACTGTTTGCGGGGTTGATGCTGGTTTGTTTTAGCATAAAGGCTGGGTATGCAGAGCTAGGAGCCGAATCTAAGAAGCTGGCCACAGAGGATGCCCCTACCGTTGGCAAGGGTGTTCTCGAGATGAACCTGGGTTATACCTTCAGTCGCGCAACTAGCAGCTGGGGAAAAGATTGGGAGACACTCCATAGGGAAGAGCTGGGCGAGCACTGGATTGAGCCCGCTATGACCTTTGGCTTTACGCAAGATTTGGACGCTTGGCTTAGCGTAGGGTATGCTGACTTAAGAGACCTCGATTCAAGCCCGGACAACGGAGGGGGGGTTACCAACCTTGACTTCGGCCTAAAATGGGGGGCTATTCAAGACGACGAGAAGGGTCTTTACCTTTCTTGGCTCAACGGGTTTACGGCACCAACGGGCCGCTATGAAACCGAAAGCCACCTAGGCCCCGGCGATCGTTTCTGGAGCTATAACACGGGGCTTGTCCTTACCAAGGGCTTTCTTGAAAGATGGGTCTTGGACATCGACATGTTCGGAAGCCTTGCCTTCGGCGAGCACAGGGAAAACGACAGGGGGTCGTTGGGGGTTAACACGGCCGTCGGTTATGCCTTGTTCGATTGTATCCAGCCGGAAATAGAGCTCAATTATGAGCATGGTTTTATGCGTAAAGACCACGACTCGGACGTGCTTGCCGTCACGGCTGGGGTCATCTGCCCCGTAGAAAAATGGAACTTGATCATCGGCCTTGGTGCCCAGCAGGGCATTGCAGGCCGGTGCGAGGATAAGAAAACGAGCGCACTGCTGAGCGTTACTTACAGCTTCCAAACGAACATACTCTGATCGTAATCAAGGATATGTCGCATGAATGGCAAGAACAAGCTTTTATGGTTCTTTCTTTTCGTAAGCGCCTTTGTTTTCTTTCCCAGAGTCTCGTTTGCGATGCACATCTCCGAGGGCATCCTTCCTTTAAAGTGGGCGCTTTTTTGGTTCGTTCTGGCCGTCCCGTTTTTATACCTGGGCCTAGTCAGGCTTAGGCGTCTTACCGAGTCATCATCCCAGGCGATCCCGATGGTTGGGCTGGTAGGCTCAGCCGTGTTCATCATCTCATGCATGCCGATTCCCATCCCCGTTGCCGGCTCCTGTTCGCATCCTGTGGGAAGCGGGCTTGCGGCGATTATTATCGGGCCGTCTTTAAGCGTTGTCGTTTCCAGCATCGCTTTGCTCCTCCAGGCGCTGTTCCTCGCCCATGGCGGGTTGAGTACGCTCGGGGCGAATATCTTTTCTATGGGGGTTGCCGGGTCTTTCGTCGCTTACGGGGTGTTTTGGCTTATGGTGCGTGTCGGGTTTGGATGGATGGCCGCGGCGTTCATGGCCGGGCTTCTTTCAGACTGGGCCACGTACGCCGTTACCAGCCTGGAGCTCTCTAGCGCCCTCCATGGGGGGAGCGGTGCTTTTGGACCGATGTTCGTTTCGATCCTGCTCGCCTTCGCGCCGACTCAGGTTCCGCTCGGTATTCTCGAGGGGGTTCTGTGTGCCATGGCCTACGCCTTTGTCAGGGCGCGTCGCTTCGATCTGCTCGGCGTCTTCGAGAAAGGGGGTGCGACATAAAAAGCCTAGCATTCGCCTGCCTGGCTGTTCTTGCCCTTGTTTTTGCGCTCTTTTTGGTAACGAGCGGTTCTCAAGAAGAATGGTCGGGCGTTGATGAGACCGTTGTCGAAAAAGTAGCCGTAGAGGCCGGAAGGCCCCCCAAAGACCCCTTGATTAATACCGACAAGGGGGATCTCCTCCTTTTTCTCTTTTTGTGTGCGGGGGCGATAGGCGGTTTTTTTGGGGGGTACTGTTTTCGTGGGCTTTTCCCTCCCAAGGGCGTAGAACAAAGGGGTTAAGGGCTAAAACGGTTTGACGTTCGAGCTTTTTTCGGACATCTTTACCTTTCGTGATAACGCCCTGAGGCGTTTGGACCCCAGGGTTAAGGTCGTTGTAGGGCTCGTTGCGATTTTTGCCGTTGTATCGAGCCAAGGGGTTCTCTTTCCTGCCTTGGTTTTCAGCCTTGCGCTGATGGGGATGCTCCTTGTTGGGCTTCCTGTTGCATTCATGCTGGGGCGCTTTTTAGCACCGCTCGGGACTGTCTTAATACTTTTTTTACTGCATGCCGTGCTTTACGGGTGGACGCCGCTTTTTTCGCTCCCGCTTTTCGGCCAGCGTGTCGTCATCATGCAAGAGGGGGTCTTACGCGGGATGCATTTGGCGTGTCGCGTTTTAGGGGGCTTCGGCATCATGGTCTTGCTAAGCTCCGTAACGCCCTCGCACCAAATTTTTCATGCCCTTGCCTATTTTAAGGCTCCTAAAGGATGGCTCGAGGTGGCCATGATGATGTACCGCTATATTTTTGTTATACTGGAAAGCGCGGCGGATGCCATGGCTGCCCAGAGGGTAAGGCTTGGCTACTGTGGGCTTAAAAGATCGCTCAATTCCTTAGGGGTGCTTTCAGGGGTCGTGATCGTTAAATCGCTCGAGCAGGCCCAGAGGACGCACGAGGCCATGCTGGCCAGGGGTTATAAGGGCCATACCCCCTTTGGGCCAATGCCCGCCCTCTCGCCGAAGGATGGCTGGACCCTTGGGCTTTCCCTTGGGGTGTTGATTGGCCTTTATCTAGCGACAGAAGGGTGGGTTTTTGGCTGATCCGGGGTTTGCCGTAGAGGCCGAAGGGCTTTCTTTTTCTTATACAGACGGGACCCGAGCGCTCCATGGGGTTGATTTTTGCCTACGAAAAGGCGAATTTACGGCGCTTTTGGCCTCGAACGGGTCTGGAAAGACGACGCTGATCAAGGTGCTCGGTGGCCTTGCCAAGCCTCAAAAAGGAACTGTCCGTATATTCGGGCAAAAGCTCGGGCGTATCCCAAGGCTTAAGCTCTACCAGACGCTCGGGATCGTATTTCAGAATCCCAGCGACCAGTTGTTTGCCGCTACGGTCGGCGAGGACGTTGCCTTCGGGCCGAGAAACCTGGGGCTTGACCCTGACACCGTTGACCTGCGTGTATCGGAAGCCCTTGAGGCCTTAAGCGCCCTGCACCTTCGCGAGCGCGCCATCCACCACCTTAGCTTCGGCGAGCAGAAGCGTGTCGCAATAGCCGGCGTTCTGGCGATGAACCCATCCGTACTCATCCTCGATGAGCCTACAGCCGGTTTGGACCCCTCCGGCGAAGAGCTTATGGTACGGCTGCTCCAGCGGCTCAACCGTAACGGGGGCTTAAGCATCGTGTTTGCTACGCACTCCATAGATTTGCTGCCCTTGTGCGCCGATACGGTCTGTGTGTTAAATCTGGGGACCGTTTTGTGCCAGGGGTCGGCTAGGGATGTGCTTTGTAACCATGAGATGCTCAAGCTGGCAGGCCTTCGTCTCCCCTACGTCACTTCTTTGCTGATGGAGATGAAAGACTTAGACGGCGTCCCGATAGAAGGCCTCCCTTTGACCGTAAAAGAAGCCAGGGAGCGGCTTTTAGAAATCATCCCCCCCGAAATTCTCTTCAAGAAAGCCTAAAAGAAAGGCTTTTTTTCGTTCCAGCGCTCGCTCATCAAATCCGCAAACCCGCCCTTCTTTGCAGCATGGCCTGTGCGTTTCCTTAAGCGCCTTATTGCCGCTTAGCGCCCCCTTGATCGACAGGATGATCATAGTGTAGTCTCATTACAGGCATATGCCTATAAGTTGACCCAATCTTTTAGGAGTGCAAGCATGCAAGAAACCCAAGGGGGCATACTAGAGGGGCTTCGAAGCATCCCCTTCCCCGGCTCCGGGATAAGCCTGGGCGATCTGAACCTCGTTCAGTCCATCGAAGACTCCGGCAAGGAGGCCGCCATAAGCCTCTCTTTCCCGTCCGTTTTTCCGATCACGCAAGAAGAGTTCAAGGTTTTCTTAGAGCATGCACTAAAAAAGATCGCACCCGATAAAGAGGTTAAGCTCGATATTCGAGCTGCTAAGCCAAAAGAGCTTAACAGGATTTCCCATGTCGTGGCGGTGATGTCGGGCAAGGGCGGGGTGGGAAAGTCCTCCGTCACCAGCACGCTTGCCGTGGGGCTCTCGCGAAGCGGTCTTAGAGTGGGCATTCTGGATGCGGACATCACAGGGCCTAGCATTCCCAAGATCTTTGGCCTCAAGAACCGCCCCATGGCGGGCGAGGACGGGTTTTTACCGCTGACGTCCGCAAAAGAGCACATCCCCATCATGTCGGCCAACCTTTTGCTTGAAAGGGAGGATGACCCGATAATCTGGAGGGGGCCGTTGGTCGGAAAGGCGATCACCCAGTTTTGGGAGGATACGCTTTGGGGTAACCTGGATATCCTCCTTGTTGACCTTCCCCCGGGGACGTCCGATGCCCCCCTGACCGTGACGCAATCGTTGCCGCTATCCAGCGTCGTGATGGTTTTCAGCCCTCAAGAGCTTGCCTCCATGGTTGTAAGGAAGGCCATACGCATGGTCAAGGAGAAGATGGGAGTGCCCATACTCGGACTTATAGAGAATTTTAGCTATTACCTCGAACCAGGCTCCGGTAAGAGGCTTGAAATATTCGGCAAGAGCAACGCCTCTAATCTAACCGAGTTTGCAAGCGCCCCCCTATTGGCCCGTATCCCGATAGATACCGAGCTTTCTGTCGTTTGCGATCAAGGGGAAATCGAGAAGTACAACTCGGATGCCATGCAAGAGATGTGCCGAGCGTTTTTAGAGGCTCTCAAAAAGAACGACTAACAACTTTGGGAGGGTGCGTTGATGGGCTGTACGGCTAAGGCAAGCCTGCTTTCTTTGGCTCTCCTTGTTGCCTGTTTCGCGGGTAGCGGATGGGCGGCGGAAAACAACGTGCATGAAAGCGCCCAGGAAGACATGTCCCCGATCATCGTGGATCACTTGGCACCCAATTTCGAGGGTGAGGCCTACGTCGACGGGAGCGTAAAGCGCGTGAAACTCTCCGATTTCAAGGGGAAGTGGATCCTTCTTTGCTTTTACCCCGGGGATTTTACCTATGTTTGTGCCACGGAGGTGGCCGGGGTGATAGAGGGTTACAGTAAGCTAGAAGATATAGGAGTGAAGGCCGTGGCGGTAAGCGAGGACAGCCTGCACTCTCACAAGGTATGGGTCGAAACCTCCCCGGCGATCACGGACGCCCTGCAAAAAACCAACCGTAAGTTTCCCCCGTTCCCCATGGTTTCCGACCAAACGCACGTTATTGCCAAGCTCTACGGAGTGTACGATCCGAACACTGGAGTAGCGACCCGAGGGCGGTTCATCATCGACCCTGATTTCTACGTCAGGGGTTACGAGGTGCTAAACGCCACTGTCGGCAGAAACTTAGACGAGACCTACCGCCAGGTCCAGGCGTTCCAATTTGTCCGGGATACCGGGCTTGTAACGCCTGCCGGCTGGCAGCCCGGAGAGCCTGGGATCGCCCCTACGATAGAGAACGCCGGGCGCATCAAGATGCTGTTGCCCGCGATTGAGGGGCCTTAACTTACCCCAGACGCTTTCGATTTCAGGTAGCGTCATGCTAGGCTTTTTGCCCTTGGTCGTTGAAACCGCCGAGGTGAAAAACGCGTTTAGCCGCTCGTCGAGGCAGGAATGGACGGGTTCTGGAATGACATGAACGAGCCTGGCGTCTTTGACCCCCGTACGTTCGATAACGCCCGCAAGACCTTCCCTCCTGGTGTCGTGTTCTACGACAACGGCCATTACAGCCCGCACGCAACGCTGCACAGCGCCTACGGAATGCTGACGGCCAAGGCAAGCTATGAAGGGATTCAACGGCTCACGCCCGACAATAGACCCTTTTTGCTCTCGCGGCCGGGTTTCCTGGGGTTCAACGCTACGCTGCCGTATGGCAAGAATTGTCGACATGCTCGTTTTCGGCATCGCATAACGTTTTAATGAGTGCCGCATAGCCATAGAGTCCTTATAGCTCAGCCCTAATAAAAAAGGCTTGCTTTTTATATATCTATGTGCTAAACGTTATTTTCAGCCTGTTTCTTAAACGTAACAACCTTATAAAGGAGGTGCCATGAAAGAAGTAAGGCTCACCAAGCGCACGCGAAAAGGGGCAAGCTTGGCCACAGACATGACGATCACGCTGCTTATGGGCAAGCCGGAAGGCCAATCAAAACCGCCCGCGGCCCCGGCAACTCCCGCCTAGGCAGCGTTTTTTTCATAAGGGCCGAGCGTGCAACGCGCCGGCCCTTATGATCCCTCTCCTTAAAGAAAGCGGTCCGCTGTGGTATAGTTAGGGGTAGCGTTCACATTCAAGGCTTTCAAGGGAGGAAGGGATGTCAAACGTCGCCCAAGCGCTTGTCCAATGCCTCGAGCAGGAAGGAGTCCGCTGCGTTTTTGGGCTTCCTGGCGAGGAGAACATGGCCATCCTCGAGGCTCTCTCTGATTCCGACGTCGCCTTTATCGCCGTTCATCACGAGCAAGCGGCGGCGTTCATGGCCGACGTTACAGGCAGGCTTACGCAACGGGCTGGGGTATGCCTCTCGACACTCGGCCCGGGTGCCACAAACCTGATGACGGGCGTGGCCGATGCGTTTTTAGACAAGGCACCGCTCGTCGCCCTCACCGGGCAGGTATCGCTCGATAGAATGCACAAGGAATCCCACCAGTACTTGGACATCGTCTCGACGTTTAAGCCCATCACCAAATGGAACACGATGTTAAGGCTTCCGGATACCGTGGCCGAGGTCGTGAGAAAGGCGTTCAAGGTCTCCCAGACGGAAATCCCGGGCCCCTGCCACATCGACATCCCGGAAGACATCGCCGACCAGCCGACCAATGTCCTGCCTTTGACGCACCATCCGACATCGAGCGAAAAGCCGGAGCCCAGGGAGGCCACGCTCAAAAAGGCGCTCGAGATGATCGGAAAGGCCAAATTCCCGATTGTCTTGGCTGGCAACGGCGTAGTGAGGTCGCGCGCCTCTAGGGCGCTCGTCGCGTTTGCCGAGAAGCTCCAGATTCCTGTGACGAACACGTTCATGGGGAAAGGAGTCGTTCCTTACGACCACCCCCTATCGCTCATGTCATGCGGCCTTCAGGCGCGCGATTACATCTCTTGCGGGTTTGATAGGGCTGACCTCGTCGTGGCCGCAGGCTACGACATGGTCGAGTACCCCCCCAACTTCTGGAACCCGAATAAAGACAAAAGCGTTATTCACATTGCCGAGACCCCGGCCGAAGTAGACTCTGCCTACACCCCCGAGGTCGAGATTCTGGGCGACATCCGAACAAGCCTCGAGTATCTGGCCGAGCTTGGTACCCCAAGGGCGCAAAGGCCCGAAGTTGGCGCGTTAAAAGAGTTTATCGCCTCGCAGTTGGCCGAGTACGGGCAAGATTCCAGCTTCCCCCTTAAACCCCAAAAGATCATCGCCGACCTGCGTAGGGCGCTAAACCCTTCCGACGTAGTCGTCTCGGACGTCGGCGCGCACAAGATATGGATCGCACGGCTATTCCCATGCTTCGAGCCCAACACCTGCATCATATCGAACGGGTTCGCGGCCATGGGCATCTCGCTGCCCGGCGCCATAGCGGCCAAGCTCGTGCTTCCAGATCGCCGCGTCGTGGCCTTTTCGGGCGACGGCGGCTTTTTAATGAACCTCCAGGAGCTTGAAACGGCCGTGCGGCTAAACATCCAGCTGGTCGCCCTCGTCTTGACCGACAAGACATACGGGCTTATCCACTGGAAGCAGATGCAGCGCTACGGTCGGGCAACGGCTGTCGGCTGGAACGACGTGGATTACCCCAAGATCGCCGAAGGGTTCGGGGCACGAGGCTTTCGGATCCAGGCGGCCTCCGAGCTTTTGCCCGCACTCCACGAGGCGTTGGACTACGACGGCATTGCAGTGATCGACTGTCCTGTCGATTTACACGAAAACCTCGCGCTGACTGAAACGCTAGGCCAGTTGATCTGCCCTATATAGGCGGGACATGGCCCGTCCCAACACCCGATAGGCGGGACAAACACGTCCCGCTTTTGCAGTTTGCATGGCGTTACCTTTACGCCGGGGCTGGAAAGCCCCGGCTATCTCGTTGATCGTTCGCCGTTTACCCCCTCCCGATAGGCGGGACAAACACGTCCCGCGTTTGCAGTGCTTCGCCTTTTCGCCCAGGCTATCTAAGCAGCAGCAGAATCGTACGCGCCTAGATGGCCCCCTGCTTAATGAGCTGCCGCCTGCGGATGGTTCGCGTGCTCCGAGGCAATGGCCTTCTGAAGGCTTGCCGGAACAACCTCGTAGTGATCGAAGGCCATCACGAAGCTCCCCTCCCCGCCCGTTAACGCGGTAAGTTCGGCTTGGTAGCGGGGTATCTCGGCAAGCGGGGCAAGCGCATGAACAACGGCCATGCCATCCGAGCTTTCGCTCGAGATGACCCTCCCTCTCCTGGTATTCAGGTCGCCAATCACGGCCCCGATGGCCGTCTCCGGCACGGCAACATCCAGCTTTACGACCGGCTCCAGAAGGACAGGGTCGGCCATTAAAAACGCCCTCTTAAAGGCTTCGCGGCCCGCAATTTGGAAGGCTATGTCTTTTGAGTCCACCGGATGGGTCTTTCCATCCACGAGCGTCACCCGGACATCCACGACGGGATAACCCGCGATCACGCCCTCTTGCATCTTCGCCTGGACGCCCTTGTCCACGCTAGGACGAAACGACTGGTCGATCGCCCCGCCCACGATTTTATCCACGAACTCGTAACTCTTGCCGCGCTCCAACGGCTCCAAATTAATTACGACCTTGCCATACTGGCCCGCCCCGCCGGTTTGCTTCTTATGGGTGTACTCTACCCCGATCGCGGCCTTCGTGACCGTCTCTTTGTAGGGAATTCTTGGAGGAAAGGTCTCTAGCTCAATTTTACGACGACGTTTTAATACTCGAAGGGCATGCTGCAGGTGAAGGTCGGACACCCCCTGTATGACGAAATCGCCCGTTTGAGCGTCCATACGGAACGAGAAGGCCCGGTCGTCGTGCTCTAGCTCGCGCATTGCGAAAACGAGCTTTTGCTCGTCCCCGTGAGTCCTGGCACGCACGGCGATCGAAACCATGGGCTTGGGAAACTCGGGCTCCGGAAGAACAACCTCGACCTTTGGGTCGGTAAGCGTATCGCCGGGCCTAACATCCTCGATTTTTGTCACGGCGACGATGTCGCCCGCCTCGGCCTCTTCCACGGGTTTTAAATCTGCCCCAAGCACTCGGTACACGGCACCCACCTTCTCGATCTTGCCGCTCCTTTGGTTGATCACCTGCATCCCCTGAGAAAGCGTCCCTGAAAGCACGCGTACGTAGCTTATTCGAGCCAAGAACTCGTCGGCCACACTCTTAATGACATACCCAACGAACGCCTGGGTGTCGCCAAGGGCTTGAAGGCGCTCTCCTCGGATCGCCTCTTCTTGGGATGGGCCAAAGTCCCTTAAAAACTCCAGTAGCTCCTTTACGCCCGCCCGCTTCGGGGTGGCAAGGGCGAATACGGGAAAAATGTGACGCTTAAGGAACGCCTCCCTAAGGAGGGCCTTGAAGCGCTCAGGCTCGAGCTTGCCCGATTCTAAGTAGGCTTCTAGCGCCTCGTCATCCACCTCGACAACCCGCTCGGTAATCGCCTCGAAGTACGGGGCGAGGGGTTCTTCGCCTTTGGGCTCGAAGAGTGTTGCAATCGCATCCGGCCGGCCATTGTCCCCAATGGGAACGGCCAAAGGAAGAACGCCCTGGCCGAAGGCGTTCTGGAGTTCTTCGAGCGTACGGAAGAAATCCGTGTCGAGCTCGTCCACATGAGTTACAGCGACGGCTGTGGGTAGGCCAAGCTTGCTTGCCTCCGCCCACATTCTGCGTGCGTTGACCTTAATGCCGCCCCTGGCATCCACGCAAAGGACGGCTGCATCGGCCCCCCTGACGGCAAAAAGGGCATCCGTAAGGAAGTCCTGAGAGCCAGGCGTATCCAAAAGGGTCATGGCGATCTTTTCGTACTCAAAGGACAGAACCGACGCCCTGAGAGATTTTCCCTGCTCTTTTTCTTCGGGCTCAAAGTCGCTCAGCGTCGTCTTTTCCGAAACGCGCCCTACCCTCGCCGTAACTCCTGCCGTATACAGGATGGCTTCCGTAAGCGTCGTTTCTCCGGACCCTTCATGGCCGATCAACGCAATGTTCCGTGTAACCTGTAAACCTTTACGCCCCATGCCTCAGGCTCCCTTGGGTTGGGTTATTCTTCGGACGCGCCTTCGAATAGAAATTATGTTAGAAAAAATTTGCCTGTATGTAAAGCTTTGGCCCTATACAGGGTCTTGACAGCAGGCTGAAAAGGGGCTAGCTTGGGAAAACTTCACGATCGAAGGACAACCAAGGGAGCATGCCATGCAACGTTCACGAATCCTCGGTCTTGGGGTCTATCTTCCCCCAAGACGGGTGACAAACGACGATTTGGCCAAGATGTTCGACACCTCAGACGAGTGGATCAACCAGCGCACGGGCATCCGTGAGCGCCGGTACGCCGAAGAGGGCGTTTTTTGCTCGGATTTGGCCCTTGAAGCCACAAAAGATGCCCTCAAGGACGCCAACGTAAGGCTTGACGAGATTGATTTCATCATTCTGGCCACGCTTTCGCCAGACGTCCACTTCCCAGGAACCGCCTGCTACCTGCAAAAAAAACTCGGGATTCCCGGCATTCCATGCCTGGACATTCGGCAGCAGTGTACGGGGTTTCTCTACGGGCTTCAGATAGCTGACGCCCTTATTAAGGCGGGCATGTACAAACGCATCCTGCTCGTGGGCGCAGAGGTCCATTCGAGCGCGCTCAATTTTACGAACGAAGGGCGGGACGTGGCCGTATTGTTCGGCGACGGGGCCGGCGCGGCCATCATCGGCGCTTCCGACGACCAAAACCGCGGTCTGCTCACGATGCACCTGCACGCCGACGGGAATTTTGCCGATATCTTGATGCTAGAGATCTTTAACATCTCCAAAAAACCCTACATCACCCATAAATCCCTCGACGAGGGGCGGCAGTTTCCCAAAATGGTCGGACGAGAGGTCTTTCGTGTTGCCGTTACCCGAATGCCAGAGGTCATCCAAGAGGCCCTGCAATCTGCCGGGGTTGATTTAAACGAGATCAAGGTGGTCATCCCCCACCAGGCCAATCTACGAATCAACCAGTTCGTCGCCGCCTCCCTCAATCTGCCAGAAGAAAAGTTCTTCCACAACATCCAGCGTTACGGCAACACGACGGCCGCCTCCATCCCGATCGCGCTCAAAGAGGCCAGGGACGAGGGCCTGTTTGCCGAGGGAGATTTGGTCGTGCTTGTCGCCTTCGGGGCCGGGTTTACCTGGGGAGCGGGAATCCTGCGCTGGTAGGCCTTACTTAAGACGCACCCCCACTACGCTTGGTTGACACCGATCCATTTTTCGGCCTAGAATAGGCTCGTCATACTGGGGCACAAGCAGAAAGGGCTAAGGGAAAGGGAATGCCAAGGGCTATGTTTTTCCGCCTAGTAATCGTTGTTTTTTTTGGCCTTGCCGTGCCCTTTTTAGCCTTCGGAGCCGAGCCTGAAATCGAGTCAAACGACTCCTTTCAAAGAGCCAACCCCCTAAAGGCTGGCCAGGCCATCCAAGCAGCCATGGCAGGCCCATCGGACAAGGACGTCTTTATCTTCAGCGTCGCAAGGGAATCTCTCGTCACCCTCTCGTTTAAGGTCCTTGCCCAAGCCCCCTCTCTTACGGATGGCCCTACCGAGGCTTCGAAGCCAGCTCCGCCCGAGGTTCCTACGGTGGAGGAGGCCGAACCCTCAGCACCCTCTGATGTCGGCATGGAGCAGGCCATAGAAGGGCTGGTAGGCATTTTCTTCGGCAACACCCAAGGGTTTCCATGGCGGTTTCGGGTCTCGCTTTATTCTGCCCCCAGCCCATACGATGCCATAGATAAGGTCGATTTCTTCTTCGGGGCCCGTGTTGATACCCATGCCCCTCAGCAAAGAACGATAGGCCTGAAACCGGGTGTTTATGTCATAGAGGTTGGACCAATACTGGACTTACCGTGGGTTCGAAACCAACTGTGGAGCGATCTACCCTACGAGATCGGCATTTCGATGGAACCGGCAAGCCCAGACCGCCGCGAGATCGAGCCCAACAACACGCTTGCCTCGGCCCAGCGTATCATGATAGGAAACGAGATCGCAGGCAGCCTTACGGGCAGCTCGGATAAAGATTTTTATAGATTTAGGGTTGATCAGCCAGGCTACCTGAAATTGAGCTTTTCTCACGAGTTAGACGCTAGAGCGGGCTGCTCCTGGCAGATTGACCTCTCCTACGTGCAAGGGGAGGGCCTGTCGGCCCTAGAGAGCCTTTGCGCCCCTGGAAACGTCGACTCTCTAGAGAGGGTGCTGCTCCTTAACCCGGGTGAGTACGTATTGAGCATCCACCCGCCCGATCCTTCCGCCTACAGCTCCCTAGGGTATGATTTTTCCATCGCTTTGTGGAAGCCTTGATTAAAATGGGCGATAGATCAAGACTTTCTTAAGCCGTATTGACTAAGCGTTACTCTTTGGAGTAAGGAATAGCCATGAAACCTCTAATATTTTGCATCGCTTTTTTTTTGGTCTTAGCGGGCTTTGGCAGCTTACGCGCCCCTTATGCCCAAGAAGGGCAACAGGCCGCAAACCCAGAACAAGACCAAGCAGTCGAAGAATCGGCCACAGAGCAGGTGGTCGAACCCGCTCAACCCGAGGTAGTTAGCGGACCCCTGGCCCCTCCCCCACCTGCCGAAGTGCCAACCCCGGCATTCTCCGTCCTTGAGGAGATCGAGCCCAACAACCTAGAACCCCAGGCCATTCCAGACAACTCCGACGTCCACGGCCTTCTCTCAGGAGCGACCGATCAAGACCTCTACCAAGTCTACCTGGGTGCACAAGAGCAGTTGTTCACGCTGACGCTGCGCCACGAGACCTTCGAGGTCCCATCCAGCGCCTTAGTCTTTCCCGTAGGCTGGCGGGTCACGCTTTATGGGCCGACGGAAAAGGCTCCAAGGGCCTACGAGCTCGTTTTCGGGGCCAGGCTGGATAGGCAGAGCGCCTCACGCAGCGTAGGGCTAAACATGGGGACCTACCTGATCCGCGTCTCGCCGCCGTTCAACATCCAGATCACGGGCTTTTCTAAGCTTCCCTACACCTTGGAGGTCCGTTCAGGGCCCATCGGAAATGTACGCGACATCGAGCCCAACGATGAGATCGCCACGAGGCGAGGACGTTCCCTTGGCCTGGATGGCACGCGCTATACAGGATGGCTTCAACAGGCAAACGATGTGGATTACTACAGGGTTAACATCATAAACCTCACCTCGGCGGGCTTCGAAGTAGCCAATGCTACAATCCCGTATTATTTAACCGTAGAGACCAGCGGAACACCCAGTGACTCTATCTATCTCGATATGATCGAGTCAAGGACCTGTCAAACGGGCAAGGTTAGCATCTTTGCCGAAGGCGATACCGTGAACCCTATCTCTTCTTTCTGCCTGGTAAGGGGCAAGAAGATCCAGACCGTCTTGTACCTAGACTCTGGGGCCTACTACATCCGTATCGATAGGCCTGCCCCGATCGGGGATGCCTACTCCTACACGATTCAGCTTAAGCAAGGCTCTTTCTAGGGGGTTCAGTGGGGCAAGACCAGATGAGGTTGTCTTCATCTACCAGCATGTCAAGGCTTCAGCGCTTGATTTCTAAGGCATCGTTAAACAGGCTCGCCCTTAAAAAGCCTGTTTTTACCGCCTTTATTTTAGCAGCCCTTTTTGGCGCTCCAGCCAGAGGGCTTGCAGCGAGTATTCCTATGTTGGGAAGCACGTTTTCTGCAAGCGCTGGGCTTGTAGGCTCCCTGGCACCGCTAGGCTACTCTCCCGGCACTATGGCTCAGCTGCTCAACCAATCGGTGGGGCAGGTCTTTGGGCTCTTAACGCAGCTATTTTCATGACATTGAATAAAAGAGGGATTAACTCATAAGATGCTCACGGCAACCGTTATTCCGGCGCTCTTGGGAATCCCGTCAGCAACGCTGTTCGTCGTGATAAGCGGGACGCTCGGGTACCTGCCAGGCTGGTCGGTTATAATGCTTGAGGCGGCCGGAAGCTCGGTTTTTACCTCGCTAACGAACGCGATTTCTTAGGAAGGCGCACATGACCACGGTAGGGGCCTCAATTTTTGCCCTCACCACCTCGGCGAGCACGGCGCTGACGGGAGGGTTTATTGTGGCTTCCGGGTTGCTAACCCAGGGGCCTATATTCTCACAAACCCTCATAAGCCAAGCGGCCGGCGCAACCTGGACCGTACTCACGCCTGGGCCAGATAGCCCGATAAACCAGTTTTTCTCGGCTTTGCAAACAACACTCCTTGAAACCATCGCCAACCTGATAGGATAAAAACATGTTGGGAACCCTCGTAAACGACGTGTTGTTCGGCTGGATCAACGAATTCTACGGGCTTTTGAGCCCGGAGACAAACCCCGTGATCCCGACGATCATCAACGCCTTCTTAGGACAGATGACAGAGCTCGTTACCAACCTAGTATAGGAGAAAAAGATGATTACGCTCTCTACCATGGCCACCTCGGCGGCTATCGGTATTCCTGGGCTTGTAAGCGCTTCTTTGGCGCCCGTTGCCGTAGCCGTATCCATTCCTCTTGGAACGATTCAAAACTTTGCCATCAATCAGCTCGCCCTACCCTGGGTCAACGCCGTCCTGCCATTAATGGCCCCGGGTGAAGGAGGGGTCTTGGGGCCGACTCTCGTTGCTTACATGGGGACCTTAGTCGCTACGATCAATAACCTTCTTGTCGGTTAGGAGGAAAGAATGATCACGCTATCTGGTTTGGCCAGCTCTTCGCTTGGGGGTATAAGCGGCGTTATCTCTTCCATAGGGGCTGAAATATCGATTCCCTTAGGCTCGTTAATGCACCTTGGCAACACGCTCGGCATACCCTGGTATGCGTTTTTCGTTAATCTTTTAGCACCCGTTGAAGGAGGTGTCCTTCCCACGGCGATCAACGCCTTTACAGCCCAGCTCACGATGACGATCACAAACCTGTTGGGGGGCTAAAGGCATGACCGAGTTCCAGGGCTTTTTGGAGGCGCTTTTGGGGTTTGTTTTTGGGATTTTGACAAACGTCGTCTCGTAAGTTAGCCCCAATGACCGGTCTGCCTTTTGGTATGGGGAGGTATAAAGAAAGGGCTGAACCGTGTTCGAGTTAAATAGCCTAGGTTCCCTTATTGGTTCTGACACGACGGCCGTGGGCAACCTCTTTATCGAGCCTCTTTTGGCCGCGATCGAGGCGATTCTTTCGACCGGCGGGCTCGTCTACGACATCGTGATCGTCAACGGCGTAAGGCCCTTTTTGGACAACCTGGTTTTGCTGTTCCAATGACGCAGTCAGCACTGCCCAATTTTGAATTGGGAATCGGTATTTTGAGCATCACCCTGACCATCCTTGACGGGCCTATCGTTGGGCTTACTTCCGATGAAACTTCGACCCTCGGGACGATCACGGGCTACCTCTCGAACATAGCGGGAACGCTGTTCTCGACCGACAGCATCCTTTATGATTTACTCTACGCCACAGGGCTTCAGAGGTTTTTCTTGATTCTCACACAAAGCCTTACGCCTTCTTAGGGGGCCGCGCATGGTCCACGTCGCCCTTCCTTTTGGGCTTGTGATAGACCTGGGGGCGCTTGTCACAGACCTCATTTCTACCTACATCCCAATCGGTCTCGATGTAACGGCCGCCCTTGACCTCTCCCCCATCTTCGATTCCACGGGTGACATAAGCTGGCTGTTCAACGCCTGGAACCAGCTCGTCTTGCTCTACGCCCAGAGCTTTTAACCCCCCCTCGATAGGCGGGACATTCGCGCCCCGCGTATGCACGGCTATGCCCTATCTCGATGTTTTGGCTATCGGGCGGTTTAGTGCCCGTCTTTATCCCGCTTCTGTATCCATGCTAAAATAAAGTCTTAAGAATAGCGGATTTTAAGGTTCAAAAGGCATGAAACGGCAACTTGGAGATGGCTCTCTCGTAGCCCTTGGCCGCGAAATCGTCACTTTGGAGGGAAGGACGCTGCTTAAGGTCGGCGAATCGCTCAAAGAAGACTTCGAGCGTACCGTCATGGAGCTCTACCGGTGCAAAGGCAAGATCGTCACGGCTGGCGTCGGAAAATCCGGCCTGATCGCCAAAAAGATCGCCTCCACCATGGCAAGCCTCGGCTCGGAGAGCTTCTGCCTGGATGTCCTCGATGCCCTCCACGGAGACCTGGGCATGATCAGCGCGAGCGACGTCGTCCTTCTTTTTTCGGCAAGCGGAGAAACCGAAGAGCTCGTCTTGCTTCTGCCGTTCATCAAGAGAATGGACGCCAAAGTGCTGGCGCTTACGACAAAGCCCGGCTCGAGCATCGCTCAAGGCGCGGACTTCACGCTCGTCTTGCCCGTAGAGACGGAGGCCCCACCGCTTAGGCTCGCCCCAACCTGCTCGACGACGGCCTTCTTGGCCGTGGGCGATGCCCTTGCGCTTTGTCTTGCCAGCCTTAAAGGGTTCCGGAAGGAAGACTTCGCCCTAAGGCACCCATCGGGCGCCTTAGGGCACAAGCTGCATCTGCGCGTCAAGGATTTGATGCACGCGAGTGAGGCACTCCCCAAGGTTTTCGAAAGTACACCCATGGCCGAGGCAATCCTCGAAATCTCCTCGAAAGGCCTCGGCGTCACCGCCGTCTTGGATGCCGACAACAGGCTCGTCGGAATCATCACGGACGGGGACCTGCGCCGCGCAATTCAAAGCGACAAAAGAATCTGGGAAAGGCTGGCTCGTGAGATCATGACGCCTAACCCAAAAAGAATCCTCGAGGACGCCTTAGCGCTTGAAGCGCTAGAAAAGATGGAGCAGCACGCCATTACGGCGCTCTGCGTCACGAACGAACCCGGCTTTCTAGTAGGAATCGTTCATGTGCACGACATTCTTAAACCGAACGCACGGCAAAGGGCTTGAGGGCTATGCGCTACGTCTTCTTGTTTGCGGCGTTCATCGGGAGTTTTCTTGCGCTTAGCGCCTACATTGCCCTGCCAGGCAGCGCGCTCAAGGCAAGCGTAGAGCTCTCAAAGCCTAACGCCAAACCTATCCTTAAGCCCGAGCGGCCGGAGGTTTTGTTCCGGGCTTTTCGGCACGCCTTTTACGACAAACAAGGGAACGCCTGGGAGCTCGAAGCGAAAGAGGCATCGCTCCTTAGAAACAGCGCAAAAACAAACCTTACGGGTATTCGGCTTCACCTGACAACCCCGGATGGAAAAGTATTCGTGCTTGAAGCCGACAAGGGCCTGATTCTATTCACAAAAGATTTTGGCCAACCGCTCAAAATAACCCTCCGGGGCCATACGAAAGCGCACCTTCCAAACGACTTTTTACTAACAACCGACTCCCTTACGTTTACCCCGGAAAGCCGTCGCCTTACCACTCAAGACACGGTACAAATCGAGGGCCCTGGAACCTGGCTAGAGGGCAAGGGGCTGGAAGCAAGCTTGCAGGGGAACCAGAACCTAAGGCTTGGCGGAACCCCAAGAACGCGCCTAGAGCCTGGCAAGCTTCCAAAAGGAGCAAAGAGGCGATGAAGACCCTTTGGGCGGTCTCGCTCGCCTTGCTTATCTTGGCGGCCCCCCTGGCGGCCAAAGAGACGGGCATGCGCCAAGACGAAGGGCCGATCACCATCCAGGGCAACGCCCTCACGTTTGACCGCAACCAAAGCGTCATGGCCTACCAAGGCGACGTGCAGGCCGTCTACGGGGACATCGTCATGGTATGCGACAGCCTAAAGGCCTTTCTCGACCCGAAGACGCAGTCGGTGTCGAAAATTCTGGCAGCGGGGAACGTGAAGGTTGTCTACCAGAATATGGTGGTCAAATGCGGCAAGGCGACGTTCTTCCCTTCGACACGCCAGATGACCTTCGAAGAAGAGCCTGTGTTGTTCAGAGGGAAGAGCTCCCTTATGGGCAGCAAAATTCTCGTAGATTTTTCAACAAACCGAATGAAGGTCTTGAGTAAAGGCGACGAGAAGGTCAACATCAAGCTTTTCCAGGAATCCACTCGAACACCCTAATGTTTAGAAGTACGCCATGAACCCAAAAACGGCGAAACGGCTTCATGCCCACGATCTCGACAAAAGCTACGGAAAACGCCATATTTTAAGGGGTGTCTCCCTCCATGTCCAACGAGGCGAGGTGGTCGGGCTTTTAGGCCCGAACGGAGCCGGGAAAACGACCACGTTCCACATGGTCACGGGGCTTTTGAAGAACCCCTCGAGGAGCGTATTCTTAGACGACCAGGACATCTCGTCTGCATCGCTTCTGGAACGCTCGAAGAAAGGGATCGTCTACCTCCCCCAGGAGCCTTCCGTGTTCACGAACTTGACGGTTTTCGAGAACCTCCTGGCCGTCCTAGAGTTCCAGCCCATGAACCGCAAAGAACGTCTCGCTAGGGCCGAACGCTCCCTGGACGAGCTCCAGATCGGCCGGCTCGTCGGCCAAAAGGCTTATTCGCTGTCGGGCGGCGAGCGCAGAAGGCTGGAGATTGCGAGAGCCCTGTGCATTGAACCGTTGTTCCTTTTGATGGACGAGCCGTTTACCGGCATAGACCCGATTACCATTCAGGACTTACAGGGGATTATCAGGCAGCTCAAGTCCAAGGACATCGGAATCCTCATCACGGACCACAACGTCCGCGAAACGCTCGCCATTTGCGACAGGGCCTACATCCTGTACGACGGAAAAATTCTGGAAGAAGGGACCGACAAGCAAATCTTGGCGAGCGAGCAGGCAAGAAGGCTTTACTTAGGGGAAGATTTCGCCTTGTAAGCTATGGGGTTAAGATTGAAGCTCTCGACAGAAACGAAACTAACGACCCGCCTAAGCTTGACCCCGAAGCTCGAGCTCGCCCTCAAGCTCCTAAAAATGACAAGCCTGGAGCTGGAGGAGCGCATCGAGGCGGAGATGCTCGCCAACCCCGTGCTTGAGCTTGCCCTTCCCGAAGAGGACCAAGAAAAGGCCCAAGATGCTCAAGACCGTGGAGAACTCCGGGAGTTCATGGATTACCTTTTTTCCAACGACCTTCCGGAAGCATCCTTCCGTCTGTACGAGCCGGAGGCTTCTGCAAGACCGGAGCAGCCTTCGGAGCCCTCTTTGCTCGAGTACCTCACGTTCCAGATCCATTCGCTCGGGTTTTCCGAGGAAGAAGCGCGGTTCGCGGAGATCCTGGCGGGCAATTTGGACGAAAGGGGCTACCTTGGTATCCCTCTTGAAGAAGCGGCAAGTGAGGCGGGAATGCCCCTAGAAAGGGCGGAGGGTATCCTGAAAGCCCTCCAGAAGCTTGAGCCTTCTGGCATTTTCGCAAAAGACTTAAAAGATTGCCTGCATGTCCAACTCGTAGAAATGGGGCTCGAGGGCACGCTTGCAGACAGGCTCGTTTTGGAGCACCACGAGGAAATTAAAAAGCCCGACCCAAAGCTGATCGCTCGTAAGTTTGGCGTGGATGAAGACGAGGCCAGGCGCTCGCTTGCGTTGATTGCAAGGCTAGACCCTGCCCCGGCCAAACGAATCGAACCCTCGAACGCTTCTCTCGTCTTCCCCGACGTCGTCATGACAAAGTTGGGACAAGATTACATCGTCACGATCAACCGCCCGTTCAGCTCAAGGCTCCGTATTAGTCCTTCCTATCGCGGTCTTTTGGCAAAACCCGACACGCTCGATAGGGAGGCGGCAGACTACCTTAGAAAGCGGGTCAGTTCGGCGTTGTGGTTTGCAAGGAGCGTCCAGCAGCGAGAAACGACGCTCTATAAAGTCGCCACGGTACTCGCCCGCCTTCAACGAGACTTTTTGGACTCTGGACTAGAGGGCCTCAAGCCGCTCATGCTTAAGGATGTCGCCTTGGAGGTCGGCATCCACGAATCTACGGTTTCTCGGGCAATTGCCGGCAAGCATGCCCAAACGCCGCAGGGGCTCGTTGCGCTCAAGGCCTTCTTCTCGCACGCGTTGCCAGAGAGAGACGGGGCCGGCGTTGCGGCAAAAACGCTCAAGGCGTTGATCTGGGAGATTGTGCATCATGAACCCAAAAACCGCCCCCTCTCGGATGTTGTCATCGCCAAGCGGCTCTTGGAGACTAAGGGGATAACGGTGGCAAGGAGAACGATCGCAAAATATCGTAAAGAGATGGGATTGCGCGCATCTTCATCCAGGAAAGACTAATCCAGTGGAGGCCCGAACATGGAAATTGCAGTACAGTTTCGTCAGCTCGCCAACGAAAACGCGAAGGAACGCCTCAAGGATTACGTAGAGAAAAGATTCCGCAAGCTCCACCGCTACCTCGAGGAAGCCTCCGTTGTCGAGATTACGCTCGAGGAACAAAAGCAGAACCATACTGCCAAAGCGCTCATCAACGCACCGCACGGGACGTTTAGGGCAGAAGAAAACGCCGAAACCCTTTCAGCGGCGGTTGACCTGCTAGCAGATACGCTTGAACGGCAACTGTTAAAGTTCAAGGAGAGAAACTTGACAAAACGCGAGAAGGAATCCGTCAAGGCTCCAGGAACCCCGGCGGTTACGCCGCCCGAAGAAGGAATGAGCGATTAGGAGCGCATGGCGAGCGGGCGGTTTGCCTGCCCAAATGCCGGAACGGTTTCTTCTATGACCCCGCCGCCAAGCACCTCTTCGCCGTCGTAGAGGACCGCGGATTGGCCGGGCGCGACGGCAAACACGGGCTCTAAGAGTTCAAGCCAGCCCCCATCCGCGTGAACCTCCCGCAATACGGCCCTGATCGAGCTATGATGGGCGCGCACCTGAACTTCGTACGGCTTCCCCTCATGGGGAAGCCTCCAAACCCAGCTGGCCCGCCCGAAGCGGAGCGCCCTCGAAAAAAGCCCATCTTTCGGGGCGACGAACACCCTTTGAGAGTGAGGCTCGATGCGTGAAACGTAGAGAGGCTCCTGGTAGCATACCCCTATCCCTCGCCTTTGACCCACCGTAAACCGGAACACGCCGCAGTGCCTCCCTAGCAAATTACCAAAAGGGTCAACGATGTCTCCACACGCCTCCGAGGACACGCCGGTAAAACGCTCGACGAACTCTCCCGCGTTCATAGCGCCCAAAAAGCACAGCTGTTGGGAATCGGGCTTGGACGCGATTGAAAGCCCGTGTTGGCCTGCAAGCCTCCTCACCGCGTCTTTCGTCATGACGCCCAAAGGAAGGTTGAGCATCCGAAGGGTTTGTTGGGGAACCCGGTAAAGAAAATAGCTTTGATCTTTCCTTGGATCAACCCCCCGAAACAGGCGGTAGGCTTGGGCGTCCGGGTCGAACAACACCCTTGCGTAATGGCCCGTGACGAGCGCCTTTGCTCCAAGCTCGAGAGCCTTGGACGCGAGGACAAGGAGCTTCACCCGCTCGTTGCAGGTCACGCAAGGATTGGGAGTGGTACCCTTCAGGTATCCTTCGACAAAAGGGCTTACCACCTCGCTCCGGAAGATCTCCTTGGCATCAAGAACCACAAACGGAATGTCTAGCTCGTCCGCAACGGCCCTGGCATCGAAGCAGTCCGCCTGGCTGCAGCAGCGTCTCGCCACGGCATCGGGCACGTCCCACTGGTGCAGGAACACGCCGACCACTTCCTTTCCTTCGCGCCGAGCGAGGCGGGCGGCGAGCGCGCTGTCCACGCCTCCGCTTAGGCCGACAACAACAAGCTCTCTATCTATCGTCGCAGATCGTCCCCATTCATCATGCGGGGCATGCTTGCCTTTCTTTTTGAAAAGCTTTATGGGCTGGGACATTTCCGCTGCCGAAAGCCCAAGGCTTCCAGCCCCGGCGCCGCGGGCAAGACGCAGGCTTCGATAGCCGGGCCTTTCCAGGCCCGGCGGATAGGATAGGCCTGCAAACGCGGGGCGTGTTTGCCTTGGCTATCTAGATGCCCTAAGGCGGGCAACGACCCCCTCAACGGCGTCGCATAGGCCTTCGACCTCCTTACGGGTGGTTGACAAAGAAAGGCTAACCCGCAGGGAGGCTTGGGCGACCCGACGCGGGACGCCCATCGCAAGAAGCACGTGGGAGGGCTCGATCTTGCCCGAAGAGCACGCGCTGCCCGAAGAGAGCGCGTAGCCTTCCATGTCCAATCCCATTAAAAGAGCGTCTCCGTCAACGCCCTCAAACCCTATGCTTAGGGTCGAAGGAAGCGTCCTCGCCCCTTCGGAGTGAACTATAACCCCGCCGATACGTTCTTTAAGGCGACAAACAGCCACTTCTTTGAGTGCTCTGGTGTGGGCTTCAAAGGCGTCGAGGTGCTCGCTTGCAATCTCAAAGGCCTTGGCGAACCCTACGGCCCCGGCGACGTTCTCCGTCCCTGCCCGTAGGCCGAACTCCTGCGAGCCCCCAAGGATAAAAGGCTCCATCGAGCGCTTGTTCTTGACGTAAAGCAACCCCACGCCTTTCGGCCCGCCGATCTTGTGGGCGCTAAAGCTCGCGAAATCCGCACCCATGGATTCAAGATCAAAAGGAACCTTACCCAAGGCCTGGACGGCGTCCGTATGGAAGAGCATGCCGTGCGCATGGGCTATTTCCGCCGCTTCAGAAACGGGAAAGAGCACGCCCGTTTCGTTGTTCGCCGCCATAAGGCTAAGAAGGCCGCCCTCTAAACCTGCTTTCTCGAGGACAACCCGGAGCTTTCTCGGGTCGACCTGTCCGTCGCGGTCCACGTCCAAAAAAAGTACACGCGCCCGTTTGTTTCTAAGGGCTTCCGCCGCCCGCAGGACGCTCGGGTGTTCGACCGCGGATACAGCGTAGGTCCTGGCCGAAGGAAAGGCCTCGTAGTGCCCGCGGAACACGAGGTTGTTTGCCTCCGTTGCAGACCCCGTAAACAGGATGGAATCCGGCGAAACCCCGAGCCCTAGGGCGAGTTTACGGCGGGCTTCGTACAACGCCTTCCTGGCCGCCCTGCCAGCCCAGTGGAGCGAAGAAGGGTTGCCGAAGGCCTGTTGTTCTGCATGAACTACGGCCTCGAGTACCTGAGGAAGGATTGGATGGGTTGCGTTGAAATCAAGGTAGACTTTTGCTTTCATCAAAACCTATTCCAATATTCAACATTTCGCCCAAGGCTTCCAGCCCAGGCGCCGCGGGCAAGGCACAGGCTTCGATAGCCGGGCCTTTCCAGGCCCGGCGGATAGGATAGGCCCTGCAAACGCGGGGCGTGTTTACCTTGCCTATCGTACGATGGGTGAATAAACAATCAGTCGGGCCTGCACTCGAGCTCTTTGGGGAGCGAGCCATCGTTGCAGGGGGAGCCTAAATAGATGGTCTGGCCTTTTTCCGAGGAAGCCTTGAAGATGACCCTGCCGGGCACTCCCACGCAGGTCGCCCCGTCAGGAACATCCCTAGTCACGACGGTTCCCGCCCCTATCCTTGCTTTGTGTCCTACCCTTATCGGTCCCAGCACCTTGGCTCCGGCGCCGATCACGACGCCGTTGCCGATCGTCGGATGCCGCTTCCCTTTTTTCAAGCTCGTGCCGCCCAGGGTCACACCTTGGTACATCAGCACGTCGTCGCCAATCTCGGCCGTTTCGCCGATAACCGTACCCATGCCGTGGTCGATAAAAAAGCGCCTGCCTATTTTTGATCCCGGATGAATCTCGATCCCCGTCATGAGCCTCCCGAAATGCGACAGCAGCCGAGCGAGCAACTTTACGTTCCATTTCCAAAGGACGTTGGAAACCCGGTAAAACCAAAGGGCATGAAGCCCGGGGTAACACAAGAGCACTTCCAGCACGCTCCGAGCGGCAGGGTCTTTGGCAAAAACCGTCTGGACGTCTTCTTTCAGGCGGGAAAACATGCGCGGTCCCCCCTATTGTTGCGTGCAACAGTCCGTTGAATGGGACGTTTTTAAGCCTTCTTCCTAGCTATACCACACTCTTCCATAAGAACAAACCCCACTCACCGCTCCACGGCCCTAAGGATACAAAGGCGCTCCCAAGAGCGCGCATGTCTGCTCGAACCCCATCATCAGGTTGAAGTTCTGGATGGCCTGGCCACTCGCCCCTTTGGTCAAATTGTCGATGCAGGAGAACCCGACGAGCTCTGGATACTCCTTTACACTTACAAACCCGATGTCGCAGAAGTTCGTGCCTCGTACGGCGCTCGTTTCCGGCAGTACGCCACCGGGCAGGAGGCGGATGAAAGGAGAACCTTCGTAGCAGGCTTGAAATGCCGATGCGATCTCGGAGAAACCCATGGCACGCACAAGCGGGACGTAAAGCGTAGCCAGAATTCCGCGATTGATGGGCAGCAAATGGGGCACAAAACGAAGTAAAACCCCTTTGGCCCCCAACCTATCGAGCACGTCGAGCATTTCAGGGGCATGACGGTGAACAAGCGGGCTGTACGCCCGAAAATTCTCGTTGACCTCCGAAAATACACCCGTTTGGGTGGGCTTTTTGCCCGCCCCGGAGAACCCGGATTTCGCGTCCGCTACGATCGGCCCTTGCCCGATAAGGCCCTCTTTTACCAAAGGATACAAAAACAGGAGCGTTGCGGTGGCATAGCAGCCTGGGTTTGCCACGAGTCGCGCGTTTTGGATGGATTTTCCGAAGAATTCTGGAAGGCCGTATGCCGCCTCTTCAAGCAGCTCGGGGCATGGGTGAGGACCGTAAACAGCCTCGTATCCTGCTTTCGTTCGAAACCGAAAATCGGGGCTTAGGTCAACAACGCGGATGTCCTTCTTAAGAAGCCCTGGCACAAAAGGCGCGGCGCTTCCCGCGGGCAGCGCCAAAAAGGCTACATCCACCCCCTCAAGCAAGCTCTCCTCGTAGGCCTCGAAGCAAAGCCCTTGAAAATGCGCCCAGGGCCCGCCCAACGCCTCGAGCGGGCCGTACGGGGGGTTTTCTCGAAACAAGCGGTAAATCGTCACGCCTTGGTGCCCGCGGAGCAGCCGAAGAAGCTCATAGCCCGTGTAGCCGCTCGCCCCAAAGATGGCAACCCGCACCGGCCCACGCGTCAAGCCAAGCCCTCCAAGAGTTCTAACGCTTGGAATACTGGAAGCGCTTCCTTGCGCCGGGCTGGCCGTATTTCTTGCGCTCTTTTTCTCTTGGGTCGCGGGTCAACAGCCCTTCCCTTTTAAAGACCGGCCGAAGCTCTGGGTTCATGAGCACGAGCGCCCTGGCAATGCCGTGCCTAACCGCCTGCGCTTGGGCAGAAACGCCGCCCCCCCCGACGTTCACGGCGACGTCGTAAATTTCCTCACGCTGAACGATCCGTAGCGGCGTTTTGATTGTATTCTGAAGCATCGCCGTCGGGAAATAATCCTCGATCGACCTGCCGTTCACCATGATTTTTCCCGCGCCTTCTTTTAGGAACACCCGCGCGCTCGCCGTCTTTCGCTTTCCAACCGCGTGTGAGAGCATGGCCATTCTTTCTTTTTCCTCTCTTCGTTAAAATTTCAGCGGGTCGATCTTGACAGGCCCTTGCGCCTCGTGGGGATGCGTTTCCCCCGCGTACACTTTGAGCTTCTTGAACATGGCCCGCCCAAGCCGATTCTTGGGAAGCATCCCGCGAATGGCATGTTCGAGCACCCTCTCCGGATGAACCGCCAACACATCCTGGAGCACCCTTTCTTTGATGCCCCCGGGATAGCCGGAATGGCTGTAGTATACCTTGTCTGTCATCTTTTTTCCGGTTACGCTCACGCTCGAGGCGTTGATTACGACAACATAGTCCCCAGTATCCTCGTGGGGGGTGTAGCAAGCCTTATGCTTCCCCATGAGAATACGGGCAAGCCTAGCCGAGAGCCTTCCTAGGTTCACCCCTTTTGCGTCCACAAGATACCAGCCTTGCTTCTTTGTTTTAGGCGTCGCAAACTCTGTCCTTACCGTTTCCATGAACAAACTCCTAAAGCGTTTAGGTTAACCTACCTACGAAACCTTCGCCACGGGTGCTTCGAGCATCTTGACCCGATTGCCCCACAGTAGCTCGACGTACCGAAGCGTGTGCTCCTTGTATTCGGGATCCAGCTTCCTTCCGTCTCCAAAGTACTTCAACACGAGCATGCCGTCGGGTTCGACGTCTACAATCTTGATGACCGGCAGGCTGTTTACGCCGACCCAACGGATCAACTCTTCGCGTACGTCCTTCCAGCCCTTCTCGTCTGCAACCTCTTTGATAACCACCTCGCTCGCCCCTTTTTTCTTGTAGGCGAACATGTGGAGTCGCTCCATAATGTCGCGGGTCAAGAACTGGCGAACGAAGGAAACGTCCCGATTGGCCTCCATTACCGAAAAGAGCTCCTCCAAACCCATCCGGCCCTCCAAATCCTGCCAGATGGCAAACCCGAGCGCGTAAGGGTTGACGGTTCCGGAAGAGGGCTGCACGATCCGGTTGTGGAGCTTCAAGAACTCCATCTGCATGTCGAACGGCAACTCCAAAGCGTTCATTATACGATAATGCCAAAACGTTGCCCAGCCCTCGTTCATGATCTTCGTTTCGATCTGCGGGAGAAAATACAGGGCCTCGTCGCGGACGATCGTGAGGACATCCTTCTGCCAAGGCTCAAGCATGGGGTTGTGGTCCCTGATAAACAGCAAAATATCCTCCGCCGGTTCTTCCACTTTTTTCCTGGGCTTCCACTCCTCGGGCTCGATGGGACCTTCTTCGAGGAGCAAGACCATGCGCATGGTATTGAATTCTAAGGCCTTGGCCGCGTCCAAAAATTTCTCGACCTTCGAAATTCCGTATGTATCGATAAACCCGTTGATCCGTCTTGCATGCACCTTGAAGCTTGCGAGCGCATCCTGCGGGTAGGTCTTCTTGAACACGTAGTTGTGCTTGAAGAAATTTACATGCCCCAAGACGTGCGCCATCACCAAGACCTGGACAGCCAACGGGTTATCCGCCATTAAGTAGGCGATCGCAGGGTTTGCGTTGATGACCATCTCATAGGGCAAACCCCCCACGCCGTAGGTGTAGCTCGTGTTGATCACGTCGTAGGCCTTACCGAACGACCAGTGGTGGTAGCGAAACGGAACCCCCGAGTAGGCCATCCGGTTGATCATCGTCGCGTGGCCGCACACTTCGTAGACCACCTCGTAGTGATCGAGGCCGAATTCAGCCGCCTTTTGCTCGACCTTCCTGGCGTAGTCTTCGAGGTCTTGCTTAGTGTAGCTAGGCATAGGCCTCCTCGACCCCGCCGGTCTTGTCGTTTTTGATGACCTTCCGAAACGCGTTGTAGATGTCAAACTTGTTCTTGATTACGGCCGTGGAGAAGTTGGGGTAGGAGGCAAGCGCGCTATGGTACAGGTGGAGGATCTTGGACGAGCCGGAGTAGTAAAACGCATCCTCGGCCAAGTCGATCTCGCAGAAGCCGACTAGGTTGGCAATTTGACAGAGCTCTTTCATCGACCGAATGCTGCGCTCGTTGTCGTTGACGAAATTGTCGCCATCCGAGGCATGAAACACGTAGATGTTCCATGCGTTCGGGTCGTACCTTTCATGCACAACCTCGAGGACTTTGTTCTGGCCCGAGGAAAGGTACGTTCCCCCGTCTTCACCCTTCGTGAAAAATTCGACCTCCGAGAGCTCCTTGGCTTCGGTCGTGTGCGCGATGAACACAACCTGGATGTTTTGGTATTTGAGCTCCAAGAATTTGTAGAGCAGGAAGAAAAAGCTCCTGGCCAGGAATTTTTTGGTGTTGTTCATCGAGCCCGAGGTGTCCATCACGCAAAACACGACGGCGTTCGAGTGCTTCCGCATCCTCTCCGTGCGCTTCCTAAAGCGAAGGTCATCCTCGGTGAAGGAAAACTCTTCATCTTCCATCCGCCCTTGCGCCGCTTTTCGCTTGAGCTTTTCGACGACCGTCCGCTTCTTGTCCAGACGGACCATAATGCCTTTCTTTCGGACCCCCTTGAACACGACGTCGCGTTTGGATTCGACCTCTTTGAGCCTTTGTTTGACCATGTTGGGCAGCATGAGGTCGTCAAACAGGATGTCGGTTAACTCCTCGAGCGTAATCTCCGTCTCGTAGTACTCGGCACCCTTCTGGTTGCCAGCACCCTGCCTGCCGAGCTCATCTTGAACTCCGCCCTTCTCGACAACATCGCCCCGCTTCTCATTGCCGGACCCCTGCCCTACGCCTGCATCGTCCCCGTAGACAAACCGATACTCCTTCATACCGCGGATGGGAACCTTGAAGACCTTGTCGCCGCTTTGGCCGATGATGGACTCCTCTGCCACGATGTCCGCGATGTTTTCCTTGATCGCCTCTTTGACCTTTTCTTTGTGCCTGGCCCTGTCGGCCGCGGTCGGGTCTGGCCGCTCGTCGGTTATGGGGTCTTGAAAAATGGCCATGGGCAGCCTCCTGTTATTCCGTCGTCCAGAGGTTGTTGGCCGCGTATTTCAAAAGCGATTCGGCGCAGTGCTCGCAGTAGCCGTTTTCGATCATTTTGGCAACCATGACGTTGTACTTCTGCTGCTGCTCCTTGTCGCGGATCTTCGCCTTCGTCACGATTCTGGAGAGGTCCTTAACGCTTGCCATAAGCTTGTTCTCGACGGCCTCCTTCAAGGGTTCGTAGCTTCTCCAGGCTACCTTCTCGTTCTTCCGAAACATGCTCATCAAGTATGCCATGACGTCCTGGCGGAACCCCTTGGCCGCCTCGCCCACAATGCCGATCTGCTCCTCGATCGAGCGCATAAAATGCTCGTCTGGGTTGACCTCTTCTTTCGTAACCGGGTCTTTGAGCTTGGTCTTGTTGCAGAACGCCTCGATATGGTCAACGTAGTTGTTGAACAACCCCTCGGCCTGCTCCTCGTAGGCGTGGACGAATGCCCTCATGATCTCCCGCTCGAGCTCCTTTAGGTACTCTTTGTGGAGCGTATCGGTAAGAAGCGTCAAGTAGCGCTTCTTCTCCTCATCCGCAATAGTAAGCTGACGAACCTTCCGGATCAGGACATCCCGAAGCTGTAAGGGGTTGATGCATTCGTGCTCGCTTTCAACGATCGCGTCCGAGATCGCCTTCATGACGAAGCGCGTCGAGATGCCAGAGAAACCTTCCCCTTCTACATCGCGTTTGAGCTCCTGGACGGAGACCTTCTTGACCTTGCCCTTGTCGATAACATCCTCTCCGTTGTAGAGCTTCATCTTGGTCAGGATGTCTACCTTGTTGGTCTCCTTGAGCCGCGAGCACACGGCAAACATAGAGACGAAACGGATCGTCCCGGGTGCAATGTGCGCCTCAAAGTGGCTTTTTTTGATGTATTTCTGATAAATCCGCACCTCTTGGTCGAGCTCCACGCAGTAGGGAACCTCAATCTTGACGATTCTGTCGAGAAGCGCCTCGTTCGTGAGCTCGGACTTAAACTTGTTCCACTCGGCAAAGTTCGAGTGCGCCACGATCACGCCGTCAAAGTAGATCAGGTTCTGTTTTCCTGGTGCGGGGATGACTTTTTCTTGCGTGGCCGTGATGATCGTGTGCAAATACTCGATCTCGTTCTTAAAAATCTCGATGAACTCGATCAAGCCACGATTGCCCACGTTGAACGCGCCGTTGAGGCGAAGAACCCTTGGGTCGTCCTCCGGGTACTTGTCTATCTTGGAGATGTCCACGCTCCCGATCAAAACAGAGGTATCCTGGTTGTTCGGGTCGACGGGCGGGACGGCCGCGATCCCGATACGGTTGCGCTTGGAGAACGAGACAAGCCTGACGGGAAAACGCTCGTACTGCGAATCGTACTCGTTCACGAGCCGCCAGCGGCACACGGGGCAAAGGTCGCCGTCGATCTTGACGCCGAGCTCTTCTTCGAACTGCCCGCGCAGGTGGCGGGGCACGAGGTGCAACGGCTCTTCATGCATTGGACAGCCGCTAAGGGCGTAGATTTGCTCCCGCTCCTCGAGCGCGGATTTGAGCTTTTCGACAAGAGAGCTTTTGCCAGAGCCCACCGCGCCCACCAGGTAGAGCATCTGACGGGCTTCCTCACCGCCAAGACTTGCCGCGTGGAAGTACTTGACGATCTCTTCGATCGCCTTCTCAATTCCAAAAAACTCGTCCTTGAAAAAGTTGTAAACACGAACTTTCTCGCCGTAAATGTTCCGGACGCGAACCTCTTTTTCTGGGTCCAAGGTCTCGTAGCCATCCCGGCTGACCATGTCGTAGATTCTCTTGTGGGAAAGCTTTGGAGTGGTTGGGTCTTCTTTGACAAGCTCGAGGTAATCCAAAAACGTGCCCTCAAACTTTTCTTTTCTTTTACGCTCCCTATCTTTTTGGATGAGATCCTTAAGGTCCATGCCTACTCCCCCTACGTCTTGGTTATCCATCACCCTCGGGCGGATCCCGCCTGGCCCTGCACCTAAGACCCATGCAACAAGGACCCCATAGGCTCAAGGCTAGAATCTATCTTCTTTTCTCATTATACTATAATCTCCCTTCATGTGCGCCCGTAGCTCAGATGGACAGAGCGAAGGACTTCGAATCCTTAGGCCGCAGGTTCGAGCCCTGCCGGGCGCGCCACGGCCAAGAACGGGCGAGGACGACCGCGATAGCCACCATAGGGTCGTACGCGATGGACAGCCCGAAACAAGAAAAACCCTGACGGCTGGCATGCTCGAGCGTTTTTCCGTAGAGAACGAGCATGGGTTTCCCTAGGGGGTCATGGAAGACCTTCTTGCCCCGGCGGGTACTGCCCTGAAAAGCGGGACAAGAATGTTCTGCCTATCGTTGTGGGGGGTGCAGGTAAAGAGGTGTGCGGGATAACGGGATAATCTGGGGCTGTCTGGATTAGCCCGTCCAGAAGAAGCCGGTCGGGGAAGCCGTAGAAATGGCCTGGGTGGGCGGTGGCTGAGCCCCTCCCAGCCCGCCTACGAGTCCGGCAAGCTGGCCGGGTAAGGAGCCGAGAAGGGAGGTCAATGCGCCAGAAACATTCTGAAGATTAGGTAAGGCAGCCATGAGCTGAAGAATAGTCGGCAAGAATGGGGTTAGAAACGCACCGACCGTGGCGACAACAAGGTTCGGCAACGATTGCCCGACAAGCGTGGCACTCCCTAAGGTACCCGTGAGCATAACCTGACCCCTTTAGGTCCGAAGAGTTAAAATCCGCCGCCCATAGGCTGTTGAGGGCCAGGAACGGCGGGTGGCACTTGAATAAGCTGTAGAAGCGTCAACAGCAGGTTCAACGTCGGACCAACGAGCGCATAGCTCACTTGTCCGGACCAAAGCGCAATACTCGGCGGAAGCGACTGAATAGAGCCGATCGGGAATATCATGACTCAACCAGCGCCCTTCTCTGGTAACCGGACAGCCTACCGAGCATACGCTTTCCCCTTAATAGACCTCATGGACATTGGACAGCGGTACGAAACCGGCAACAGACAAAATGGCCCTTAATGACAGAAGAGGTCGAGGTATAGGCCGTTAGGTCAAAATATATCACCGCAAAAGTCATGTGGGTTTCTTTTCTTCGGCTCCACAACGACACGGATACGCCCTCTTTGTGTACGTAACTAAAAAACAGCAGGGAAAAGCTTTATCTGTGCGTTCAGGATACTCAATGGCAAGCCCACCCATAGATAGGTGGGCTTGCCAAGCCTACACAACAATCATCATGCGTTGCGAAGACGGAATTCACATAATATTGACACCAACACTCTATACTGCTCAGGCTTTTACGGCCTTAGAAGCCGAAACACGCCTTTTATTGCCGAATTATTTCTTAGTACCCCATGTAATAACCTCCGCCAGCTGCGCCTCCACCTTTCTTCGCACTCACATAAGTTGCAATTGTTGCACCCAGCTGGTTGGAAGCGCCAGAAAATGCGGCCCCAATATCCCCCACAAAACCGCCTAAGGACGACGAGACCCCACCCAAGAAATAGGTCGACCCATTTAATAAAGGAACCGCAAGCTCAGGGCCTCTCTTGGTCATCTTTCTCATATTCATGCTCTCCTGCTGAATGTATTAACTATTTGCATATTGTTTTAAAAATATCCAGTTTGCATTCCGCCCATCGGGGTACCATAGGCTCCTCCGGCAGCTCCCGCCGCAGGCTTCATCCCAGTCTTTCCCGACATCTGCATAGACATCGGCGAGAGATCGATGACGGGAATGGCCATGGATGGGCCCCTCTTTGTTCTTTTTATCATACATTCCCTCCTTTTAGTGGCTAATATAGTGGCTAATAGCAACTACCAACAGCTACTAGTAGCTAATAATAGAACTGCTGGCCGTATTGGAGCGCGTTCGTGGTTGCCCCTCCAAGCGTAGGCACCGCCCCGCCGGCTGCCGGAACTGCACCCATGCCCAACGACTGGAACAAGGTATTAAAGGACCCAAAGAAATTGTCATAAAGGACGGGAAGAGAGCCGAATAAGTTTGTGATGATGCCGTTTAAAAAAACAAACGAATTCTGGTAACTCAGAGTAAAGCTGTTCATCATTTCAGGAATACCAGACATCGTCGAGTAGCTTGCAAGGGTTGCACCCTTCACACTGGTCTTGCGCATCGAATTCCCTCCATTTTTTTTAAGTTTGAAGCGCGTTATGACCGAACAAAAACCTTAAATCTTTACGGCCCGCCCTGGGTCTGCTGGATGATACTCAAAGCCAGGCTCGGCATAAAGTTAGCATAAGGTAGCATGGCAGCAGCCGACTGCGACAGCACACTCTCCGTGTCGAGGTCGCGCTTGGCCTGGGCCATGTCAAGGTATTCCAGCCGCTCGAGCGCTGCCGTGTTGACAGAAAGCATGTTCTTCAAGTTTTCCTGCGTCATCTGAACGGCTTTGTACGTTGCCCCCAAGTTCGCACGGTTCACAAGAACCTGCTCCAGCATTCCGGGGCCCGAAACTCCGGGTGAGCCTTGCGACGCTCCAGCGAGTGGTGCTTGAGCGATATCCCTTCCCCTTCCTTGCGGCGTCCGGATACCGTTCAAGAGGTAATAAACCTTCCTTGCATCCTCGGGTGCGTAGATACCGCCAAACTGCCTGGAATTTTGTATCTCTGCTTCCATCGCAAGACCGCCTGCACCGTACTGGGGAGGATAATCTGGCACGCCTTGCATGTTCAATGACGTTACGAGCCCCGCATCCCGCAGCATCTGGAGCGTGTCTATGATGCTAACAATCGTGCGGTCAGCTATTTCTCCGCCTCGGTTTGGCCCAGTCCCCACTTGCGTTGTCGGATCGTTCGCAAGCTTACCCAAGTAGTATGACGGCCCCAACCCCAGAAAGTAGTTAGGCCCAAGCTCTTGAGCACGCGACCCGCCCGCTCCCGGAAGAAGTCCGCCTTCTTGGGTGACCCCGTAAAACTGCATGTCTCGGAGGATCTTGATACCGTTATACTCAGTATCGTTCACAAGTTTGGTGAGCGAGTTCTTGAGCTGACGAAACTCCTGGTCGAGAGAGCGTCTCTCGGCCTCGGTAAGCTTTTCTGTGGCACTTCTGTACGCCAAATCGCTCATTTGGTGCAACGTATTGGCAATCCCCTGAAGGCCCTGATCGGCGACGGAGAGTGTATCAAGGAGATAATTCGTATTCTTGAGCGACTGGTTGATGGCAGAAATCTCCGACTGCACCCGGTCTATTGTAAGTGCGTCCACAGGGTCGTCAGAGGCCTTGATTATTCGCTTACCAGCAGCCATGTGCTGGGAGATGTCGTTCACGTTACCCACCGCCTGGTCCAAATAGCGCATGATCTGAATTCCTGTCGCGTTAGATGTCACTGTTACCGGCATAGCCCCTATCCTCCTCCTTCATATTATATATTACTTCCTAACGACCAACGTTATGTTTGCAAACTTGGCGAAGAGAGTTCCTCGGGCAGCTGCATCGGCCGGGCAAGGGGGGCCTCACCCTCCATGACGGGCGCTCCCTTTGCGTTCGCGGGATTTTGCACCTCGGCCCGTTGCATGGACCCACCCTCTGAACCCTCCGCCCCATCCAGCGGCAACCTCGCAGGTTCCGGTTCGGGTGTAATGAAATATCGGCCCAGATCACGGTTAAGGCTCTCATAAGGCCCGGGCGGGAGTGCTTGCTCCGCTAACCCTATGGTTTGCGCTCCTTGGGGAAGATTCGGAACTTTGCTTTCAGCCTCCGGGCTGATCGAGATTCGATCACCCTTAAGGGCCTGCGGTACGGCTTCCCTCGGGTTTAGCTGAACCTGCTTGTATGATGCCTCTTGAGGAAGATCCGGCCTAACCTGCGGATGGGTTAGCCTCTCAAAAGGCCCGTTAACAAAGCGATAAATATCTGTATAGCGCATTGGGTAAACAACCATATAGACAACATCAGGATACTGAGACGACATTTAAAGCCCCTTTTGCTACTATATCCCTACATATATAGGATCGTTGAATGAGGAAAAAACTTAATAGCTCATCGGATCTGCTGACTAATCTTCCGAAAAGCCGGGTGGGTGCTCGCTCGAAGTGCCTCAAAAAGAATAGTTTCGTACGGTAGGATGCGAATATCCTGTGTAGCGAGTGCATCCAACGATAAGCTACGACACAGTGCCCTTCTGGAAGCGACAACATCGGCAAGAACGGTCACGGCAAACCCTTTTGCCTTGAGGGACATGGCCGTTAGGTAAACGCAGACATGCGCCTCGATACCGACCACAAAAAAATGCGTCTCAAGGGGAAGGTTTTCGAGCTTATGGGCAAAATCAGGGTTGCGACAGGCGTCAAACTCGGTCTTTTCAAACCGAAGCACATTAGGCAGAAACGTGTCATGAATTTCCGGAATCGTTGGTCCGAGCCCTTTGGGGTACTGCTCGGTAACCCAGACCTCCCAGCCTTCGTGGCCTGCGAGAAGGATAAGCGCAGGGACAGCCTTGAGAAGACTCGAACGGTCGTCTTCGGGCATAGCCTGGAAGAGCCTCTCTTGGATGTCGATCGCTAACAGGACGGGCTGGGCCATGGAAACCCCTTCATTTTAACCTCCGGCAAGCAGGCCTTCGGCGCGCTCGATAAGCCTGGCCGCGACAGGGTTGGTGAGCACTTTTTAACCTTACCTTAAGGCGATTCGCTTTAATTTACCACAGCCTTGGGTCAATTGCCACGCGACATCGAAGGCTATGCAAGGCGAAGATTATAGAGAGGCCATTCAAATGCGGGACGTGTTTGTCCCGCCTATCGGGAGCCTTGCGTGTTAGAGCGAAGGAGCTTGAGTTCGATTGCCTCGGTAAGTGCCTGCCAAGAAGCCTCGATCACGTTCTCGGAGACGCCCACCGTCGTCCAGGAACGCTCGCCGTCGCCCACCTCGATCAAGACGCGTACCTTGGCCGCTGTGCCCTTGTCCGGGGTCAAGACGCGCACCTTATAATCCAACAGCCTTACGGGTTCGAGCACGGGATATACTTTGCGCAGCGCCTTCATGAGCGCGTTGTCCAGGGCGTTCACCGGGCCGTTTCCTATCGCCGCGGTGTGCTCTGTTTTGCCGCTCACCTCCAGCATGACGGTCGCTTCCGAAAAGGGCGTGCTGTCCTCCTGGCGCTTGTCGTCTAGCACACGAAAGGCGAGCAGCTTGAAGAACTTAGGCAGGTTTGGGTTCAGCGCGCGCCTGAGCAAGAGCTCCAGCGAGCCGTCGGCCACCTCGAAGGAGTAGCCTTGGTGCTCGAGCAGCTTGATGTGTTTCAAGACATGATCGAGGACATGCCCGTTGCCATCGAGGGCGATGCCGAGCTGGCTTGCCTTGGCAAGCACGTTCGAGCGCCCGGCGAGCTCGCTTACCAGAATGCGCTGCACGTTGCCCACGAGCTTCGGGTCTACGTGCTCGTAGGTTCTGGCGTTCTTCTGAACGGCGGAAGCGTGTAGCCCGCCCTTATGGGTAAAGGCGCTCTCGCCCACGTAGGGCAGGTGCCGGTTGGGGGAGAGGTTGGCGAGCTCGTACACGAGCTCCGAGGTTTCTTTAAGGAGCATAAGGTTCTCTTTGGGGATGCAAGCAACCCCCATCTTGAGCGTAAGGTTGGGGATAAGCGAGCAGAGGTTTGCGTTGCCGCAGCGCTCGCCGAACCCGTTGATCGTCCCTTGAACCTGGGAAGCGCCAAGCCTTACGGCCACGAGCGCGTTTGCCACGGCGCTCTCGGAGTCGTTGTGGGTATGAATGCCGAAGTAGCGCCCCTTGAGCTCTTCTTGGATGCCTTGGAGCACCTCGTGAACGCCAAACGGCAAAAACCCGCCGTTCGTGTCGCACAGAACGACCCCGTCCGCCCCGGCTTTAAACGCGGCCCGAACGACGGCGCGCGCGTAGTCGGGGTTGTGCGTGAACCCGTCGAAGAAGTGCTCGGCATCGAAAAAGACCAGCCTTTTTTTTGACTTCAAGAACGCGATGGAGTCGGCGACCATCGAAAGGTTCTCTTCGAGCGTCGTCTTGAGGCCCTGTATGATGTGCAAATCCCAGCTCTTGCCGACGATCGTCACTGCGGGGGTGTCGGCCTCGATCAACGCGGCCAGGCTTAAGTCTTGATGGGCTAGGGTTAAAGGCCGTCTTGTCGAACCGAAGGCCGCCAGTACGCTAGGGGCAATGTCAAGGTCTTTGGCCCTTTGGAAGAACTCGGAGTCTTTGGGGTTCGCCCCCGGCCAACCGCCCTCGATGTAGGCCACCCCAAGCTGGGCAAGCTTTTTTGCAATCTTTAGCTTGTCTTCAAGGCTAAAGCTGATGTCTTCAGACTGGGTACCATCCCTTAGCGTCGTATCGTAGATGTCCACCCGATTTTTCATTGTTTTCCCCTACCTATAGCCAAGGCATTCTTGCCCCGCATTTCCAAGGCCTTGTCTTTCATGCCTTTCCAGCCGGGACAAGAATGTCCCGGCTATCAGGGAGGGGATACGGCCGAACCCTTGTCCCGCTCGTCTTTCCCGCCGGGACAAGAATGTCCCGGCTATCATGGCTGGGCGTAGCATTTAACGCTACGGTTCCTTATCGAGCCCGAAGGCGTCGTGGAGCGCGCGGAC
>DDYN01000007.1 GCA_002347965.1 Nitrospirae bacterium UBA2233 | reverse complement strand
TTCGGGGAGACACGGCCTACTTCCAGGCCGGCGGCGGCATCGTGGCCGACTCCGACCCTGCCAGCGAAGAGGATGAAGTCAAGAATAAGGCGATGGCCATGGCTCAGGCGATCGCGATCGCAACCAACGCCTAGGGAAAGGGCATGTCCGGAATCCTTTTGATAGACAACTACGATTCCTTTACTTACAACCTCTACCAGTATTTTGGCGAGCTTGGAGTGCTCCCGGAGGTCGTGCGCAATGACGAGGCATCCCTCGATGCGCTCGAGATGAAAAACCCCGGCGCGCTCGTCATTTCTCCGGGGCCTTGCACGCCGAAAGAGGCGGGCATCAGCGTGGAGGCGGTACGCAGGTTCTCGGGCAGGGTCCCCATCCTTGGGGTATGTTTGGGCCACCAAGCGATCGCCGAAGCCTTCGGCGGCAAGGTAGTGTTGGCAAGGAGGCTGATGCACGGGAAGACCTCGATGGTTTTCCACGACGGCCTCGGCGTATTCAAGGAGATTCCCAGCCCTTTTCGCGCGGTCCGCTATCACTCGCTCATCGTCGATGCCGAAAGTCTTCCTCAAGACCTTGAAATTCACGCCGTGAGCGAGTACAACGAGCCTATGGCGATAAGGCACCGGCGCTTGCCCGTATTCGGTGTTCAGTTTCACCCGGAATCCATCCTGACGGAACATGGCCATCAGCTCCTTCGAAACTTCTTAGAGCTCATCTAAGATGCCATCCAAGGCGGTTGAAACGCTTCTCAAGGGGGGTGGTCTAAGCGTCGAGGAGACGGAAGGCTTCATCGAGGGCATGATCAATGGTTCTATCGACGAGCCCCTCATGGTGGCGTTCTTGACAGCCCTGGCTATGAAAGGCCCTTCGAAAGACGAGCTCCTGGGCGCCGTGCTGGTGTTTCAAAGGCACGCTACTCTAATTACGCCGCCCCCTTATCCTTTGATGGATACCTGCGGGACAGGTGGGAAGGCATACCCGACTCTGAACGTCTCAACGCTGAGCGCGTTCGTCTTGGCGAGCTTCGGGGTTAAGGTTGCAAAGCACGGCAACAGGTCATTCAGGAACGCTCTTGGTTCAGCCCAAGTGCTCGAACGGCTTGGCGTCAACGTCGCGCTCGACCCGGATAGCTCCTTAAGGCTGCTTGAAGAGGTCGGCGTGGGGTTTTTCTTGGCCCCAGCCTACCACCCCGCCATGCAGGCCGTTAAAGGCTTAAGGGCAAAGCTTCCCTTCAGGACGTTGTTTAACCTTCTTGGCCCCCTGACCAACCCGTTACCTTTGACCTACCAGGTCGTGGGCGTGTACGATTCCCGGTATGTTCCGTTGATTGCGGAGTGCCTCAAAATCTTGGGGCGTAAGCGGGCCTCCGTAGTGTACGGCGAGGACGGCCAAGATGAGCTTTCTTTGGCTTCCTCCAGTATCCTGGCCCTTCTTCAAGAGGACGGCCGGATCGAGCGTATGAGGGTAGAACCCGAAGACTTCGGGGTTTCTCGGGTTTCTAAAGAAAGGCTGATTCTTGAGACTCAAGAAGAACAACTCGAGGCCTTCCAGCGGGTGATAGAAGGCAATCCCTCGCCTTGGCTGGAGCTTGTTGCCTTGAACGCAGGGCTTGCGCTGTTTGTACGTGGCCTGGCAGGCAGTATTAAGGGAGGCTACGGCTTGGCAAAGGAGGCGCTCTTGACGAGGTCTGCTTTGGGGGTGTTTGAACGCTTCAAAAAAGCGGCTCGAGGCGATGACCCCGTTTCTTCCTGAGGTCGTAGAGCGTACGCTTGCCGATCTCGAGGTGAAAAAGGCCAAGGAGCCCTTGGTAGAGCTCGAAAAGAAGCTCTCTTCTTTCGTCCTAAAAACCCCGGAGGCGCTCCTTTCCAAGTTTCTTGGCAAAGAGCCCGATACAAAGCTGATTTGTGAAATCAAAAGGGCTTCTCCCTCCAGAGGGGTTTTTCCCGGTCGGTTGGACGTCCGGGAGCTAGCCCAGGTTTACGAAGGCTCAGGGGCGTTTGCATTGTCGGTCCTCACGCAACCCTTAGGGTTTCGTGGGAGCCTCAGGGACCTTGAAGTTGCGAGGCAGGCCTTTGGCGGACCAATACTCAGGAAGGACTTTGTCTTTGATGTCTACCAGCTTTACGAAACGGCCCTTGCCGGAGCCGACCTCGTTTTGTTGATCGTGCGGATTCTGTCCAAAGACAAGCTTGAACAGCTCGTAAGCGCCTCAAGATCGGTAGGGCTTCTGCCTTTGGTCGAGCTTCACTCCGAAAAAGACTTAGATAAGGTTTCGGGCCTCGAAGGGCCGCTGCTATTGGGGCTGAACGCGAGGGACCTTGCCTCGCTCACGATTGACCATGAGAGGGTCGAAGCATTGCTTCGAGAGCCTTTAGGTTCCTGGCCGGTTGTGATCGAAAGCGGCATTGACAAAAGAGAGCAAGTGCTAGCCTTTAAAAGGCACGCGCGGGTTTGCGCCTTTCTTGTGGGCGAGGGTATTCTAAAGAGCAGTGATCCGGCTGGAAAAATCCGCGAATTGACCGGGGGTAAAATATAAGGGTGAGTAAGGCGGGCTATTTCGGGGAGTACGGAGGCAGGTTTGTCTCCGAGCTGCTCCTTGGGGCGCTCAAAGAGTTGGAGCTGGCCTACAATTCTATCCGCAAGGACCCATCCTTTCAGAAGGCCCTTGCGGAGGTGCTGCGCGATTTTGCCGGAAGGCCTACGCCTATTTTGCAGGCCAAACGCTTAGCCAAGGCGATCGGGCTTGAAGCAACGCTGGTTTTGAAGCGCGAGGACCTTTGTCATACGGGTGCTCACAAGATCAACAACGCGCTGGGCCAGGCCCTCATGGCCAAGATGCTCGGCAAGAGCGAGCTGATTGCCGAAACAGGGGCCGGCCAGCACGGGGTTGCGACGGCCACGGTGGCCGCATCATTGGGGTTCGACTCCTGCAAGATTTTTATGGGTACGGAGGACCTAAAAAGACAGGCCCCGAACGTCCAGCGTATGGAGCTTTTAGGGGCGGAGGTGATCCCCGTCGCCAAAGGACAGGGAACGCTTAAAGACGCCATTAACGAGGCCATGCGCTACTGGGTGAGCCATTTGAAGACCACGCATTATCTCTTCGGTACGGTAGCAGGGCCGCACCCTTACCCCATGATTGTTCGAGATTTCCAGGTCGTCATCGGTAACGAGCTCAAAGCCCAGATGAAGGAGCGCTTTGGCAGGCTTCCGGACGTTCTCATCGCCTGTGTCGGCGGTGGGTCGAACGCGATGGGGGCGTTCTTCCCGTTTTTGGACGAGGCTGGCGTGGCGCTTGTCGGGGTCGAGGCGGGCGGCAAGGGGGAAGGCATGGGCGAACATGCGGCCAGCCTGACACGCGGAACGGTAGGGGTGTTGCACGGGGCCATGTCATACGTTTTACAAACGGACGAAGGGCAGATCGCACCCGTGCACAGCGTTTCGGCGGGGTTAGACTACCCTGGCGTGGGGCCCGAGCTTTCCTCCCTAAAATCCACCGGCCGGGCCAGGTTCGTGACGGCGAGCGACGAGGAGGCGCTCAGGGGCTTTCGGTTGCTCGCGAGTACCGAGGGGATTCTTCCGGCGCTCGAGAGCTCTCATGCGCTCGGCTGGCTCATCACCAATGCCAGGGCGTTTTCCAGGGACACGTTGATCGCGGTAAACCTCTCTGGGCGTGGAGACAAAGACTTGGATCTCGTCGGGTCGTTCGAGAGGGGCCGCCATGGGTAGCAAAATAAAAGATGTCTTCGCTTCTCAGGGTAAAGCGCTCATCGGGTATGTGACGGCTGGATATCCTGTTCCAGACGAGCAGTTCTTCGTCGAGCTCGCCTTGGCTCTTCATGAAGCGGGCGTAGACATTCTGGAAGTAGGCGTTCCGTTTTCTGACCCGATGGCCGACGGGGAAGTGATTCAGAGGGCCATGCAAGGCGCCCTGTCTGGAAATTTTGGGCTAAAACGGACGCTTAAGGCAATCGAGATGCTCAAGGAGCGCAATGAAGGGCTGCCTGTGGTTTTGTTCGGGTACTTCAACCCGTTTTACCGGATGGGGCTGGATGTGCTCACCATGCGCCTTAAAGAGCTTCAGGCTGCGGGCATCTTGGTGGTCGACCTCCCGGTCGAGGAGGGCGCCCGATGGTACAGGGCGATCAAGTCTGAGCGCATCGACCCGATCCAGGTTGTTCCGAACGACGTGAGCTCAGAAAGACTCCAAGAGATCGCCCCGTTCGTCGGAGGGTTTCTTTATATCACCTCGACCTACGCCCCGACAGGGGGAACGGTTGGCCGGATTTCTCCCCTCTCCTTGACGATCGAGAGGGCAAGGGCTACGCTTAACCTTCCTGTGGCAGTCGGGTTTGGCATCCAGACGCCGGAAGACGCTTTCCAGATCGGCAAGGTTGCAGACGGGGTCATCGTGGGCTCCGCGCTGATCCGCGCGCTCGAGGACGGGATTGCAGAGGGTGGCCCAAAACGAGCGATTCAGCTTGCCCAAAAGAAGGCCGAAGCGCTCAAGGAAAGCCTTGTTAAGGGAGCCTTGCTATGGCGTTCTTGATGGCCAGGCGCGAGAAGCCCGAAGAGAACCTGTGGGTCAAGTGCCCCGGGTGCGGTGAGGTCGGGTTTAAGAAGGACTTGGGGCGCAACCTAAAGGTATGCCCTGCTTGCTCGTACCACTTTCGGATGAGCGCAAAAGAGCGGATCGAGCAGCTCATAGACCCTGGAACGTTTCAAGAGATGGACGTTGCCATCCTTTCCAGGGATCCGCTACGGTTCAAGGACAGCAAGTCTTACAGGGCTAGGCTTAAGGAATCGAGGAAGAAAACGGGCCATGCCGAAGCGCTCGTTTCGGGGGTAGGGCTCCTAAGTGGCGTTCGCGTGAGCCTCGCCGTGTTCGAGTTCGGGTTTCTTGGCGGAAGCATGGGGGCCGTCGTCGGGGAAAAGATCCTTAAGGCCATGCTGAGAGCCAAAGAAGAGCGCATTCCTCTCGTCACCGTCAGCGCTTCGGGCGGGGCTAGAATGCACGAAGGGGCGATTTCTCTCATGCAGATGGCAAGGACGATCTCCGGGCGTCTTCTGCTCTCGAAAGAGGGAGTTCCGTTTTTAAGCATCCTGACAGATCCTACGACAGGAGGGGTTGCGGCAAGTTTCGCTTTTCTGGGCGACGTTATTTTGGCCGAACCCGGGGCGTTGATCGGGTTTGCAGGTCCTAGGGTGATCGAGGAAACCGTCAAGCAAAGGCTCCCCGAGGGGTTCCAGAGGGCCGAGTTCTTGCTTGCCAAGGGGATGATAGACGGCGTTGTTCCGAGGGCGGAGTTAAAGAAAAAGGTTGCCACGTTCTTGTATCACCTCTGGCCGCCGGCCAAGGAGGCCTGCATGAAGAAATGGGCCAAACGACCCAAGGAGGGAGCGTCTGTTGCAGGAAACGGGGGTACCTAGGCTTGCCTCGGGTTGCCCAAAGGAAGGCGTTCTGTGGGAAGGCCGTCTGAGGGCTCTTATGTGGGCGCTGCAATAGGCTTTCCTTGCCCTAGTAGCCCGCTAGAGCTATTTTCGCTCCATCCGCTCGAACTCGTTTCCATGAGGCCCTCTTTGGGCCGTCTTGAGGCCGTATTGCATGCGCTGGGAGACCCGCATGCGGGCTTCCCTTCTATTCTTGTCGCCGGTACAAACGGGAAAGGATCCACCTCGACGTTCCTTTCTGCGGGGCTGATCGCCTCCGGCCTCAAAACAGGGCTTTTTACGTCGCCTCACTTGCTTAACCCTTCGGAGAGAATCCTGATTCAGGGCCGACCCCTCCCAGAAGAACGGCTCGATGCCGCCTTTTATAGAATTCTCCGTACTGTCCTAGAACTTCAGCTGCCTCTCACGTTCTTCGAGTGGCTCAGTGCCCTCATGTTCGTCGCGTTCCAAGAAAGCGGCGTGGATGTGGGCGTGCTCGAGGTAGGCATGGGGGGCAGGCTCGATGCGACCAACTTGGCAAAGCGCAGGATTGCCACCGTCATCACGAGCATCGGGAAAGACCATACAGCCTTTCTAGGCGATAGCCTCGACCAAATCCTCCTGGAAAAGGCTGGAATTGCCAGGCCAGAGGCCCCTTTGTTTGCCCATCTTGCTCAGCGTGGACTCCAGTCGCGACTGGAGGGGTTTGCAGAGGCTCGTGGGGTCCGCGTAGTTTTTTTGGGGAGGCAGGTCCGCTACCGTCTTCTTGAGGCCTCGCTTTTCTCCACGCGGTTTGTGTTCGAAGGGCGCTATTTAAAGGCGGAAATTGTGCTTGACATGCTTGGCGAGCATCAGGCGGCCAATGCAAGCCTCGCTTTGGCCGTGCTTGAGCACCTGGCAAACGAACGCGGGCTCGGAGTCCGGATGCCAGAGGCGGTCGGGGCGCTGAAATCGGCCTTTTTACCTGCCAGGATGCAGCTGCTCGGGCAAGCCCCGCTTATTCTCCTAGACGGGGCGCACAACGTCCACGGGGCGATCGCGCTCGTGTCTTTCTTGGGTCCAAGGCTCGAAGGCTCGCATCCGGCCTGCATCGTCGGGATGAGCAAAGGCAAGGACGTCTCTGCGATGCTAAAATGCCTTTATCGGCTGAATCCTGCGTTCGTGTTTCCCGAGGTGGGCCACGACCGGCTTTTGCCTGCCCAGGAGATCGCAAGGGAGGCCCGTGCGCTGGGCATGCCCTTTATGGTTGCTCCAACAATCTACGACGCGTTCGAGCTCTTCCACGGTCAACAACCGATACTCCTTACGGGGTCGCTTTACTTTGCCGGGGAGGTGCTTAAGGCGCTAGGAAAAGGGGAACCATGAGGCCGAGCGTCTTTTTGGTCGGTTTAGCACTCCTTTGTGGGTTTGTCCTCCCCGCGAAAGGGGCGGAGACGCAAAGCGTCCCCGGCCTCGATCAAGAGCTTTCCCGCCTTCCTTTGGGCATTCAAGCCGACAGGACGGATTATGTTCATACAACCCGAACGCTCGTCCTTACGGGCCATGTGCTCGTCCGCTACGGGGATTTCCTTATAAGGGCGGACGAATTGACGCTCCATATCGCGACGCTCAGGCTCGAAGCCTCGGGCGGCGTGGCCCTCAGGGCGCCTTACGGGTTGATCCTCGGCCGGGCACTCTCGATGGACCTACCGCGCGACACGTTCGAGCTCGAGGAAGGCTCGATCGAGCTCAAAAACGAGGGGTACTTTATCCGAGGAAAAAGGCTTATCAAGAGGCCGGGGATGCGTTTTCTGATCGAAGACGGCGAAATGACGAGCTGTTTGTGCGCCCAGCCAAGGCCCTGGGCGCTCAAGGTCAAGGAGATGGAGGTCAACTTCCACGGGATGAGCAAGGGCAAAGGGGCGAAGGTTGTACTCTTTGAGCACACGGCCGCCTACCTGCCCAGGTTCATCGCCCCGATAAAGAAAGATCGGCAGACGGGGTTCTTGATGCCGAGAATGGCCTATTCGGACAGGGACGGGTTTAAGTTTAACCTACCGTTCTACCTTGAGATTGCCAGGAACATGGACGCCACGTTCGCGATCGACTACAGAGGGAGGCGGGGCGTTGGCGGGGATGTCGAGTACCGGTATATCTTTTCGGACAGGAACTACGGCTGGATCAACGCCACGGGGTTCAGCGACACGTCCTTCGGCCAGGAGCGCAGGGAGCGGTACGATTCTAAAAAGGGGCGGTTCCGTGTTGACATGCTCCACCACCAGGACTTCTCGGACGACGCCTACATGCGGGCCGACATCCACTACACCAACGACCGCACTATGGTGAGGGACTTGTCCGGCGATTCCGATGTCCGTACGCTGCCATACTTTAAAACAAAGGTAGGTGCGGCTTACAACACAGAAGATTCGCTCTTTATGGGCGAATTCCGGTATTTTCAGGACCTTCGGTACGAAGACCCGTACACGCTCAAACAGCTCCCACATTTGGCGATTGCAAGCTACAAGCCGGGCGTCCTTGGTACTCCCTTCACGCTCGATTTCGACACGAGCATGGATTACTTCTTCAGCCAGCAAGGCCAACGGGGGGCGCGCTACGACCTTTCACCGACCCTTCGGTATCCAACGATTCCTTTTTCGTTGTTTGCGTTCGAACCTTACGCGGGCTTGAGGGAAACCCTCTACGACACGACGGGAGATGTCGAATCGAGAGAGCTCTACTCTCTAGGGTTCAGGTCCTCGAGCGAGTTTCTCAAGGATTACGGCGTGTCGTTCTTCAACGTCATGAAGCTGCGCCATATCCTCGAGCCAGGGCTTGATTTTAAGCACACGCCGAACGCCGACCAGGCACGGTTGCCATACTACACGGCCGAAGACGACATCCTTCGCCAAGACGCGTTCACTTACAGCCTGAACAACCGCTTTTACGCCAAGACCGTGGAAGGGTCGGTAAGGGAGTTTTTTAGGTATCGTATCGACCAAACGTACGACCTTCAGGGCAACTTTCGCGAGCCATACTACGTGTCCAACCGAACGCGGCACTTCTCGAACATTAAGAACACGTTTGAATTTTTGCCGAAAGAAAGGCTGTTCTTCGACACGAGCTTCGAGGTCAACCCAGAGGAAGGAAAGGCGAACGTGTTCGGGGCCTTTCTTCGGTACGACTCTCCGAGGGGGGACTCCTTCGAGCTTGCCTACAGGTACAACACGGAAGACATCTACAACATCAACGGCATTCAGACGCTTATGGAGTTCCGGCTTTCCAGCATGTTTGCCGCCTACATCGGTAACCGCTATTTGATCGGAGAATCGAAGAACTTAGAGTCCGTCTACGGGATCGAGTACAACTCTCCTTGCGATTGTTTTGACATTCTGTTTACCTACGAGCAGCGCGTCAACCCCGACGAGCAGGAGTTCGCGGTCTTGTTCAACTTGAAAGGTTTGGGCTTTTTTGGGTCTCGTCCATACCTTACAAGGCTGATGGACAGGGAGGTAGATTATTGGAACCGCTACTGGGGGAGGGAGCGTTATCAGATGCCCCCTCAAGACGCCTCGGCATCGCCGAGACACCCCCTTCCTCGTCAGCTTAGACGGTAGGGGCAGGGATTCTTCAGGCCCATTAGCCTAAAAGAAGGCGGAGGGTATAATAGACCATGGGGCAGCCGACGCAAGCTGCGGCGCGAAGGTATTCACGTCTTGCCGAGCCCTTCCTTTTTTGATTGCGGACTTGCCGCTGGAGGTGTGACGGTTCGGCGAAACATTCCAACAAGGGGTAAAGGATGGGAGTTCGGTTTTCCTACCCTTTTTTGCTCGGCGTCGAAAAAGAACAAGAGGCTTCCAAGACCCTCCTGGATTCCTGCGGCGCCCGCTACGAGAGCTTTCTGGCAAGCCTTAGGGGCAATGAATACCCTCAACTAGACATGCCGGAGAAAATGCTCCAAGATGTCCTTGCCATCCAAGAAGCGCTCAAAGGCCTGGCATGCGAAACCGAAGAGGTGGTGATTGTCGGGATCGGAGGGTCTTCTTTGGGGCTCGCGGCCATTCACAGTTTTTTGTTCGGCCACCTTCCCTACGGGCACGGTGGGCTGGTGCCAGCCGTTAATAAACGCGTACGAATAGTGGAGATGCCGACCGAAGACGACATTTCAGGCGTCCTTCAGGAGGCAAACCTCGAGCGTACCCGGTTTGTCGTCATCAGCAAATCTGGAACGACGCTCGAGACGCTGCTCGGGCTTCTCTCTTTCCTCGACCCGCTTCGGCAAGCGCACGGGGATGCCTACATAAAGGACCATTTCTTGTTTGTTACAGACCCCGAATCTTCCGCGCTCCTTTCCTTCGCAAGGGGCATAGGGGCGAGGACGTTTGCCATCCCCGGCGAGATCGGAGGTCGCTTTTCTATCCTCGGGTCGCACATGGCCGTCGTGTTCTTGGGGTTGCTCGGCCTGGATGCGGCCCCGCTGTTCGAAGGCGCCATCAACGCCAGGAAGGCCGTCCTGAGCCTTTCGGCGGAATCCCACGTCCCGTTCCTTTTGGGTTCCGGGGTTTACCATGGGTTGAGCCGTTTGAGCAAGTCCATATGGGTGATGTTTGCCTATGGCGACGCCCTCGAAGGCCCGATGTTTTGGTTGAGGCAGCTTGTCTCCGAATCTTTGGGCAAAGAGGGGTTGGGCGTCACGCCACTGGCCGTTAAGGGGCCATCCGATCAGCACTCCATCCTTCAGCTGCTTGAGGATGGACCGGACGACAAAATCTTTACGTTTTTTAGCCTGTTGCCGCGGTGCCCGAGGGGAGAGGCGTTGCAGCGGGTGCCGGAGGAGTTCTCTTCTTTTTCTTTCCTTGAAGGAAAGCGGCTTCAGGATGCATGGGAGGCGCTTTGGCAATCGAGCTATCTTTCGCTCGCTTCCAAAGGAAAGCCAGCGAGCTGGATGGGTTTGGGGGAGTCAACCCTGGAAGACCTGGGGGTATTCTTCTGGACGATGGAGGCGACGGTCATCTACATGGGCACCTTGCTTGGGGTAAACCCCTTCGATCAGCCTGCCGTAGAGCGCTCCAAGAAGCTCTGCAGGGCGCTTCTTGGCGGGTCTGGGCTTGAAGCGGAGCAGGCGCGTATCGAAGAGCTTCTTGGCAAGCACAAGACAAAGAGCATCGAGGTTTGAAGAGGGTCGCGGTTGTCGGCCCGACGGGGTCCGGAAAGACCGCGCTCGGCATCGAGCTCGCGCTACGGGTTGGTGGCGAGGTTATCAGTTGCGATTCCAGGCAGGTCTTCCTCGAGATGGACATCGGGACGGCCAAGCCCTCGCGCACCCAGCGAAACGCCGTCCGGCACTGGATGCTCGATGTCCTGCAGCCAACTCGTCTGTTTTCTGCCGGCGAGTTCGCCGCGCAAGCTAGGGATGCACTGCAAGCCCTCCCTCAAAGAGGGCCGGCATGGCTTGTGGGCGGCAGTGGGTTTTATTTGAAGGCGTTTCTCGATGGTATAGACCTACGCCGGCATTACCCTCCGCCGGAGCCCGCGCTAAGGAGACGGCTCGAGACAGAGATCGGCCTGCTTGGCCAGGGGTTTGCCTACGAACAGTTACGCCGGCTCAACGCTGAAAGGGCCTTAAGCGTGCATCCCAACGACCGCTACAGGATAGTTCGCTCGCTTGAGGCCGTACTGGTTTCCGGCGGGGCGTTCGCTGCTGCTTCCAAAGGGCAGAACCCACAGGATGCCGAAGAGCCTGCATGCCTTATTCTCGGGCTTCGTCCGGAAAAAGAATGGCTGACGAGACGCCTTAGGACAAGGGCGGAAGGAATGCTGAAGGAAGGGCTCCTCGAAGAGGTAAGAAGGCTCAAGGAGCGAGGGTTCCATCGGTTCCCTCCTTTTTGTCTTACGACCGGTTATCCCGAAGCCCTCTCGGTCGTGCAGGGCGAACGCACGCTTGTTTGGCTTATCGAGGCTATGGTGCTTGCTCACCTTAGGCTGGCAAAGAAGCAAATGACCTTTTTGCGGCATAAAATTCCGGGTATCGTATGGGTGAATGCCAAAGAGCCCCTGCCCGACGCTCTCGAGCGTGTTCGCCATTTTTTGGAGGGTTGAGCGTGTTGCACCTTGGCTTTGAGAAGCCGGCTGTTTTGCTGCTCGAGAAGATTCAAGAGCTTCGGGCCATACCGGATACAAAACTTGCGAGTGAGTTGGGCAGGCTCGAGCGTAAGCTTGTCCGTATCCGCAGGCGTTTAACCGCAAGGTTGAGCCCGATGGAAGTCGTCCAGCTTGCCCGTCATCCCCTCAGACCCTACGCGCAAGAGTATATCTCGGGCATCTTTCGGCATATCGAAGAGATCCACGGGGATCGCCGCTTTGGGGACGATCAGGCCATTTTTGCCGGTTTTGGCGAAATCGGGTCTACGAGCGTGGCCATTCTGGGGCAGAAGAAGGGGCGGACGACGACAGAAAAGATCGCCGCCAATTTTGGCATGTCCATGCCAGAGGGCTTTCGGAAGGCACAGCGTCTCGTCCGTATGGCCGAACGGTTCGCCCTGCCGATCGTGAGCTTCGTGGATACGCCCGGTGCGTTTCCCGGGATCGAGGCCGAGGAGCGCGGCCAGGCCGAGGCCATCGCGAGCACGCTCGAAGCGCTGCTTAGCGTGCCGGTGCCCACGCTTAGCGTCATCATCGGCGAGGGGGGCTCAGGCGGGGCGCTTGCGCTTGCCGTGGCCGACCGTCTTCTTATGCAGGAATTCGCCGTATTCAGCGTAATCTCGCCCGAAGGGTGCGCTTCCATCCTCTTTCGAGAGGCAAGCAGAGAGAACGCCCACAAGGCGGCCGGCCTTCTGAAGTTGACGTCCAAGGACTTGACGACGCTCGGGCTCGTGGATGCCGTTGTTCCAGAACCGGAGGGCGGCGCCCACTGGGACAAGGAGCGCGCGCTCGCTTTTCTCAAGGATGCGATCGAAGCAGAGCTTGCTGCCCTCATCGTGCAGCCTGCCCAGGAAAGGCTTTTGAAACGCCAGGAAAAGTATTTCACGATGGGACAGCATGCAACACGGGGACGTTAACGCCGAATCCAGCCTGGCCTTGGTCAGGGAAGAGATAGATCGGATAGATGCTCGTATCCTCTCGCTCCTTTCAAGAAGAGGGGAGCTGGCGCTGAAGGCCAGGGACATCAAAGAGGCCCTGAACCTTCCTTTGTACGACTCGAACCGAGAGAAGGCGCTCCTTGAAAGGCTCAAGGGTCTCAACCAGGGGCCTTTCTCGAACGAGGCTATAGATGGGGTGTTTCGCGAGATTGTAAGGGTTTGCCGAAGCCTAGAGGAGCCTCTTCGCGTGGCTTTCTTGGGCCCTCTGGGGAGCTTCTCGCACAAAGCCAGCCTAGAGAGGTTCGGGCCTTCTGGCGTGTACGAGCCGATGGGGACTATCGAGGATGTTTTCGAGGCCGTAGAGCATCGAAGGGTGGATATCGGGGTTGTGCCCGTCGAGAGCTCCATCGAAGGGGGCGTTACGGCCACGCTCGATAGGCTTGTCGACATGAAGGCGTGTGTCGTCGAAGAGAGGATCCTTCCCGTTGAGCTTGCGCTTCTTGGCAACGACACAAACCTGGACTCGATTAGGGAGGTTTACTCGCACCCTCAAGCGCTCGGACAATGCAGGCAATGGCTTCTCAAGCGCCTTCCTGGAGCCTCCTTGTTCTCTACGGAAAGCACAGCGAAGGCCTCCATGCTCGTGCAGAAACGCCAAGGCGCCGCGGCCGTTGCTTCGAAGCTCGCAGCCCGGCTTTATGGCCTGGAGGTGATCGAAGACCACATCGAGGACGTTCCGTTCAATCAGACCCGATTCTTTGTTCTTGCCATGAGGCCGGCGCCCCAAACGGGGAACGACAAGACTTCCGCCCTCGTCAAAATCAAGGACGAGCCGGGTGCGCTGTTTCGCATGCTTGCGCCGTTCTCTAGCCGTGGGATCAACCTCAGCAAGATAGAATCCAGACCTAGCAGGTCTGGGCCCTTCAGCTACGTGTTCTTTCTCGATTTCGCCGGCCATGCGCTCGATCCCGATGTTGAAAAAGCAATCACGGAAGTTCACTCCGCAGCGCTTTGGTTCAAAGTGCTCGGGTCCTACCCCAAAGCCTGAGATGGGAAAAGCCTGCCCTCCGTACAAGAGCGTGGTCGTTGTCGGGCTTGGCCTCATAGGCGGGTCTGTGGCAAAAGGGTTGAGGCGGCGTTTCCCGGGGCTTGAGGTGATCGGCGTGGACCCGGCCGAGGCTACGCTTAAAGCGGCGCTTGGGGATAAGGCCATCACAAGGGCCTATCCCGCCCTTCCTGGGAGGTTTGAAAAAGGAAGTCTTATCGTGCTGGCCACGGGCCCCAAGGGCATCTTTGAGACCCTTGAAGCCTTAGATGGGGCTGTGCCGGAAGGCGTTTGGATTACAGACGTAACGGGCCTAAAGCGGAGGGTCGTGGCTTTGGTTGAACAGCTCGGGGGAAGCTTGGCGCGAGCCTACGTCGGCTCACACCCGATGTCCGGGCGAGAAGTTCGAGGGTATACCGCCTCCATGCCGGACCTGTTCGCTGGGTACCCCGTATTCCTTACGGGATGCTCCTTCAGCGAAGACGAGGCGTACGCAAGGCTCACGGCGTTCTGGCGGGCGTTGGGGGGCGTAGTCCATAGACTCGAGCCCGTCACTCATGACCGTGTTGTGGCATGGATCAGCCATTTGCCGCACATTCTTTCTTTTATTCTAAAACGTACCATTGCTGAAGAATGGCCAGGCCCAGAGGGCGCGTCAAAGGCCGAAGGCAGCGGACTCCAGGGAATGCTCAGGATTGCCCATTCAGACCCAAACATCTGGAGTGAGCTTATGATCGAAAATCGCGATTTTACGCTCGAGGCGCTGAAGGCCTTCCTTTCGAAGGTCCACGAAGCCGAGGAATGCCTCTTGGGTGGGTCGCTTGAGTCCCTTGCGCGCTCGCTCACCCCTGCAAACTCTAGGGAGGAAAGGCCGTGAAGGCTTGTCATGTGGCTTCCAGGTGGCCGTTTCGTGGCTCCATCCGTGTGCCTGGAGATAAGTCGTTATCCCACAGGGCCCTTATGCTCGCCGCAATCGCGCAAGGAAAATCAAAAATTGCAGGACTGTCTCCCGCAAGGGACGTGAAGAGTACACTCGGGTTTGTTCGTATGCTAGGCGTGAAGGTTCGCAGGCTTTCCGGCGTGCTAGAGGTGTTCGGCGAGGGGTTTGCCGGGTTGCGTGAGCCGGAAGACGTCGTGAACCTGGGAAACTCGGGGACTTCCATGCGCCTTGGAGCCGGGATAGCGGCCGCTTGCCCCTTTCTTACCGTACTCACGGGAGATGCCTCGTTACGTTCCAGGCCCATGGCGCGCGTGATCGAACCCTTAAGGAGGATGGGGGCGAACATCCTGGGTCGTGGAAACGCCCGCCTTGGCCCGCTTGTGATCGCTGGAGGGACGCTTAAGGGCATCGAATATACGCTTCCCCAAGCTTCCGCTCAAGTCAAGTCCGCCGTCTTGTTGGCCGGGCTTCGTGCCCACGGGCAAACTCGCCTAAAAGAGCCCATCAAAACGAGAGACCATACCGAAAGGCTTTTGAGACGTCAAGGGGTGGAGCTTGGCGAAGCGGATGGATGGCTTACCTTGGATGGCCCAAGGGAGGCCGCAGGGCCGTTCGTGCTCTCGGTCCCCGGTGATTTCTCTTCGGCGGCCTTCTTCGTTGTGGGTGCCCTGCTTAAGGAAGGGTCCGACCTTTTGATCGAAGACGTCGGCCTAAACCCCCTAAGGACGGGCCTTCTTCGGGTGCTCGAGCGGATGGGAGCACGCATCGAAGTGCACGTGTATGACGAAGGGGGCGAGGATGAGGAGCCTAGGGGGGATATCCGCGTACGGCACTCCCCCCTCAAGGGGGTGGATGTGTCAGAAGATGAGCTGCCAAGCCTGATTGACGAAGTTCCAGCGCTCTGCGTTGCCGCCGCTCTTGCTCGAGGAAGGACGCGTATCCTAGGGGCGAAGGAGCTGAGGGTCAAGGAATCCGACCGGCTCATGGCCATGGCGACCGGCCTGCAAGGGCTTGGGGTCGAGGTGGAAGAGCTCGAAGACGGGCTCGTCATCCATGGGACTCACAAAATAGTCCTTGGTCTGGCGGACAGCTTTTTGGACCACCGCATTGCCATGGCCTTTGCCATCCTAGGAAGTGCGACGTCCGACGGGCTCCATATCGGCAGGCCGGAGTGTGTCGAGATTTCTTACCCTGGGTTTTGGCAAGATCTGGAAAAATTTGCAAAAATAGGATAACATAGCAGTTTCCAATGGGGTTGGAAGGTGTGCTCATCGTTACAGTGGATGGGCCAGCAGGCGCGGGAAAGACCACGGCTGGAAGGTTGTTGGCCGAGCGCCTCGGGGCCTATTTTTTGGAGACGGGCTTCGTATACAGGCTGTTGGCCTTCCTTGCCTCATCTTGGGGGTGGGGGCCGGAAATGTTCCGCCAGCGGCCCGATGAGGTCCAGGAAAGGCTTGAGCAGGCGTTTCGAGAGTCGCCGCTTCAAGCATGGGGAGATGCCCTTGATTCCGAAGAGCTGGCAATGCGGGCTTCTTTGCTGGCTAGAGACCCGGCCGTTCGGGGGGTGGCGCTCAAAATCCAGCGGGGGCTCGCCCAAGGGCATGCTCGTATCGTAGCGGTAGGCCGGGACGCGGGGTCGGTCGTTTTCCCGAATGCCTCGCCGAAATTTTTCTTGACCGCGAACCTTCAGGAAAGGGCGCGGAGACGTTGCGAAGACTTGGCCCGAAAGGGCGCGCAAGAACCGGAGCTTTCGATCCTAGAGCGCATGCAGGTGCGTGATCAGCAGGATATGGAACGCGAGGCATCCCCTCTTATGGTTCCAGAGGGGGGGGTTGTCGTCGATACCACCACGATGAGCCTCGAGCAGGTCGAGGAACTCCTGTACCGGAAGGTTCAGGAGCGTTTTGGCTCCCAACGCGGGAGCTAGCGCAAACACAACCGACGCACAACGCCACTGGAGGAATGTGCATGGCCATGGAATCCCGGCAGAGGGTAGAAGCGCAAGACCCCTCCGCCCTGGAGACCTCGGGGAATGAGGATTTTGCTTCTTTGTTTGAGCAGAGCCTTGAGACAAACGAGATCCGGGTTGGAAGTGTGGTAACGGGCAAGGTGGTTGACATCACCGAGAACGACGTCATTATCGATGTTGGCTACAAGTCTGAGGGCAGATTGCCCGTATCGCAGTTTTTGGATGAATCGGGCCATGGGAGCCTCAAGCCGGGCGATCGCGTGGATGTGTACATCGAGTACTTTGACAACGAGACGGGCCAGGTGGCCATCTCTAGAGACAAGGCTCAGTTGGTCAAGGTCTGGGATGATATCGTCCGCGCCGCCGAAGAGGGAAGTCCTATCAAAGGCCGGGTGATCCAGAAGGTAAAAGGAGGCTTGAGCGTCGACATCCAGGGGCTGAAGGCCTTTTTGCCAGGCTCCCAGGTTGATATTCGGCCTACATCGGACTTCGACATCTACGTCGGGAATACCTACGACATCAAGGTGCTCAAGGTTACCCCGCAGACGGCCAACATCGTCGTTTCAAGGAAGGCGCTTCTCGAGGAAGATAGGCTAAGGATGCGCAAAGACACGATCGACAGGCTCGTTCCTGGTGTCATGCTCGAAGGGATCGTCAAGAACGTGACGGACTACGGCGTATTCGTCGACTTGGGCGGCATCGACGGGCTCGTCCACATTACGGACGTTTCCTGGGGTAGGGTGTCTAACCTAAGGAGCCTGTACAACGTGGGCGAGAAGATTGAGGTAAGGGTCCTCAATTTCGATAAAGAGACAGAGCGCGTCTCTTTGGGCATCAAGCAGTTGAGCTCTGACCCTTGGGAGAGCATTCTAGAGAAGTACCCCGTCGGGGGCCGTGTCCGCGGCAAGATCGTCAGCATCACGGACTACGGCGCGTTCATGAAACTCGAAGAGGGGATAGAAGGGTTAATTCATATCTCTGAGATGTCCTGGACCAAGAAAATTAAGCACCCCTCCAAGGTGGCGAGTGTAGGCGATGAGGTCGATGCCGTCGTCCTCTCCATCGACCCGGAACGTCAGCGGATTTCTCTTGGGCTTAAGCAGACGATGCCCAACCCCTGGGATACGCTCGAAGATCGGTACCCAGAAGGCTCGAGGGTGAAGGGTACGGTCAACAACGTGACTGATTACGGCATCTTTGTCGAGCTTGAAGAAGGCATCAAGGGGCTCGTCCACATCTCGGACCTGACCTGGTCGAGCAAACCCCGCCCGCCGCACGAGCTTTATCAAAGGGGCGATGAGGTCGAGGCGGTCGTCCTCAAGATCGATAAGGGCAACGAACGCCTTTCGTTGGGGGTCAAGCAACTCAGCCCTGACCCGTGGGAAGGGGTGGAAGTCGGCTACCAAACGGGACAGAGGGCCACAGGGAAAGTCTCCTCGATCACCGATTTCGGCCTTTTCGTCGAGCTTGAGTCGAACGTCGAGGGCCTCTTGCACGTCTCCCAGATCCCAGAGGATCTTGCCCAAGACTTGCGAAAGGCTTTCCAGTTAGGCCAGGAACTCGAGGTGAGCGTTTTGAACGTGAGCAAGGCAGAAAGAAGGATCGCCCTTAGCCTCAAAGAGTAGGCCCGAGTCCTTCGAGGCAATGTGGAGCGTATTTTCCGCCACGGCCGGGGCTAGAAAGTCCCGGCCGTGGTTTTTAAAGCGCGATTATCTCCTACCAATTCGGGAACAGTACAGCGTCCCACCCTTTCTTTCTTGGCTTGCAAGTGCCCATGGAAAAAGTGTAGGATCGAGTATCGAAAAGGCCACAACCGGGAAGTTGCGCGATGGAGCCTCTTTTTGCGCCTTGGCGCGGGGCCTACGTAGAGGGCATTCATAACAGACATGAAGGCGGATGCGTTTTTTGTTCCGCCTTTCAAGGGGACGACGACAGCCATCTCGTCGTAGGGCGTGGAAAGGTGAGCTTCGCGATGCTCAACCTTTATCCTTACAACCCAGGACATATCCTCATCGTTCCCAATCGTCACGTTAGCCGGGTTCAGGAGCTTGGAGAACCCGAAAGGAGCGAGTTGGCGGAGTGGGTCGCAAACCTGGAGGGCGTACTGAGGGACTCCTACAAGCCGGACGGGATCAACGTCGGAATGAACCTTGGAAAGGCGGCCGGGGCCGGTATCGAAGACCACCTCCACGTGCACATGGTGCCCAGGTGGAACGGGGACACAAACTTCATGCCTGTTTTCTTCGGAACCAGGGTGATTTCCGAGGCGTTAAAAGACAGCCTTCGGAAGATACGTCAAGCGCTCCTATGAGCACGATGCCCCTTAGGGTTGTTCGAATTGCGCTTGTATTTTTAATATTTCTTGCGCTGGTCGTTTTCTGCTTTCAGAACGCAACGGTTCTTTCGGCACGGCTCCAGCTCTTCTACGATTTAGGGTTTGTGCGAGTTGCCCCTTTCTCGGCCCCCGTGTATGCTCTTTTCTTGGTCGCGTTTCTTGCGGGCCTTTTCGTTGACGGGGTCGTAGGGTTGGTGTATTGGTACAAAGCCGTAATTCTAGAGGAAAAGCTTAGGCGGCTCTCAAAAACTAAGGCCCGGAAAGAATCGGAGGAAGCAGCGCCACTCTCGGCCCAGCAAGAAGAAAAGGAGGGAACATCGCCATGGGATGAACCGGCTTAGCATGTTCGCCCAAAGCCTTGCCTTCAAACCTTTTGGATGGTTCGGCCTGCTGAGCTGTACCGTTTGGATTCTTACGGGGGGAGGCTGCTTTTTTGCCGGCAGGCAAACTACCGATCGATTGCCCCAACAACACCGTATTTTGGTCCCCGTTTCCAAGGAGCGTGGGGTAGCCAGTTGGTACGGTCCAGGGTTTCACGGAAACGCAACGGCCAGCGGAGAGGTGTTCAACGGCAAATTGTTCACGGCGGCCCACAACGAGCTTCCCTTTGGGACGCTCG
>DDYN01000004.1 GCA_002347965.1 Nitrospirae bacterium UBA2233 | reverse complement strand
CCTGGCCAGCCGGCGCCACCGAATAACTGGGGTCGGGCAGGATCGAGCGGGCGTAGGCCATGCTCTTTTCGAGCGAGGTCTCGACCGAGGCCCCTTGCGCGACGTCGCCGTACACCGTAATGGCCTTCTCTCTATCGCGGCGTGTGATCGTGTTCGGGCCTACGGTCTCTATGAGCTTGACGATGCTGGCCAGCCGGTAGCGCTCCCCTCGCCTATTGGCCACGAGAATGTGGTTGATAATGTCGGGGTTTAATCGGCTATCGTCGTCAAACCTCACGCGGATGTCGTAGCGGCGCCCGTTTTCAGGGTCTTCAAACTTGGAGGTGACGAGCCTCGCCCCGCCGATCAGGGCATAGACGTTCTGCGTGATGGCGTCAATGTCGATGTCCAAGTCGGCCGCCTTGTCTCGGTCTATCTCCAAATGCAGCTCCGGCTTTCTTAGCTCAGCCGAGTCGTCCACGTCCACGACTCCAGGCAGCGTCTTCGTGTAATCGACCGTTTTTTGCGCCACTTGGGCCAGCTTGTAGATGTTGTCGCCTTTAATGTCGAACTGGAGCGGGGTTCTCCGGTCTCCCGTCGAAGCTCCCGTCGGAATCGTCTCCGGGTCTTCTAAAAACGCCTGGATGCCGGGGATTTGGGCGAACTTTTTCCGTAGCCCGGTCATGATTGCCTGCTGGGAACGGTTCCTGTCGCCCTTTTCTTTGAGCGTGACGAAGATAAACCCTTTGGAGACGTCCCTCGCCCCCCGTACCTGCCCTAACCCCACAATCGAAATGTACTTGAGCGTCTCTGGCGTTTCCTGGACAATCTTTTCTAGAATCTTGTGCTTGGCGTCCATGTACTCGATCGAAGAGCCGAGCGGCCCTTTAGTCCGGATGATGAAGCGCGCCAGATCTTGCTTTGGCGTAAATTCCTGGCCGATAAACTTGATCAGGAAAAAGCTCGAAACGCACGATACGATCGCAACCGTAACGACAAGGAAGCGGTGGTTGAGCGAAAACGGAAGCGTTTTCCGGTAAAGATGCTCGAGCGTGCCGTTGACCCTCTCGAACCCTCGAAAGATGACGTTGGTCGAACGCCCCGTTTTCAAATACCGGGAGCAGAGCATGGGAACGAGCGTCAAGGCGACAAACAAAGATAGCAAGATAGCGCCCGCGACGATGATGCCGAACTGGTAGAAGAACTTGCCAATCAGCCCGCCCATGAAGGCCACGGGAAGGAACATACCGGCGATGGCGAGCGTAGTGGCCGTGGCCGCTCCCGTGATCTCGGAGGCCCCCAGGATCGAGGCAGTTTGCCTATCCTTGCCCTCCTCCATGTGCCGGTAAATGTTCTCCAGCACGATGATGGCGTCGTCGATCACGATGCCGGTAAGCACCGTCATGGCAAGCATCGTCATGTTGTTGAGCGTGAACCCCAAAAAATACATCAGCGCAAACGCCCCGATGAACGAGGTGGGGATGGCAAGCGCCGTGATGACGCTCGGGTTTAAAGATTGCAAAAACAGCCATACGATCAAGGCGGCGAAGATGCTGCCAAAGAGGAGCTCTTCCTTGGCCGAATCGACGGTTTGCTTGATAAAATCGCTCCCGTCGTAGGCAATCGCCATTTTCATGCCTTTGGGCAGCGTGGACTCGATCTGTTTGAGGCGCTCCTTTACGGCCTCGGCCACCTGAAAGGCGTTAGCCCCGGTACGCTTGGCTACGCCGAAACTCACGCAAGGGATCTCGTTGTAACGGGCGCGCGTGCGGTCCAATTCCATCCAGTCCTTGGCGTAGCCGATGTCCCGAAGCCTGATGGGCGCTCCGTTCCTGTAGGCCAGGATCAGGCCGTTGAAGGCCTCTTCGGTAAGCAGGTTGCCTTCGGTCAGCACGTTGAACTCGCGCTCTGTCCCTTCGAGGATGCCCGAGGGCGCCTCGATGTTCTTCTGACGAATGACGTCCATCACCTCGGCGGCTGTCAGGTTGTAGCCCTCTAGCTTCGCCGCGTTCAGGTACACGCGCATCTCGCGTCGTCTGAACCCGCCGTATTGGATGTTGCCCACGCCCGGCACGGTCTGGATCTTGGGTCTTAGAGTGTAGTCGAGGTACTCGGAAATGTCCTTGATGCTCATCGTGTCGGAGTACAGCGAAATCCAAAGGATCGGGCGGGCGTTGATGTCTAGCTTGTTGATTACGGGCGGGTCGATGTCGGTGGGCAGGTCGCGCAGGGCTTCCGAAACCTTGTCGCGCACCTCGGCCGCGGCATCCTCAGGGTTGCGGTAAAGCTCGAACTCGACGATGATGCGCGAGCCGCCTTCCATCGAGATCGAGGTGATGTGCTTGACGCCCTCGATCTCGGTAAGGCGCTCCTCGACCTTGTCGGTGACGGAGCCGTCCACGCTGGAAGGGTCGGCACCTTCCCATGTCGTGTTGACCGTGACGGTAGGAATGTCTACTTCGGGAAAGATGTCGATGCCAAGCCGGTTGAGTGCCACGAGCCCGAAAAGCAGGATCGTGGCGATGAACATGCTCGCAAGGACGGGCTTTCTGATCGAAAGGTTAGAAAGGTTCATTCGCTGCTCTCTTATGTGACGCTTTTAGGAGACCACTCGGATCTTCATTCCCTCTTCGATGGCGTCGGAGCCGTCCGTAATAACCCTTTCGGCTTGCTTGAGCCCCGAGAGGATCTCGACGAACCCCCTTTCTCGGACCCCCGTCGCCACGACCCGCTCCCTGGCCGTATCGCCCTCGAGCACGTACACGACAGGCTTGCCCCGCCTCGAGGTGAGCGCGCCCTCGGGGATGAAGATCGCGTTTGCCTTCTTGCCTACAACGACCTCTACGTCAGCAAAGAACCCTGGCTTCAAGAGCGCCTCGGGGTTTGGCACGTACGCCTTGAGCGTGACCATGCGCGAGCTCTGGTCGGCACCCGGGGCGATATAATAAACCCCGCCCGTGAACAGCTCGCCTGGGTAGGCTTGGGTGCGCATTCGCACCACTTGGCCGATCTTTACTTTGTAGACTTCGGATTCCGGAATCGTGAAGGTGAGCTTGATCGGGTCTGTTTTTAAAAGCAGGAACAAATCGTCTGCTACCTTCATGTACTGCCCGGGAGAGATGTAGCGTACTTGAATAAAGCCAGGCAGGGGCGCGCGGATACGGGTATCTTTAAGGCGCTCCTCGGCAAGCCCTAAGCTCGCTCGCATTTGATCCACCCTTGCTTCGGCAAGCTCCACCCTTGTCTTGGCGTCGTCGTAGTCTTGCTTGGAGACCATCTCTTTTTTGACGAGCGCTTCTTTTCTGGCGAGCGTAACCTTGGCGTTTGCTAAATCGGCGAGCGATTCGGCAACGTCGGCCTTGGCCTTCAAAAGCTCTTGCTGGATCTTTTTGTCGTAAAAGATGCACAGCAGCTTTCCTTGCTCAACGTAGCTTCCTTCCTCGACGTAAAGCTCTTCAACCCTCTCTTCGACCCTGGCCTTGATCGGAACGGCCTCATCTGCAAAAAGGCTACCTATGGCCTTTACGGTAAGCTCAAGCTCCCTTGGTTTAACCATCGCTACCTTTGCGGGAAAGCTATCGGCCGACTTCTGGCCGACCTCTTTGGCGTTCGAGTCTGGCTCTGTTCCCTTGCAGGCAAGGACAGAAAACGCCAGAAAGGCGAGCATTAGTCCCTGGAAGAAGCCAGTGCGATCAAATATTCGTACCATTTTCTGAAGAGTGCCTCGCTGTTTTTTGGGGGCTGCCATTCGGCTTTAAGCAGGTTGAGCCCCATCATACGCTTTAGGTTATAAACGGCAACCTCGTGATCGAACGTGTCGTTCGCCAGATTGATCTGGGCGTTTAGATAAGCGGCCTGAGCGTCGGTAACGTCTATCGCGTCGGCTAGGCCCACCTTGTACTGCCCATTGATCAGCTCTAGGTTCGAGCTGGAGGCCTCGACCTCGGCCATTGAGGCTTCGAGCGTCTTTTCGAGGGTTACGATGCTCAGGTACGCCTCTTTCACCGCATAATCAATGTCGCGCTTCAAGGCCAGGTAACGCTGGGTAGCCTGGATGAGCGAGGCGGTCGTATCGCGCAGGTCCACAAACCTCAGCCCCCCTTCTAGGATGGGCACGGTGACGACGCCGTAGACGCTCCAGTTGTCGCGCTCGCGCGGGTATGGCGTGCTGCCGAACGTAGCCCAGTTCGCCTGCACGTCCATGTAGGGCAAAAAACGCGTAAAGACGAGCTGTTTGTCGTTGCGCGCCGAGTACAGGGCCTCTTCGTAGCTTTTCAGGTCGGACCTTGTCAGGTAGGTCATCTGAAGGATCTTATCGAGAGGTAGCTGGGGCTTAAGAACCGTAAGGGGACGAACAGGCTGGATTCTTTCTTTGGGCAGGTGAAGGTAGCGCGCAAGGCTCTCGAGCGCCAAATCGAGGTTGTTGCCGGCCTGGATCAGGTTCCGCTGGGCCGTGGCGTAATCCACCTCCGCCCTCAAGACGTCCGTTTTGATAACCTCGCCTACCTCGAGCCTCACCCTGGCGACGTCCAAGTGCTCTTTTGTCTGCTTTAAAAATTCCTCGTTGATCTCGACCATCCGTTGGGACTTAAGCACGTTGTAGTAGCCGCTCACGACCTGGAAGAGGTACTCTTGCGAAACGTAGAAAAGATCGGCCAACGAGCCTTTGATCGTATGCCTGGCACGTGCCAAAAGGACGGGCAGGCTGAAGTCGATCAAACGCTCGGTCAAAAGGATCTCGCCCTGCGAGGAGTGGTTGGACGCCCCTCCAATCTCTCCGAGCGTCTGGCCGCGCTCCGCGGCCGAGCGGTCGGCCCCAACCCTGGAGTGGAGGTAATCGAGGTTATAATCGACCTTAGGAAGGACGGTCGTGAGCGCTCGGTAAGGGTCCAGCCTGGCACGCTTCACCTCTTCGTGCGAGACGGTGACCTCCTCGGAGGTCTTTAGCGCCTGCACGAGGGATTCTTTTAGGGTAAGCGCGGACGAAACGCCAAGGAAGCCCAAGAACGAAAGAAGGCCCCCGGCAAAGCACAAAAAATAGCTAAACTTTCGAAACATTCCCAAGGGCCTGGATGTGAATCAAGGAAAGAAGGCCATCCTTCGCTAGAAGGTCAGCCATACATCACGAAACGCTTGTCGAGACAAGATGACCTAAGCACTCTTGCCTTGCACGGTAAACTTCATGGGGAGTAGTATAACACAACTCATGCGATGCCAAATTAGCCCTCAAGCACGAACCGTAAGGAACCACGGTTGAAGGGGTTTCCAATGCCAAGGCTCTCGAAGTCCTTCTTTGCGGCACTTATCGGACTTGCTTTCGGGGTTGGGTGCGCCGGTGTTCCCAAGCCATCCGATGCCCACATGAAGCTTTACAAGGCGATCAACACCTACCTCAAGGCCCCTTACAGATGGGGGGGCAACACGGCTAGCGGGATCGACTGCTCCGGGTTCGTCAAGCAGGTCTACGGCAGGGCGGGAATCGAGCTGCCGAGGACGGCCAAAGAGCAGCACACGATCGGTAAGGGCATCAAAAGAATGAACGACCTTAAGTACGGAGACGTCGTATTCTTCGCGATGAAAAAGCGCAAGGAGAAATTCCTGTTCTTTTTCACCCGCTACAAGAACGCCGATTTGCCGACACACAACGGCATCTTCTTGGGCGATTACGTGTTCGTGCATGCATCCAGCTCTCAAGGCGTTACGCTTAGCCTCTTGAACGACCCTTACTGGCAGTTCTACTTCATCGATGGAAGACGCTACCTGGATTAAGCCAGGCCCCGCCTGCGACGCTTGCCACGCTAGCCGTTTGAGCGGGGATCCACGTGCAAAATTCTCCATCCCCCGATTTTGGTACTTGCCAAAAGCCACTCTGTGTTATGTTAGAGGCATAAAAACGACGGACGTCCAGGGAGGGAGACATGAACATCGTCGCAGGCGTAGGAAGAGAGCTCCATACGCTGTTTGAAGACTTTGATACCCTAGGAATCCGCAACGCCAACGCCGTCTACTGGAACTTAACGACGGGCGCGCTGTACGAAGAGGCCGTCAGGCGTTCCGAGGGCCTGATAGCGCACCATGGCCCGCTGGTTGTCCGGACAGGCCACCACACGGGCCGCTCGCCTAACGATAAGTTCATCGTCCACGACGAAACGACCGATTCGCTCGTGAACTGGGGGCCTGTAAATCGGCCCTTTACCCCCGAAGCCTTCGAGAGGCTCTACACGAGACTGCTCGCCTATTTGCAAGGCAAGGATCTGTTCGTTCAGGATTGCTTGATCGGCCAGCATCCCAAGGCACGGGTAACGCTCCGGGTGATCACAGAGGGCGCCTGGCACAGCCTGTTTGCCAGAAACCTATTCATCAGGCTTTTGCCAGGCCAAACCTTGCCAGAAAAGCCATCTTGGACGCTCATCCAAGCCCCCCGCTTCCATGCGATCCCGGAGATAGACCATACCCGCCAGGAGGTGTTCGTCATCCTGAACTTCACCAGGAGGCTTGTATTGATCGGGGGCACGAGCTATGCGGGCGAAATCAAGAAGGCGATGTTCAGCGTGGCCAATTTCTTATACCCGCAGATGGGCATTCTTTCGATGCACTGCTCGGCCAACGTGGGCAAAGAGGGCGATACGGCGCTGTTTTTCGGGCTCTCGGGAACGGGGAAGACTTCGCTTTCGGCCGACCCGGAGCGCGCGCTGATCGGAGACGACGAGCACGGATGGGCCGACGAGGGGGTCTTCAACATCGAAGGAGGCTGCTACGCCAAGACGATCAACCTCTCCGAACAGGCCGAGCCGGTCATCTACGCTTGCACGCGACGCTTCGGGACGGTTCTGGAGAACGTCTCGATCGACACGCAGACCAGGAGGCTCGACTTGAACGATGCAAGCCTCACCGAGAACACCAGGGCGGCATACCCCTTGAGCTACGTCACGAACGCTTACGAGGGCACGGTCGCGGGGCACCCGAAGGTCATCTTTCTTTTAACCTGCGACGCCTTCGGCGTCTTGCCGCCGATCGCCAAACTCACCCCCGAGCAGGCGATGGCGCACTTCCTTTTGGGTTACACGGCCAAGGTTGCGGGAACAGAAAAAGGGATTGGCAGCGAACCTCAAGCGACCTTCAGCGCGTGCTTTGGCGCACCCTTCCTGCCGCTTGCACCAAAGCGCTATGCAGAACTGTTCAAAGAGCGCATTCAGCAACACGAAGCAAGCATCTACCTGGTAAACACCGGCTGGATAAACGGGCCCTTCGGAGTGGGGGAGCGAATTCCCATCCCCTATACCCGGGCCATGATCCGCGGCGCGCTAAGCGGGGTGCTGGAAAAGGCCGGCTTTCAGAAAGACCCGGTGTTCGGCCTCATGGTTCCCGATCGCGTAGAGGGCGTCCCTGAAGCACTCCTGATGCCGAAGAACACGTGGCCTGACCCTAAAGCGTACGAAAACCAGGCCAAGGTGCTGCTCCAAAGGTTCCTGGAGCAGGCGAAGAAACTCGGCATCGAAGCAGACGACCTCCTGGCCTAGGCTGGGGCTTCGGGCCCCACGCTTGCAGGGCCTACTCCCCGGCATTTTCGCCATGGCTCAAGCGATAGGCGAGGCATTCATCCCGCTTGCTCTCTAGCTCGCCTTCACGGGTATGCCCTACGGCAAGCATGCCTGGACGACGACCGATGGCGCCCGAATACTCCAAAAACGTGGGGGCTGTGAGCCTTGTATGCATTGACATACCCGTATGCCAGTGGATATGATTCAAGACGGAACGGACCTTTAATTATAACTTTAGGGAATAGCGGGATGAGCAAACAGGAGTAGTACAGCCGGGTCGTACACCTAACGCGAAAAGGAGGTTGCCTATGGACGTATTGATGCTTTCGAGACTGCAGTTTGCCGTGGCCACGTTCTTTCACTTTCTTTTTGTTCCGCTGACGTTGGGGCTCTCCATCCTGGTTGCCTTCATGGAGACAAAGTACGTGCGGTCGGGGGACGAGACATACCTCAAAATGACAAAATTTTGGGGGAAGCTTTTTCTGATCAACTTTACGATCGGAGTCGTTACCGGGCTTACGCTTGAGTTTCAATTTGGGACGAACTGGTCGAACTATTCTATGTTCATGGGAGACATCTTCGGCTCCTTGCTTGCCATCGAAGCTTTGGGATTCTTTTTTTTAGAGTCTATTTTACTCGGGGTGTGGATTTTTGGCTGGAAAAAGATTTCCAAGACAGCGCACGCCATAGTCATGTGGCTGGTTGCCTTCGCCGCTACAGGGTCGGCCGTCTGGATTCTAACCGCCAATGCATGGATGCAGCATCCGGTTGGCTACGTAATCCGGAATGGCCGGGCCGAACTCGCGAACTTCGCCCAAGTGGCATTGAACCCTTTTGCCATTCTGATGCTTACGCACACACTTTTTGCTTCATACATTATTAGCGCCTTTTTTGTGATGGGGATAAGCGCCTATCACCTTATCAGAAAACAGCATGTTGATTTCTTCACAAGGTCGTTCCGGATTGCGCTCGTCCTCGGGCTTGTCTTTTCGTTTGCCGAGATCGTAGAGGGACACATGCACGGGGCAGACCTAGCGCATAGTCAGCCTACCAAACTCGCGGCGCTCGAGTCGCACTGGCAAACCTCCAAGAACGCCCCCATCTACCTCTTTGCACTTCCAGACGATGCAAACGGGAAAAACAGGGTTGAAATCGGCCCTATCCCAGGATTGTTAAGCCTGCTGGCATACCATAACATGAGCGCCGAGGTGAAGGGGCTCGCAGACTTTCCAGCAGATGAGAGACCTCCGGTGTTGATTACCCATTTCGCCTTCAGGGCCATGGTAGGCTTGGGATTCTATTTCGCGCTCGTCACGCTGATCGGCTGGCTCAAGCGTAACAGCCTGCTGGAATCGCCATGGTATTTGAAATTGATGCTTTACTCCACCCCACTGCCCTACATTGCAACCGAGCTGGGATGGACAGTAGCCGAGGTCGGTCGTCAACCATGGATCGTTTACGGGCTAATGAAAACAAAAGATGCTGTTTCCTCCATTGCCGCCTCACAGGTAGCGGTGACACTCGTAGGGTTTATTTGCGTGTACGGGCTTCTTGGCGCAATCGGCTTCTATCTGATCATCAAGAAAGCGATAAAAGGACCGGCCGCGGATTGACGAAATCCCAGCGGTTTTTTAGGAACGATTTGGCGGTGGAAAACCGTTTTTGACAGTCTAAGAGGTTTTACGGGAGGTCGAGAATGGACTTGCAAGCAATCTGGTACTTCCTTTGGGTGCTCTTATGGGCTGTTTATTTTGCTACCGATGGGTTCGACCTGGGAATCGGAGCTCTTCTGCCTTTCTTGGGCAAGAATGATGAAGAAAAAAGGGTCATGTACAACTCGATCGGTCCTTTGTGGGATGGAAACGAGGTCTGGTTGATCACGGCCGGCGGCGTCACCTTTGCCGCCTTCCCGCTGATGTACGCGGTTATGTTCAGCTCCCTGTACTCGGCATTGATGTTGATACTCTTCGCTTTGATTATCAGGGGAGTCTCTTTTGAATTCAGGGGCAAAATCGACAGCCCCGGATGGAAGAAGCTGTGGGATTTTTGCCTGTTCATCGGCAGCATTGTCCCCTCGTTCCTCTTCGGCGTCGCATTCGCCAACATCTTTCAAGGCATCCCGATCGACGACAAGGGGGTCTATCACGGAACGCTGCTTACGCTGCTAAACCCTTACGGCATTCTGGGAGGCGCCCTATTTTTCCTTTTATTCCTCGTCCATGGTGCCGTATGGCTCTCAATTAAAAGCGATGGCGACCTTCACGACCGCGCGGCAAGAACCGCGAGCGGGCTCTGGCCGGTTTTGCTTGTCGTCGCCGTCGTATTCCTGGTCGCTTCGAAATTTACCACCCCGATCTACGACAACTACACGACCCATCCGCCGCTGTTTCTACTCATCCTGATCACCGTGCTGGCCCTTTTAGGGGTAAAATTGTTTCTTTCCATGAAGAACTACTGGACGGCATGGTTTTCTTCGGCCATAACAATCGTCGGAGCAACATTTTTCGGTTTCGTCGGGCTTTTCCCGAACATGCTCCCGTCTAGCCTAAACCCCGCCTTCAGCCTGACGGCATACAACGCCTCTTCGAGTCGCCTGACTCTGCAAATCATGTTCACGCTCGCCGTGATCTTTGTTCCAGTGGTGCTTGCCTACCAGATATGGGTATACAGCATGTTCCGGCACAAGGTTTCCAAGGAGGAACTCGGATACGACGAGGCCTATTGAATTCGTAAAAGCGCCCTACAGGGCGTCATAAAAACACTCGGCATTCATCCCTCGGGTTCGGTCGCGGGATGAATGCCGTTCATGCCTTCTTTTGGGTAGGCCGCTAAAAGGCCTTTGAGTTAGGGGAAGAAAGGTCGGCTAAGCCTGGATGTTACCCATGTGCAGGCCGCATTCTTTCTTGGTCGCCTCTTCCCACCACCAGCGGCCCTCGCGCTCGTGCTGGCCTGGGTTCACGGGCTTTGTACAGGGCTCGCAGCCGGGGAAACTTGCTTACTTAAGGGAGCGTGAACGTCGCATGGCAGCCGTAGCAGTAACCCAGCAGCGTTCCGGTTTCTTTGAAGACGGCCTCTTTATCGAGAGGTTGGCTTTCGGCCAGGCGCTCGATCCTGCTGAAGGTGGCGTGCATGCCGTCCCGGCCCAATTGGCGCCATGCCGAGAACTGTTCAGGGTGTTGACTGAGGAACATGGCTATTTCTGGGTGACCATGGGTACCGGTCGCCGTAAAGGGCTCAACGGCAGCCTGTATGGCCTGGCCATCGCCCTCGAGGGTTTTGCTGACGATCGTTTGCAAAGCCGCCAGCATTGACACCATCTCTTCTTTGACTTCTTTTTGGGTCTCGGGGGGTACTTCGATAACAAAGCGCGAGCCTTGGGCAACCGCAGGGGATGACAGACCATTCATAGCACCCGCGCATCCAAGGCTCCCTGCTATGCCTAGCATAACCCATAGCAAACCCTTCTTCATTTTGACCTCCTTTTTTACGCGGGCTTGCCCGCTTATGTTTTAGCTACTACACAGCGTAGTGCCATGCTACCATTCCCCCTAGAGACGCGTCAAGCTTAGGCTATTTATGATTCTTGCTCGAAGAGGCCCTTCTTGGCCCCTTGACCCATCCGTCGTCGTCCAGCCATTTCGGGATTTTTGGAGAATCGGCGCAGTCAATCGTCGGGATGAACGGCTTTATGTCTACGATGGGGGTGTTGTCGAGGGCGTCTATCCAGTCTACTTCGACCGTACTGCCGCTGACGGCAAGGACTTTAACGAGCGTCATGCCGATCAAGTTCGGCCTCACGGGCGACCTCGTGGCAAAGACCCCCGTTAGGGGGTTGCTTTGGTTGCCCATAGGGTGTACGCGCAGAATCGCCCTTTTATCGTGGGTGTCGTTTTTATCGAACCAGAAGTACACGTAGACGTGCGAAAAGCCCTCAAGGCCCAAAAGCCCGTCTTTATAGGCTTCGTTAATGACAAGCCGGGTCTTGTCGCCGTCTTTTTTTACCACACCTACAGGTTGGAGCGTGAACGCGTTCAAAGAAGCCTCCATGGCATACCCCCAAAAATCGGTAAATGTAGGGAAGAAAAAAAATCCGAGCGCGATTAGGCGAAAAATGAGAAGTCTTTTTGCCATGGCTTCCCCCTTTTTCTTCTACTGTAGTAAGACATTAGATATTATCCGGCATCGAACCCAACGCCTTGTAGTAGCTCTCGATCGTGTAAAGGGCGGCCAGGGCGTTGTGTCCAAGAAGCCTATCTTTTGTCGCCAGCACCGTCGTCCAGGCCTGGGCGTACTTGAAAAACAGGCTATCGTGCCCGACGCAAAGCCCCAGTACTACGTTCATGTCGGTCTTTTCTTTGTTGAGGATTATCGCCTGACCGATGGGGTTGCACATCGCCTCGTAGGAGTTAGGCTCGATCTTGTCGTGGCTGGAAATTCCAAGGTTTTCCTTTGGAATGCTACAGACCTTACAGCAGACAGAGGCCACATCGAAGCCGCGGCGTTCGGCGAGATCGGCCAGGATCCTTGCCTCTTTCTTCAGCCCTACGCAAAACGCGACCCCTAACTTTTTAAACCCCAGCCTCTTGGCAAGGTCGAAAATCTCCTCGACCCTGGGCTTTTTTGGTCTCCTTCCTGACTCAGAAATATCGTAGCCTTCCTTTTCTTGGACAGATGCGGCCTGAGCAAACATGCGGTTCTCTTTCTGAGCGTAAAGCGGCTCGAGCTCTTCCCAAAGATCGGGCATGGTGAGTGCTTGGCAAAAATTCGGCCTTCTTCGATCGGGTTGTTTGTAGCAGGGGGTATCGGGGCATAGGGCGCAAGATATGTTTCGAGTCTTATTTTTCATGTCGGCCTCCCTCAAGTTCATTCATGTTTTCGACACCAATCTTAATCTTATAGCGTTTTGGAAGACTTCCTAAGCACCCAGAAAATGCCCAACGAAAAGATTCCCAAAAGGCAGGAAAGCCAGAATGCCAGCTTGAAGTTTCCATCGAGCACGGCGTTGTATACCGCCAAAGACGCCGTCTCGGTCTTGCCCGGAATGTTGCCGCCCAGCATGAGCGTCATTCCGACCTCCCCGAGCCCCCTTCCTACGGCCAGCGCAACCCCCGCCGTAACGCTTTTCTTGACGAGGGGCAGGATGACCCGAAAGAAGGTTTCGACCCTTCCTTTTCCGAGCGTATACGATGCTTCTACGAGTTCTCTAGGAAGGCTCTCGATCGCGGACTGAACTGGCCGGACGAACAGAGGAAACCCGGCAAGAAGGGCGGCGATCAGAACCCCCCAAAACCCGAACACGACCTCGATACCGGTATGATGCGACAAAAAGGCGCCGAGAGGGCTGCGCTTTCCGAAGACGACCAAGAGAAAATATCCGAGGGCCACAGGAGGGAACACCAAAGGCAGCATGATCATGCCCTCAAAAAGACTCCTTGCCTTGAAGCGGAAAGACAGCGTGTAGGCTACGGGCAGGCCCAAAGCCACGTGCAAAAAGCCAGCCAGCGTTAGCACCTTTAGGCTAAGCAAGAGCGTATCCAGCGCTAAGGGTGCATCCAGAGGGTTCAGCATGAAGAGCCGCCTCAAAGACCGTGTTGAAGAAGGATCGCCCTTGCATCATCGGTGTCGAAAAAAGACAGGAGCTCTCCGACACCCTTAAGGTCGTTAACGCCCTCGATGACCCCGATACCGATCTCTACGGGCGTGTAGCACCTTGCATCCAACTCGATAAAACCTGAGATACGACCCCTTATGGAGAGCGCCTCTGTAAGGTTTAGGAAGGCCGCATCCACCTCCCCGAGCATAAGGTACGCGCTCGCTTGAGGAATCGTGGGGCTAACTAGCAATTTATCCTTTAGCCTTTCGTACAGTCCTTGATTAAGCAGGCATTCTTTGGCCGCTTTACCGTAAATGGCCTTTTTTTCGTCGGTGATCCCTACGCGCTCGATACGCGCGGAGAGCAGGTCTTTTAGGCCGGTGATTTTCAGCCCTTTTTTGTAAGCAAGGACAAGCCGACCTTTTCCTATAGGCCTGAAAATAGACAGTGGGAATTGGGATGAGTCTAAGAAGGCCTTGTCCCCTATGAGAATGGGCATAGTGCCGGTTACTTTCGCCTGGGCTATGATCTGCTGCATGTTTCCGAACACCGGCTCTACTCGTATGCCCGTTTGGCGGCTGAAGTCGTGGAGGATTTTTATGATGGGCTTTTTATACCCGGCCGCGCATCCCAAACGCAGGCTCTTAGAGTCGCTGGAAGGAGCGGCCGGGGTAAAGGCAGGGATGGCGAGCAAAAGGTAGGCTGTCAAGCCGAGCTCGAAAAGGTAGCTTAACGCGGGTTTCATTCCTACCTCCTTGCATGTTCGATATGCTTTATTGTATATAAATAACGATCATATGCTATATATTTAACCATACACAACCGTTAGAAGGCCTTGCCTAAAGGCGCTTAGGAGTCTTGTCGGGCTTCTTCCGGGTTGTCCCGCATGGGGCTATGGTAGACTTTGAACGACGAACAACAAGCTACCTTGGAGGCTGTCCATGGATGAGAACACTCACAACCCTAGGCACAAAAGGCGTAGTCCTGAGCATGTAGGCTTCAAGGATGCCCCCCTCGGGGAGCTTCGAATCGGCGGAAGGGTATGGATTGAGAAAGAAGGGGCGACGTACATTGCCTGGGGAAGGGTGGTTTTGCTCGAACATATCGAGCGGTCCGGGTCCATCTCGGCCGCGGCGAGGTCTATGGGGATCAGCTACAGGCACGCTTGGCTTTTGGTGGAGCAAATGAACAAACTTTCCTTAATGCCCCTTGTATCCGCAAAAAAGGGAGGAAACAGAGGCGGCGGAGCCTCGCTCACCCCGTATGGCAAAAGCGTCGTTCAGGGTTTTTGGCTCCTTGTCCAGAAGTTCGAGTCCTGCCTAAAGGAGGCGTCCGAAGATGAGCGATTAAGCAGCCTCCTCCTTCCAACGCTAAAGGCTTAGGCCCTTGACTTTAAGCGCGTCATATTTTATTAAATATATCGTAGCGCTTTAACAAGGTCAAAGTGGATTTACGCGAGGAGACGGGCATGGCGTGTGTTCGAGTCACGTTATTGGTGTTTTTTATGTTCATTATCGCCGGGTTTACGAACGAGGAGTGCTTTGGGATGGAAGTTTGCATGCCTTCAGCTGTCAAAGGGCCCATGGATGAGGTGATCGCCGAGTTTCGAGCGCTTTATGGTCTTAAGCCGGGCGATATCAACGCGATTTACGAGCCAGCCGACATACATCAGGCCAGGATTAAGACGGGTGAGGTTGGAGACGTGTTTGTTTTTGCCTGCGATGACCCGGAGCTGTTCAAGATAATGCCCTCCAGGATCAAAGAAGAAACCAGAAAGGAGATTGTGCTAAAGGCGCTTTCCGTAGGCTTACCCGAGGGGAACCCGATGGGCATACAGGGCCTTGAAGACATTCTTAAGCTTCCGGTCGTCATCGGGGCCGTTTCTACGGAAAGGGGCGATGACCAAGGCATGGCGACGGCGAAGATGATTGACGAACTCGGGATTGAAGACAAACTCTATAACAGGCTTAAGCTCGTTCCTACCGGCAAGGAGCTTCTCCCCATGCTCCTTAAGGACGAGGTGCAGGCCCTTTTTTGCTGGGATATTACGGAGGCGTTTAACCCGGGCAAGCTGGACATCGTAAAGACCTTTGGGGATCGCTACACAAAGCCGGTCTTCATAGCCGTAACCAGGCAATCTAAGCAGCCAGACCTCTCTTTGGCGTTCGTTGAGTACTCCGTATCAGAGCAATCTAGGCAACGCTTCCAAGAGCATGGTTTTCCTCTGCCCTAAGCCTCTCGAAGGCTTGACAAAAGGGTTGGTTTTATCGGCCATTGCCTTGGTTTCTGTGTCACAAAAGGCATACGCCGCCTCTCAAGAGACAGCTTGGCCGGTTAAAATCACGTTGAGTCAGCGCCTTCGCTACGAGTACCTCCAAAACTTCACGATTCAAGGGCCAAGGGACATCGCAGACGGCTTTTTGCTCGAGCGCTTCCGGCTCGGCGCCCTGTACGAAAAGGGGTCTTTTAGGGCCTTTATGGAGCTTCAGGACGCCCACGGAATAGACACCCACCTAAGCCGGGAGGACTTTGGGAGGAAGGACCCCTACGAAAACCCTATGGACTTAAGGCAGGCCTACATAGCCTATGACGTTCTAACGCTTCCTTTGAAGGTCAAGGCGGGTAGGCAGATCCTTTCTTACTGGGATAACAGGGTGTTTGGGCCAGGAGAGTGGGGAAACACGGGCCGCTACAACTGGGATGCCTTCAAGCTCATGCTGAAAAAGGGCCCCTTTTGGGCGGATGCGTTCTATGCAAGGCAGGTCTATAACGACCCATACCATTTTGATGGGGGACGCGAACCGTTCCATGTTTGGAGCGCTTTTGCTGGCTGGACAAGGGGCGTTGGCTCGCTGGAGACCTTCCTTGCCCTTAAGGACGGACAGGCTAAAGGCTCCGTAAGGCGCCACGAACACCGCTTTTCTGCAGGTGTTAGGCTTAAGGGTAACGTCTTTAATAGGGTTGAGCTGGAGGGGTTTTTGATCCCCCAGTGGGGAAAGCTGGGGGAAGAGCCCATACACGCCATGGGCGCTATGGCCAGCGTAGGCTACAGGCTTAAGGCCCCATGGAAGCCCAGGGTTTCTCTCGCTTATGCTTACGCGAGCGGAGATAAAAACCCATCGGATAGAAAATCTGGTACGTTCGACGGAGTTTTTGGCGCCATCGACATGTACTACGGAAGGATGAACCTTTTTAGTTGGCAGAACTTAAAGGACTATCAGGCCAGCGTAGAGCTTAGCCCGCTTAAGAGGATGGAGGCCAGGCTGGATTATCACTTCTTCATGCTAGACCGCAGCCGGGATGCCTGGTATTTTGGCATGAACAATAGGGTTACGCGGGGAAAAGATGCAGGGGAAGGCTTAAGGCTAGGACACGAGCTGGACTTTGTTTTAAAGTACAAGGCTTTTAAGAATCTGGAGTTTCAAGCAGGCTTTGGCCATTTTTTTCCCGGCGAACGGGTCAAGTCTGTTGGGGCATTCGAGGGTATGAACTGGTACTTCTTCCAGACCGAATGGCACTTTTTATGACCGGTATCACAATTCGACGAATTCATCCCTTTTCCCTCGGCATTTAACCACCTTTCAAAGGCCTTCGATGGGCCACTCTTAAGCCAGAATACGGCGTACAATCGCCTTTTTTTGTTAAGTTAGGGGCTTTTCAACATCGAGCGCCGTGAGTCTTGCCCATGGCCAAAGCCCAAAGGCCGGCCTTAAGCGCGCTCTCGAGCATGGGGCGGAAGTTGGGGTGGGCGATGGCGATGAGCGCCAAGGCCCTCTCTTGGAGCGTCTTTCCGAATAAAGAGGCGATGCCCCACTCCGTGACGATGAAATGGACGTCCGACTTCGTCGCGCTGGCGCGCTCAACCTTCGGAACGATTCTTGAAACGGACCCATTCCTAGCCTGGGAGGGCATGGCGATGATGGAGGCCCCGCCTTTGGAGGCCACGGCCCCGCGTAAGAAATCCATCAGCCCGCCAACTCCGCCTACAGGAAGGCCACCGGCCCACTCTGAGTTGACCTGGCCGGCTAAATCAACCTCGATTGCCTGGTTGATGGCGAAAAAATTGGGGATTTTGGACAGCGTCCCGGCCCCGTGCGTGTAGCTTGAGGGCATGAGCCTAAGCGTGGGCTCATTTTTTGCCCTGTCGTACAGCAAGGCGGAGCCAGCCAGGCTGCTTGCGATCATCAGCCCCTTGTCTATGGGCTTTTTTTGGTTGGTGATGGTCCCATTATCCAGAAGGTCGAAGGCCTCCTTGGGGAACGTGCCGGAATGCAGGCCCAGGTCTTTTTTTCCGCTCAGCGCCTCGAGAACGGCGCCCCCCAAGGACCCGACCCCCACCTCGATCGTGGCCCCGTCTGGTATGAGGCTGGCGACATGCCTGGCGATGGCAAGCTCCTCATCGCTTGGGGGACTCTTTGTGAGCGTCCATGGGGGAAGGCCGCCCTCTACGAGGGCATCGATCCGGCTTAACTCGATAAGGCCTTCGCTCGGGATCTCTGGCATTAAGGGGTTGACCTCGGCGATAACACGCCTTGCATGAAGGGCCAAGGAGAGGGTGTAGTCGCAGGCGATTCCAAGGCTCACGCGCCCATCCTTGGGAGGTGCGACCTGGATGAGGGCGGTATCTACCCTGTAGTCTTCAAAGAAGCGGGGAAGCTCGCAGAAGTTTATGGGGAGGTAGTCAACCCTTTTGGCCGCATAGGCCTCTTTGAGGGCGCTAGAGAAAAGGAACGCGCCGATCTTAAAGCCCTTTTCATGGGAGCCGGCGTATGGGCAGGGGCTACCTAGGACGGCCTGGTATACCCTCGAGCCTTGGAGCCTGTCGGATTGGCTGGCTAGTTCGTTGGCCAAGATGGGGGGCTCGGCGCACATCGCCCCAAGGCCGATGCGCTCACCCGGGGCGATCTTTAAGACGGCCTCCTTTGGGGTGAGCCAAGGCGGCATCAACCCAGCCCCTTTTCAAGCTCAGAGGCTATGATGTTCTTTTGAATCTCGGAAGTCCCCTCGTAAACCTTGGTTATCCTCGCATCCCTGTAAAACCTCTCCGTCGGGGATCCTTTGATGTAGCCCGACCCGCCAAAAATCTGTAGCGCCCTGTCCGCAACCCTGTTGTAAGCCTCGGAGGCGAAAAGCTTGACCATCGCGGCCTCCTTGATGACCTTCTGGTTTGTGTCCACCATCCATGCAACCCTGTAGACCATGGACCTCAAAAGCTCGACCTCCATCGCCATCTCGGCCAGGTAATGCCGTATGGCCTGCTGCTTTAGTATTGGTGCCGAAAACTGAACGCGCTCCTTGGCGTATTCCAGGCTGATTTCCAGGAGCTTTTCGCACGAGCCCAGGTTTCTTGCAGCGAGCGCGGCCCTTCCGTTCGTAAGAACCTTAAGCGAGTTGATGAACCCCTCACCCTCGTTGCCAAGCAGGTTGTCCTTTGGAACCTCGCAATCCTCGAAGAGCAGCTCCACCGTATGGGAGCCTCTTAGCCCCATCTTTTTTTCGATGGCCCCCACCTTAAACCCGGGTGTACCCATTTCTACCAAGAAGGCGCTGATCCCTTTGGACTTGCTAGGGGTATCCGGGTTTGTCCTTGCCATGACCGTGAAAACATGGGCCACATCGCCGTTGGTGATGAAGCGTTTCGTGCCGTTAAGTACGTAGGCGTTCCCCCGTTTTATGGCCTTCGTCCTGAGGCTGGCTGGGTCCGAACCGGCGTCCGGCTCTGTAAGGGCAAATGCCCCTATCCACTCGCCGGAGGCCATTTTTGGCAGGTACCGTCGTTTTTGCTCTAGGGAGCCAAACTGTACGATGCCGTAAGTTCCTATTCCGACATGCCCCCCGATGAAGGTCGTAAACCCGTTGTGCGTGCGCCCTAGCTCTTCAAGAGCCCCCGCTCGTCCGACCATTCCAAGCCCGAGCCCGCCGTATTCCTCCGGAATGCTAAGCCCAAAAAGGCCAAGCTCTCTCGATTGCTGGACGATGCAGGCTGGTATGGCGTCCGTTTCCTCGATCTCATTTGCCCTGGGCTCTACCTCGCGCTCTATAAAGCGCCTAAGGGTCGTCTTAAGTTCGAGAATGTCCAGGGGCAGCTCAAAATCCATCCTAGATTACTCCTTCAGCCTGGAACTTGGCGATGTCGTCCTTTTCGTAGCCGGCCTCCTTAAGGATCTGGGCTGTATGCTCCCCTAGGCAGGGTGCCGGCTTTAAGTGTTCTGCGCCTTGGGCTGCAAGGCCAAGGGCCCCAGCCAGGCTAAACCCAAGGCCACCCTCTGAAGCAGGCGGCTTGATAAAAAGCCCCCTTTGCTCTAGCTGAGGGTGATCAAGGGCCTCCTCTGGCTCGAGCACTGGCCCTACACAGGCATCCTCGCCCTCTAGGAGCCCAAGCCAGTCCTTTTGGAGTTTTGTCAAGAACAGCGCCCTAAGGGCTCCCTTTAGGCCCTCTTGGGCGGGTTCCTCGTACTGCAACGGAACCCACTCGAGCCTTTGGACGAGCCTACAAAAGCGCTCCCAGAACTTGGACTCCAGGGCCCCTAAGGTTAAAAACTTACCGTCCTTGGTGGGGTAAACCCCATAGCAGGCCCATTTGCCGTTAAGACGCATGTTTTCAAGCTTTGGTCTTCCTGCAAGCGTGAGCGCCTCGGCGATGACGGGTGCAAGGAAAAGCGCAGAGGCATCGAGCATGGAAATATCGAGATACCTGCCCTTAGTAGTCCTCGAGCGCTCGAATAGCGCTGCCAGGACGCCAAACAGCATCAAAAGGCCCCCTCCTAAATCGGCTATCTGGACTCCTGGCGCCAAGGGCTCGCCTTTCCCCGTAAGGGACAGCACCCCGGCGTAGCCTATGTAGTTGATGTCGTGCCCTGCTACATCCTTTAAGGGCCCATTTTGACCGAAGCCCGTAAGGGAGGCGTAGACAAGCCCCGGGTTGATTCCTGAAAGCGTGGCGTAGTCGGCCTTTAGCCTTGCCATGACGCCCGGCCTAAAGCCCTCCAATAGGACGTCCGAGCGCTCTACCAGCCTATAGAGGACATCTTTGCCCTCTTTGGCCTTAAGGTTCAGGGTAAGGCTCTTCTTCCCTCTGTTTATCAAAAGATGCCTCAATGAAACCCCGCCCTTTAAAGGCGCCGTTTGCCTGCCAGGGTCCCCGCCCCTTGGGTTTTCCACCTTGATGACCTCGGCGCCGAAATCGGCAAGGAGCATCGAGCAAAGCGGCCCCGGCAGCAAGCGGGTGAAATCCAAGACCCTTAGGCCTTTAAGGGGGAGAGGCATCCGCCTAAAAGCCCCGTTTGCGGAACTTCCGGAAGTTTGTCGGCCTTTTTTCCTTGAAGGCGTTGTGGCCCTCGCCGGATTCCGGCGTTCTGTAGTAGAGCCCTACAGAGGCCATGGAGAGGTTCGTTATGCCCGCGATGTGCTCCGTGTCGGCGTTGAAGGAGTACTTAAGGGCCTTGAGCGCCGTGGGGGACAGGTCGAGCATCTCGTTGGCCCATTGATTCGCCTCCACCATGAGTTGCTCATGGGGGACGACGCGGTTGATAAGCCCCATTTCGAGCGCTTCGTCGGCTGAGTAGCGCCTGCAGAGAAACCATATCTCCCTGGCCTTCCTCTCGCCCACCAGCCTTGCTAGGTAGGCCGAGCCGAACCCGGCGTCGAAGCTTCCGACCCTCGGGCCGACCTGGCCGAAGACGGCCGTTTTTGAGGCGATGGCAAGGTCGCAAAGCACCTGCAGGACGTTCCCCCCGCCGATCGCATAGCCGTTGACGGCTGCGATCACGGGCTTGGGAACGCTGCGGATGAGCCTGTGGAGCCTCTCTACGGCAAGGCCGATGCCCGCCCAGCTTGCCCCCTCGTAGCCCTCGCCCACGCGCCAGGCGTTCATGTCCCCGCCCGTGCAGAATGCCTTATCGCCCGCGCCGGTCAGGATGATGACCCCGATTTCCGGGTCATCCCCGGCCTCGGTGAAGGCCTGGATCAACTCCTCGATCGTCTTGGGCCTGAAGGCGTTGTAGACTTTAGGCCGGTTGATCGTGATCGTGGCGATCCCTTCCTTGGCCTCATGAAGGATGTCTTCGTAGGGCATTTGAGCGCCTCCTTGAACGATGTTACGTTGTTGACATTTGTGGAATAACCGTTTTGATCGAGAGTCTAGCATACTATATCATAGTACGCTAGACTAGCTGGAAAGTTATGCTTGTTCGCCCCCACACTTTTAAGCTACTCTAACGCAGTGCTAAAGTAAAACACACCGATCAAAGGAGAGACCTTTGGTTAACCCCAAAGATGTGTTGTTCCACGAGTTACGCGAAGGTGTCCGCAAAGTGTGCGATCGCTACCCAAGCGCCTACTGGCGGGAACTGGATGCCAAAGAAGCTTATCCGGAGGACTTCGTCAAGGATATGATGGAGTCTGGCTATCTTTCTGCCCTCATCCCGGAGCAGTACGGAGGCTCGGGGCTTGGCATTGCGGAGGCATCGGTAATTTTGGAGGAGATTAACCATGCCGGCGGCAACTCGGGTGTGTGCCATGCGCAGATGTACATCATGGGGACGCTTTTAAGGCATGGCTCTGAGGAACAAAAAGAGAGGTTTATGCCGGGTATCGCTGAAGGAGGGCTTAAGTTTCAGGCTTTTGGCGTAACCGAGCCCGATGCCGGATCGGATACGCTCTCCATAAAGACCTTCGCCAGGAAAGAGGGCGGCCGTTACATCATCAACGGCCAAAAGATATGGACATCCAGGGTGGCATACTCCGACCTGATGCTCCTGATAGCCAGGACCACGCCCAAAGAGGAGGTCAAAAGACGCACAGAAGGCCTAAGCGCCTTCCTCGTTGATTTAAGGGCTTCGGTGGGTAAGGGGGTTACGATCCAGCCGATAAAGACGATGATGAACCACCATAGCGCTCAGGTGTTCATAGAAGACCTTGAAGTTCCCCTGGAAAACCTGATCGGTGAGGAAGGCAAAGGTTTTTATTACTTGCTCGACGGGCTGAATGCCGAAAGGATACTGATTGCCGCCGAGTGCATCGGGGACGCCTACTGGTTTTTGGAAAAGGCCAGCGCCTACGCATCCGAGCGGGTTGTCTTCGGCAGGCCGATAGGCCAGAACCAAGGCGTCCAGTTCCCGATCGCGCGGGCCTACGCCAACACAAGGGCTGCCGATCTTATGCGCTACGAGGCGGCAGTCCTGTTCGACAACGCCGAGCCCTGCGGGCCTGAGGCTAACATGGCAAAGCTCCTTTCGGCGGACGCCTCTTTTGAAGCGGGCAACGTCGCCATCCAGACGCACGGGGGTTTTGGGTTTGCCAAGGATTACGACATCGAGCGAAAATTCAGGGAAACCAGGCTCTACCAGGTGGCTCCCATCTCGACAAACCTGATACTGGGCTATCTTGGCCAGCACGTCCTGGGAATGCCCAGGTCATACTGATCACTTTAAGGGCTTGGCATTAAATACCTTTGAAGCACACGGTTGCTTAAGGCTATATGCGTTCTTCGCCTCAGACGAGCCTATAGCCAAAAAAGTACCATCCACAAGACAAGAAAAGGGGTTTAAAACATGCCGGGCGTTTTGAGTATCGGTACCTACCTTCCCTACTACAGGCTCTCGCCGGCCACATTGGGCTGGCCGCACAGAACTTCGCGCCTCCTTGCCTCCTACGACCAAGACAGCCTGACGCTTGCGCTAGAGGCCTCAAGGCGTTGCCTTGTGGGGTTCGATAGGGCTAAGGTAGACGCGGTTTTGTTTGTCAGCAGCTCCCCGCCGTTTATCGAGAAGCTCTCGAGCTCGATCCTGGCGGCAGGGTTAAGGCTCAAAAGCGACGTTTTGGCGCTCGATGTCACAGGCTCTTTGGGGGGCTTTGGCAGGGCGCTTTCGCTTGGGCTTGGGCTTATCGAATCCAACCGGGCCGCTTATGTCCTTATCGCAACGGGCGATAAAAGGCGCACAAAGCCGCTATCGCAGCTCGAGGCAACCAACTCGGATGCGGGCGCAGCTGTTTTACTCGGCCCTACGGGTGAGATCGCCAGCGTCCTCGGGGAGGGCTTTTTTTCCAGCCCCATCCTGGATGCCTGGCAGCTTGCCGGCGAGCCCTACTTAAGAGATACGGAGGAGCGCTTCGTCCAGGAGCAAGGATACACGAGCGCCCTGCCAAGGGCGCTCGATAACCTGCTAAAAAAGACCGGGCTGACAAACGAGGCCTTCAGTTACGCTTGCATCGCTACCCCCGAGCCAAGAAGGCTTCCTTTGGCCATAAAAACGCTGAAACTCAAGGCCGATAGCCTTTTGGACGAAGGGCTTTCAAGGTCGTTTGGGTTTTTTGGGAGCTCTATGCCGCTTTTCCTCCTTCATGAGGCGCTCTTAAGGGCAAGCCCAGGCGATCTTTTGCTCCTTGCCGGCTACGGCGACGGGGCCTTCGCCATAGCCCTCAAGGCCGCTGACGGGCTGTTGGGTTCTCGCCCAAAGCCCTTTCCAAGGGTCTTTAAGGATGTCCCCAGCTACACGGACGCCCTTAAATGGCAGGGGGCCATGGAATACTCCCCCCAGGCCAGAAGGCCCCCGATCGATCCGCCATCCCCGATAGCGATGTACAGGGAGAGCGAGCAGAACCTAGCGCTCGTGGGAGTGCGCTGCAAGGCGTGCGGTTATCCCCAGTACCCTCCCCAGCGTCTTTGCACAAGGTGCCGGGGGATGGATTTCGAAAAAGAGCCCTTCGCCGATAAACGCGCCCAGCTCTTTACCTACGCCCTGGATACGCTTGGCCCCACTCCAGAGCCCCCGCTGATTGTATGCTTCATAGATTTCGAGGGCGGGGGGAGGATGCAGTGCCTCATGAGCGATGCCGACCCCAAGGCTCTAAAGGTCGGGATGCCGCTCGAGATGAGCTTCAGGAGGCTGTTTAGCGCAGGGGGGATCCCCAACTACTTCTGGAAATGCACGCCTTTGAGGGAGGGATAGTCCATGGGAGGCATAAAGGATAGGATCGCCATCGTCGGTATGGGGTGCACGAAGTTCGGAGAGCACTGGGACAAGGGGCTGGAAGACCTCATCGTGGAGGCCGCCCTGGAGGCGTTTTCTGACGCCGGCATGCAGGCCGCCGACATCGAGGCCGCCTGGTTTGGTATGCAGTACGCCATAGGCACGGCCAGGGGGACGCCGCTTGCCCACGCCTTGAAGCTCGATTACCTCCCCATAACCCGCGTCGAGAACGCCTGCTGCACGGGCACGGATGCCTTCCGGAACGCCTGCTTTGGCGTTGCCAGCGGTATGTACGAGACAGCGCTCGTCGTGGGGGTCGAAAAGATCAAAGATTCCGGGTTATCCGGCCTTCCTGTGTCCTACGCCCCGATCTGGGGGTCTAGGGTCGAGCCGCCCGTGCCGGCGCCCGTGCAGTTCGCCCTGGCCGCCACACGCTATTTTTCCCATTACGGCTTAAGCTACGAGGAGGGGAAACGCCTTTTAGCCAAAATCGCCGTCAAGAACCACAAAAACGGCTTAAAACACCCAAAGGCCCACCTAAGGCGCGAGATCACCGTAGAAGATGCCCTCAAAGCCCCGATCGTTGCCTGGCCGCTTGGGCTGTATGACTGCTGCCCCGTAAGCGATGGGGCTGCGGCGGCCATCATCACGACGCCCGAGAGGGCAAGGAGGCTCTCAAGGCCCTTCACGCTCGTCAAGGGCCTTGGGCTTGCCTGTGGGGCCAGGCAGGCGTTGTTGGATGACGCCTACGATATGGTCCATTTTGAAGAGAGCGTACGGGCGGCCAAACAGGCTTACTCTCAGGCCGGCATAAAAAACCCGCGCGAGGAGCTCAGCCTGGCCGTGGTGCACGATTGCTTCACGATCACCGAGCTGATCATCTACGAAGACTTGGGCTTCAGCCGAAGGGGTAAGGCCAAAGAGGACATAGAGGCGGGCTTCTTCGATATTGACGGGGGTCTTCCGGTCAACACGGACGGCGGTCTTAAGTGCTTTGGCCATCCCATAGGGGCCTCCGGATTAAGGATGCTCTACGAGGTCCACAACCAGCTTCTAGGAAGGCCCCTTGGGCTCGGGGTGAAGAACGCAAAGCTTGGGCTTACACACAACCTAGGCGGCCATCCCGGCCATTTTACGTGCGCGGTGTGCATTCTTGGCCGTGAGGATTGAAGGCGGCAAAGTGAGTTGACATAAGGAAAGAATTTAAAAGCCCGAATATCCACCGTCGCCCCCCGCCTAAGCTTTCCTTTAGTCCTTAGCTATCTTTTGGTCTTTGCCCTGAAAAGTTAAAAAGCTTAGATAGCCGGGCCTTTCTAGGCCCGGCTAAAAGGTTAAAAGGTAACGCCCTGCAAAGGCGGGACAAGAATGTCCCGCCTATCGGGCGAAGGGCAAGGAACATGTCCTCCGGTAATGTGTCCGCAAAAAGCACCCCTTCTTCAGAGAAATCCCAAAAGTCGGGCTTTTTATCATCCATGCCTTTCTTCTCCTATTATGCTCCTTAAGGCCTGATCCAGGCTCGAATAGGTGGGAATTCCTTCCAGATTGGCTCCTATCCTTACAAGGCTCTGGGCTACACTTGGGCCTATGCCAGAAAGGAGCGTCCTTGTCCCAAGGAGCTTGACAGCGTTGATAAGCCTGACGATCTCTGAGATAACTTGGGAGTCCACGTGCGCTAAGCCGGACAGGTCCAAGATCGCTTGCCTTGGCTTAGCCGATGCAACACCACTAAGGAGCCTTTCGCTTAAATCGTGCATCCTTTGGGAATCGAAATTCCCCAAAAGCGGCGACAAAAGCACCCTCGACCATACAGGGATTACAGGGGTGGAGAGCTCCTTTATGGTCTGCTGCTGGGCCTTTAGCTCGGTGGTGTCGAGGATATTGGCAACCATGCGGTCCGTTGCCCACTCGGGCTTTTTTATCAGCCTGTCGTAGGAGGTTGAGGTGGGAATTTTTTTGCCTGATTTATGCACGAAGGTCAGCTGAAAGCTCTGAGGCCTACCGGTTTCCATCAGGTCTTTTAACCGCTCCATCGTCATAGGAAGGTCTTCAGGGGCAATGATGTTTGCCCAGGAAAAGTCAGGATCGAGTATCTCCTCTTTGGTGTAGCCGAACATCTCCGTAATAGCCTTGTTGGCATCCCACACCCTCCCTTCGGGGTCAAACACTGCCATACCGGACCGGCTAGTCTCGAATATGGCCCTGTAGTAGCGCTCTTTTGATTCGGCCAGCTCTTCTTCGTTTTGAACGCGCCTTTGATCGCAAAACTCGACCACCGAAACCATGAACGAGCGCAGGCGCTTAAAGAACTTAGGGGGAATGTCGGGGACCTTGTCTTTGAGCGCATCTTCTAAAGCAAAGCCGGCCTTAAGGAGCATGGCATTGTCAACTTTGGCATCGGCGTGCAAAGAGGCCACTCTGCCAGCTGCTTCTGCAAGGTTGGGCTCGTCTTTTTCGAGCATTGCCCGGAAAAGACGAGCCATCTCTTCTTCGATGGTTGATAGGCGGGACAAACACGTCCCGCTTTTGTAAGGCCTATCCGCCGGGCTTGGAAAGGCTTGGGCTTCTCCCAGCACGCGCTCGAACACGGCACGCATATCCGGGTCATCGAGCATGATCTCGATTAAGGTTTGAGCAATGTTGGGGCTAAAATCTTCAGTATAATCGGTACTCAATTTTGTTCCCTCCTTGCAAGTTTTGGATGTCAACGTCTTCTTGATGACCTAGATGTATGACCTAACTATTGCTTGCTATTATATGGGATATCGGCTGGATAAAATTAACGTTCAAGATGGCGGTCGGAGTTTCCCATTGGGGAGCCATTCTTAAGGAACGTCCCCCTAAGGCCTGCGGCCAGATTAAAAAAAATGCGCCCTTGGATGATCTATGCGGCCAGCGGCAACGCGCAGATGAGTCTAGGTATAGCTTTCTATTCAATAGGGTGGTTTTGCAGCTTAAGGGGTTTATCCTTGACAGTCGCTACCATAGGCGGTATATAGGCATATATATAGCGTTTTCTACGTGTCTCACAAAAAAGGGGGGGGTCAGCCATGCAATCGTTGCAAGGACCGTTTTATGCAATCATGCAAGTTCATCAGCAGCACATGGCGTCTATTGCGGAGAGTATCGGTACTGTTCCTCTAATCGGAGATTTTATGCAGCAAACGATGGTTTTATGATGCAAAACGTTATGCACCCGATGATGGTGACACTTCTGAAGTCCGTTGGCCTAGAGCCTCCCCCCTTGCCCGTTCATGAACATGTAGCACTGGCGGTTATGCCTTTTCGTTCACGCCGGCAAGCCAAAGTGCCCTTGAGAGGCTACGATGCGATTGATTATACGAGGCGGACCCCTTAGGCAAACGCCCCCAGGTTATGGCGCCTGTCGTGTGGCTGTGGTATTTTAATAGGCATGATGAACGCCTTTTTTGATCGAGGAGGAAGGAAAATGGGCTTAGCGAAAGGGTCGTTTATGAGTTTGGGTGCCTTAGCGTTAACGCTCTTTTTGATGCCGGCGGAAGGCAGCGGCCTGCAGCTTAACCAAGGCCCTGCCTCGAAAGCCTTTGCGCCCGGCGATTCTACGCTTCTGGCTCAAGGCCCTGGCAAGGCGAACAAATGGCAAGGACAGGGAGGGGCCGGCTCTAAGGCCGTTAGAACTAAAGCGGCTAGCTTTAGCGATTTCGACCAAAACGGCGACGGTAAGATCCTTAAGGATGAGTTTGAAAAGGTAAGGGGCGAAAGGATGTCAGAAAGGGCTAAGGAAGGCTACCCCATGAGAAACGTCCAGAACGCCCCACCGTTTGAGGACATGGATGCCAACGGCGATGGCGAGATAACCGCTGCGGAGTTTCAGGAGTTTCAATCGCGCCGATCGACGCCCGGGCGGGCGAAGACGCGCTAGGGTCCGTCTCGTACGCCTGCTTAGCCTGCTTAGTTAGATTAATGCTCCGCTATGCAGAAAAAGCGATGTTTTTTGCAAGGGGCATCATCGGGGAGGGCAGACGAAAGAAAGGAGGGGGCGTTAACCGTGCAAGCAGCATGGTGGCAGGCTCCTTCCAGCTCGCCCTCCCTAGCCATGCCCTCTTCCGACCTTCGGGCCAACCTGGCCGAAGACGGCCGTTTTTGAGGCGATCGCCAAATCGCAAAGCACCTGCAAGACGTTCCCGTCGCCTATTGCGTAGCCGTTGACCCTCATTCTGGCATGGCCAGAATGAGGGTCAAACCCTGCTAGTCTTTACAATGGCCAATGGCGGCCCAGTAAAAGCCCCCCTAAGCGACAGGCCTGTAGCTTAGGGGGCACGAATGAAGCCGGCCTAGCCGAAGCAAATTGCAGCAGGTTTGAAACTTGACAAGAAAAAAGGATAGGCTGAGACGCTGGAGTACACGGGTATTGCGTTAAACAGTTCCTCGGGGGGTAACTAGTTGCACACAGCATCATTCCAGATCGGGGAACTGGCCCTCTTGGTAGGACCTCTTGGCAAACCAAAAGAGCGCTATATTCAGGTCCTTACGGAAGCAGGCCGATTTACGACGCGCTTTGGCTACATCGAACACGCCTCTGTCGTGGGCCAAGCGGACGGTACCGTTCGCGCAACCAACCGCGAGGTTCCCTACGCGGTCTTCAAGCCCACCTACTTGGATTACGTCATGTCAGCCAAGAGGAACGTACAGATCATCTACCCTAAAGACACGGCCGCCGTCCTCATGTGGGGTGACGTTTCCCCCGGGCTTTGCATCCTCGAGGCGGGAGTTGGGCTTGGGGCGCTCTCTATTGCGCTCTTAAGGGCGTTGGCGGGCATGGGTGAGCTCGTTTCCTACGAAGCGAGGGAAGATTTTGCCAAAAAGGCGCAACATTTTATCGGGCGGTTCTTCGGGGAAACTCCGCTAAACCACAGGATTGTCCTTGGAGACATCTACGACGGGTTCGAAGGGGTCTACGACAGGATCTTTTTAGACGTCCCGGAGCCTTGGCGGGTCGTACCGCACGCAAAAATAGGCCTAAGGGGCGGGGGAATCATCCTTGCCTACATTCCTACCGTGTTGCAGGTAAAGACCTACGTGGACGCGCTAAAAGACGCGGGCGGCTACCTGGAAATAGAGACGTTCGAGCTTATAAGGCGGCCATGGAGGGTAGAGGGGCTTTCAGTGAGGCCCGAGATTTGGATGTTCTCCCACAGCGCCTTCCTCGTCGTGGCGCGGCGTGTTCTGAAGGGTTCCATGCCGGACCCTTCCGACTTGGGCCTAGAATTGGGCCTAGAAAAAGACGAGCCCGATGAACCCTTGCCAGATTTCAAAGAGTCGTTTTAAAAACTTTTAAAAGCCCCCGAAAAGCCCCCTTTGTTTAAATATCGTTGTAGTAAATAGGAGTAGTAAGCATTGATGTTTTTATGCATTATAAACGTGTAACCATCTCTAAGGCTCCTCAAATACCGTATAAGGCATATTGCATAGTATTCGTCCTTCTGGTATCTTAACAAACAGGAAAATTATTTACCCTAAGTCCAAACCAAGGAGTTTTTCATGGGGAATTTTCGAGACATCGTGGTGAGGGAGCTTTCCCTTCCGCCCGTCTCAAGACGGGGCTTTTTGAAGACCTCGAGTGTGCTGGCCGCGGCCGGAGGGGCCTTGGGTTCGCTCTCGACCACGAGGCGCGTGTTCGCCCAGGTGCCACAGGGGGCGCAAGTGCCGGCCTTCGACGAGGAGACGTTTTCCTACTCCTCCGACACTTACAACTGCGGCGGATGGCGCTGCATGCACAAGGTCTACGTAAAAAACGGCAAGATCACGAGGCTGACGACAGACGAAGATGGCGACCCAGAGGACGCTTACTATAAGCCTCAGGTCAGGAACTGTTTGAGGGGTAAGGCCTTCAAATACCGTGTCTACGACCCCTACCGGGTGAAATACCCGCTCGAGCTGGCCGGACCTAGGGGTTCGGGCCAGTACCGCAGGGTCTCTTGGGATTACGCCACATCCAGGATCGCGAACGAGCTCAAGCGCATCAAGTCCCAGTACGGCTCCGATGCCATCTTGGGCAACCTGCTTTCTGGCGGAGGGTACGGAGGGACCTACTACGGCACGCTTACCATGATGGAGGTCCTTTACTCGGCCCTTGGCCCGATCTCGTTCGCGCTGAACGACACCTCTCTAACGGGTATGATCACGGGCATCCTGGGCGCCGAGACCCTGGCCGCAGGACAGGGTATTTCCGATTACCGTCAGGTGGCGGAGCACTCGAACATGGTCATCCTTATGGGCTTTAACCCCGGCTCGACGGTCATGCTCGCCCCGACGAACTTCAGGCTGGCCAAGATGCGCGAGAGACTTTTGGACAGGGGCGTTAAGGTCTACGGGGTAGACCCCAGGCTTTCCCACAGCATGACGAGCCTTATCGACGAGTGGGTTCCCGTAAGGCCCCAGACAGACTCTGCGCTCATGTCCGCCATGGCCTACACGATCATTCAAGAAGGGCTTGTTCAGAAAGACTACCTAGATCGCTTCACACGCGGCTACGAGATGTTCGAGGCCTACGTGCTCGGACAAACAAAAAGCCAGGACCCAAAGATCCGACAATGGGCGGACGGTGTCGCTAAGACCCCGGAATGGGCCGAACGAATCTGCGGTGTCTCGGCTGCCAAAATCCGTCAACTAGCCGTCGAGTACGCGACAAAAAAGCCGGCCGCATTGATGCTCGGCTTGGGACCCAACCGAGGCGCCATCGGCGATCAATACTACAGGATGGGGATCACGCTGGCCTTCATGACGGGCAATGTCGGTGTTCCCGGGACATGGGCTGGCATTGCGGTAACGGTTCCCCCGATGAAATTCTCGGGTCTCGCCCCGGCCGCCGGCATGATGGGCTCGTACTCTGGAACCGGCGCGATGCTCGGCATGGTCGGTATGCTCAACATGCCTAAAACAAAAGTCATTCCAGCCGTTTATTTAGGGGATGCCCTTCTTGACCCGGAGAACACACGCGTGTTCCTAAACCAAAAGCCGCCCGTCATTCGCGCGATCATCTCGAGCTTCGGCGACCCAGTCAGCCAGTGGCCGGCCTCACAAAAGATCGCCCAGGGCTGGATCCACCCCAGGGTGGAGTTCTCGGCCACGATCGACATCGTGATGAACCCAACGGCCAAGCACTCCGACATTATCCTTCCGGCATCCACGCAGGCCGAAAGGGAAGACTACGTCGGGTTGGTCATGTCGGGAACACCCGGCGGCGCCTTCCTTAAGAAGGCGATCGAGCCGATGTGGGAGTCCAAGCACGATCTGGAAATATGGCAAATGTTAGCCACGAAGTTCGGCCTGGGCAACATGTTCAGCGCCATTCCTAGCCCGGAGAACGCCGTCAAGGCCGGCGTTCATCTTACGCGCATGATGGACAGGACAATCCCGACCTACGACGAGATGAAGGCCGACCCAGAAAAAGCTCTGCACAAGCCGGGTCACGGGGAGTCGGTCGCCCTCCAGGGTGCTTACTACGCCCAGGTTCAGCGTGGCGTTCCCTTCGGGACGGCCTCGGGCAAGTTCGAGATCTACTCGGAGCTCCTGGATAGACATCACTCCTCACCCGCAATGCGCAACATGCCATGGGTCAAGAACGACTATCCCGGCTGGAAAGACATGAAGGTACGCGTCCCCGACATACCCAAATGGACTGACCACTGGGAAGGAGTGTTGGACCCCAAGAAGGCCACCTACCCACTCCAGATTATTTCCAGCCGCTCAGCCATAAGGGCGCACTCTTCTTGGGGGAACAACCCGCTACTCCACGATGTCTGGGGCGAGGAGTTTGTCTGGATCAACGCCCAGGATGCCGCCGAGCGCGGAATCAAAAACGGCGACATCGTCCAGGTAGAAAGCCCCCGCGGCATCGTCCAGCTTAAGGCGTTCGTGACGAACCGCATCATGAAGGGCGTCCTCTCCATGGATCAGGGCAAGTGGCAGCAGTACTCGGAGCCGGGCGCCAAGGGCGTGGACATCGGGGCCGCCTCGAACACGATTTGTCGAGACGAGTGGCTCGGCACACCCGGTAGTGGGATCTTGGTGGCCGAAGCCGGCCCCGCCTGGCAGACGGGCTTAGCCGAGGTCAGGAAAGCGGCAGACAACCCAGGAGGTCCGGACGGACCGCCCGTCATCCATTACGACTTCTCGATAGACGGCGTTCCCCAGAACGTCCAGACGGTCTCGAGCTCTTACATAGACGGGGCTACTTGGGATCAGGAAAAGGACCAGGGGAAGGCTGTCGATGGGAACGTTCAGGCATACATCGCCGGCTCCCCCTCAACCAAGAAATAAACCACGATTGATAATTAGATAATTAAAGGAGTAATTCATGCCACAGGTTGCGTGGTACTTCGATCAAAACCGCTGCACCGGCTGTAGGGCCTGCATGGTGGCCTGCAAGGACTGGAATAACGTCGCCCTTGGCCCGGCCAAATGGCGCAGGGTCAGCTCGGCCGAGGCTGGCGAGCCCCCCTTGACCCATGTCTTTAACTTATCGATCTCTTGCAACCACTGCGACGAGCCGTCCTGCATGGCGGCCTGTCCGGTGGGGAACATCATAAAAAGGGAAGAGGACGGCATCGTTCTTCCCTTGGACAAGTGCATCTCCTGTAAGCGCTGCAAGGCGGCTTGCCCGTACGATGCGCCCCAGTTCGCCTCGATGAGCCCGACCGAGCTGCCCACGATGGAGAAGTGCACCTTCTGCGTAGATCGTCAGCAAAAAGGCTTAAGACCCGCCTGCGTCGTGGCGTGTCCGACGAGGGCGCTCGACTGCGGCCCCGAAGAGGAGATCGTGGCCAAGTACGGGAACGTGAGGCAAGTAGAGGGCGGGTTTGCCGACCCTGCCCTAACCAAGCCTAACATCATCTTCAAGCCCAGAATCTACCAAACCACCTAAAACAAGGAGAAGCGTCATATGTGGCTGCTGAATTCTGACTGGGCTGGGCTTTCGAACGCCCTCCTGTATGGGGAGGAGATGTTGAACTTGGGCTTTCTTGGAAGGCTCGGCTCGAACGCTCTCGGCAATATACTCGGGATCGTGGGTGTCGGCTCGGAAAACCTAGCCAGGGGCTTTGGGCTCGGAGAGTACGAGGACATCGCCGAGACGATCGGCGAGGCGATCATCTCCAGCATCAACACGATCTACTAGGAGATACCAGATGAACTCGCTAACTTCTGTTCAGGATTTGACACCCTTTCTGACCAACTACATCCAGACGATCCCGGCATCCGTCATGGCTTTGCCCGAGGTGTTCGGCGTCTTAATGGAGGCCTTGCCCAACCTCGTAACTGGCCTGCCACACGTGCTCAACGTGTTCGGCCTGGGTCAGTTCCTCCCGCCCGGCACGCTGTCTTAAGACGAGGCCCAGGGGGCTATCCGTCCCCTGGGCCTTCCCCCCTTACGCTCTGTTGTCCCCTACCCCAGCACGTTCATTACCAGACCCAGGATGGTCCGCCCGATAATTAAGCCTAGAGTCTGTACGGAAGCCAGGACATCCTAAACCCGTCGGAAGTAACCCCGCTAATTAGCGACAAGAACATCTCGCCTGTCGGGGTTTAGCCGTTTATCCCTTGACCGACCGCAACGGCTTCGTTTAAAAACGTCACCTCAAGCGGGACTTCTAGCCGGTCTGCAAGGCTCGTCACGAGCGATTGAAACGCTCCGGAACGTGCATGCGCCTCGAAGGCCTCTTGGTCTTTGTAGGCCTCGAACGCAAAAAACTGCTCGGGCTCTGTTAGGCTTTGGTAGAGCCTCCAGGCAAGCGTGCCAGGCTCGCTTTTAACGGCGTCCGAAAACGCCCTGAGTGCTTCAAGGACTTCTTGTGCTTGGCCCTTCTTTGCCTTCAGCATGGCGAGCAGAAGAATCATGCCGTCTTTCCTCTCTTTTGGCCTCTTATTCCGGACTTTTTTCTCCACTTCGACCTGGCCAGGGTTTCCGGCCCCTCGGCCAGGACAAAATCAATCTTTCGCTCTTTGAGGTCGGCCCTGGCGATCTTTACGCTCACACGGTCGCCCAGCCCAAAAATCCTACCTCTATGCTGGCCTATCAGCCTCGCCCTTTGCTCGTCAAACAGGTAGTAGTCGTCCCCGATCTGCGAGATGTGGACGAGCCCCTCTAGGAACACCTCGTCTAACTCCACGAAGAACCCGAAGGATAAGACCGAGCTGATGTAGCCCGTGAATGTCTCGCCCATCCGGCCTTTTCCGTAATAAACCCGGTAAAGGTCTATCATCGCCCACTCGACCTCGGCGGCCCGCTGTTCGGCCTTGGAGGTCTTTTGGGCAAGCTCCATGACCTTTTCTGGGGTTTGATCGCGAACCTTCGCCTCATCCTCCGACAGTCTCGCCTTGAGCATCCTATGGACAAACAGGTCCGGATAGCGCCTGATGGGCGAAGTAAAATGCGCGTAGGCCCCTAGCGCCAGGCCAAAATGGCCCTTTGGGGCGGGGTGATACTGCGCACGCATGAGCGAGCGCAACAGCATGTAGTGAAGGACGCGGGCATCAGGCCTGCCTTGGATGACGTCCAAAAAACGGGCAAGGTCTTTTGGGGAAACCTTCTTTTTCGGGTCAATCTCGAAGTGTACGCCGCGACGCTTGACGAACGCGAGAAACCCACGAAGTTTTACGGGGTCTGGGGGCTCATGGACCCTGAATAGGCACGGCGTCTTTGTCTTGAACAAAAAACGTGCAACGGCCACGTTAGCCGCGATCATAAACTCTTCGATCAGCCGCTCCCCCCAGCCGCGCTCCCCCCTTAAAATGCCCTCGATAGTGCCCTCTTGGGAGAGCATGACGAGCGTTTCGGGAAGGTCAAAATCCAGGCTTCCTTTTCTTACGCGCGCTCCATGGAGGGTCTTGGCGAGCCGCTCCATCACAAGGAGCATGGCCGCCAAGGCGGGGTCGCCTTGAAACGGGGAGACATCCCCTTGCAAAAGCTCGTTCACCTGCGTGTAGGTCAGCCTTGCGCGGCTCTTGATGACCGCAGGGTAGAAATCGGCCTTCTTGAGTCCGCCTTTGGGGCCGTAGCAAAGCTCCGTCACCATGACGAGCCGGTCTTCGTTTGGGTTGAGCGAACAAAGCCCCCAAGAGAGCTCAAAAGGAAGCATCGGAACGACCTTGGAGGGGTAGTACACGCTCGTTCCGCGGTCTTGTGCCTCCGTATCGATCGCGCCGCCTTGGGAGACGTAGTGGGCCACGTCTGCAATTGCCACGTAGAGCGTGCTCGATTCGTCCTTACCCTGGACGAGACAGACTGCGTCGTCAAAATCTTTCGCCGTCTCTCCGTCGATCGTAACGAACGAAAGCGAGCGTAAATCTCGCCTTTTTTGTAGCTCGGAGTCAGGAATATCCTTTGGGATGGCCTTGGCCTCTTCAAGCGCCCCGGGTTGGAAATCTGTCGGGATGGCCGAGTTTACGAGGATCGCTTCGATGTAGGGCTCGAGCGAATCCTTGTCCCCTAAAACTTCCGTAACGACGCCTGTTGGCCAAAAATTCGCTTTCGGGTAACCCGTGATCCGGACGCGCACCATGGCCTGCAACGGCACATGCATTGGGGGAGGCTCCTCGATAATAACCTCGAACCCCTCCTTGAGTCCGACCGCTTCCACGTAGGCAACCCTGCCTTGCTCGTTGTAAGTGCCGACGGCCTCCTTAAGCCTACGCTCCAGGATTCTTACGACGCTTCCAAAGCAACGCCCGGCCTCGAGTCGGCCTTCTACCCTAACGACAACCCTGTCGCCGCCCAACGCGCCTTGGCGCGCATTGGGCGCCACGACGACAACAGGGTCTTTTACGTTATCCGGTAAGACAACGCCGCCTTTGCCCTTTGCAAGCTCGAACGTCCCGACAGAAAGGTGAACGCTGGAAGGCGGGGCAAACCTCCCTCCTTTCAGCCGGACGAGCTTTCCCGATTGGGCAAGGCCTTTCAGCGTTCGCCTCAATACGAAGCCTTCCTTTGGGACAAGGCCGAGCGCATGCCCTATTTGGGAGGCTGTCTTCGGGCTTTCCGCCTCCTTGGTCAAAAGCCCTATAATTCGCTCTGCCAGCGATTCCGGATCAATCACCATGGTTGCTTCCAATCGCCGTCGAATTGCTCTATTCTTTACTCTTTACAGGAAAAACCCACTGAAAGAGCCAGTTTATCATGCCCCATGCAGTACGGACGAACGCCGTACACGGCACCTTGAGGGCCCTCGGTTGGGCCCGGTTCCTGGTCGTTGTCGCCGCGTTGGTCCTCGGTTGCGCCCGCATCGAGCCTCCTTACGCGATCAAGGTGATCGATGGCGACACGCTGGACGTCTGGACGGGCGAAAAGATCGAACGAATCAGGCTCATCGGCGTGGATACTCCCGAGACGAAAGATCCTAGGCGAAAGGTCCAACGTTTTGGCAAGGAGGCCTCCACGTTCTTACGAAAAACGATCAAGGGCAAGACGCTAAGGCTCGAGCGCACCGAAAAGGATGCCTACACGAGAACGCTCGCGTTTGTTTACCTTCCGGACGGACGGTGCGTCAACGACCTCATCATCAAGGAAGGCTTCGGTTACGCCTTCGTCAAATACCCGTTCCCGGGGCTTGAGAGGCTTAAAGCGTTCGAGGCCGAGGCGAGGTCGGCCAAAAGGGGCCTGTGGAGGGATTTTGTCTACGAACGCTCCTACGTTGGCAACCTATCGTCCAGGGTTTTTCACAGGCCAAACTGCGTGTACGCAAAACGCCTTGATCAGGATGGCCGCATCGTGTTCGAGACCCGCAAAAGGGCGCTCGAGCTAGGGTTTACCCCCTGCGGCAGTTGCAGACCTTAAGCGTGTCTTGATTGACCCGCAAGGAGTCAAACGCTTACAATAGATCGAGGCGTTGAAGCGTTATTGCACTCAACCGAACAAACCAGCCAAACAGGCCTGGAGCTCCATGAATAAGGACAAGGTTCGCCTTCTAGACATTTCCGACTTCTACGGCTTCCACACGGGCGGGATCGCCACCTTCATCAACAACAAGGCACGTATCTTCCAAGAGCTTGGCCTTCCGGTCGAACACCGAGTAGTTTTTCCATCCCACTACGACGGCGTTCACCAACGGTTTGGAAGTACGTTCGTGTCGATCAAGTCGATGAACGTCCAGAGGTTAGCCCCTAACTACTTCCTCCATACCCGCTTTCGAAAGCTCTACCGTGCCATCGACGAGTTTCAGCCCGATGTCGTCGAGATTGACTCTACCACGACGATGGCCTACGCGGCGAGCGTTTACGCCATGCAAAAGGGCATCCCTTTGCTCGGCATATACCATACCGACCTGGTTTCGAGCTTCCGGCTCCTATTTCGATGGCCCGCCCTTGCAGAACGGGTAAGCCGTATCTACATCCCAAGGCTCTACAACCGCTGCAAGTCCACGATCGTCGCCTCGCACACCTTCCTAAGGCAACTCGAAGGGTTGGGCGTTAACCGGCTCGTCCATATTCCACTGGGCGTGAACAAGCGCGTTTTCTACCCCAGGAGCACCTTCTCGGCTCTTTCTCCGTTGCTGCCCAAGGAGCTCCAAAGGCCCATCGGGGTGTATGCAGGGAGGCTGTCTTCGGACAAGAACGTGCATCTTTTGCTGGATGCGATCGAGGCGAAAAAGAGCCCCGGGAGTTTCCTTATCGTGGGCGATGGCAAGCTCAAAGAGCGGCTCCTCGAACTTCAAGCCAAGCGCCGTAACGTCTTCTATTTAGGCTTTGTAGAAAACCAAGACCTGCTGGCCGAACTGTTCAGCTTTGCAGACTACTACGTTACGGCATGCACCTCGGAAACCTACGGACTTTCCTTGATGGAGGCCCAATGTTGCGGCCTTCCCGTACTCTGCGTGGATTCTCCAGTCCTTCGAGAAAACCTCGACTCCAAAACTAGCGTGTTCGTCCCCTCCCCCCAAATCCTTAAAAGCGCCATGGAAGCGCCGCCTACAAGCACGCGTGCAAACTCGAAGGCGTTCGACTGGCAGGAAGTTTTCTTGAAGCTGTTCGCACTCTATACCGAGTACTCGGGCATGGCACACCTGACGCCCGAAAAAAGCCTGCTACTAGAGGCCTGACGGCAAGCCGTTCGGCCTCTTTCCCGTAAAACGCCCGAGCCACGACTCTAAGGAGGAAAGGCGATGATCAACGCCAAAGCCTACGCTACGCACGGCCCGACAAACCCCTTGGGACCTTTTCAGGTCAAGCGGCGTAGCCCAGGACCGGAAGACGTGCAGATTGATGTCCTCTTTTGCGGCGTGTGCCATTCGGACCTCCACACCGCTCGCGATGAATGGAAGAATACGATCTATCCCTGCGTACCTGGCCACGAGATCGTAGGGCGCGTGGTGGCCGTCGGAAGCAAGGCAAACAAATTTAAGGAGGGCGACATCGCGGCCGTCGGTTGCATGGTAGATAGCTGCGGGCGCTGCGAATCCTGCCTCGACGGGCTAGAGCAGTACTGCGAGGAAGGCTTCGTGGCGACCTACAACGGGCGTGGGCCGGGGAGCGAGAACACCTTCGGCGGCTACTCTGAAACGATCGTCGTCAAGGAATCCTTCGTGCTCAAGGTTGCCCATACCGAGAACTTGGCGGCGGTGGCCCCGCTCGTTTGCGCCGGCATCACCACCTACTCCCCGCTTCGGCACTGGAGCATCGGCCCTGGCAAGAAGGTGGGAGTCGTAGGCTTGGGTGGCTTGGGCCATATGGCGATAAAGCTTGCCCATGCAATGGGCGCCCACGTCGTGCTGTTTACGACCTCGCCAGGCAAGGCTGAAGACGCTCGCCGTCTTGGCGC
>DDYN01000059.1 GCA_002347965.1 Nitrospirae bacterium UBA2233 | reverse complement strand
CGTGAAATAAAGGAGCGGGGGGATGCGAGACATAATAACGCTTGCCTGCAACGCTTGCAAGCGAAGGAATTACACAACGACCAAAAACAAGAAGACAACAACCGACAGGATCGAAAAGAAAAAGTACTGCAGGTATTGCCGTAGCCATACTCCTCATCGAGAGGTTAGGTAACGGTACGTATTTATCGAAGGCCAGTAGCTCTAACGGCTAGAGCGCCGGACTCCAAATCCGGATGCTGGGGGTTCGAATCCCTCCTGGCCTGCCAATTTTATTATACATGAAGGCTGAAGATGCTGAACGCGAAGCGAATTGTGCGGTTTTTAGGGGACTCCAAAGCAGAGCTTGGACGGGTGACATGGCCTGGGATACGAGTGACGGCTGCTTCGACATCGGCGGTGCTCGTGTTTGTCGGGCTGTTCGGCGTTTACCTTAACATTGTTGACGTGGCCTTGAGCTTTGCTGTCCGGTATGTTCTTGGTTAGGTTGCAAGATGGAAAAACAATGGTATGTGGTTCATACCTACACAGGGTCCGAGAATAAGGTCAAGCAGCAGCTTGCAGATAGGATCGCCCAGAAGGGCATGCAGGATTTTTTTGGGGAAATCCTCATCCCGGAAGAGAATATAGTAGAGCTCGTCAAGGGGCAAAAACGTACCTCCAAACGGAGGTTTTACAGCGGATACATCCTCGTTCAAATGCACATGAGCGAGAAAACCTGGGATTTGGTACGGCAAATCCCGAAGGTTACCGGGTTTGTAGGCGAAGGCCATGTGCCTACTCCCGTACAAGAAGAAGAGATCGGCAGAATAAAGCGCCAAGTCGAAGAGGGAGCGGGCAGGCCAAAGCCAAAAGTTGTCTTTGAAAAAGGGGAGATCGTTCGGGTAGTCGATGGTCCGTTCACAAATTTCACGGGGGCCGTGCAAGAAACAAAGCCAGACCGTGGAAAAGTTAAGGTGCTGGTGAGTATTTTTGGGCGAGCCACGCCGATTGAACTGGACTTTATCCAAGTATCTAAGGTGTAACAATAGAAGGGTCTGAAGATGGCCAAGAAAACCGTAGGCGAAGTGAAACTTCAGCTGCCAGCTGGAAAGGCAAACCCTGCTCCTCCTGTAGGGCCTGCTCTGGGGAAGTTTGGGGTCAACATCATGGAGTTTTGTAAGCAATTCAACGCCCAGACTGCCTCTCAAGAGGGTAGCATTATTCCGGTCATCATCACGATTTTTGATGACCGGTCTTTCTCGTTTGTTTTAAAGACTCCGCCGGCAAGCGACTTAATCAAAAAGGCTCTTGGGCTCGAGAAGGGGGCAAAGCTTCCTGGCAAAGAGAAGGTAGGGCGTTTGGGCCGAGGAAAGGTTCGAGAAATTGCACAACTCAAGATGCCCGATTTAACGGCTGCTTCTTTAGACGCGGCGGTTCAGACCATTATGGGTACGGCGAAGAGTATGGGCGTAGAGATTGCAGCAGAATAGAAGGAGATGAGATGGCTAAGAGGGGGAAACAATACAAAAGGGTACTGGGCCTCGTCGACCGAATCAAACGGTACGATTTAGGCGCGGCCGTTGCGTTGGTGAAGGAAATGCATTACGTCAAATTTGACGAGATGTTCGAGGTAGCCTTTCGGCTTGGGGTAGACCCAAGAAAGGCCGACCAAATGGTCCGAGGAACCGTCATGTTGCCCCATGGCGTAGGTAAGGTGCCCCGCATTGCCGTCTTTGCTAAGGGGGAAAAGGCAATTGAAGCCGAGAAGGCGGGGGCAGACATTATAGGCGCAGAAGATTTGATCGAAAAGATCCGTGGAGGATTTTTTGAATTTGACCGTACGTTGGCCACGCCGGACATTATGGGACAGGTGGGAAAAATCGGAAAAATCCTTGGTCCAAAAGGACTCATGCCTAACCCTAAGGCAGGAACGGTTACCTTTGACATCGCAAAGGCGGTCGAGGAAATGAAAAAGGGAAGGCTTGAGTTTCGAGTGGACAAGGCGGGCAATGTGCATTTGCCCGTGGGAAGATACAGCTTTGCGCAAACACAACTAGAGGAAAACATTAAGGCGGCAATCGACGCCATACAGAGATCAAGGCCTTCTTCGGCCAAAGGGACATACCTACGTACGCTGCACGTCTCGGGTACGATGACCCCATCTGTAGAGTTAGACATTACCGGCTTTAGGAGGTAGAGGGCTAGGGATGCAAAAACAAGAGAAAGAACGTTTGGTTAACGAGCTTACCGACCAGCTCCGGGACACCTCACTGCTTGTTCTGAGCAACTTTCAAGGGATCAACGTTCAGGAAATGAACCGCCTAAGGAGGCTTGTCCAAAAGAGTAATGGGTACTTTCGCGTGGTCAAAAACACGCTCATAAAGCGAGCGCTCAGCAAATCCGGGTTTCTAGGGTTGGATCCGCTCTTGAGTGGCCCAACGGCTATATTTTACACAGACCAGCAGGATCCTTCGGTATTGAGCAAGACGATCTTGGCTTTCCTTAAAGAAAGGCCGGAATTTTCTGTAAAGGGCCTTGCCTTTGAGAAGGCGGCATTAAAGTCTGAAATGCTCAAAGATCTCAGCGAACTCCCTTCGAGAGAACAACTCTTAAGCCAGCTTGTCGGTGTTCTTAATAGCTTGCCGACAAGATTCCTGCAATCCATCAACTGTATACCTCAAAAGCTGGTTCTTTCTATTGCTGCACTCGAAAAAGTTAAGGCATAATTTAAGGTTTCAATGTTTCTAACTACAACGCAAGAAGGGGGAACTCCCATGGAGGCAAGGGCTATTAGCAAGGAAGATGTAATCCAATACCTAGAGGGGATTACCCTCTTAGAGTTGAAAGGTTTGGTAAAAGAGCTAGAGGAGAGGTTCGGAGTAAGCGCTCAGCCGGTTATGATGGCCGGCGCTGGCATGATGGCCCCTACGCAAGCCACTTCCGCGCAACCCGAAGAAGAGGAAAAGACGGAATTCGACGCCGTGCTGTCGGCGGTAGGAGAGAATAAAATCCAGGTGATCAAGGTCGTTCGAGAGATTACGGGACTTGGCCTTAAAGAGGCAAAAGACCTGGTCGAAGCCGCCCCGAAGTCTGTCAAAACCGCCGTGCCAAAGGAAGAGGCCGAGACGATTAAGTCGAAACTCGAAGGTGTCGGCGCAAAGGTCGAAATAAAGTAAATAAACTAACGGCAGCCTTTTTTCATCCAGGTTCGCCGAATCGCTCTTTCGTCCTACCCCCAGCCATAAAGGGTAAGCTTCTTGCGGTTGGGGGTAGGATGCCGCCCTCAAAAGGGACGCGGGAGCGGTTCTTTCTGCCAAGCAATTCTCAACACACCGCATGCCCAACGGGGTAGGATTATGAATATTGCCCCTCTCAGAGAAAAGGAGATGACTATTTCAAGAAAAAATAGTGCAAAACTCCTTCGAAAGAGTTATGCACAAATAAAGACAGTACTCGAGATACCAGACCTCCTAGAGCACCAAAGGCAATCCTACCGTCAATTCCTTCAGTTAGATATCGAGCCTGAAGATAGGGCTAAGGTTGGTATCGAAGGCGCATTTCATGCCATTTTCCCTATCGATGATTTTTCCGGGGAAGCGTCTTTGGAATACCTCCGGTACGAGCTTTACCCCCCTAAGCATGACGAGGAAGAGTGTAGGGAGAGGGGGTTAACTTATGCCTACGCCATGAAGGTCATATTTCGACTTGTCTTGATCGAGACCGACCCTGAAACGCACGCCCGTAGCATTCGGGACATGAGGGAACAGGACACCTACTTCGGCGAGATTCCGGCAATGACCGAGAGGGGAACCTTCATTGTTGATGGGGTCGAGAGAGTTGTGGTCAACCAGCTCCACAGAAGCCCTGGCGTGTTCTTTGAGGTCGAAAAGCAAGCAGGAAGCACTACCGGTAAGCCGGTGTTTGCCGCTCGGATTATTCCTTATCGTGGTTCATGGTTAGACCTTGAGTTCGCCTCGAACGAAAACCTCCAGCTGAAGATCGATAAGCGTAAAAAGCTTCCCGTTGGCGTATTCCTCAGGGCGCTCGGGTTTTCAGAAGAATACCTGCTGAACTTCTTCTACGAAGGCAAAAAGGAGGCGGTAGCAATCTGCAATGGCCAGGCAATTTTCTCGTTCGACAACCAGGTCCATGCGGGGATCAAGGCGTATGCAGACTTTCTTCACCCTTCGGAAGATAGGATCTTAGTAGAAAAAGACAGAAAAATCACCCGAATGTTGCTCGCTAAGTTTAGGGAGGAAAAAATTGAAACGTTTCGCCTCCCGCTTGAACAGCTAGAAGGAAGGGTACTTGCAAAAACCTTGATTGACCCCGCAAGCGGGAAGGTTATTGCCAAGTGTAACGAGGAGTTGACGCGGGCCAAGATCGAGACGATTGCCAGCTCGGACCTGGAGCCGTTCGAAGTCCTGTTTATCGACGAAGTCAAAAGCGATTCGGTCATGCGAAAAGCCCTGCTTCAGGATCAAGACAAATGCAAGACCGCGTTCGAGGCTCAAAAGGAGATTGTGCGTAGGTTAAGGCCTGGGAGCGGCTTAACGAGCATCACGGAAGAATTTGCGGGGCAATTTCTGAACGATCTACTGTTTAACCCAGAACGCTACGATTTAACCAGGGTTGGAAGGCACAAGCTTAACCTAAAGCTAAGAGACGTGTTCAAGTCAAAGGGCTTCGAACCGGGGCATCCTGAAGAGCGAGTGCTGCGCAAGGAGGACATTCTTTGCGTCATCGATTACCTGCTTCGTCTAAAAGCCGGGCTGCCAGGGGTAACGCCGGACGATATTGACCACTTGGGCAACCGTAGGGTTAGAACAGTTGGAGAACTCGTCGAGAACCATTTTAGACTTGGGCTCCTTCGGATGACGAGAGCAATCAAGGAGCGTTTCAGTTCTGCCTCATCCATAGCCGACCTAATGCCGCACGACCTAGTAAACCCGAAGCCCGTAATGGCTGTCCTTAAAGAGTTCTTTGGAAGTTCGCAGCTCTCTCAGTTTATGGACCAGACAAACCCGCTTGCGGAAACCACCCACAAGAGGCGGCTAAGCGCATTAGGCCCTGGGGGGCTCACTCGGGAAAGGGCCGGGTTTGAGGTTCGGGACGTTCATCCGTCTCATTACGGAAGGATTTGCCCTATTGAAACCCCGGAGGGGCAAAACATTGGGTTGATTTCTTCGCTTACAACCTACGCCCGAATCAATGAATTCGGGTTTATCGAAACGCCCTACAGGCGTGTAATCGACGGGAAGGTTGTCGACGAGATCGTCTATCTTGCAGCATACGAAGAAGAAGACCACTCCATCGCCCAAGCGAACGAACCTGTAGACGAGGATGGCCGTTTTAAATCCAGCCTTTTGCTATGCCGAAGAAGCGGAGAGTTTATCCGGGTAGCACCGAGCGAAGTCGACTACATGGACGTCTCTCCTGCTCAGCTTGTAAGCATCGCCGCCTCCTTGATTCCTTTCCTGGAGCACGACGATGCAAACAGGGCATTAATGGGCTCGAACATGCAAAGACAGGCTGTTCCGCTTGTCAGCCCCGAACCTCCAGTCGTAGGAACCGGCATCGAGAGCGTGGTTGCACGAGATTCAAGGCTGTGCATTCAAGCAAAACGATCGGGAGTTGTGGAGAGTGTAGATGCCAACCGGATTGTAGTCCGCCCGTTAGGCGAGGCTGATACCTTCATGCCCGTCGTAGATGTATACCGTCTGGAGAAGTTTAGAAAGTCTAACCAAAATACATCTCTCAGCCAAAGGCCGATGGTTAGGGTAGGCATGCGCGTACAAGAAGGAGAGGTTTTGGCGGACGGCCCGTCGATGTCAAGGTGGGAACTTTCGCTCGGAAAGAATATCTTGGTAGCGTTCATGCCGTGGGGCGGGTACAACTTTGAGGACTCCATCGTCGTGAGCGAACGGCTTGTCCGAGAAGACGTGTTCACGTCCGTGCATATCGAGGATTTCGAATGCGTAGCCCGAGAAACAAAGCTCGGAAAAGAAGAAATTACTAGGGATATCCCGAACGTCGGAGATCAGGCTTTAAAAGATTTGGACGAATCGGGAGTTGTACGGATAGGGGCCTACGTTATGCCGGGTGACATTCTGGTGGGGAAAATAACTCCCAAGGGAGAAACCCAGCTGTCGCCCGAGGAAAAGCTTCTGCGTGCAATCTTTGGCGATAAGGCAAGCGATGTCAAGGATACCTCGTTTCGTGTGCCGCCAGGGGTCGAAGGGACGGTTATCGGCGCCCGAATCTTTACCAAAAAGGACGTTGATAAAGATGATTATGGCATGCTTGACGAACGAGAGGAGCTTCAGAGACTAAGAAGCCTGATGCAAGAGGAACTCCGGATCATCGAAAAGAGCTTTCTTCGCTATGTCCGCTCTAGCCTCGAAGGCAAGGTACTTGCTCAAGATGTTCAGCTCAATCTCAAGCTCAAACAGGGGACGGTTCTTGACAGGGCCCTTCTTGATACCCTTCAAAAAGAAGACCTAAGAAGGCTGATCCTGGAGGATCGGGATATTCGGAAAAACCTCTCGGATTCGTGGACCTCTTACGAGCTTCAAGCCTCAGAGCTGATCGAATTTTATAACCGAAAGATCCAAAAACTCAAGAAGGGAGAAGAGCTTCCTTCTGGTGTTCTCAAAAAAGTACGGGTAATCCTGGCCATCAAACGAAAGCTCCATATCGGAGACAAGATGGCGGGACGACATGGAAATAAGGGGGTTGTCTCCGTCATTCTTCCGATTGAAGCCATGCCTTTCGTGGCCGATGGGACTCCCGTCGACATGGTGCTTAACCCTCTCGGCGTTCCATCGAGGATGAACCTTGGCCAGATCCTAGAAGCCCATATCGGATGGGGCTGTCACGAATACGCAAAAAAGCTTGAAGAGCTTCTCAAAAGAAAGCGAGAAGGCCTAAGAAAGGTCATCACGCAGGTTCTCCTTGAATTTTACGACTCAAGGGAGGCTCAGGATTTTCTAGAGAAGTTAGACGATGAGGAATTCTTCGAGTACGTCCAATTCCTCACCCAAAATGGCGTTCATATTACTACGAGCGTTTTTGACGGTGTGAAGGAAGCCGACATCAAAGACCTATTGGCCAAAGTTGGACTGCCGACATCCGGACAGACCGTGCTATACGACGGACGCACGGGCGAACCGTTTTTGAACCAGGTAACTGTCGGGTATATGTACATGCTTAAGTTAATCCACTTGGCCGCGGAAAAAATTCACTCTCGCTCAATCGGGCCGTACTCGCTCGTTACTCAACAGCCCCTCGGCGGGAAAGCTCAGTTCGGGGGCCAGAGGCTTGGCGAGATGGAGGTGTGGGCCATGGAGGCATACGGTGCCGCGTTTGCCCTTCAAGAATTCCTAACGGTCAAATCGGACGACGTGCCAGGCCGAACAGCAATGTACGAGTCGATCATTAAGAATAAGTTAGAGCTCACATCGGGTATCCCGGAGTCGTTCTACGTCCTGATGAGGGAGCTAAGGTCGCTTGCGCTTGACATCGAATTGGTTGAGTCCAACGGGAATGGAACAGACTTAGGCCTTAAACAAGAAGGTACTAAGGAAAAAGAAGGGCGTTCCAAATAGCCTAGCGAACAGAAGGGGTAAGACTGAGATATGGACTATGAATATTTACTCGAAAAGCCGAAGAACCCGATGGCCTACAAGGCGATCAAGCTCTCTCTTGCCTCGCCGGACACAATCCGTGGATGGTCACACGGGGAAGTTAAAAAGCCGGAAACGATAAACTATAGAACCTTTAAGCCCGAAAGGGATGGGCTGTTCTGCGCGCGTATTTTCGGGCCAACCGTCAGCTACGAATGCTACTGCGGCAGATACAAAAAAATGCGTCATTGGGGCGTCATTTGCGAGAAATGCGGCGTTGAAGTCACGCATTCTCGTGTACGTCGAGAGCGGATGGGGCACATTAACCTCGTAGCCCCTGTAGCGCATATTTGGTTCGTAAAATCGGTTCCTTCCAAGATAGGCGCACTGCTAGACTTGAGTATCCGCGAACTCGAGCGCGTCATCTACTTCGAGTCCTACATCGTCATAGATCCGGCAAATTCAAGCCTCCAAGCTGGAGAGCTTATCTCCGAAGAAAAATACAGGGCGTTGCACAAGGATTTTCCGGATTTAACAGCAGGAATCGGTGCAGAGGCCCTAAAGACAATGCTTTCTAAAATAAACATTGAGCGGCTCTGCAAAGGACTCCGTGCCGACATGCGCGGGGCTAACTCCGAGGCTAAGCGTAGGAAGGCAGCCAAGCGGCTCAAGGTTGCCGAGGCGTTTCACTACGCAAAAGGGTTGAACAAGGCCCTCCAAGACCTTCTCGCCGACGCTCCAGAAGACAAGGCGGCCAAGCTCAAAGAGATGTCCGCGTATCTAGAGGATTGGGTGACAAGGAAAGAGGAGGCTACAAGCCCTGAGGTCATGCAATCTCTGGATGAGCAAGTCCTGCAGGAACTCAACCGTTTTATGCGGGCCAAAGAGCTCAGCCCATCCGAAGTTCAACAGCTCGAGATGATCTACAAAAAGGCTAACCGACCAGAATGGATGATTCTGGAGGTCATTCCTGTCCTTCCTCCGGACTTAAGGCCCCTGGTGTCTCTGGATGGCGGACAGTTTGCCACATCCGACTTAAACGACCTCTACCGGCAAGTGGTCAATCGAAACAACCGCCTTAAGAGGCTTATCGAGCTTCAGGCGCCGGATATCATCGTTCGGAACGAAAAACGAATGCTTCAGGAGGCCGTAGACGCGCTGTTTGACAACGGCAGGAGGGGTAGGCCGGTAACGGGAACAAACCGTCGGCCGCTTAAGTCCTTGTCCGACATGATCAAAGGAAAGACGGGTAGGTTTCGACAAAACCTTCTTGGTAAGAGGGTGGATTACTCTGGCAGGGCGGTTATTGTGGTTGGTCCCGAACTGAGACTGCACCAGTGCGGTCTTCCAAAGAAAATGGCACTTGAGCTGTTCAAGCCGTTCATTCTCAATCAATTAGAGAAAATGGGGCACATCTCGACGATCAAGGCGGGCAGGAAGATGATCGAGCGCGAGGAGCCTGAAGTTTGGGATGCGCTTGAAGAGGTAACCCGAGAGCATCCTGTCCTGCTGAACCGAGCGCCGACGCTCCATAGGCTGAGTATGCGTGCGTTTGAGCCGATTCTAGTCGAGGGAGACTCGATCAGGCTGCACCCGCTCGTGTGTTCTGCTTACAACGCCGACTTCGACGGCGATCAGATGGCCGTGCACGTTCCTCTATCAATTGAGGCGCAAGCAGAAGCCCGGGTGCTTCTGCTTGCCTCAAACAATATTTTGTCGCCCTCTAACGGCAAGCCCGTGATTGCCCCTTCACAGGACATGGTACTCGGACTTTATTACCTTACTAGGGAAAGGCCGTTTGTCAAGGGACACGGGATGGCATTTGGAAGCATTGAAGAGGTCCGTCTTGCATACGACTCAGGAGTGGCAGACTTGCATGCCAACGTTAAGTTGAGGATCGACGGGCGGATTATAAGTACTACTGTTGGACGTGCCTTACTCTACGAGCTCTTCCCAAAAGAAATCTCGTTCGATCAGGTCAACAAGGTGGTTAACAAAAGAGTGATTGCTGACCTTCTAGACCATGTGTACCGCAAAAGCGGGATGAAAGCGGCCGTCGTGTTGGCCGACAGGGTGAAGGACCTAGGGTTTGAAATAGCCGCTAGGGCTGGCATCAGCATCTCGATGGACAACCTTGTGATCCCCGAAAAGAAGCATAAAATCCTCGAAAAGGCCAACAAGGAGGTGCTCGAAGTAGCCAAACAGTATGCCAAGGGGCTGATTACAGAAGGAGAGCGATACAACAAGGTTGTTGACATCTGGGCAAAAGCAACGGATGCGGTTACCCAAGAGCTCTTCAAGGAGCTGAGCGTCGAAGAGGTAGAGGCTCCGGATGGGTCGCGCCAATCGTTGCAAAGCCTCAATCCAATCTATATCATGCTTGATTCGGGAGCTAGGGGCTCCGCTCAACAGATCCGTCAGCTGGCCGGCATGCGGGGGCTTATGGCAAAACCCTCCGGTGCGATCATCGAAACCCCAATTGAAGCGAACTTCAAAGAGGGCCTGAGCGTTCTCCAGTATTTCATCTCTACACATGGCGCAAGAAAAGGGTTGGCCGATACGGCGCTCAAGACTGCCAACGCGGGGTACCTAACGCGGAGGCTCGTCGACGTTGCTCAGGATATCGTCGTGCTAGATGATGATTGCGGGACAATCGACAGCCTGGAGATAAGAAGCCTGATTAAGGGGGGGGAAATCATCGAACGTCTTGGAGAAAGGCTTCTCGGCTACGTGACGTTTGAGGACGTCTACGATAAGGTTAGCGGAGAAATGGTAGCCCCCAAAGACGCAGAGATTGACGAAGACCTTGCAAACAAGATCGAAGACGCGGGCATCGAAAGCGTTCGAGTCCGAAGCGTGCTTACTTGCAAGTCTAAGTTCGGGGTGTGCAGAAAATGTTACGGGCGAGACCTTGCCGCCGGAAGGATGGTCGAGAAGGGGACGCCCGTCGGTATTATCGCGGCTCAGTCAATCGGCGAGCCTGGTACGCAGCTGACCATGCGTACGTTCCATATTGGAGGGACGGCGTTTGTAGTAGAAGAAAGCTTCATCGAATGTCGGTTCGATGGTCGAGCGGAATATCGAAGCCTTCAGGTTGTCGAAGACCGAAACGGAAACGTCCTCGTCATGAACCGAAACGGGGAAATCGTCATCAAGGATTCCAACGACAATGAGCGCGAACGTTACCACGTAGTCTACGGTTCAAGGCTTCTGGTTAGGAATGGGCAGGGAGTCCGCCCAAACACCAGGCTGGCGGAATGGGACCCGTATAACACTCCGATTATCACGAACGTGAGCGGAAATGTCCGTTTTAGCGACCTGATCGAAAAAGACACGCTCGAGGAGAGGATAGACAAGCATACCGGGCTTGCCACAAAAGTCGTGATCCCATCAAAGAATTACGAATTGAAGCCGAGCTTGATCATCGTGGACGAAGATGGAAATCCCGCAATTCAACGGCTTGGGTCCGGGAAAGAGGCAGAGGTGCGCTACTTCCTTCCGGTAGGCGCAATGATTTCCGTAGAAGACGGAGCCCCTGTTGTCGCGGGGGATGTTCTTGCTCGTATTCCTACGGAAAGCGCAAAAACAAAAGACATCACAGGCGGTTTGCCCAGGGTCGTCGAGCTTTTTGAGGGGCGCAGGCCCAAGGATACGGCAGTCATTTCGGAAATCGACGGGACGGTCTTCTTCGAGGAAGACTCTAAACAGCAGACCCGCGGCAGGCGCAAAATTGTCCTGATTCCAGACGTAGGCGACAGAAAAGAGTACCTTATTCCTCAGGGCAAGCATATCATCGTTCATGACGGAGACCGCGTGAAGGCGGGTGAGCAGCTCACAGAAGGCTCTCCAAACCCTCACGACCTGTTGGCCGTTTTAGGGGAGCTGGAGCTCGCAAGGTATGTTGTAGACGAGATTCAAGAAGTGTACAGACTTCAGGGCGTTCGGATCCATGACAAACATATCCAGGTAGTTGTCCGACAAATGCTCAAGCGCGTCTTAATAAAGGACGTTGGCGATACAGATTTCATTATAGGGGAATACATAGAGAAGTGGGCGTTCGAAGAAGAGAACAGGCGTATGCGTCGCGAGGAAAAAAGACCGGCCGTGGCTGAACCGCTCTTTTTAGGGATCACACGAGCTGCGTTGATTACAGAAAGTTTTATTTCTGCAGCCTCATTCCAGGAGACGACGAAGGTTCTCACGGAAGCATCCCTCCAGGGTAAGGTGGACCAGTTGCGGGGCCTAAAGGAAAACCTAATCATGGGTAGGGTTGTCCCTGCGGGTACCGGATTGGCTATGGAGAAATTTCACAAGGTAGACATAGAGGTTGAAAGGCCGCCTGAACTCTTAGGGTCGGATGTAGAGGGGATTCTTAAGGTTGGATAGGCCATGACTTGACAAGAAATCCGAATATGTTTTAGACTTTTCGTTTACGTACCTTTGGAGTAAGACGAGCAGGAGTGAGTGAGTATGCCGACAATAAACCAGCTTGTGCGGCTTGGGCGTGAGAAACCCAAAATAAGGACGGCATCCCCGGCCCTTGCAGGATGTCCGCAGAAACGTGGAGTTTGTATCCGCGTGTACACGACAACGCCGAAGAAGCCCAATTCCGCGCTTCGAAAAGTCGCGAGAGTAAGGCTGACGAACGGCAACGAGATTACCGTCTACATTCCGGGCGAAGGCCATAACCTTCAAGAGCACTCGGTCGTCCTTGTTCGTGGAGGCAGGGTAAAGGACCTTCCGGGTGTCCGGTATCATATCATTCGAGGGGCGTTGGATACGGCGGGGGTTAAAGAGAGACATCGAAGCCGTTCGAAATACGGAACGAAAAGACAGAAGAAGTAGGGAGCCATGGCCAGAAGAAGAAGGGCGGAAAAAAGAGAAGGCATACCGGACCCAGTTTACGGGGATATGTTGGTTGGCCGGTTTGTCAACAGCCTGATGCGCATGGGGAAGAAGAGCGTTGCGGAGCGCATCTTTTACGATGCGATGGAAGCGGTGAAGGATAAGGCCAAAGAGGACCCGCTGACGCTGTTCAAGAAGGCGCTAGAAAACGTAAAACCCCTCCTTGAAGTGCGGCCTAGGCGCGTGGGAGGTGCAACATACCAGGTTCCTGTAGAAGTTAGAGAGGAGAGAAGAGTCAGCTTGGCCGTAAAGTGGCTCATCACTTCCGCCAAGAAGCGTCAGGGGAGGGCGATGCAGGAAAAATTAGCCCTCGAGCTGATCGACGCGTTCAACAACAGGGGGTTGAGCGTAAAGAAGAAGGAGGATACCCACAGGATGGCCGAGGGGAACAGGGCCTTCGCCCACCTTCGCTGGTAGCCTTTCGACGCGTAGACCTTCTAGGATTTGGAGAAGAGACCATGGCAAGGCAAATTCCGATCGAGAATGTGCGGAATATCGGGATAATGGCCCACATTGATGCGGGCAAGACGACCACTACCGAACGCATTCTCTACTACACGGGGATTGGCTATAAAATAGGCGAAGTTCACGAAGGAACAGCCACGATGGACTGGATGCCCCAGGAACAGGAACGAGGCATTACCATTACATCCGCGGCAACGACCTGCTTTTGGAAGGGGCATCGTATCAATATTATCGACACGCCGGGCCATGTCGACTTTACGATTGAGGTAGAGCGTTCTCTTATGGTGCTTGACGGCGCCGTTGCCGTGTTCTGCGGCGTAGGGGGTGTCGAGCCTCAGTCGGAAACGGTATGGCGGCAGGCAAGCAAATACCGGGTACCTAGGGTTGCGTTCATCAACAAGCTTGATAGGGTTGGGGCCGATTTTTTAAGTGTCGTCTCGCAAATCCACGATCGCCTGGGCGCCAAGCCGATCGTCATGCAGCTTCCGATTGGCCAAGAGGATGGCTTTGTCGGTATGGTCGATTTGGTTCGAAGAAAAGCCCTTGTTTGGGATGGTTCGTCGATGGGTTCTGTCTACGAAGAGATCGAAATCCCGGATAGCATGCAGGAGTCTGTAGCGGTTTACAGGGATAAGCTTGTTGAGGCAGCGGCTGATTACGACGACGAGGTGATGGAGCGATACTTAGCCGGCGAAGAGGCCTCGGAAGAGGCGTTAAAGCGGGCGATTCGCAAGGCAGTGCTAGGGAACCATGCTGTTCCAGTGTTCGGCGGGTCGGCCTTCAAGAACAAGGGCGTTCAACCTTTGCTTGATGCCGTGATAAGCTACCTGCCTTCGCCTGCGGATATTCCTCCCGTTACGGGCCATAACCCTGTCACAGATGAGCTGGAAATACGCGAAGCAAAAGACGATGCTCCGTTTTGCGCGCTTTCCTTCAAAATCATGACCGACCCGTACGTAGGACAACTGACCTTCATTCGCGTGTACTCTGGCGTGCTAAGCTCTGGAATGACCGTCATGAATGTCAAGAGGGGCAAAAAAGAGCGGATCGGAAGGTTGCTCAAGATGCATGCCAATAAGAAGGAAGAAATCAAAGAAGCGTACGCCGGCGATATTGCGGCGGCCGTAGGGCTGAAGACGGCTGTCACCGGAGATACGCTCACCGATTTAAACCATCCGCTCCTGATTGAACGTATGGAATTTCCCGAGCCTGTCATCTCGGTTGCCATTGAGCCGGAAACGAAAGCGGACCAGGAAGCTTTGGGAGTCGCGCTAGGGAAGCTGATGTTAGAAGACCCTTCGTTTCGGGTTAAGACGGACCCTGAAACCCAAGAAACGATCATCTCGGGGATGGGCGAGCTTCACCTCGAAATCATCGTTGACCGTCTGCTTCGGGAGTTCAAAGTGGGAGCCAACGTCGGAAAGCCCCAGGTGGCCTATAAAGAAACAATCCTAAGGAAAGTGACGCAAGAAGGAAAGTTTATCCGACAGACTGGCGGTAGGGGCCAGTACGGCCACGTGGTCTTAGAAATCGAGCCGCTGGAAAGAGGCAAGGGAATAGAGTTCGAAGACAAGACAAAGGGAGGCTCTATCCCCAAAGAGTTTATTTCTCCCATCGAGAAGGGCGTCAAGGAGGCAGCAGAAACCGGCGTGTTCGCCGGGTACCCGGTTGTCGACCTAAAAATTGCAGTCGTTGACGGGTCCTATCATGAGGTGGACTCTTCGGAGATCGCCTTTAAGATTGCTGGTTCGATGGCCTTCAAAGATGGAACAAAGAAGGCGCAACCGGTTCTGCTCGAGCCTATCATGAAAGTCGAAGTTGTCGTTCCCGAGGAATACCTCGGCGATGTTATCGGGGACATCAACGCGAGAAGGGGTAGGCTGGAGAACATGGAAATTCGCGGGGCGAACCAGGTGGTACAGGCTGTTGTCCCGTTGGCGGAGATGTTCGGGTACGCTACCCAGCTCCGGTCTATGACGCAGGGACGGGGGGTCTATACCATGCAGTTTTCGCATTACGATCAGGTTCCGGCAGGCATTGCACAAAGCATTGTTGCTTCGGCGGCATAGCAAACTCACCCACCAAGGAGTACGGAAGGACCATGGGAAAGGCGAAATTTGAGCGCACCAAGCCCCATCTAAACGTGGGCACGATCGGACACGTCGACCACGGCAAGACAACGCTCACCGCAGCGATTACGAAGGTACTGGCCAAGAAGGGGCTGGCCGAGTACGTCCCGTTTGATTCGATCGACAAAGCTCCAGAGGAGAAGGCCAGGGGCATCACGATCGCCACGGCCCACGTCGAGTACCAGTCGGCAAAGCGCCACTACGCGCACGTCGACTGCCCTGGCCATGCGGACTANNAGATGGACGGGGCTGTCGTGGTCGTGTCGGCCGCCGACGGACCAATGCCGCAGACAAGGGAGCACATCCTCCTGGCCCGTCAGGTGGGCGTACCCTATATTGTCGTTTTCATGAACAAGGTGGACATGGTCGACGATCCCGAGCTTCTCGACTTGGTCGAGCTGGAGGTAAGGGAGCTTCTGTCCGAATACCAGTTCCCGGGGGACGAGATTCCAGTGGTTCGTGGTAGCGCGCTCAAGGCCCTCAACGAGGGTACAGGCGAGCAGGACGACCCTAACTCCAAGCCCATCTGGGAGCTTCTGGACGCCCTGGATGCCTACATTCCCGAGCCAAAGAGGGAAACCGACAAGCCTTTCTTAATGGCAATCGAGGACGTGTTCACGATCTCCGGCCGGGGGACGGTCGTAACCGGCAGGATAGAGCGGGGCATCGTGAAGGTGGCCGACGAGGTCGAGATCGTCGGGTTTCACCCGACCGTCAAGACGGTCGTTACGGGCGTCGAGATGTTCCGAAAACTCTTGGACGAGGGGAGGGCGGGGGACAACGTCGGCTGCCTCCTTAGAGGCGTGAAGCGTGACGACGTGGAGCGTGGTCAGGTTCTGGCCAAGCCGGGTTCAATCACTCCGCATACGGTGTTCAAGGCCGAGGTCTACGTCCTTAAAAAGGAAGAAGGAGGTAGGCATACCCCGTTCTTCACGGGATACCGTCCCCAGTTCTACTTTAGGACGACAGATGTTACCGGCGTGGTAAAACTCCAAGAGGGTGTCGAGATGATCATCCCGGGGGATAACGCCAACCTCGAGGTCGAGTTGATCGCCCCGGTGGCTCTCGAAGAGCAGGTCCGGTTCGCCATCCGTGAAGGCGGAAGGACGGTAGGCGCCGGCGTTGTAACCCAGGTCGTGAAATAAAGGAGCGGGGGGATG
>DDYN01000005.1 GCA_002347965.1 Nitrospirae bacterium UBA2233 | reverse complement strand
TCTTGATCGGAGAGATCGGCGGCTCGGACGAAGAGGCGGCGGCGGCCTTCATCAAGGAGAACGTCACCAAGCCCGTCGTTGCGTTCGTGGCCGGGAGGACGGCACCTGCCGGAAAACGCATGGGCCATGCAGGTGCGATCATTATGGGGTCTTCCGGGACGGCGGCGCATAAAATCGAGACGTTCGAGCGTTGCGGTATCCGGGTTGCCGAGAACCCGGCCGTGATCGGCGAGGCGATGAAACGCGCCCTGGATGAGGCAAAAAGATAGTCATAGAACATAGGAGGCCTAGGTGGCGGGGTTAAAAGAACGAACGCTTTGTATTATCAAGCCGGATGCCGTGGCCAAGAAGGCTATAGGTGGGATTGTGGCGATGCTAGAGAAGGAGGGATTCGACATCCTGGGGCTTCGAATGATTCGGCTTACGATGGATGACGCGATGGCTTTCTACGTCGTCCACAAAGAGCGACCCTTTTACGGCCCCCTTGCACAATTCATGGCGTCCGGCCCGATCGTTGCGATGGCCCTCGAAAAAGAGGGCGCAATTGCGGGCTTAAGGCGGCTCATGGGAGCGACCGATTCGAGGAAGGCCGAAGGAGGGACGATTAGGGCAAAATTTGGCACGGACATCGAGCGGAACGCTGTGCACGGGTCGGACAGCCCCGAATCCGCCCGCTTCGAGATCCCGTTTTTCTTCTCGCAGGGCGACTTGAAGCCTAAGGAGGGCGCGTAGGGCAAAAAACCGATGGGCCAAGACCTTCCAAGCCAAGCTTGTCTAGGGGGCGCTCAAAGCTTGTACAGCATCGGCGCAAGAGAGCTTAAGGGGGTTGTTTGTGGGCTTGGGGAGCCAGCATTCCGCGCCAACCAGCTTATCGGATGGGTCTATGCCCGCCCGATAGGCGCGTTTTCGGAGATGACGGACATCCCCAAGTCGCTCAGGCGAACGCTCGAGGAAAGGTATCGTCTGATGCCATTCTGCCCGGCCGCGAAGAAATACGCCTCGGATGGGGTGCTCAAGTGGGCGTTCGAGATCGAGGGCGGGGGGATTATCGAGAGCGTCTACATCCCGGGGGAGGGGAAGGATACGTTGTGCCTATCCTCTCAGGCCGGGTGTGCGCTCGATTGTGCGTTTTGCGCGACCGCCAAGGTTGGGTTCAGAAGGAACCTGCGCCTCGAGGAAATCGTGGGCCAACTCATGCATGCCGTGTTCGAGCTGGGCCGTCCGGCTATCCGCCGCATCGTCTTCATGGGGATGGGCGAACCATTGCTGAACGTAGAAAACATACTTCGTGCGATTGAAATTTTTACTCTGCCCTCGGGCCTCGGGTTTTCCCCTAGTCGGATCACTGTTTCTAGCTCTGGTGTTGTTCCCGGTATCGTAGAGCTTGCAAAAAAAGCCCCAGGAGTGGGGCTGGCCGTATCGCTAAACGCTCCAGACGACGAGCGGCGGGCAAAGGTGATGAGCATCGCGAAGAAATACCCGCTCAAGGACCTCTTCGAGGCCCTTAGGGCATGGGCCCGGACAACCAGGGCTCCCGTGACGCTCGAGTACGTCCTACTGCCTGGGTTCAACATGGCCCTCGAGGATGCCCCCAAGCTTGCCTCGCTCGTCAGGGGCGTTCCTTGCAAGATCAACCTAATTCCTTTCAACCCCTTCCTTGGGGCTTCTTTCCGCCCGCCCTCGGATGACGAGGTTGACGCTTTTGCAAATCGTTTGCTTGCCAAAGGCCTACGCGTTCAAATCCGCAGGTCCCGAGGGCTCGGAGCGCTGGCTGCCTGCGGCCAGCTCGGTGCCGGGTTGCTTGCAGGGCCAAGGCGTCTCAAAGCCCTTTCCGGGTGAGCGAAAGAGGGCGGGGTGATGCTTCCCATTATTCAGTCAGGAACCTCCGTGGCCGCCGTGATGATCGTAAACGAGCGTGCGAAAGGGACGATCGAGCGCCCAAAAATACTTCGGGCGGTCATTGAGGCGCTTCCTGGATGTAGGGTGTTCTCGACGCGGTCGGCCGCCGCACTCGAGGAGATTACGCAGTTTTGCCTCGAGCAAGACGTTGGAGTCGTCGTGCTCTACGGTGGGGACGGGACGCTTAGCTGTGCGCTTACCCGATTTTTTTTGGCCTATCGCGAGGCCAAGCGGCCGCTACCAGTGTTTGCCCCGCTCATGGCGGGCACTATGAACACGGTGGTGAAGGGGTTGGGTCTCAAGGGGGGCGTTGTTGCGCTTGCAAAAAAGCTCAAGGAGGCGCTCGCAGAAAGGCGACCGCTTCCTGTTACCGAGCATGAGCCGCTCGTTGTGGATGAGGCGGAAAAAACGCTAAGGCTAGGGTTTTTAGGGGGAGTCGGCTTACCCGCTTCCTTCCTTGGCCACTACTACGCCTTGGGAGCCAAGGGGCCCGTAGACGGGCTTCGAACGGCCCTACAATTAATCGGGTCCGTGATGATCCGAGGGAAGTTTGCCAAACGGCTTCTTGCCCCTTTGCCTCTAGAAATCTTGGTGAACGAGGACAGGCTCGAGCTTGGCCCTGTTTGCGCATGCTTGTTCGGCAAGGTCAAAAGCGTCGGAATTAAGGCAAAGCCGCTGTATTTCGCGCCACCGCCTAGCGAGTCGATTGCCTATGTTGCAACCGATTTTAGGCCAATGAGGCTCTTGACAAAAGTAATCCCCGTGTTCATGGGCAAGAGGCTTGGAGCTCCTGGATTCTGCGAGGGCTCGGCCGTACGGATAGAGCTTTTAAGCGAGTCCTTAGAAGGGCTCGAGCTCATGGTAGACGGGGACGTTATTCCGGCAAAAATGCCCCTTTGCGTTCGTCCCGGCCCATCGGTTCGCCTCTTTGACCCCTTTTCTTCCAAGAAAGAGCCTCTCTAAGGCTTATTTTAGAGGGTTTCTTCTCTAGCCTTTTCGGGCAACAATAAAGGCGGCCTTGCAAGGCATCCCCGTATCGCCAAAAGAAGGTGCAGCATTGCGCCTAAACGGGCCGAGATGAGCGTTGTCGCAGTATTTTCGCAGAAAGGTCCACGGCATTGGCAAGGCAGTCTCCCAAAGCGATTCCGCCCCTGTAGTTCGCAAGGAAGTGAAGCCCTGGAAGGCTGTGTTCGAGCGCTTCGATTGCCTTGATCATTTCTCCATGTCCGAGCGTGTACTGCGGGATGGCCCGCTCGATCTTGCCGACATGAGCAAAGGTAGGTTCTTCTTTAATACGCAGGATGTCCGAGACCTCTTTATGGGCAAGGTCGGCTAGCCCGTTTGCTTCCAAAAGGGCCAGGCTTGGGGCCCGCATTCCGCCGACAAATGTCGTCAGGAGCGCAAACCCCTCGGACGCACGGCCCGGGAGGAACGAAGAGCTAAAGAGCGCGCCAAGAATGCTTCGGCCTTCGCGTTTTGGAATCAGGAATCCAAAGCCCTCCGGCGACCGCTCGAATGCATTGAGCCTGTAGCCGAGCGCGACTTGGGCGACGGGCGGGTAGGGGATGGCTTGGAGTTTTTGGGCGAGCGAAGCGTTTAACCCTTTCAACAGTCGAGAAGCCTCGTAGGCGGGAACGGAGAGAACGAGCCTTTTGGAGGCAATCGTCTGCTCGACCCCTTGTTGACGAAAGCTTACCTCAAAACCATCCCGAAGGGGCCTTAAGCCATGGGCTGCGGCCTTCAAGACGAGCCCATTTCCGAGGTGACTTGCAAGTGCCAAAGGAAGCTCCACCATTCCCCCCAGGAACGAAAAGAGCCTCGCCTTTACTTTGGCCACGTCGGGGCGCTTCTTCCGTTCCCTTACCCCTAAGAAAGTGCCAAGCACCAGCCCCCCGTAGCGCGCCTCCAGCCCGTAAAGCTTTGAAAACGCCTCCCTTACGCTCAAGGTTTCCGGGTCGCCCGCGTACACGCCGGATACGAACGGGTCGATCGCGTAATCCAAGAACTCTTGCCCTAGCCTTCTTTTGACGAACTCTGCGAGCGTCTCCTCTTGCGCGGCCCTTCCGTGAAATGGTTCGAGGGCAACCCTAACCTTGGCTTTGGCCGAGAACAGGGGCGTTTTAAGGAACGCCCTAAGCGACATCGGCAGCTCGATGAGTCTTCTGTCCTTTAGGATGAAGCGGTGGTTTGCGGTTTCAGAAGCGAAGGCAAGCCGCTCTCGAAGCCCGAGCGATTGGAAGAGGTCAAGATGGGCCTGTTTAGTAAGGAGCGCGGTGTTGGGGCCGTGCTCGATCAAAAAACCTTCTTTTCGCTCGCTCCAAATCGTTCCCCCGGGCCTTGCGCTCGCCTCGAGGACGCAAACATCCACGCCTTCTTGCAAAAGGCTGTAGCCCAACGTCAGCCCGGAGATTCCTCCGCCAAGGATTAGGACGTCATAGCGCATCTTCGAGTGCCTTCATGGTGAGCTTTGCAAGCGCCAAGATAAACGAAGGCGAGTTGTTGAGCCCTTGGGCCACGCGGAAATTGGGAATGCCAGCCCTAAGGGCCTCTTTCTTGAGCTGGATGCCAAGCTCGTAGAGCGTTTCCATGTGGTCGGATACGAAGCTCACTGGGACGACGAGCATGCTTTTAACGCCTTCTTGCCCAAGCTTTCGAACCGTTTCGATCGTCGAGGGCGCAAGCCAGCGCACGGGCCCCACCTTACTTTGAAAAGAAAGGCGGATATGCGCTCGTTCAAGGAAGCTCGCATCCATAGGCCCTTTTTCCCGGAGTGCCTTCAACACGGCCTCCATCGTGTGCTTGACCTCGCTTGGATACGGGTCTCCTTTTTTGACGAAGCTCAAAGGAATGCCGTGTGCGCTGAAAACGAGCCCGAAGCGTTCGGGCGTGGACGGGGGGAGTGTTTCAAGGGCCTCCTGAATGCGTAGGCGATGGGCCTCGATGAAGTCTTCTTGGGTTGGATAGCTTCGGATGATATGCACAGCCTTTGGCTTGAACTCGAGCCTGTCTTTTTGGCGCTCGACCTCTTTGAGGCTCGAATAGGTCGTCGTGAGCGAATACTGGGGATACAAGGGAAGAAGGAGGATCGTATCGACCCCGTCTTTCATCGCTTGCAGAAGCGCATCGGAAATCGTGGGGGGGCTGTAGCGCATGCCGATGTACACGTTTGCGTGAAGCTTCAAAGGTAGGGCAGCCTTCAAAAGGTCGGCTTGGGTTTGGGTGGTAGCGAGAAGGGGCGAGCCTCCTCCTATTGCCCTATACTGGGGCCTGTCTTGGATTGCCCGCACCATAGCGATCGGAGGGGCCAGAAAAGCCCGGAAAAACCGAGGGAATAGGTCGCGGTCGGAAAAGAGCGCCCTTAAGAACGGTCGAATATCGTTCAGCGTAGCCGGTGCCCCAAGGTTCAACAGGACAACGCCCAGCTTTGCCATCAAACGGTCCTTGAAAAGACGGGCTTTTCTTTCAGGAGCCTTTCTAGGTAAGCGTCAAAACACATCGCCACGTTGCGAACGATCAGCCTGCCTAACGGGTGAACGACGATCCTGTCGTCACGGAGTTCGATCAGCCCCTCCTTTTCGAAAGGGGCGAGCTTATCGAGCGCCTCGGCAAAGTAGGTGTCGAACGCGATTCCGAAACGTCGCTCGATTTCTTGCTTATCAAGGTTCATCGTGCACATCAGACGCATGATTGTGAAGCGCCGGATCTCGTCGTCCCGGTTCAGGGTGTAGCCGACGATTGTGGCGAGCTTCCCGTCCAAAACCATCGATTCATACCCGGAAATATTTTTTTCGTTTTGGGCATAGACGTTGCCGAACTGGCTGATCGAGGACATGCCGAAGGCGTACAGGTCTGCGTGTGCCTTGGTGGAGTACCCTTGAAAATTCCGGTGCAGGTCCCCTTTGGTTTGCGCGACGGCAAGCTCGTCTCCTGGCTTTGCGAAGTGGTCCATCCCGATGTAGACGTAGCCCGCCTTAGAGAGCGTCTCGATCGCGAGTTTAAGGAGCGCAAACTTTGTGTCCAAGCTCGGAAGGGATTCTTTTGGGATGACCCGCTGGTGAGGCTTGAGCCAGGGGACGTAGGCGAAGTTGAACACGGCGATCCTGTCTGGGGCGAGCTCGATCACCTTCTTGAGCGTGTCCTCGAACGTCTCCGGCTTCTGGAAGGGCAGTCCGTAGATCAAATCCACGTTGATGCTGTTGAATCCGAGTTCCCGACTCCAGTCTATCGCCTGTTTTGTGATGCTCAAAGGCTGAATACGGTTGACGGCCCGCTGTACTTCCTCGTTAAAATCCTGGATGCCCATACTCACCCGATTGAACCCCGTTTCGGCAAACGCCTCCATGTGTTCGCGCGTAAGCCCCCTCGGGTCGATCTCGACGCCAAGCTCGGCATCGGGCGTAAACTGGAAGCGTTGATGGATGGCCTCCATGAGCCTTCTTATCTGGTCTGGGCTTAGGTAAGAAGGGGTCCCCCCGCCCAGATGGAGCTGGCAGACCTTCTTTTTGTCCGAAAGCAAGCGACGAACGAGCGCGAGCTCCGCCTTGAGCGCTTCCAAGTAGTGCTCGATCTTGCCTAAATCCCTCGTGACGAGCATCGTGCAGCCGCAGAAATAACAGAGCGTATCGCAAAAAGGAATGTGGAAGTAAAGAGAAATGTCGCCCTCGGGGTTCTCTTGGTTGTTCTTCAGAATCGCGCGCTTGAACGCTTCCGGCCCAAAATCCGGGCTGAAGGCCGGCGCCGTCGGGTAGCTCGTGTAGCGAGGGCCAGGGGTATCGTAGCGCTTGAGAAACGCGATATCGAGAGTTTCCAGCTCTTTCATGGTTGCCTAAGGGTGTCTTTGGGTGGCTTCTTTGACGAAGGAAATAAGGAACCTTGCGTTGTCTACGGGCGTTTGAGGGAGCACGCCGTGGCCTAGGTTGAACACGTAGCCCGGCCTGTTGTTTACCTTGGCGAGGATCCTTTCGGCCTCCTTCTGGATCGCCCCCTTGTTAGCGAGCAGCACGCAAGGGTCGAGGTTTCCTTGTATGGCTAGCCTCTTGGGAATGTTAGGGATTGCCCAGCCCAAATCGAGCGTCCAATCGAGGCTTACGCCGTCTACGGGAACGTTTGTGATCTCTTCCAGGCTCGAAGCGCAGCCCTTGAAGAACCACACGATCGGCACGCGCCCGCCCAGGCGCTCTTTGAGCCTGCGTATTACCTCGTACACATAAGGAAGGTCGAAAGCCAGGAAGGCGTCTTTAGAGAGCGTTTCCGACCACGTGTCGAACAACTGGATCGCATCCACGCCGGCCTGTACCTTGGCCTCGAGGTAGGTACAGACCGCATCGGTAAGCTTCTCCAAGAGCCTGCGGGAAAGCCCCGGATCGCCGTATAGCAGCGATTTGGCCTTTGGGAAGCCTTTTTTTGCGTTTCCCTCGACCATGTAGGCCATGAGCGTCCAGGGCGTGGCTGAAAAACCTATCAGCGGCACCCTGCCTTCGAGCCGTTGCTTCGTGAGGTGGACCGCTTCGAGCACGTAGCCAAGCCGCCGCTCTATTCCGGAGACCTCGAGTGCTTCGATGTCGCCCGCGCTCGAAAGGCCCTTGCCCAAGCTCGGGCCTGTTTCTTCGTTCATGGAAAGCGGCATTCCCATCGCTTCGGGAACGACGAGGATGTCGCTAAAAAGGATGGCCGCATCGACACCGAGAATGTCAACGGGCTGAATCGTAACCTCGGCCGCGATCTCTGGCGTTTTGACCATCGTAAGGAAGTCGTAGCGGCTTCGGATGGCACGGTATTCGGGCAGGAAACGGCCGGCTTGCCGCATCATCCACACGGGTGTGCGCTCGGTCGGCTGTCCTTTAAGGGCTTGAAGCAGCAAATCGTTCTTGAGCATGAACAAGGTCGCCTTTTTTGGCTGGTTCGCGTAAGCTTAAGCGTAACACACTTGTCTGGCGGGGAAGAAACGATGCGAGTCGAACGGGTTATTCTTGCACGTCCGAGGGGGTTTTGTGCGGGCGTAGAGAGGGCGCTCGCCATTCTGGAAGTCTTGCTTGAGCGTGTTCCCGAACCCGTTTACGTCTTCCACGAGATCGTACATAACAGCGTGCTCATAGAGGGGTTCAAACGTAGGGGCGTTAGATTCGTGAACGACCTTAAAGAGGTGCCCGAAGGGGCGGTATGCGTCTTCTCCGCCCACGGGGTATCTCCGGAGATCGAGCGGACGGCCAAAGCCCGGAATCTTCGAGTGTTCGATGCTACCTGCCCGCTCGTGACAAAGGTGCATGAAGAGGCCCGTTCGTTTGTCAAAAATGGTTATAGAATAGTTCTAATCGGTCATGAGGGCCATGAAGAGGTGAAGGGGACGATGGGGCACGCCCCCATGCATCTTGTCGGGGCGCCTGAAGATGTCGAAAGGCTACCGTTTGGCCCCACGGAAAAGGTCGCCTATCTCACCCAGACGACCCTTAGCCTGGACGATACGGCCGAAGTTCTTAAGGCGCTAAGGGCTAAGTTTCCTACCTTGACCGGGCCCAAAAAAGACGACATCTGTTATGCGACATCCAACAGGCAAGCGGCCGTGAAGGCGCTGGCCAAAGTCTCGGATGTCGTGTTCGTCGTGGGCTCAAAAAACTCCTCGAACTCGCAAAGGCTTGGCGAAGTGGCCAGGGCCCAAGGGGTTCCCGCTTACGTCGTGGACGGGGCCGAGCACATCGAGCCTTGGATGTTCGAGCGGGCCAAAGCAATCGGCGTGACGGCCGGAGCCTCGGCCCCAGAAACGCTGGTTTCCGGTATCGTGAGGCATTTTGAGGGCCTTGGCGCCGAGCGCATCGAAGAGCTTGGCGTTGCCGAAGAGTCTATGACATTCAGGCTACCCAAGATGCCCGATTAGGCCGTTTCACCGTATGCCATTGCAGGGAAAAAGGGGTAATTTTATTCATATCACGCGCCTCGTATCAACTCGATCTCTCTGGCCCAAACCTTGATCTTTCCTTCATCCTCGAGCTTTTTAAGGAGCCTTGAGAGCGTCTCTGGGGTTGTACCCAGCAGCAGGGCAATGTCGTGCTTGGGGGCAGGCAGTCGGATACGGCTTGAGGCTCGCCTGTCCGAAAGATCCTTGAGGTAGGCCAAGAGCCGGTTCTTGACCTCCGGGGTGGCCAGGTTCTCCATGGTCCTTAAAAACCCCTGGATTCGGGCAGTAAGCGCGGCGATGATCTTGAGGCCCAGGCTTGGGTCTTTGGAAAGAAACTCCTCAAAGGTGTTGGCGTGGATGGCGAGCACCTCTAAAGGCTCGAGAGCTTGGGCGCTTACCGGGTAGCGCCCTCCCAAAAAAGGCAGGAGTTCCGCGAACACCTCGTTTTCCCGGACAAAATGAACGACGAACTCGCTGCCGTCCTCGCGGGTTCTAAAAAGGCGCACGCTTCCTTTGAGAATGTAGTAGATATCCGTGCCTGGCTGGCCCTGTAAAAAAAGAACTGCCTTCTTTGGAAGGCTTTTTATCGAGCTTGTATGTTCTAAGAATTGGGATAAGTCTTTATCCTGACTCCCAAGAAACCCGCCAAGAAACCTTTTGATTGCCTCATCTTTTTTCTGCATGATTTCTTGACGTATATCAATTTTTTTATGCATGGAATATGCTTGCATAGTTACAAGCTGGCAAAAGCCTGCGTTCTTTATCCTAGCCTACAATCAAGGAGGGATGCCAATGAGAAGAATCAGGTGGAGATCGTTCCTGGTGTGCTTTTTTTTACTGAACATTCCCGCGAACTTGGCCTTTGCGAAGGATTCGGCATGTATTTCTTGCCACACCGACGAAACGCCGAATATTGTTTCAGACTTTCGTCTGAGCAAGCACGCATCTATGGGGCTTGACTGTTCCACCTGTCATGGAAGCGAGCATACGGGCCCCCAGGACGTGGCCAACGTCAAGATTCCCACGCCTGCGACGTGCCAAGCCTGCCATCCAACGCAGGTCGAGCAGTTCAGCAAGGGAAAGCATGCCTTCGCGTGGGCCTCAATCAACGCGATGCCCACGATTCATTGGCAGCCGATGGCGTTAATCGAAGGGCAAAAAGGCTGCGGAGGATGCCACAAATTGGGGCTTAAATCCGAGCAGGAGATCGCGCAGCTGAAACAAGACGGCCAGGTCTTCGGCGTGGCGAGCTGCGATGCCTGCCATACTCGTCATACGTTCTCCAAGGCCGAAGCCCAGGAGCCGGAATCCTGTCAAACCTGCCATATGGGGTTTGACCATCCCCAGTGGGAGATGTATTCGGGCTCGAAGCACGGCGTGCGTTACATGCTCAAACGTCAAGGCGTTCTCCCCGCGACCGCTGCGGCGCCAAAATGCCAAACATGCCATATGCAACAAGGCAACCACGAAGTCAGGACGGCCTGGGGGTTTTTGGCCGTGCGCTTGCCGTTGCCCGAAGACCCGCAGTGGGCCGCCGACCAGACGACAATTCTTCAGGCCCTAGGCGTTCTTGACCCTCAAGGAAACCCAACGGCCAGGCTGGACGTCGTCAAGGCGGCCGACGTGGCCAGGCTGGATGAGGAGAGTTTCCAGAAAGAACGCGAAAAGATGGTTCAAGTCTGCTCGGAGTGCCACTCAGAAAACTTCGCCAGGGGAGAGCTTGGTAAGGGCGATGACATGATCCGAGAAGCGGACCGGCTGTTGGCCCAGGCAGTTCAGGTTATCGCAGGGCTTTACCAAGACGGCCTCCTTCAAAAGCCGGAGAGCTATGCCTATCCATTCCCGGACCTGCTCACGTTCCATGATGCGCCCACACCCATCGAGCAGCGGCTGTTCGTGATGCACTTAGAGCACAGAATGCGCGCCTTTCAGGGTACGTTCCATGCAAACCCCGACTACGCGCTATGGTACGGCTGGTCGGAGATGGTCCGAGACCTGACCGATATCCGCTCGATGGCAGATGAGATGCGGAGCCGGGCGAAACTGGTAACCCCGACGACCGTTCCCCCGGCTGCGGCTGGGCCGTTGGGTGTCCTGCTTGGGTCGTTGCAAAACTTGAAGCGCTGACGCCTTGTTTCCCGAGCACGCGGGCGATGTTCCGCCCGCGTGCTTATTCGCTCTCTTGTTCTGGCATGGGCAGCCCGAACACGCCCATTAAGGCAAGCGCCAAGGTGCCTGCAAGGAACGGCAAGAATGCTCCTTTAGGGTACAAAAGCCCGGATAGAATGCCTCCAAAGGCAGAGCCAAGGAACGCGCATAGGTTGTAAACTCCCGTGATTCGCCCTCTGTTCTTCGGCTCTAGGTTTTGCGTCAAAAATGCGGGAAGAAGAGCTTGCTCGATCGTATAGCCAAAAAAGAAAACGCCGCTAAACAAAAGCAGTATCCAAGCCTCGGGACGCAAGCTTTGAGCCATATCCCCCAAAAACCCTAGAATGACGAGTGCGAACCCTGTCCACGCGGCCAGCTTGAGACTTCCTAGCCGCTCGGCACGGCGCACGAAGGGGAAGGCCAGAATGCCCGCGGGGAGGAGCATCATCAGGTAGGCCTTAGCAAGCCCGGCCTTCGAGATGCCAAGGCTTGTGAATTCCAAGGGGAGCAGGAAAAAGAGCGCGTTGAGCGTGAGCGCGAGCACGAAGTTGGCCAAGTAAACCCTTAAGAATTCCTGCCTGTTCCAAGAGGAAGCCGAAGGCTGTTCTACGTGTCTTGGAGAAGGCGGAATGCTGGGGAAATACCTGGCGACGAAAAGCTCTCCGATCGCGCTAAGTCCGGCCAAGAGAAAAAAAAGGCCCTTGAGGCCCAAGGTCGGAGCAAGCATCGGGCCGGCCAGAACGCCCAGCATGAAGGCCACGCCGATCGCCATGCCCGTGATCGTGAATGCCTGGGCACGGACCTCAGGGCGGGTGACGTCCCCGATGGCCGCGAGCGCGACCGCCCCGACGGCCCCCGTTCCCTGGAGCGCCCTGGCCAGGATGAGACCGTGAATTCCTTGAGCCAGCCCGCAGAGGATGCTTCCCACCCCAAAGCATGCCAGACCCAAAGATAGCGCGAACCTCCGGCCTTTTTTATCGCTCAGCATGCCGAAGGGCAGCTGGAACAACGCCTGCATGAGCGGGTAAACCCCGAATGCAAGGCCAACCTTGGCCATCGTCGCTCCGGGGTAAGCGAGCGCGTGTGCGCTGAAGATCGGCAGGATCAAAAAAATCCCGAGCATCCTAAGCGCCATCGTAAGGCTGATGGCGGCGACGGCGCGGGCCTCTTTAGCCGTGAGTGGAGCGCTTTTGGGTAGGGCCTTGTGTTTCACATAAACCTCCAAATTCATCCTTAATACTCTACAATCCCACGTAGCCTTTGTCCAACGCTAAAAATAGGGGGAGGGTCGTTATTTTTTACGCGCTTAGGCGCTTCGAACGTTTTAGGTTGATTTTAACGCCTTTCTTGATGGGTTGCTTGACGCTACCGGATCGGTGGTTGGTAAGATGACTTTGGTAGTGCCAACAGTCTCCTTATCCGTTAAGCGTCACAAGGAGGATGACCATGGAAGCGAAACTGAGCGAGAAAAGCTCATCTTTTTTCGTTGCGGAGCGTTTCGCGTCATTAATCCTCGAAACACCCGATTTCCTTGGGGTGTTTGAGGACTTCTACGGAGTCAAGGGGCTTGAAGCCGTCGGGAATCATCCTAGATTCCAAGCACTCATCGCGAAGCTGGAAGCCCTTCTTGCCTTTTTGGCTCAATCGGAAAACCCAAACATCGGGTCTTTAGCCAACGAGATGGTAAAACGCCACCTGAGGGCCAAAGTGAGCACCATGATGTTCATCATGGCCTATGATGCGCTTGAAGGGACGATCCTACCCCTTAGAGGGTGCGAGCGTTTGGTGGGTAACCTAAAAAAGCTTAAGTATGCCGTTGCCCAGATTCACGATGAATCGGCCCAATCGGAGTCGGCGCGGGCCAATCAGGCCTTCCTTGAGTCAATCTTGGACCTTAGCGTAGACGGGGTGGTGACATCGGATGTTGCCGGTAACATCGTCATGGCCAATAGGGCGGCCTGTGGGATTTTAGGCTACAACCCAACCCTCCCTAAGAGCCTTGATGAACTCATCCCTAAAGAAGGCATCGAAGACCACAAACGCTGGATTCAAGAGATCATCGACAAAGGGGATGGAACCTGTAAAGGGCACGACACCGTGCTGAAATCCAAGGAAGGAAAGCTCGTCAACGTGCTTTTGCACCACGGTCTGGCGCGGCATCCGGTGAAAAATGAGCCGTGCGTCATCCATTACTTTAAGGACATCACCGAGCTTAAGGATATCGCCCAAAGGATAAAAGAGCGCGACGAACTAGAAAGGACAAGGGATGCCTTAAGGCAGCTCACCGAAGAACAAAGGCGTACGATCGAGGCCCTATCGACCCCCATCCTTCCTGTGTGGGGAAGGACGCTCCTATTGCCCATGATCGGGAGGTTCGATGGTTTCCGTTTCGAAGAGCTTAACGAGCGCTTGCTTACGGAGACCTCACAAAAAAAGGCCCGTTTCGTTATTTTAGATTTGACGGGGCTTACGCTCGATGAATGCGGTCTTGCCCGGAGGATACTAGAGCTCGTAGATTCGCTTAAGCTTTTGGGGGCGCAGACCTTAATCGTCGGGATTGGGCCCCGCTTAGCCAAGGAGTTCCTCAATGCCGGGATAATGATGGATAGGGTTCAAACCTACACCACGCTCGATCAGGCCCTTAGGGCGGTTTCGGGGGACGAAGCTTTCCTGGTCCACAAAGAAGGAGCAACGCTAGGGCAAAAAACGGCCGGCGTAAGGCAGGGATAACGCCAAAACCGGCATTGGGGGGGTCGGGGTAGGTTTTAGTAGAACGGCTGTACTAAAGCTAGCAGAGGGGCGTCTCCCCATAAGATCGGGCCTTAGGAAAGGGGCACGCCGGCTCAAGGGGGCATGTCCGGCATTTCGGGTCCTTAGCCTTGCAGAGCGTTTTCCCGTGGTTGATCAAAAGGAGAGAAAAGCGGGCTTGCTCTTCTTTTGGCACCATTGCTTCGAGTTCGCGCTCGATCCGCTCGGGGTCTTTGGCCGTCGTAAGCCCAAGCCGTGTTGCCACCCGCTCAAAATGGCGGTCAACCACGATGCCCGGCAAGCCAAATGCCCCTACGCGTACCAGGTTGGCCGTTTTTCGCCCGACCCCGCGGAGGGTTACTAGCGCCTCGAGCGCCTCCGGAACCTGCCCGTGGAATCGTGCAACGAGGTCACTCGACGCCTCTTTGATGGCTATGGCTTTGCGCTTGTAGAAATTAATCTCCTTGATTTTCTCCTCGATCTCGGAAAGGTCCGCCAAGGCCAACGCTTCGGGCGTGGGGAAGCTTGCCAAGAGTTTGGGGGTGATCTCGTTGACCTTCTTGTCCGGGGCTTGTGCTGCAAGGATCGCCTTGATCAACAGCTCGTACGGTGAGCCATGGGTAAGCTCAAACTGCGGGTTAGGATAGAGTCCTTTTAAAGCCTCAAGGATGTGCTGGATTCTGGAGTCTGTCATCCCTGGACCGCTTGAAGGATCTGTTCGATGTGGCCCTCGACCTTGACGTTGCGCCAAACCTTTAGAACGATCCCGTCCGGGCCTAAAAGGAAGCTCGAGCGGATTATACCCTCCGATACCTTTCCGAAGCGTTTCTTTTCGCCGAAGGCCCCCCAGGCCCGAGCGGCCTCTTTATCCGGGTCGGATAACAAAGGGAATGGCAGGCCGTATTTCTTTTGGAAGCGCGCGTGGGATTCCGCAGAGTCTGGGCTAATGCCGATAATTTGGATGCCAAGCCTCGCGAATTCCTCGAAGCGATCCCTAAAGGCGATCGCTTCGTTTGTGCAGCCTGGTGTACCATCCTTGGGGTAGAAATACACGACTAACCCGCCGCCTCCAGAAAACTCTTCGAGGCGAAACTCTCCTTCTTTTCCGGCTTTATCGACCCCTACAAGTGCAAAGGCCGGTGCCCTTTGTCCGGCTACGAGGTTCATCGGCACTCCTTTTGGGTTGGGCAGATTGCCCTTCTTTGCGTTTTCGTTGTATGCTTACAATAGCAAACCTTTAAGTTCTAGGGAACAAGCAGCCCGGCAGGGTAAACCAAAAAGGGTACGTCAGCGCGCATGATAGAAAAGAAAGCGCAGTACCGGATGATCCGGTTTGAAACAGGCCCGTTTGTCGAAAACTGCTATGTTATCGGGTCGCAAACGACCAAAAGGGCGATTATTGTCGACCCCGGAGACGAGATTGACAGAGTTCAACGGGCCATAGAGCGCGAAGGGTTTACGCTCGAGGCGATCCTTTTGACCCACGGCCATATCGATCACGCCGTCGGCTTGGCTGACATCAAGGAAAGAACGAAGGCGCCGGTGTATTACCACGAGCTCGAGTCCTCGATGGTTCTTGGACTTGCCATGCAAGGCCTCATGTTTGGGTTGAAGGCAAAGAACGGCCCACCGCCGGATAACGCGCTCAAGGGTGGGGAAACGCTAAATTTGATCGAGCTTTCGATAAACGTCCTGCACACTCCGGGTCATACAGCCGGCGAGGTTTGTTTTTGGGTTCCCGCGCTCAGCTGGCTGATTTCGGGGGATGTCTTGTTTCAAGGCTCGATCGGGAGGACGGACTTGCCGGGGGGCGATTACGCCACGTTGATCGATTCCATCCAAAAAAAACTCCTTGTCTTGCCCGAAGAAACGGTAGTGTTCCCCGGACATGGTCCCAAGACGACAATCGGGCAAGAAAAGCGTACCAACCCGTTTCTCGTTGGGCTTCCGCCCGCCCCATGAACCCTCGTTTTCAAGGAAAGCGCCTGACACTCGGCATAACCGGCGGGATTGCCGCCTACAAGGTGCCCGAGCTTGTCCGGATGCTGACCAAAGAGGGGGTCGGAGTGTTTCCCGTGGCCACCTCTAGGGCACTGGAGTTCGTCACCCCGCTCGTTTTGGAGACGCTCTCGGGGAACCCCGTCTTGTGCTCGCAAAAGCTTGAGCACGCCCAGATCGGGCATATCGAGCGTGCTCAGAGCGTGGACGGTATTTTGGTGGCTCCGGCCACGGCAAACACGCTCGCCAAGATGGCCCAGGGCATTGCCGACAACGTCCTGCTCGATGTCCTTCTTGCCTCGGACCCCAGAAGGGTGATCGTCTGCCCTGCCATGAATACCGCGATGTGGGAACATCCGTCAACCCGGCAAAACATCGATAAGATCAAAGGGTACGGGGTCTACGTTGTAGGCCCGGACGTAGGAGAATTGGCTTGCAAGACCAACGGGGCAGGAAGGCTCGCCCCGCTGGATGAGATCCTCTATGCCGTGGAGCGCTTGCTTGCGCCAAAAGGCCTCGAGGGCCGGCGCGTGGTCGTGACGGCAGGGCCGACGAGGGAGCATATCGACGCCGTCCGGTTTCTATCCAACCCCTCTAGCGGCAGGATGGGGATCGCGCTGGCCAAGGAATGCTGGTACAGGGGAGCGGATGTCACGCTCGTGTTGGGCCCCTCCGATCATCCCGTTCCAAAGGAAATCCGGCTTGAGCGGGTCACCTCCGCCCTGGAGATGCTAGAGGCACTCCAAGGGCTGCTTTCCGAGGCTACGATTCTCATCATGAACGCGGCCGTCGCCGATTTTAGGCCGTCTAGGGTGGTTCCGTACAAATTCAGAAAGGCTGACATCCCTTTGACGCTGCTTTTAGAGCCAAACCCCGACATCCTCAAGACGTTGGCGGCCTCGAAGCTTCCGAACCAGCTCTTTGTGGGTTTTGCCGCGGAAACCGACGGAGACCGTGCTATCGAAACCGCCAAGCGCAAACTGGAAGAAAAAAGCCTAGATATGATCGTTGCCAACGATGTTTCGAAGAAAACCGCAGGTTTTGGCTCGGCCTTTAATGCCGGAGTAATTCTTCTGAAAACGGGCGAGCCGAAGGTACTGGACCACATGTCAAAAGAAGCGATGGCAGTTCAGATCGTGGATGAAATCGTCCATTTAGCGGCCCAAACCTCTCCTTCCTCTCTTCAAGTAGGGTAATAAAAGGCCGGTTGTTTGCCTTGATTAGCTCGTAAACCTCTTGCTTTAAGGTTAGCTTCAAGCCTGGAGAGGCGATAGGGGAATCGTGGGCAATTTGCCGCCGGAAGAACCGAACCAGCTTTAGATTCTCGACCCCTGTAGGGTCCAGGAGGAACAAAGGGGAAGAGGCTGGGTCACTCAGCATGCCACGAACCAGGACGTAGGAAGCCTCGAGCACCTGCTTGAGTTCCTCTTCCGTAAAAAAAGTGGGATGACGCCCGGACAGTCGCTGCAAGCGCGCATCCAGCTTTCCTGCTTGCCTGAGGGCCAAAAGGCGGCGGAAGAAAAACTTGTTCGTGCGGAACGAGAACACGACCGGTGTAACCGTTTCTGTAAGCAAACGGTCAAGGTCCTTGTCTTTGAGCGTCTCGTGCAGGCTTTCCAGTAGATAAGAGAAATTCGAGAATCGACTGTCCAGCATGAACTCGGCCAGAATGTGCCTGCTTAGGTAGCGTGGCGTTCCGAAGAGGATTTTTTTTGGCAAAAACAGGTTGTGGGCGTAGGTATCGTGCGCTAGATGGCTAAGGTACCCGAGCGCGAACGCCCGCTCTTTTGAGGAGGACGACTTGGCGAGCATTTCTTTCCCGACGCGCCAGTTGTGGCAGTGGGAGTGAAAGTCGGCAAGGTTCCTGGCGATCGTGATGTCCGGCCCCAAAAGGCCGTAGAGGTACGCAAGCGGCCAGGAGCCCAAAGCCTGCCCTACCCAGGCCGGGAAAACCCCCTGCAACGCGTCTTGCAGGATTGGAAGTCCGGCAGCAATATGGGTCAGCGGGCCGAAGGCCAAGGCTTTAGACGGCATGGCGAGTACAAGCGCCACCACCAAGCCCAGCAAAATGGGGAAAGCGCGAAATTCCCAACGCCCCCGGATTGCTGTATTATGGGAATAGATTACAGGTGGCATGATTATCAATGATAAAACATTCAGAGTTCGCTTTGCAACTCAAGGCCGCGGCCAACGCGCTGAACAAGCGCTACGATAGACTTTTTGTGTGGGCTAGGATGCATAGGATGGAAAACGCGAAGACTCATCGAGAACAAAAAAGACTAGCCCTGGAAGATTTGAGGGCCAACGAGCTCGACGCTTGTACACGCTGCGGTTTGTCCAGGGCTCGCAGTCATATCGTGTTCGGGGAGGGGAACCCGGATGCCGACCTAATGCTGATCGGAGAAGCGCCCGGTAAGGATGAAGACAGGCAAGGAAGGCCGTTCGTCGGCAGGGCAGGGCAGCTTTTGGCAAGGCTCCTCGAGGAGGTCGGGTTTACCCGAGAGCAGGTATACATTGCAAACGTGATCAAGTGCCGTCCGCCGGAGAACCGCACTCCCGAGCCCGAGGAGGTCTTGACGTGCAAGCCGTTTTTGTTGCAGCAGATTCGGATTATTGACCCGAAAGTCCTCGTGCTGTTAGGATCCGTCGCACTCAAGGCGTTTTTTGGGTTCGAAAAGACCATTTCAAGAATGCGCGGCCAAGTGCTTGCGCATGAAGGGCGCGTCACGATCCCAACCTACCATCCCGCGTTTGCGCTCCGAAACCCTCCTAGCGTGGAAACGATCCGTCATGACATCCTTTTGGCATGCGAATTCCTAAAGAAGGAAATGAATGCATGAGAAGGGGCGGCCATTCCCTGGCCTTTGTGGCGTTTTTTGTGTTTTTACTGTTGATCTCGGGCCCTCTTTTTGGAGAAACGCTAATCCTTAAGGCCAAGCTCGAGGGCGTGGTTAACCCTGTCATGGCCGAATACCTCCTAGATAGCCTCGAAGAGGCCGAAGAGGCGGGTGCAGAACTTCTTTTGATCGAGATGGATACTCCAGGAGGCCTAGACAGCTCGATGCGCAGGATTATCCGTGGCATCGAGGACTCGGACCTTCCTGTAGCCGTGTACGTCGCCCCCCCGGGGGCGAGGGCCGCCTCGGCAGGCTGCATCATCGCGATTGCCTCCCATGTTCTTGCGATGGCTCCCAGCACGAATTTGGGGGCGGCGCATCCCGTTTCGCTAGGTCAGGAGCTGAAAGAAGACGACCCCATGACAAAAAAGGTCGTCAACGACATGGTCGCCTACGCGACGGGGCTGGCCAAAAGGCACAACCGGAATGCCGAGTGGGTAGAAAAGGCAATCAGGCAGGCCGCTTCTATCGACGCCGAAACCGCACTAAGGCTGAACGTATGCGATCTCATGGCGGAAAACGCCAAAGAGTTAATCGAAAAGCTAGACGGCCGCTCCGTGGAGGTCAAGGGAAAAGCTAGAACGCTAAAGACCCGCGGAGCAAGCGTTCAGGACTTTGAGATGAGCCTAAGGCAACGTTTCTTGCTTGTCTTAAGCAGCCCCAACGTCGCCTACATCCTGCTCATGTTCGGGGTTTACGGCATATTGTTCGAGCTAGCCTCGCCCGGCGCCGTCTTTCCCGGGGTGGTTGGCGTCATATGCCTGGTGTTAGGGTTTTTCGGCCTCGAGATGTTGCCCATCAGCTACGCCGGCCTAGCGCTCATCGGCCTTGGAGTCTTGCTCATGCTGCTCGAGGTCAAGGTAACGAGTTACGGGTTGTTAAGCATAGGGGGGGTTGGTTCGATGCTCCTTGGTTCGCTCATGCTGTTCAAGAGCGAGGCCGAGTACTTGCGCGTCTCGCTCAGCGTCCTTCTGCCCGTAATCTTCACGACCGCGGTATTCGTGGCCTTCGTCGTCTGGCTTGTTGCTCGTGCGCACATAAAAAAGCCCGTTACGGGGGCGCAAGGGATCGTCGGGATGAAAGGCAAGGTGATCCTCCCCCTAGGTTCAGACAACAAAGGCCGGGTGCTCGTGCACGGCGAGATCTGGTCGACTAAGAGCGATATCGGCGAGCTAAAGCCGGGCGAAGAGGTGTTAGTAACCGGTATCGAAGGGCTTTTGCTCGAGGTAAAACCTCTCCAAGAGAAAAAAGAACCCTAAGGAGTCCAGCCATGTACCAGCCGTTATTTGTGCCTGCTTTGATCGTTGCGGCGCTGGTCGTGTTCTTCTTGATGAACGCGATCCGGATTTTGGCCGAGTACGAAAGGGGTGTCGTTTTTAGACTCGGCCGCTACGTGGCCACCAAAGGCCCGGGTCTTATCCTGCTGATCCCCGTCGTAGACCGGATGGTTCGGGTAGACCTGCGCGTCTTGACGATGGACGTTCCCTCTCAGGATGTTATTACCAAGGACAACGTCACCGTAAAGGTCAACGCAGTCATCTACTTCCGGGTCATGATCCCTGAAAAGGCGATCATCGAGGTGGAGAATTATCTTTACGCCACCAGCCAGCTTGCCCAGACCACGCTACGGAGCGTTTGCGGTGAGGCCGAGTTAGACGAGCTCTTGGGTAAAAGGGAGAAGCTCAACATCCGCATCCAGGAGATACTGGATGCGCATACCGACCCTTGGGGCATCAAGGTGAGCAACGTCGAGATTAAGTACATCGACCTTCCCCAAGAGATGCAGCGCATGATGGCAAGGCAGGCCGAGGCTGAGCGCGAAAAGCGGGCCAAGGTCATCCATGCCGAGGGCGAGTACCTGGCCGCCGAGCGCTTGACAGGAGCGGCGAAGATCATCTCCACCACCCCGTCTGCGCTCCAACTGCGTTTTCTTCAAACGGTCACGGAGGTCGCTTCGGAAAAGACTTCCGTCATTGTCCTTCCTATACCCCTTGAGCTGTTTCGGGGGTTTATGACGCAGGGAAATGGAGAAGCTTCGGCTTAGCTCGCTCGAATTCGAGCTGCCCGAAGAGTTGATCGCGCTGGAGCCCGCGAACCCGAGGGATGCGTGCAGGCTCTTGGTGCTCGAGCGTGCCTCGGGACGTGTTCATCATGCGACGTTCCGGGACATCGAGCGTTTTCTTCGGCCTACGGACGTGCTGGTCGTGAACGCCTCCATGGTGGCCCCCTGTCGATTCTGGGCAAGCGCAAAAACAGGCAAGACGTTCGAAATTCTTGTTTTAGAGGAGGCCGGTCAGCCGTTGTTGGTCAGGGCGCTGTTAAACCCGGCCCGCAAGGTCAAGCTAGGCGAGCCTTTGAAGCTTGACTTCAACTTAGTGTTTACCCCGAAGGCCTCGCTTGGCGTTGGGATGTTCGAGGGCGTATTCGAGGGTGCCTTAGGGCCTCTGGACTGGCGTAGCGTCGCGCAAGGCTTTGGAGTCGTACCCCTGCCGCCGTACATCGCCCGCAGGCTGGAGAAAGAAAGGCTTTCAAAAACAGAGGCGTGGCTTAAGGCCTACAACTCCGTGTACGCACAAACCCCCGGGTCCATCGCCGCGCCCACGGCCGGGCTTCACTTTACACCCGAGCTCCTTGAGGCGCTCTCAAGAAAAGGCGTGGAGGTATGCAAAATCATTCTTAATGTAGGGCTTGGCACATTCAAGCCGTTAAAACAGGAATTGCTCGAGGAAAACCGGCTTGAGCCCGAGGCGTTCCGCGTCGAAGGGGCCACGCTGAAAGCCCTTGCCCAAGCCAAGCGCCAAGGCCGCAGGGTCGTTGCCGTGGGAACGACGGTCGTAAGGACGCTCGAGTCGTTCGCCGCCTTCTTGTTTGACGAGGATCTCCAAGAAAGGGGGGCGAGCGGATATACCGACAGGTTTCTCAGGCCTGGTTACCGCTTTCAAGCGGTGGATGCGCTGATCACCAACTTTCACCTACCAAAATCAAGCCTCTTGGCGCTTGTTGGAGCCTTCGGCGGGCTTGAGCGCATCCTTGATGCCTACAAGGAGGCCATCTCCAAGGGGTACCGTTTCTACAGCTTCGGCGATGCCATGCTTGTCGTGTAGGAGAGGCTTTTTGCGACAAAGAAAGGGCGGCGAACCTTGAACGCGACAAACTCGGCACTTTCGTTTCGTATCGTCACCAAAGATCGGGGCACGCAAGCTCGGCTAGGCGTTTTGATGGGGCGCTTCGGAGCGGTCGCCACGCCTGCGTTCATGCCCGTCGGTACGCACGGGGCGGTGCGGGCGGTCCTGGCAGAAGACCTCGAAAAGCTTGGGTTTGGGATGATTCTGGCCAACGCCTTGCATGTGTACCTAAGGCCTGGCGTGGAGCTCGTTGAGCGCTTCGACGGGCTCAAGCGCTTTATGGGCTATCGAGGGGGAATTTTGACAGACTCGGGCGGATACCAGGTGTTTTCTTTGAGCCCCTTCGTGAAGGTTTTCGACGACGGCGTGCTTTTCCGGTCTCCGCTGGACGGGGCGATGCATCGGCTTTCCCCAAAAGACGTCGTTGCAATCCAAGAAAGGATTGGAAGCGATATTCACATGCCGCTCGATCAGCCTGTCGGCTATCCGGCCTCCGAGTCTCAAACAAAGGCGGCGTTAGGCCGCACGTTGGACTGGCTCAAGGCCTCGCTTGAGGCCAAGAACCCGGAACGGGGCGCGTTGTTCGGTATTGTCCAGGGGGGCGTCTTCCCGGAACTCAGGGTTCGGGCTTCCTTGGAGGTCAGCGAGCTTTCTGTTGCCGGGTTTGCTCTCGGCGGGTTTTCCCTTGGAGAGCCGAAGAACTTAATGTGGGAGCTCGTCTCTCGAACGGTCGAAAGCTTGGATCCGGTCAGGCCCCGCTACCTTATGGGTGTTGGGACCCCCGCCGACCTGCTCGAAGGGGTGCGGCTCGGGGTGGACATGTTCGATTGCATCCTGCCTACCAGGCTGGCGAGGCACGGACAGCTCTACACCTCCAACGGGTCCGTTCGCCTGAAGAATGCCCTCTCTCGAGGCAAGGAAGAGCCGATAGACCCCTTATGCGATTGCTACGCATGCAAGACGTTTTCGCTTGGATACTTGGCTCATCTGTACCGTATCGGAGACCCATCGGTCTTTCGGCTTAACACGCTACACAATTTGCGCTACTATGGTAAACTCCTTGAGGAAGCGAGGCGCGCGATCGGCTCAGGGAGGTATGGCCAGTGGGTTACAGCGAAACTTTCGCGGTTGAGTTTTGAAAGGGAGGGAAATGGCTAGCGTTGCGTTTGCCCAGCAAGGCGGGGTACCTGCGGGAATCGGGAGTCTTTTAGGGCCGTTGGTGCCGATTCTTTTATTGTTCCTCATCTTCTACGTACTGCTCATTCGCCCCCAGCAAAAAAAGATGCGTGAGCTTCAGGCGATGCTCCAGGGCCTAAAACGGGACGACGTTGTCCTGACGAATGGGGGGCTGCTAGGCAAAATCATCGGCCTTACGGATCAGTATGTCACGCTAGAAATCGCCGAGAAGGTTCGGGTGAAGGTGGCAAGAAACGCTATTGCCCGCGTTGTTGAGGACCCATCCAAAGGGTCCCAGGGCCCGAGTCCCTCCTAGGGGGCACAAAAGACCATGGGTCTTCGGACAAAGGCCGGTATCGCCGTCGCTGTGCTTACGATAGGGGTTCTTTTGCTTTTGCCCACGCTCCTTTCTCCCTGGGTTAAAAATTGGCCCGAACCCATCCAAAGGCGTATGCTCAAGCTTGGCCTTGACCTCAAAGGCGGCATCCACCTTGTGTTCGAAATTGACAAGGCCAAACACGAAGAGACGCTTGCATACCGGCTTATTGCCCAGCTAAAGTCCGCCATCCGTGAGGGTGGGTACGACTTTCTGGATGCTCAAGTCCACGAAGGCGCGATTCGCATAACCCTGCTGGATGATCAGACGGCAAACGATGTGACAGCCAAGCTTCTTGGCCAATTTCCAGAGCTTCGGCTGCTGGAGACCCGCCGAAACGAGCTTGTCTTGAAAATGGACGACGCCTACGTGGAGCGGATGCTCAAAGAGGCGTCCGGAAGGGCGGTGGAGATCATTCGAAACCGGGTGGACCAGTTTGGCGTGGCCGAGCCAGACGTGCGCCAAGAGGCCAGCGGGCGCATCCTGGTGCAGCTCCCCGGACTAGAGGACCCGAGCAGAGCAATCGCTCTGATCGGAAGAACGGCTCTTCTAGAGTTTCGGCTTGTCGCAGACGAAGTTTCCCCGGAAGAGGCCCAGAGCCTTCCAGAGTATCAGGTGATGTACGAGGTTCGCGATGGGGAGCGGGTGTCCTACGTCCTTGAGCGCCAACCTCTGCTTACGGGCGATATGCTCAAAGACGCGACTGTAGGGTTTGACCAAACGGGTGTGCCCGTGGTCAACATTGCCTTCAACGCCCAAGGCGCCCGTATCTTTGCCGAGGTAACGGCGGCCAACGTAGAAAAAAGGCTTGCCATCGTGCTCGACAACGCCATCTATTCCGCCCCCGTGATCCGCGAACCGATTCGTGGGGGCAGGGCGCAAATCTCCGGCAGCTTTACCACGAAAGATGCGCACGATTTGGCGATTGTGCTCAGGGCGGGTGCGTTGCCGGCACCCGTGAAGCTTATCGAACAGACGTCCGTAGGCCCATCCTTGGGCCAAGAAGCGATTCTTCGGGGCGCCCTCTCGCTCGCAGTCGGGTTCTTCCTGGTGGTTGCCTTCATGGCGGGCTACTACAGAAGGTCGGGCCTGATCGCCGACCTTTGCGTGCTCTCCAACGTCGTGCTCGTGCTCTCGGCACTGGCGCTCTTTGGGGCGACGCTCACGTTGCCCGGCATCGCGGGGATTGTGCTCACGGTCGGCATGGCCGTAGACGCCAACGTGCTTATCGTCGAGCGTATCCGAGAAGAGCTCCGGGGCGGCCTGCCGCTGGCCAAGAGTATCGAAGAAGGGTTCCGAAGGGCCTTTTTGACGATTATCGACACGCACGTCACAACGCTCGTCTCGGCCGTTATTCTCTATTTCATGGGAACGGGCCCGATCAAGGGGTTTGCCGTAACGCTCTTCATCGGCATGGCCGCGAGCCTCTTTACGGCCGTATTCATGGCAAAGCTTATCATGGATAGCCTCTTGGCGCGCAGAAAAGACGCCTGGCTCTCGTTTTAGGTTTAAGGAAGTGGCATGAAAGCCGAACGTTCCTCTTTTAGGCGTTTGATCCCTAGCGATACACGAATCGACTTCGTTGGGAGTCGGTTTCTCTGGATTGCGTTCTCCTCTGCCTTGGTGCTAGTAAGCATCCTGCTTGTGTTTTTAAAGGGGATTCCGCTGGGGGTTGATTTCCAAGGCGGCACCCTAGTAGAGGTGCGCTTCCGAGGAGAAAGGGTGACTCCTTCGGCCGTAAGGGTGGTGTTTGCTTCGCTTGCAGGGGGTGACGTGCTGGTCCAGCCGCTTGGCGGGGCCGAAGGCGGCGGCTATCTTGTAAGGACAGGCCCTAGAGAAGACTTGGAGGGCTTTAACCAACGGCTGCACCAAGCGCTCAACGAGGCATTCGGCAAGAAGGTCGAGGTGTCTAGGGTTGAGATGGTCGGGCCCGCCATGAGCAAAGAGCTTCGAAGAAAGGGTTACATCGCCGTCTTGCTCACGTGGGCGGCCATGCTCGTCTACATTGCCTTTCGGTTCGAGTTTGCCTACGGCCTAGGCGCCGTGGTCGCCTTGATCCACGACACGTCCGTCTGCTTGGGGGCGATGGCGCTCGGACAAAGAGAATTTTCGCTCGTGACGCTCGCGGCCCTTTTGACCGTCATCGGCTACAGCGTTAACGATACGATCGTCGTCTGCGACAGGATCCGCGAGAACATTCCCAAGCTCGGCAAGAAGCTATCGCTGTCGGAGCTTGTCAACCTAAGCATCAACGAAACGCTCTCCCGAACGATCGTTACCTCGTTGACCGTGTTCCTCGTCCTTGTGAGCCTGTTCGTGTTCGGGACCAGTCTGCTGCGCGACTTTGCGTTTGTGATGCTCGTTGGCGTTATCGTAGGGACATATTCGAGCATCTACATCGCCACGCCCGTCGTCCTGTTTTTTAAGAGGCCATCCAAGGGCTGATTGCGCCGTGTTCGGCTCCAAGACCTGGGTCTATCGCCCGCTCCCAAGCCCAGAGAAGACGCTTACACTGGCCAAAGATCTCCGTATTCATCCTCTTTTGGCGATCTTCCTGGTTCAAAGGGGGGTTAGCGACCCCTTAGAAGGGGAGCGTTTCTTAAACCCTACGCTAGAGAATATCCAAAGCCCTCGGATGTTTCGCGACATGGATGTTGCGGCCAAGCGCGTTGCCAGCGCCGTAATCGCCAAAGAGCCGATCGGCGTGTTTGGCGATTACGATGTCGACGGGATCTGCTCGACGGTCATCTTGTCCGATTATCTATCCAAACTAGGACTAAAAGTCTTCTATAAGAGCCCGGATCGGCAAAAGGAAGGCTACGGTCTGTCCATTGAAGGGCTCAAGAAGCTAAAAGGCCACGGGGCTAGGCTAGTGGTGGCCTGCGATTGTGGCTCGAGAGACCACAAGGCGTTGGAATACGCCAAAGATGCCGGGCTCGAGGTGATCGTTCTTGACCACCACGAACCCCCCGATGCGCTTCCTCCGGCCTTTGCCTTGATCAACCCAAAGCGCAAAGACTGTCCTTCCGTGCAAAAAGACCCATGTTCGGCCGCGGTCGTGTTTTACTTCTTGATGGCCTTAGGCGAGTCGCTTGGAAACCCTTCCAATTTGCCCGGCCTAGACGGCTACCTTGAGCTCGTCGCGTTGGCAACGCTTGCCGACAGGGCCCCCTTGGTAATGGACAACCGCGTGTTCGTAAAACTTGGCCTCGAGCGGCTCGTGAGCTCCGAATGGATAGGCCTGACAGAGCTCAAGCGGCTGGGGTTGGGGAACCCCTTTGCGCCCGTATCCGAAAAGGATGCGAACTTCGTGTTGATTCCTCGGCTGAACGCGTCCGGGCGGATGGCTACGGCAAGGAATACGGTCAGGCTCCTTTTGAGCAGGAGTCTCAAAGAAGCAAGGGAGCTCGCCGGCGAGATCGAGGCGATCAATGCCGACCGAAGGCGATTGCAGAACGGTATCCTCGAAGAGTCTATGGAACAAGCACTTTTATTGGTCGAACAGGGAGCCCCCGCAATTGTCGTGTCGGGCCGGGGCTGGCACCATGGAGTGGCGGGCATCGTGGCCGCGAAGCTGGCCGAGCGGTTTCATAGGCCGGCCATCGTGCTCGAGCGTCTTGAAGATGGAACCCTAAAGGGTTCCGGGCGCAGCGTTCCCGGCATTTCGCTGCTAGAAGGGCTAGAACATGCCAAGCTCTACCTAGAGCGTTTTGGCGGCCACAAGTCTGCCTGCGGCGTTTCTCTCCATGAGCGTCAATTGCCGTGTTTTTTGAAAGCCTTCATGTCTGGCCTTGCTTCCAAGGCCAACGCCCCGGGCGGAGGCATGGTCCCCCTCTTGGTTGACGTTACCCTTAAACATGTCCCATCAGAAGACGACTGGCTTGGGATTCTAGGTCCACTCTCCCCGTTCGGCGAGGCAAACCCCTACCCAAGAGTTCTCCTTCAGGCCGTATCCCTCGGCCAAACCAAGACAAGGAGTGGACCCCTAGTCCTCACCCTAGAGGACGGTACGCGGTTGGACCTGCAGGGCAAATGGGGCGAAAACGGCAAAACAGTCCATCTAGGAAATGCCGTTCTTGAAGCCCGGCTTGTCAGGAAAAGGCGGCTTCGTCAAGTAGAATTTTTCCTCAAAGATTTTCGACCCAGCTTAGAGGCCGATGGCGTCCCTTCGTCATGACAACGGCAGGGACGCACTTGTTTCATTCCATCGACTGTTATTTTTTCGTTATTTTAGTTTGATTTCGATAGATGCATACGATGATACAAAAGGCCAACGAAACGTTCACCGAAGATGTACAAAGATACGGCTGGAAACTCACACCAGAAAAAGATTCTACGGATAGCTTGACATCTTCTTAATGAATGTTATACTTCTAGTAGGATAACAAAAATGTGTTTCATCGTCAGTTTTTTATAAGGAGGAAGAGTTATGGAAAAAGAACGTCCAACCAGGATAACCCGCAGGGAAAAGCTTCTTACAAGCAAGGAAGTTGCCGTGCGGCTTGGCGTTAGCCCGGATACTGTGAACGAATTCGCGAGGAAAAAAATCCTAAAAGGGTTCAAAAAGGGCCGTCAGTGGAGGTTTCGCATGCATGACGTGGCGCTTTTTGAAAAGACGTTCAAGAAGGTTGCTTAAAGGTGCCGGTACGGTCGTCGAACGGCGAGGGGCTGGCCACGGAAGTGGAGGTTTATTATGACATTTCTAGCCCTTACACGTACATTGCATTTACCCGTCTGTTCAGCATTGCAGAGCGGTATGGCGCCAAGCTCACGCTCCTTCCGGTGTATTTAGGCGGCCTTTTTAAAGCGCTGGGGCGTGCACTTCCACCCCCTAGCAAGCTTATGTACATGCAAAAAGACCTCGACGATTGGGCCTCCTTCCTCGGCGTTCCGTTGAAATTTCCGAGCGTCTTCCCGCTCAATTCGATACAGGTGCAGCGGGGGGCGGTATGGATGAAAGACCGCGGGCTCGAGGAAGACTACGTCAAGCGCGTATTCCCCGCCTATTGGGTGGGAGATCGCGACCTTTCCAAAGATGAAGAGCTCTTGGACATAGTCAATAGCCTTGGCGTAGACCCGCAAGACTTCCTTCGGGGGGTTCGCTCCGAAGAAGTAAAGCAAAAACTAAGGGAAATCACCGAGGTGGCCCTTAGCCGGGGCGTTTTTGGCGTGCCAACTTTCTTCGTCTCCGGAGAGATGTTTTGGGGGAACGACCGCTTGCCGTTTGTCGAGAAAAAGCTCGAGGGTTCAAAACGTAGTTGAATTTGCGCTGTTGTATGGTATGATGAGCGTAGAATAACTACGCCGGGTGGATTGCCATGAAGGCTCAAAAGATCCTTTGCCCTGTTGATTTTTCCGAAGATTCTAAAAAAGCCCTTCGTGTCGCTCTTGATTTAAAAAAGCAGTTCGGGGCAGTCCTAGACGTCGTTACCGTGGTGATTGACCCGTTCGGCGACTACGTCCATCCGACGAAGGCTCGCTACATCGAATCGAGCAAGCAATGGGCGATTGAAGACGCGAAGCAGGATCTAAACAAGCTGAAAGAAGAGTTCTTCGCGAACGAGCAGGGAGTTGGGATGCACGTCCTCTTCGGCATTCCTGCGGAAGAGCTGCTGAACTTTGCCAAACAGGAAGGTCATGATCTGATTGTTATCGGAACCCACGGGAGGCGTGGAATCGCGCGCCTCGTTATCGGGTCGGTTGCAGAGGAAGTGATTCGTAAGGCGTCCTGTCCCGTGTTGACCGTGCGCCTTTAAGACCCAACCAAGGCTCAAACTACGGAGGAGGGAAGAATATGCCTAGCTCTGCCTTGACATACGAGGAACTTCAAGAGGGCGCGGAAATCGAGCCCGTTGTCAAAGGGCCGATCACAAAAGAGCAACTAAAGGAGTATGGGCCGGCTTCGGGAGACCCAAACCCTATTCATCTAGACGATGAATTCGCCAAAATGGCCGGATATCCAGGAGTATTCGCGCACGGGATGCTCTCGATGGGCTTTCTTGGTCAGCTCCTTGTCGATCGTTTTGGCCTTGAGGGCATAAAAAAATTCAAAGTCAGGTTTGCGAGGATTACCTGGCCGGGAGAGGTTATCACCTGTACGGGCAAGGTGATAGGCAAGCGCGTCGAAAACGGCGAGAAGCTCGTGGACCTTGAGCTTGCGACCCAGAACGAGAAAGGCGAAAAGAAAATTCTCGGAGAGGCGACTGTTCGAGTGGCTTAAGCCTGCCCCCGAGGCCTTAAATTTATGGCCTCCTAGCCGGCAAAATACTCCGGCGGAAACGAAGATTTAAGCCGCTTGAGGGCTGCCTGAACTTGACCGGCGTCTTTTCCCTCGATTGTAACAAGCACGACAAACGGGTTCTTCTCGATTTTTGGGTAGGAGCCGATTTGTAGGGTAGGGTGCGCCTTCTGGATGGCGCCGAGCGCTTGGGAAAGCCACGACTCCGGAACCGAAAATGTTACCGATTCTATAAAGTAAGGGTCGGCGGAGAACTGCGAAGCGATCACCTCTAGCTTCTTCTGGAACAGCCTAGGAACTCCAGGGAGAATGTAGACGTTCTCCATCCTCACGACAGGAAACGTTCCGTCGTCGGTAGGGATCAGGCTAGCCCCCTTCGGAACGTAGGCCATGCGCATCTTTCCTTCGAGGTGTTGGGCCCCAAGCAGGGGGAAGAGGCTGGGTTTTTGGACAAGCGGGATGCCGAAGGCGTAGGCAATGGCTTCCATCGTGACGTCGTCGTGGGTTGGCCCTATGCCCCCGGAGGTGATGATCGCGTCAAAAACGCGGCGCAGAGCATTGAGCTCTTGGGCGATGGCCTCGATTTCATCGGGGACAACGACGACCCGTTCGAGCCTGGACCCCAGCTCCCAAATGCGCTTTGCGAGATAAGGCGTATTTTTGTCTTCAACCTTTCCTGTCAGAATCTCGTTGCCCACGACGAGCAGGGCTAGCCTTTGTTCCATGGTCTACCAGAACGCGTTCTCGATATGATGAACTTTTGGGGTGGGTCCGCTAAAATCGACAAAAACGCAATCAAACCTCGCCTCGTCCGTATCGGTTTCCATGGGATGTTCGAGCAGATAGGCTTGTGCAGCCGTTCGAAGTCTTCGTTGTTGAGCCCTGGTGAGCGCCTCCTCCAAAGGAACTGCCTCGATGTTCGTCCTTCCCTTCACTTCGACAAAGACGAGCGTCCGTCCTGTTTTTGCAACAAGGTCTATCTCCAGCCTGCGAAACCGGACATTCTGGCCTAGGACTGTAAAGCCTCGCTCAAGCAGAAACTCCTTGGCGAGCTGCTCAGCATGCTTGCCGTTCATGGTGCTTTAGCGGTGCGAACGAGACGCGGTGTTCCGGGCATGGGCCGAACATCCTGACTCTTTCTACGTGATGGCATGTAGGATACCCCTTGTTTGCGGCGAACCCGTATGCCGGATAGCGGGCATCGAGCTTTTCCATGAGCCTATCCCGCATGGTTTTTGCAAGGATGCTGGCCGCGGCGATCGTACCCGAGAGCGCATCTCCTTTAGGAAGAAGGATGCACGGAGTTCCCGGCCTCGGGTCTAGCGTGCCGTCCACCAAAAGAATCGAAGGGAGGCATGAAAGCGCATCGAGCGCCCTTCTTGCGGCCAAGCGGAACGCTTTCGAGATCCCCAGCGTGTCTATTTCCGATGCCAGCGCGAACCCTACGGCCCACAGGCTGTTGAGGCCCACGAGAAGCTTGTGAGCCTTTAGCCGTTGGAGAGGAGTAAGCTTTTTGGAATCATCAAGCGCGAGGCCCTCCATCGTTGGCGTGTAGGTAAACACACCTACCGCCAAAGGCCCGGCAATGGGGCCTCTCCCCGCCTCATCCATCCCTGCGAGGCTTAGGCTAGGATCGCCCTGAAATAGCCTGTGCTCCAGGGCATACCCTGCGGCCAACTAAACTTCCTGCTCCCGGTAGGCTACGGTTCCCTTAAGCCTCGTGGCCCGTTTACCCTTTAGGCCTCTTAGGTAGTATAGCCTGGCCCTGCGAACGTGGCCGCGGCTCAGGATCTTCACGTCCGAGATCAACGGCGACATCGTGGGAAAAATTCTTTCGACACCCACGCCGTGAGAAATTTTTCGAACGGTAAACATACTGTCGGAACCGCCCTTGCGAATACGAATAATAATGCCCCGAAACACCTGGATGCGTTCTTTCTCGCCCTCGCGCACCCTGTAGTGAACTTCTACGGTATCGCCCACGCGTATGAGCGAAAAGAAGCTGGGTAGGGGCGGAAGCTCAAGCCGGCTGGTCAATGTGTTCATGTTTCTCCTCGTTCTCTTTTGATCCATCCTCTCTGATAAGGATACCTTCTGTTTTGAATCTTTTCCAGGAGGCGGCGTTCCATCGGGCCCAGGTTGGCCTGTGCAAGCAGTTCGGGGCGGTTGAGGAAGGTTGTCAGAAGGGTATGGTAGCGCCGGAACAGGCGGATCTTGCGGTGATTCCCGGAGAACAGGACGTTCGGAACACCGTAGCCCTCGAACACTCTTGGCCTCGTAAACTGAGGGTATTCGAGCAAGCCGTCGGAGAAGCTCTCCTCGGATACGCTTAATGGGTCTCCCACAACTCCCGGGATCAGCCTGGAAACCGCCTCGATCACGACGAGCGCGGCGGCTTCCCCGCCAAAAAGGACGACGTCCGTCACGCAGGCTTCATGGTCTACAAAATTAAGCAGACGGTCGTCTACGCCCTCGTAGCGGCCGCAGACGAGGATGGCTCCCTGGCCTTCGGCCAGGTTTTGAACAAATGGCTGCGTTAGACGCTTCCCCCTGGCCGACAAAAGGACAACGGGGGCTTCCTTGGCTTGAACGAGCGCCTTTGCCCTTTGGATGGCTTTAACGAGCGGTGCAGCCTCCATTACCATTCCTGCGCCCCCGCCAAACGGTGCATCGTCCACGTGTCCAAACTTATCTCGGGCGAACTCCCTAGGGCTCACGTAGGCCATCTCGATCTTACGTTCCTCTAGCGCCTTTCCAAGCAACGAGCACTTGAGAGGGGCCTCGAAGTAGTCCGGGAAAAGTGTAACCAGGCCGAAGCGAAATGCCATGGGTGTCCGTTTTACAATCTGGATGAATGGGGCTGTATTCTAGGGAAGGCAGGCAGGGTCGAAAACGACCAAGCGCTCTTCGATGCTGAGCTTATGAACGTAAGTATCGATAAGAGGGATGAGTACTTCGTCCCGGCCCTCGTCCTGAACTACAAGGATGTCTAAATTATGCGGCTTCATGACGCGGTCTACGGTTCCAAAGTACCTGCCTTGGGTGTCGAAAGCACGAATGCCCACTAAGTCGGAGCTGAAGAACTCCCCCTCTTGGAGTGAGGGTAGGTCTTCTTCGTGTACGAGAAGCGTACCGCCCCGTAACTTCTCTGCCTGCTCCAGGGAGCATAGCCCCTCAAACTTCAACAGAAAGCGCCTGCCGTAAGGCTTTGCGGATTCAACCTTCAGGGACAAGCCTTGCACAAGGACACGGGAACCCTCTCGAAATAAATGGTCGTAGTCTGGCACGGCCTGAGCCCAAACCTCACCCTTTAGCCCCTTCGGCCTAACGATCTGGCCTATCGTCCGAAGATGAGACACCCCATCAGGCCATAGGCTCGATGATCTCGAGGATTGCCCGCTTACGAACCTTGGCGGAGGCTGCCGACAAGATGGTCCGAATGGCTCGAGCCGTCCTGCCATCTTTGCCGATAACTTTGCCAAGGTCCTCCTTCGCCACGCTCAACTCCAGGACGCAGCTTCGTTCCCCGTCTACCTCTTGTACGCGTACAGCTTCTGGGTTGTCAACGAGAACCCGCGCGATTTGCTCGACAAGGTCTTTGAGGCTCTGATTTGCAATGGGCATTCCCAACCTCCGCTTTGTAGTGGTACGTTACGTAGCCCGCTTGATCAAGCTCCTTACCGTATCCGTAGGTTGAGCCCCTTGGGATACCCAGTAGGCGTAGCGCTCCTTATCGAGCATGACCTCAAGGGATTGCTTGAGGGGGTCGTAAAAACCGAGCGCTTCGATATAATTTCCACTTGGTGCTTTAGGCTTTTCCTGGACCACGATCCGGTAAAAAGGCCTGTTGCGTTTTCCTTTTCGAACGAGACGAATGGAGAGCATGGAGTAGTTCCTCCTGTTGGAAGATCATAGGAAGGATTGGCCTCTAGGGCATACCAGAAAGCAGCCCCCGCAATCCTTTACGATTGCCCGTAAGCTGTCCGACGAGCTTTTTGGTTTCTTCGAATTGTTTAAGTAGTTGATTGATCTCCTGAACCCTCGTGCCGGACCCAGAAGCGATGCGTTTCCTCCTGGACCCGTTCAGAATTTCGGGGCGTTGACGCTCTTGGCGTGTCATCGAGTTCAGAATGGCCTCGACGTGCTTGAAGCGCCCTTCCAGCTTGGCGGAGTCTATCTCGGAGGCAACCTTGGAGAACCCCGGGATCATCCCCATGATGCCCGAGAGGGGGCCTAGCTTTTTCATGGTCCGAATCTGGTCGCGGAAGTCCTCGAGTGTAAAGCTCTTTGTACGGAGCTTTTTCTCGAGCTGTTTAGTACGCTCTTCTTCGAAGGTTTCCTTAGCCCTCTCGATCAGCGTGAGGACATCGCCCATCCCAAGGATCCTCGAAGCCATCCTCTCGGGGTGAAAGACCTCGAGGTCCGATGGGCGTTCTCCCGTGCCGATAAGCTTGATCGGAACGCCCGTGATTTCTCGCATAGAGAGCGCACCACCGCCCCTGGCGTCTCCGTCCATCTTTGTAAGGACAATGCCGGTAAGTCCTACCGCCTCATGGAACGTGCCGGCAAGCTTGAGGGCGTCTTGTCCCGTCATGGCGTCTGCAACGAGCAAGACCTCTTTGGGTTGGATGCGTTGTTTCATCTGGACAAGCTCTTTCATGAGCGCTTCGTCAGCATGAAGACGTCCTTGGGTGTCCAGGATGAGCGTGTCGTACCGCGATGTCCTGAGGAAGTCTATAGCCTCCTCGGCGAGCGCAAGCGGGCTTTTTGGGCGTTTTCCCCAAGGGTAGACGTGGACGTTGAGCGCTTTTGCGAGCGTAAGAAGCTGTTCGAGCGCCGCAGGACGCTTGACGTCCGTCGTGGCGAGGAGCGGCTCGAGCCGTTTGCGTTTCAGGTAAAGGGCCAGCTTTGCCGCCGTGGTCGTTTTACCCGAACCCTGGACTCCTACAAGGAGGATGACGTGTGGAGGGGCGCCTTTCAGGGCGAGGTCTTGAGCTTCCGTACCGAGCAGCGTCTTAAGCTCTTCGTGGATAATCGTCAGCAAGTGTTGGTCCGGGGTAAGCGACTCGAACACGCGTTGGCCCAAAGCCTTCTCGCGAACACGCTCCAAAAAGGCCTTGGCCACCTGGAAATGGACGTCCGCCTCAAGCAACGCCCTCCGGATTTCCCGGAATACCGCCTCTATATGCCCCTCTTTGATGACACCCGTCCCCTTGAGGGTTCTCAGGGCCTCGTTTAGCCGCTCTTGCAACCTTTTAAACATCCGTCGCACTCCGCCCTTGAACGATCAAGGATAGGCCTCTTTTTTTAGGAGTTTTGGTAGAATAGCCCTTATGGGCTGCAACCAAGGCGGGGATATATAAAAACCCGTTCCGATTTGTAAAACTTCTTTTGCTAAAGCAACCTAGTTCTTCCTATATTTGCACGAATCAACCGTAAAATCAAGAGTTGAGCATGCCATGGATCGTTCCGTTGTCGTAGGGATTGACACGTCGTGCGATGAAACCTCGGTGGGCATAGTAAACCCTCGAGGAAGGATGCTCGCGAACATCGTGAGCTCCCAGGCCTCGGTATTCGCGCGCTATGGCGGGGTTGTCCCTGAAATGGCCGCAAGAGAGCACATGTCCCGTATCCGTGGCGTATACCGGGCTGCCCTCGATGCCGGGCACGTCTACCCGGAGCAAGTTGCCGGAATTGCCGTAACCCGGGGGCCTGGGCTTTCAGGCTGCCTTGGCATCGGCATCGCGTTTGCTAAGGGGCTGGGTGTAGGGTTGGATGTTCCCGTTGTCGGCGTTGACCATGTTGAAGGCCATATCTATGCCGCGTTCTTGGCCTATCCGGAGCTTACCCCGCCGTTTGGATACCTCGTTGCGTCCGGGGGGCACACGCAGATAGGGGTGTTCGAAAAAGAAGGCAGCATCCGCGTGCTTGGGGAGACGCGAGACGATGCTGCGGGAGAAGCACTGGACAAGGGGGCGAAGCTGCTCGGTTTTCCCTACCCTGGAGGCCCCGCACTCGACAAGGTAGGGATGGAGGTGCTAAGGCCGCTAGGCGTCGCGTTTCCAAGGCCGTGCATCCCCGGAAAGCCCCTTTCTTTCAGCTTTAGCGGCCTCAAAACCGCGCTTGCCTTCTATCTTGAACGCACAAGAGGAGATGCTCCCATCTCGGAGCTCGCCCAAACGGCCGGTGCAGCCTACCTCGATGCCGTCCTCGAAAGTCTCGTGAAACGGGTGTTTCGGCTTACCGAGCAGGCTTCCCTTCGCACGTTCGTCGTCTGTGGAGGCGTGGCAGCTTCAAGGAGGTTAAGGCAGATGCTCCAAGAACAGGCCGTTTTCAAGGGTTTGACGGTTCGAATACTGTTCCCGCCCCCAGATCTCTGCACCGACAACGGAGCCATGATCGCGAGAGCCGGGCTTGTTTGGCTCGGCAAGGGCCATGACGAAACGGACACGCTCGATATTCCAAGATGACGAACAAAAAGCCCCCGCTCGGCCAGCATTTCCTAAGGCACCCCGAGCTTGCCCGAAAGATCGTTGCATGCTTGGGGGAAGGCCCGTTTGGCACGGTGGTGGAGATCGGCCCTGGAAAGGGAAGCCTTACGGAAGCGCTCGTCTCGAAATGCCGCCGTCTTGTTTTGATCGAGCGCGACCCCAAGCTCATACCTCGGCTGAAAGGGCGTTTCGAGCTTTTGGGGGTGGAGGTTTTTGAAGGGGACGCGAGGGCGTTTTCGCTCGGCACGTTGCTCAAAGAAGGCGAACGGGCATCCGTCGTGTCAAACTTGCCTTTCTACGCGCAAGCGCCCATTCTCATGACGTTGCTCGAGCAATCGTTTTGGGTTGAACGCATGGTGTTGATGTTCCAAAAAGAGGTGGCCGAGAGGATTATGGCGAAGCCCTCCAGCAAAGCTTACGGGCTCCTGTCGGTGTTCAGCCAGCTTTATTCTTCTATCGAAAAAGGGCTGTTTGTTCCGAAAGGAGCGTTTTCACCCAGCCCCAAAGTCGATGCGATGGTGCTCGTATTCGACCCCTATCCGACCCCGAAGGTTTTCCCCAAGAATGTCGGCTACTTTTCCTTGCTGTTGAGGCATTTGTTCCAATCGCGAAGAAAAACCCTCCGTGCCACGCTTCGGCGGTTGGGCTACAAGGAGGCCCTCGAGAGCTTAAGCCTCGAAGGGGCTGGCGGGTTGTCGACAGACCTTTCTAAGCGGCCAGAAGAGCTTTCCCCCGAAGAGCTAGTAATGCTGGCCGATGCGTTACAGCCTTTTAAAACAAGTAACGAACCATAAACGTCGCTTCGTCCATGTCCCTGAACTCGCCGATCGTATCGGATGGGTCGCCGCCCACGAAGAAACACGTGCCCACAAGCTGGAGCCAGGGCTTGTACTTATAGATAAGCTCCAAACTCCCTACATAAGCCTTGTTTTCGACCTGGTACAAACCCTGAGGGTTGCATTCGACCCTTCCGTCCAGAAAGCTCGTTCGAAGGCCGAGGCTAACCCTGTGCTTGGTAGGTTCGGAAAAAAGGTCGTCGCCATGGGCCAAGATGACGTCCTGCATAAACTGGCCCGAAAGGAAGGATCCGGAAGGCAAAAGAAGAAACTTTTTAGGAAGGAGATAGTCCAGCCCGACGCCCCAAGAAATGCTATCTTTTTTCTTCACGATGTCGGGCACCTCGATTCGGGTCTTTGATCCGAGCGAGTGTTCGTCTAGTAGGCCGTCGATCGCACCTCGGACGAGTTGGCGCGCGTAGTCGTTTCGCCAGAATGGCCCTTCTAAGTCCTTGTATACGTCTCGGTTGTACGGTCTTCCGTGGAAGAATGCCCATTCGAACCGAAGCGTCGCGTCTCCAACGCTCTTTGTCAGGTCGGTTCCGAACATGTGTATGCGCGTGGAGGTAGGGTAGAGGTCAAGGTCTACCAGCGAGCGATAAAGCCCGCCCGACGGGAAAAGCCGAGTCGTGGCCCCTACGTCTGCGCTGAACACGGGAAAAGGGTCGAGCCCGGTAAAGTAGTATAGGTGCGTGTCGAACCCTGCCACGTGCTTTGAAAGCCTGAAACCGGTGCTGAAAGAAGAAAGCGCCCCTTCCTTACCCCAGCCGCGGAGGTTCTGCTGTACGGAGAATCCAGAGAGGAACGGGTCCCCCTGGAAATACCCCCTCAGGTCCTTTGCTACATCCAGTAGGGAAGGAAAAAAGCGATTCCCCGGCGCAGACAGCCGGTACGGGAAAAACACGGGCGCAAACACCCACTCCAGCTCGAACACAGGCAGGCTGTAGGCGTCGACCCTTAAGGCAGGAATGCCGATTTTTCGGTCGGCCTCCGGGAGCTCGATGAAGCGGCTGTAGTCTTCAGGGTTGAAAAGGTCCGTCGGCTGGTATTCGTCTAGAACGCCCCAGCTGATCTTTTGCTTTCCGACCCGGACGTCAAAGTCCTTAAAAAAGAGGTCTAGGTAGAATTCGTTGACGTCGAGGTAACCCGGCTGGGTTTCGTACACAGAGAACGGCTTAAGGAAGGGGCTTTTCTCTGTGGATGAATGAAGGATGTTGCCGTCGTAACCCGTCTTGATTTCTGATTCGATCTTTGCGTCCGGAGAAAAGATGATGGAGGGGTTGAGCTTGAGCTCGGTCGAAGGATTTTCGGAGGGCGTGTTGGCGTTCATCCGGATGCCGAACCGCTGCTCCAGCCTGCCGGTTAGGTCGGCTTCGAGGGCGAGGACTCTGCTCGCGAAAAGTAGGGTTCCTATAAAAAGGGGTAGAGCGATAGGCCTGAGCAAGCTGGCGGACCATTTTTTTGCCCTAGCCTATCACTCCTGGAAATCCTTTGGCAATGACCTAGAACTGGTAGGTGATGCCCATGACGGCCTGATGGTGTACGTTGAGACCGTTATTGACCCCTAACCCCTTCAGGGGCTTGGCATTACCCAAGTCCGCAAACCCGACGGAAAGGGTTAGGTGTTCGTTCCAGACGAGCGCCGCGAACACGCTGAACCAGTCGTCGTACTTGGGCTGTTGCTTGTGCTCGTAGCCGACGATGAGCTGTTTTCCCCTGTAGACCAAAGGGACGACGGCGATCGAACCCTCGAACACCTCCTCTCGTTCATTGCCGAACCCTAGAAGCCCGTTCAACTCCGCCGTGGTCGAGCGCATGCCGGCCGACACGATCGTCGGCCAAGGGAGGAAGGTGATGGTTTTTCCGACCTGGAAGTAGTAATCCGACCCGGAGTCCTTCACGTTAGGATACCCCTCCAGGCCAAGCTTTGGCCCGTTCAAACGCCTGCCCCCGTTGTCGATCGTCCTGTAGATAAACCCGAAGCTTAAGCCTGGCATCCAGCTTGCCCGTTCGCCCTCCTTGATCAGGGCGAGCTTTGTGTGGAAGATGTGGAAGTTTTTGTCGAGCGAAGGCGTCATGACCCACCCCGTATCATGGTTGAACACGAGGTAGCTGTAGCCGACCTCGAGCCTGTCGAACAGGCCCTCCGTAACGTTGAACCAAAGGAGGTCGCCGTCCCCCAACCCGCCGTCGTTGAAGTCTTTGCCGCCGAGCGTGGCGTAATGGAAGCCCAAGACCGGAAGGCCTATGCGTTGCCAAGCGGCCTGGCCGAGTTTCACCTTAGAATCGGCGATGTGGTAGGTAGGGTTGATGTAGAAACCGGAGTACCCCTCGGAGGCGAGGTTGAACGCGTGCGCCAAAGAGGGGACACAAAAAAGCACGAAGGAAACGAAGATTCCGAGCAATCGCCTCATAATGGCATCCTCCTTTATGATTATTTACTTAAATTATCTGTATACTACATTACTCCTCATGTCAATACATACACTATGCATCATGAGCGCTACGGAGGAGAAAAAACCTGAAAGGCGAGAATTAGGTCCTACGTCTGTATGAATCAAAAACCTTTCCTTGGAAGAAGAAACGTGATAGTCTACAGTTCAAAGGTACCTCCAAGCGAAGGGCCGATGTAGCTCAGCGGGAGAGCAACTGATTCGTAATCAGTAGGTCGGGGGTTCAAATCCCCCCATCGGCTCCATGGACGAGCAGGGTTACCGCCCCCAATTCGGCCAAAAAGTAAGAGTACGATGCGAAGAAAACTAAAGGAGCGTTGGCGATGAAGCGAACGTATCAGCCGCACGTGGTCAAGCGGCTCAGGACGCACGGGTTTCGAGCGCGGATGAAGACACGCTCTGGCCGGGCTGTGCTTGCTAGAAGGCGCGCCAAGGGCAGAAAGCACCTAAGCGTTTCGGATGAGCGTAGGTAAGCCAGATTTTCGCTTGCCAAAATCGGCCCGATTGACAAGGCGCTCGGAAATCCAGCGAGTTCTTGATCGCGGGGAAAAGCGGGTTGCAAGGCATGTAGTCGTGTTTCGGCTTTGCGCACCCGCCTTTCGAGAGGGAGCTTTACCTAGGCTCGGGCTCATCGCTTCTCGGAAAGTAGGCAATGCCTACGAGAGAAACCGGGCGAAACGGTTGCTTCGGGAGGCCTTTAGGCTTCACAAAGGTTGGTTTAGCCCTGGTGAAGATGTGGTCTTTTTGGCCAAGCGGGGCGTTGACGGGCTCTGCCTTCAGGATGTCGAAAAGGAGCTAATGGGTGTTCTCAAGCCCGAAAGAGCAGGGCATGCGCTTGGGGATTTTCCAGAGGTTTGCCCTGTGGTTTATTAGTGGATATCGAAACCTCCTTTCGCCCGCCTTAAAGCCAAGATGCCGGTTTGTACCGAGCTGTTCGTCCTACGCATTACAGGTAATCCAAGATTATGGAGTGGTTCGAGGGGGCGTCTTAGCGGCCCTTCGGATCGCTCGCTGTCATCCCCTCCACCCAGGAGGGGCGGATCCAGTCCCCCAAAAGCTTTGTTGAGGATAGTCGCATGGAAAAACGCCTGATTCTCGCGCTAGTCTTGTCAGTACTCGTCCTTATCTTTTGGCAGCGCTTGTCGAGTCGAATGCTTCCTGTAACCCGAACTGCGGACGATCGTACGAAGGCCGCCCAAAGCGGTCAGGCTGTACCAAAGGAACCCTCGGCAGCCCTACCGGACTCGCCAGCAGGCGAAGTTTTAACGTCCTTAAGGGTGCCGGATGAGCCCATGTTGTGGCTCGAAACCTCGGATTTAAAATTGGGCGTAGGCCAGCAGACGGGTGCCATCCGCCATGCCCTTCTCAAAGGTTACCAGGAAGATCTTCGTGGGGATTCCCCTATGGTAGACCTTGCCCATATAGGCCGAGGAATGCTTGCTTCTCCGGTACTCGCGTACGCGACCCAAGGCGGGTTCAAACGGCTGATGCCCGGCAAGGTTGCAGTCCTCCAAGATGCAGGCGGCGCAAAGGTTGAGCTGGTGTTCGATGGGTTGCGTACCGTGTACGAAATTCCTCCTCGTGGGTATTCGTTTTCTATCGGCATCACCAAAGAGGCCGGGTATCGGCTGCAAGCCCCTGTAGTTGTACTCTGGCCTTTCGGGACGACCAAGGAGGAGGGGAAGGATCGTTACCACCTCTCTAGCTTCCAGGGGCTCGTTGGCAAGAAGCTTACGAATGTTCCTCTGGCTAAGCTCAAGGAGACCAAGGAGGTTCAAGGCCCGTTCCCCTGGGTTGGGTTTGGAGACAAGTTCTTCTTCCAGGCCTTGATCGACGATTCTCGGCCATTCCTGGAGGTACGGTTGATCCCCCTTAATGCACACGGGTTTGTCCTGAGCGTTCCCTTGTTTGACCCTGCATCCGGAGAGAGTGCCCTTGCCCGCGACCTAACCCTATTCATGGGCCCAAAGGCCTACGATGTCCTGAAGGCTCAAGGACACGACCTCGTTCGGGTCGTCGATTTCGGCATGTTTGGTTTTTTGGGCAGGCCACTTTTGGTCACGTTGAAGTTCTTCCACAAGCTCCTCGGCAACTGGGGGTTGGCGATCATCGCGGTAACGGTGCTGCTCAAGCTGCTTCTAGCCCCCCTTACGCATCAGAGCTACCAATCTATGCGAAAGATGACGGAGCTGCAGCCAAAAATCCGAGCGCTGCAGGAGCGGTACAAGAACGACAGGACCCGCCTAAGCCAGGAAACTATGGCGCTTTACAAGGCCCATAAGGTGAACCCTTTGGGCGGTTGTTTGCCGACGTTTATTCAGATCCCCGTGTTCTTCGCGTTCTACTACACGCTGATCAACACGGTCGAGCTTCGTCATGCCCCCTTCTTTTGGTGGATTCATGACCTCTCGGCCAAAGACCCTTACCTGGTCACGCCCTTGTTGATGGGGGTCTCGATGATCGCCCTCCAGCTTCTTACCCCAAACCAGCAGAACACGAACCCTACCCAACAGCGGATGATGCTGCTTATGCCCATCGTGTTCACGTTCATCTTCTTGAGCCTGCCTTCAGGGCTCGTGTTGTACTATTTGTTCAGCAATATCCTTTCGATCGCCCACCTTTTGTTCTTCAGACAGTGGCAAAAGAACAGGCCTTTGCCCGCACAGGCGTAATAGCGGCCATTGCGACGGGTCTAGTAGATGCGGCAATCGGCATCGTCCGTCTGTCTGGCAAGGAGAGCTGGGAACTCGTCGGGCCTTGTCTTGCCACTTCCCCGAAGGCGCCTAGCCCAAGAAGGACGTATCGGACGACGTTCGTCGACCCAAGGACGGCCGAACTCATGGATGAAGTTCTCGTTGTTTTCTACGCGGAAGGCCGGAGCTTCACGGGTGAGCGAATGGTCGAGGTCTTCGGGCACGGCGGCGTTGCCAACCTGACCTCTATCCTCGGGAAACTAATCGAGCAAGGGGCCAGACAGGCCCTGCCCGGAGAGTTCAGTCAAAGGGCCTTTCTTAACGGCAGGATTGATCTTACCAAGGCGCTTGCCATCAAAGCGATGGCCCAGTCTGGAAACCCTTTTGCGCTGATCCAGGCAAGGAAGCGCCTAGGGGGCGAGTTTTCGGCGCGACTCGATGCTGCCAGGGGAACGCTTGTGGGTTCGATCGTCGACATCGAAGGGGAGATCGAACTCGAAGAGGGGACGCTAGAGGAGAGCTCGCTAAGCAACCTTCTTTTGGGCGTGGTCGAAAGCCTGGAAACGCTCACTAAGGGGCCGAAAGGGCTAGCCGGAGAGTTCCGGATCGTGATCGTTGGGGCGCCTAATGCCGGCAAATCGAGCCTTTTTAACGCTCTTTTGGGTAAGGAGCGATCCATCGTCACGCCGACTCCAGGCACAACCCGCGACTTTTTGGAAGCGAGCCTTCGGCTTGGCCCATACGAGGTGCTGCTAATAGATACAGCCGGGTTGTCTAATAGTCCCAGCGACCCGGTTGAGCGGTTAGGCGTCGAAAAAACCCACGAGCTGCTCCGGGAAGCCTCGTTTGTCATCCACCTTGTGGATGTAACAAGCAAGAAAGCCGCGTTCGAAGCCTTAGAGGGCAAGGCTGTGGGGCGATTGGTCGTCGGTTCCAAAAAAGACTTGCTTTGGTCTCCCGAGCTCCCGCGCGATTCCTTCGACCTGTTTGTGAGCGCTAAGAGCGGGGAAGGAATGGATGCGCTAAAAAAGCTTTTGACAGGACGGCTTGAGCAGCTCGAAGCGCTCTCGAAAGAAGAGGTATTCGCGCTGGGTGGGTTCGAGCAAGAATCCCTTCGGCATGCCATTGGCCATGTCTTGCGGGCGATCGATGGGCTGAAAAAAGGGATGGCGCTGGAGGCCGTGTCTCAAGAGCTTTTGGATGCCGTCTCCTGCATTGACCGTATCAGCGGAAAAATTCTAGATTTCGAGTTGATGGAAGGGTTGTTCGCCACGTTCTGCGTAGGAAAATGAACAGGGACAAGCTTGAGCACGCGGTCGTTGTCGGGGGAGGGCATGCCGGCGTAGAGGCGGCGTNNGTCGTGCAACCCGTCGATCGGCGGCCTTGCCAAGGGGCACCTTGTGAAGGAGGTTGACGCGCTCGGGGGCTTGATGGGGGTGGTGGCCGACCAGACGGCCGTCCAGTACCGTACGCTTAACGGAAGGAAGGGGGCTGCCGTTCGAGGAACCAGGGTGCAGTCCGACAGGCTAGCCTACGAAAGTGCCGTGCAATCCTCGATACTGAACGCTCCAAACCTTCGTGTCCTCGAGGGCGAGGCCGTGTCTATTTTGAGTAAGCACGGCAGGATCGTGGGGGTAGGCCTCAAGGACGGGTCGGAAATTCCCTGCGGGGCGCTCGTTGTGTGTACGGGAACATTTCTTGGAGGGTTGCTCCATACTGGCCAGGGTCGTCGTGAAGGGGGAAGGGCAAGCGAGCCTGCCTCTACAGGGCTGACGGAAAGCTTCAAACGTTTAGGTATTCCCGTAAGACGCTTTAAGACAGGCACCCCGGCAAGGCTTTTGCGTTCTTCGATGGCCGTAGATAAGCTTGAGCGCCAAGACGGCGATTGCAGCGTACTTCCGTTTTCGTTCCGGCATAAGGAAGTCACAAGGCGGCAGATCGCCTGTTTTAAGGCATGCACGAACGAGGGCACGCATGCGGTCATTCGAGAAAACTTGCACCTTTCGGCGCTGTACGGGGGCTGCATTGTCGGGATAGGCCCCAGGTATTGTCCGAGCATAGAAGACAAGGTCGTAAAGTTTCCAGAGAGGGATCGCCATACGGTCTTTTTGGAGCCAGAAGGGTTTGATTCCCAAGTGGTGTATCCAAACGGCGTATCCACCTCTCTCCCCGCAGAGATACAGCAGGCATTCCTAAGGACGATCCGCGGGCTTGAGCATGCGGTGATCCTAAGGCCTGGCTACGCCGTCGAGTACGACTGCATCGACCCAAAGGCGCTTAAGCCTACGCTCGAGCACAAGCAGGTTTCGGGTTTGTTCTTTGCAGGGCAGGTTTGCGGAACATCTGGCTACGAAGAGGCGGCCGCGCAGGGGCTTGTCGCCGGCATGAACGCGGCTCACCTGATTCTTGAGCGCCCGCCCTTTATCCTTGGAAGGCATGAAGCCTACATCGGCGTGCTGGTCGACGACCTAACGAGCAGGGGGACGGACGAACCCTACCGGTTGTTTACTTCTAGGGCGGAGTATAGGCTGGTGTTGCGCGAGGATAACGCCGAAACAAGGCTTGGCCCCAAGGCTCATACGCTAAAGCTGTTGAGCGATTCCGAATTTGGCATTATAGAGCGAAGGGCAAGACGGCTTTCTCAAGCCTTGGCCTTCGCTAGAAGAGATCCTGCGATGAGGCTGGCGTTGATGGAGGCGGACCCGAAGAATCCAGCCCCGTTCGAGGTCCTTGGGCAGGAAGGCCAACTAGGCCAAAGGGAGCGCCTTACGCTCGTGACAGAGCTCGTGTACGAGGGCTACTTAAAGCGCATGCAACGAGAAATTGCCTTGCTCGAGAAAGAAAGGCCGCTTTCTATTCCGTCTGGGCTTCGGTACGAAGACATTCCCGGACTTTCCCGCGAGCTTCAAGAGAAGCTTACCAAGAAACAGCCCAAGACTTTTCTGGAGGCGATGGCGATTCCCGGAATGACCCCGGCCGCCTTGAATGTGCTCGCCATCCATCTCAAGCGCACCGCGCCCCTTAGGCCTGGCCAATGCGTGCGCTTTGGCTGATCGCTTGGGTTCTAGCCGCTAAAGGGGCGTTTGCCTACACCATTTGCGGGTTTCCTGGGCCGTCCGTCGTCGGGTTTGATGACTTTATCGGAACGATTGCTCGCGGAGACGTGGCGTATGTCGGCGAAATTCACACCGACGCCCAAGTCCACGCCGCCCAGCTGGATACACTAAGGGGGCTCGCCGCCTTGGACAGGCCGCTTGTACTCGCCATGGAGATGTTCCAGATACCCTACCAGCAGTACCTCGATGCCTACATCCGGGGCGAGCTTTCAGAGGAAGGGCTTTTTCGGGAGACCGAGTACGCAACGCGTTGGGGGTACGACCCTGGGTTGTATTCGCCCATCCTTAGGCTTGCAAAAGAACAGCATATTCCACTACGGGCGATCGGAGTGCCCACCGAGCTGATCGAGCAGGTTCGCCAAAAAGGGGCGACGAACACCCAGAGCCCATACCTGCCAAGCCCTTTGCTCTTGCCTTCGAGGCCCTATCTTGTGCGGCTTGAAGCAGCCTACGAAGACCATCCCAGGCTGGGGAGCCTCTCGAGGTTTCTCGAGGTTCAGCTTGTCTGGGACAACGGCATGGCTTTTGCCCTTCAAAACGCTCTTCTTGCCAACCCCGGGGCTTTAGTGATGGTCATGATCGGTGCGGGCCATGTGCAAGGGGGACTCGGGGTGCCCGAGCTCGTCGAAGAAATGGCCCCTGGGGTCTTGCAAAGCGTCGTTGTTCCTGTCCTTATGTGCTCGGAGCTTGAGTTGGGAGAAGATTTTGGAGTCGTGATCGAACAAGGAGGCGTAGAATAATGTGGACGGACAACGTCACGCTCTATGCGGCCTGTACTCTCGCCTTTGTGTTTTTGTTCTTTACTTCCGCTCAAAGTCAGGAGTCTTCCGGCAAGCTCGGGTTTGAAGAGGCAAGGGCGCGGTCTGAGCTCGTCAAGAACGTACGTTACGAGGCTGCTCTTGACCTGACGGGCTCGAGCGAGGAGTTTCGCACAGAAACCAAGGTCACGTTTGATGCCCGGACACAGGGTGCTAGTACATTCATCGACATCGCCGCCAAAAGGGTTGAATGTGCGCGGCTGAATGGTGTCTCGATCCCAGCGGCGGCCTTTTCCGACGCCAGGTTGGCAATCGGCCCGCTTAAGGAACGCAACGAGCTCCGGGTTGTCGCCGTGTTTCCGTACGAACATACGGGCGTAGGTTTGCACCGGTTTGTCGACCCTACCGACGGCAACGTGTATTTGCATACCCAGTTCGAGCCGTTCGATGCCCATAGGGTTTACGCCTGCTTCGACCAGCCAGACATCAAGGCGACTTTTGTTTTTCGCGTACGTGCCCCGAAGGGATGGCGCGTCGTCTCCAACCAAAGCGCCCTGCAAGCGGCTTCAGAAGGCCAGGAGTGGGCCGATTGGAGCTTCGAGCCCACGCCCCTTATCTCTACGTACGTTACGGCGTTGATCGCGGGCCCGTATGCTGAGGTACGCTCGGAGCACAAGGGTCTTCCGCTTGCCCTTTACGTGCGCAGGTCTCTTGAAGCCTATCTCGACCCCGAAGAGATCTTCGCAATCACAAAATCTGGGTTGGATTTCTTCGGCGAGCGCTTCGGCATTCTGTACCCGTTTTCAAAGTACGACCAAGCGTTCGTGCCAGAGTTCAGCGCGGGAGCCATGGAGAACGCCGGCCTCGTCACGTTCAACGAGCGCTACCTCTTTCGCTCGAAGGTAAGCGAGGCCTCAAAAGAAGGCAGGGCCAACACCATCCTGCACGAGATGGCCCACATGTGGTTCGGGGATTTGGTAACGATGCGCTGGTGGGACGATCTTTGGCTGAACGAGAGCTTTGCCGACTTCATGGCAAGCTATGCGCTTAAAGGGGCAACGCGCTTTCAAAACGCCTGGGCCCATTTTGCCAACACGGAGAAGGCCCAAGCGCTCCTCCAGGATCAGATGAGCACGACGCACCCGATTGTGGCCCACTACCCGGACACCGAGAGCGTACGTCTCGGGTTTGATGCGATCACCTACCAAAAAGGTGCTAGCGTCCTAAAGCAGCTGATGGCCTACGTCGAGGAAGAGGCTTTCTTTTCGGGGCTCAAGCGCTATCTCCAGACGCATGCCCTTGGAAACGCCGAGTTTGCCGATTTTCTGGCCGCGCTTGAACACTCCTCGGGCAGGGACTTGAAGGGGTGGGCTAGAGCCTGGTTGCAAACCTCCGGTGTGAACACGATCACCCCGGTTGTCGCCTTCCAATCGGACAAGATCGGTAGTGTAACCCTAAGACAGGATGCGCCCGCAGATCACCAGACGCTCAGGCCGCATCGCTTAGGGGTTGGCCTGTACGCAAAGGTGGGCGAGCGCATGGTACGGTCTCACGGCCTCATAAAAGACATCGAAGGAAAGAGCACCCCCATTCCAGAGCTTGCTTCGGAGCAAACCCCGGAAATCCTCCTGCCGAACGATGAGGACCTTACCTATGCCAAGATACGGCTGGACCCAAAGAGCAGCAAAGCGGCCGAAAAGAGCCTAGGGCTCGTCGAAGACCCTCTTGCAAGGGTGCTCCTTTGGGGTTGTTTTTGGGACATGACGCGCGATGCAGAGTATCCAGCGAGCAGCTGGCTCAAACTTTTCTACGGCCATGTTCGCTCTGAACCCGACCCTATGGTGCTCGATGTTCTTTTGGCGAGGTCTGAGGACGCGCTCTTGCGCTTTACCGCCGTTGCACGCCAGAAAGAGTCCTGGGCAGGGTTTGCGAGGTTTGCAAAGGAGCGGATGGGGCTTAGCCAGCCCGGCTCCGACCAGCAGCTTAGCTGGGCCAAGGCGTTTTTTGACACGGCGTACGAAAAGGACCAGCTTTTGTTCCTCAAGGGGTTGCTTGATGGAACCGAGCAGATTCCGGGGCTAACGATGGATGTTGACCGGCGTTGGCAGGCGATTCTTACCCTTGCCAAGCGGGGAGAAACGACCAAGAAGGCGATTCAAGGAGAGCTCGAGAAAGACCCGACGGATATGGGACAACGGAATGCGGCCCGGGCGCGAGCCTCTCTTCCTACTCCAGAGGCCAAGGCGTTGGCCTGGAAAGAGGCCACGCAGAACCCCGACATCCCGTTGAAGACGAGGGAAGCGCTGGTCCTTGGGTTTTGGCAGCCATTCCAGGAGGACGTGCTCGCTCCCTACGCGACGCGCTACTTTGAGGAGGTCCAGAGCTTCTGGCAAAGGTTCGGACCCGATGAGGCAATTATTTTAACGAGTAGGCTTTTCCCCCGATTGTTCGTCAAAGAGGATGTTCTTATAGCAGCCGAAAAGCTCCTTCAAGACTCAAAGCTTTCCTACGAGGCAAGGAGAATCTTGATGGAAGGCAAAGACGAGATCCAAAGGGCGCTTAAGGCCATGGCCTGCGACGAACGGGCCTCATAAAGGGAGGCGTTCAAAAGGCTTTCCAGGGAATACAGGAATTTTGCCCTCGAACGTCGGTGCCCCGAACATACGAAACAGGTTCTCCTCTTTTGTGCCGTAGAGTTCCGCTCCAAACGCCTCCAAAGGGATGCCGTAGGTTTTTGCAAGGAGGCTCGCCGATGCTGCGCCCTTGGATAGACGCCCTTGAGCGCCCTGGAGGATGCCCGCATGGACGCCGGCCACCATGCCAGCCTCGAAGAAGAACCCGGCCATCAAATCACAGGCCAAGTAGGTCTCCAGGCCTTCTTGGCGGAGGCGGCCGGCAAGCGTAACCCCTCCCAATGCCGGGAGGTCTTCGAGGACCAAAACGGGCCTTTCGACCGCCCGAAGGCGTTTGATTAAGCGACCCGTTTCATCCCTTGCCGGATGGCCGACCACGAGGCTTAAGGCGCTCGGGATGCGTTTATTTGCTTGCACCTCGATACGGAAAGGCGTCAGGCTGTCATCGCTCATGACCGGCGGAGGGTCGTAAACGCCGAAAAACCCTATGCGTTTGGCGATAAGATGCCCTGGGACCACGTCGAAGGACGGGTAAAGGTACTCTACCGGTACAGTCAATTTTGGTGGCTCGGCCTCTTTCGGGTCCCGGAACTCAATCGGAAGTGGAGCGGGGAAGGTCTTGTCTGCTCCCATCTCCTGGATGAGCGCGAATAGGGGCACGTGGAACGCCTTGGCGAGGAACGCAACCGTGTACGAGCCAACCTTGTTGAGGATGTCCCCTTGCTGGTTTGACCTGTCCGAGCCGATCACGACCAGGTTCACCTTCCCACTCGCAACGATTTGCAACACGGCGTTGTCCGCCACGAGCTCGGTCTCGATTCCCAGCGAGAAAAACTCCGGAGCGCTAAGACGGACACCTTGGCCGTAGGGGCGCGTGAGCGTCGGGTATGCCTTGACCCGTTTTCCCGCCTCTTTGGCGATCGCCAGCGCCAGCCCGAGCTCTCCGCTGACATGGCAATGGGTCAAAAGGTATGCTGGGTCCGGGAGGAGCTCTGCAAGCCTTTCTGCGCGCGTACGCCTTATTTTGAGCGTGGCCTGGATGAACGAAAGGGCAGCCTCGGAAATGCCCGTGCCTGGCTGGACATTGGAGATAATCTGTCTTCCGATTCCACCAAACGGAAATGTCGGCCTTGCGCTTGCAAACGCCTGGATAACCTGCTGTGGGCTGAACCCCTCCCGCTCGCCAAGGATAAGCCCGTAGGCCAGGGCGAGTACTTGCCCGAACGCTCGAGTTTGCATTCGTTCTACGGCCTGGAGGAGTCCTCGCAGCCCTTCGATTGAAACCCAGGCCTCCTGCTCGGGTAGGCGGGTTTCGTCTAGCAAGCGGAGTTGTTTTCCGTCGAATCGGACGGGCTCGAACAGCGCCGGTGTGTTCGGCATAGGCCTTCCTTCGTTTTGCGTTAATGAACGATCAAGACGCTGCAGGCGGCCTTATGGTTGATTCCATCCGACACGCTACCCATGAGGTGGCTTGTCATTTCGGACAGGCCTCTGGACCCGATCACGATCAAATCGACGTCTTTGTCTTTAGCAAACCGCACAATGGCTTGGGTAGGCGCTCCCTTCTCGAGGTAGTAGGCCGCCTGCACGCCCTTTTCTTCCAAAAAAACCCTGTCTCTTTCCAGAACCCCCTTTCCCCAGGCAACAAGCCCGCTCGAGTACCGCTTTAGGATCTCGCGGGAATGCTCATCTTTGAAGATTTCCGTTTCTTTGAGATCGTCTGGGATGTCGGCCACGCAGACGACCGATACCTTGCATCCGAAGACCTCATGCAAATGACAAGCCGTTTTTCTGGCCTTGTCGGCACACCGAGACCCGTCAGAGCAAAAAAGCAGGTGTTTGACCATCTATAGCACTCCTTCTTGATCAACCGCTTAACGATAGGCTAAAGTACTTCATGAAGAATCGCAACACCCTGCGATAAGAATCCAAACGGAACCTTCGTAGGCTAAACAAGCTTGTCAGAGCCCGCTTGTCTTTTTCTGAGCGTTGTCATCCCCCTAAAGGATGAAGAGGCCAACCTTAAGGCTTTGCACGAGCGTTTGAGCGCTGTGCTCGGCCGTATGGGCAGGCCTTATGAAATTCTATACATTGACGACGGGAGCGAGGATGGGAGCTTCGCGATTCTCGAGGAAATCCACGAAGCCGACAGGCGCGTAACGGTTGTTCGGTTACGCAGGAACTTTGGCCAAAGTGCCGCCCTCCAGTCTGGTTTCAATGAGGCTAAGGGCGATTTTATAGTGACGATGGATGCAGACCTCCAAAACGACCCTCAAGACATCCCAAAGGTTTTGGAGGTACTCGAGCGCACCGGGTGCGACATGGTGAGCGGGGTTCGTGCTAAGCGTAAAGACCGCTTCTTGACAAGGAAGCTGCCATCTAAGATAGCCAACTGGCTGATTTCCAAGGCTACGGGTGTTCCGGTTCGTGACCTTGGCTGTTCGCTTAAGGCCTATAAAAGGGAGATTCTTCAGGAAATCCTCGTCTACGGAGAGCTTCACAGGTTCCTGCCCGTTTTGTGCGCGCTTGCCGGCGCGAAGATTCAAGAAGTCGAGGTAAGGCACCACCCAAGGCATGCCGGGAAGAGCAAGTACGGGCTCAACCGCGTGCTCAAGGTGCTCGTAGACCTGCTCGTCCTTCTTTATATCCAATCGTTCGCCACAAGCCCTCTCCATTTTTTCGGGGTTGCCGGCTTTGTCATGGTACTTTCCGGACTGGCGATCGATTCGGGGCTTGCCGCTTACAAGGTCCTCTGGCATGCCGACATCGGTAACAGGCCGCTCCTTCTGTTCGGGGTCCTATTGATTCTTGGCGGCCTTCAGGTTTTTCTTCTTGGAATCGTTGCCGAACTTTGTCTAAGAAGTCAACTTCTCAACTCCGGGAAACGCCCCTATGCCGTCCGAAATATCCTCCGTGCAGCCCAAGACACGTTCGGCTAGGGCTAGATATCGGAGTCTGACCCGCTTTACAGCGCGGTTCGGGGTGAGTGTTCTGCTTGTCTGGCTGCTCTTTAAGAGTATTCCCGTTTTGGATGTGCTCGATTTGCTTAAGCCTAAACTGATCCCTTTCGTCGTGGCTTCCTTGCTGATGTACCTCGTCGCTCAGGCATTGTGCGCGTTAAAATGGAAGATCATCGCGGAATCGCTCCTGCCAGGCATCCGGTATGGGCTAGGCTTGTACGTGATTCTTTATTACATCGGGATGTTTTTTTCGATGTTTCTTCCCACAACCGTCGGCGGAGACGTTGCCAGGGTGTGGTATTTTTCGGCAAGGACTGGAAAGGTTAAAGAAAGCGCAGCAAGCGTTTTCCTGGAAAGGGCCACGGGAGGGTTTGGGCTTTTGTCCGTTTTGGGCGTTGCATACCTTCTGACGGATGCCGAGGTGCTGGCCTCTCTCCCTTTGGTGGGAGGGTTATTGCAAAATAAGGCCATGGCTGTCCTGGTGGGCATGCTAGGTGTCGTCGGGGTTCTTGTGTTCGGGCTTTTGGGCAAACGCCTTCGTTGGCTTGAAGGGATGTCCGGCTCTTTAGCCCCGCTTCTTTGGGCCTACGCTTTTTCCCTCGTGTTTTACGCGGGGTTCGGGTTTGCCCATTATCTCTTGGGGGTTGGGCTCGGGTTGCACGTGGGCTTTTTGTACTACGTGTTCTTTGTGGCTCTTGTTTCGTTGGTGAGCATGTTGCCCGTGACCGTCTCTGGAATCGGCCTTAGGGAGGGTGGATACGTGCTTTGTCTTCGGGCCGCGGGAGTTCCGCTGAATAGCGCGACGGCGTTGAGCCTGCTTTGGTTGCTGGTTTTGCTGCTCGGCGCCTCGATAGGAGGCATCCTTTACCTTGCTGGGTTTGGAAGAACAGAAGACGGGAGAATTGAGAGTGGTCTTCGGCAGCGATAACGCGCCAATTTCAAGCAGGCCATGGACGTTCGTAACGGGTGGTCTTGGTTTTATCGGGTCGCACCTCGTCGAGAGCTTGCTAGGCGACGGTGTTCCAGTGCTCGCTCTAGACAATTTAGACAAAAGCACCTACAACCCGATGCTTAGGCTAGAAAACCTGTCGATCCTGTCGAAGCTCGCCAGGTCTAAAGGGACAGCGTTCCGGTTTATACTCGGCGATACGCACAACCGGCCTCTCATTAAGACGATATTCTCGGCCAACGCAGTTGGCTGCATCGTAGATTTGGCTGCAAGGGCAGGGGTTCGGCCTTCCCTCCTCGACCCTGTGGGGTACATTCAGGCCAACGTAGAGGGGTTTGTGAGCCTTCTTGCAGAGGCGAAGGAAGCCGGTGTCCGTAAGGTCGTTTACGTTTCCTCGTCCTCGGTCTACGGCAATAAGCCAGGCCGTTTTTTTGAGGACGATCCCGAGCTAAACCCGGGCTCTCCCTACGGCATGAGCAAGCTTATGGCAGAGCGTTTTTTTGCCCTCTACGCTCGCCTTTACGGCCTATCCGGTATCGTGCTCCGGCCTTTCACTGTTTACGGTCCGAGGCAGCGCCCAGAAATGGCCATCCATAAGTTCCTTAATCAACTTCTCCATGACCGTCCGCTCACCATCTTTGGCGATGGGAGCATGCGGCGTGATTTTACGCACGTCTTGGATGTCGTCGCAGGAATTCGTGGCGCGATCGAGCTGTCCATCCAGCCGGGCGTCGTGCAAACCTATAACCTTGGAACCTCGCATCCTGTCTCTTTGTTTGCCCTTATCGAGGCCCTCGAGGAGGCTACGAACAAGAAGGCCGACGTTCGACTCGTTCCCGCCCCTCCTGGCGAACTTTTTCAAACATGGGCCGACATCAAAAAGGCGCGGGAGCAGTTCGGGTATTGCCCAAAGGTCGGGCTTAAAGAAGGGTTGAGCGATTTTGTTCGGTGGTATAATAAACGCGTAAACCCCTAAACGCCGCAGTGTTTTGCGAGAATTTAACGGAGGTCTTGAGGTATGTTTATACCTTTGCAGGGTTTTGAGGACGAGGCAGAGCTAGAGGATTCGGTTCGGGTTGTTCCCGTTATGTTCACGGCATCTTACGTACTCTTCCCGGGCAGTACGGTCTCGATCGTCACCTCCCAGCCTTCGGACATCGCCATGGCAGAGCAAGCACTCGAGCGGGGAGAACAGGTCGGGATTCTGCTCAAAAAGACGCTTCCTGGCCTTGCCAAGAACCTTGAGGAGGGTTGGTACGAGGTGGGGTGCCTTGGGATGGTCTCCCAAGTCAAGCTGCTCGAGGAGGCGAAGTACGCAATCACGTTCGTGGGCACTCAGCGCTTCCGCGTGCAGCGCGAAGTGGCAGATTATCCCTTTCCGATTTTTGTCGTACAGGTGCTCAACGATCGTCAGGTCTCCGGCTATGCCCCAAGAATGCGCAAGTTAAGGACGCTTATGGAGGAGCTGTTTCTGGACATCTACAGGCTTTCCGAAGATCAAGAGGGCCATGTCGAGTGGATTCTAGAGTTGCTCGACATGACCTTCGAGCTAGACGAAGAAGACTTCGTGAACGCGGCGTGTTCGAGCATGCCGATCAGCACGCTTGAAAAACAGATGTTGCTGGAGTACCCGATTGCCCTGGAGCGTTTTGAGAAAGCGGCAGAAATACTGGAGTTTGAGCACAAAAGAAAGCTTCTTGAAAGAGCGGCCCCCTTAGGGGTGCTCTCGTGGGATGCGGCCTTTTGAGGGGATTGGTAGCGGGGGGTGGATTTGAACCACCGACCTCCGGGTTATGAGCCCGGCGAGCTACCGGACTGCTCCACCCCGCGCCTTCGAAACATCTTGTTTAAGTATCCTCCTTTTGCAAAAGAAAGTCAACTGCCGGGGAGGATTCGAATGGAACGCCTTGCGTTAATCCTCGGCGTTTCTAGTAGGCTTGGGAAAGCCTCCGCGCTTGAGCCGGCCAAGGGGGGGGCGATGTTTGGTGCGCACCTCGACAGGAAAGGGAGTCTATAGGTAGCCAAGAGGCTAAAAGGCGACATTGAACAGGCCGGTATTTGGGCGGTCTTCTTTGGCGTCAACGCAGCGGACGACTCTGAGCGGTCCTCCGTCATCGAATCGAATAGACGACTCGCCTAGGGGGTAAACCCTCTTTTCGTTTGCGCGTTTTTATTCGCTCGCTTGCATTCGGTACGCTCAAGCCGTTTGTTGCAAAACGGTCAGGTTTTTGGCCTTAAGAATGTCACTCCTAGCGAAATATCTAGGGTTTCGGCATTTTCCCGGTTTCTTCTCGCGGAAAAACTCTGGACGTTGACGCGCGGCCAGGCGCTGTCGAGTTCTCTTAGGAGCAGGAGAAGCTTTTCGGGCGAAACTTGACTCAATCGCACTTCAAGCGGCTCCGAGTAGATGTCACGAAAGGGTTTTGGCTCCGCTGCAAGCATGTCGCCCAAGTTCTCCCCAAGCTCTAGCTTGGCGATGACGGCTTGCATTTCAGCCGCAGGGGAGGGTTTCCCGGCCGCCTTTTGTGCGCTTGACAGGATTTGGGCGATCTTGTGGCGCGACTCCTGGACCTCCTGGATATTCGCGGCCAAGTCTCGAATTTGGCGTTGTTTTACAGGAATGGACCCTTTCAGCCTCTGAAACCGTGCAACTGCGGGCTCGATTGCGCTCGTCCACGCAAATAAGAAAAGCGCCAACCCAAAGGCAAACTCAACGAGCCATCGCTCCCTTTGCGAAAGCCTCTCGAAGCGCTGTTTAAGTACACCGACGGTATGCTTCATATTGCGGGAGAAAGCTTGAGGAATAGCGTGAATACAACCCCGTCTTGCTGGACACGGACATTCTCGAACCGTACGCCTACGAACGGGCCGACAGGGCGTAGGGCTACTTTAAGCTTTTCGTAAGCCGTTGTACTCTCCGCAACGGCCAGAACCCGCAGCTCTCCTTGCCGGTAAGACGCCTCGTAGAGTTTGGCCACGCCTTCGGTTAAGAAGGCTTGGGCGAGGGCTTCCAGGGCAACGCCAAGAGGGGCAGGGCCAACCGTCCCGAGGTATGCCTTCACAACGTCCCTTTCTTGAGTGGCTAGCGTTCTTGCCTGGGACAAGGGGTTGATGACGGGCTGGACTTGCGGGAACGCCCGTGCAAACAGCGCCCTTTCTTGAGATACAAGCGTCTCGTATGTTGCCTTGGTCTTCATGTACGTCGCGGCCGTGAGGAAGCCAGAAAGAAGCAAGATAAAGGCCCCTATCGCCGCTCCCTCTTTAAGGAGCGAAACAGCCTGGGGCAACAAACGGACGCCGTTTCCGTTGCCGATCGTGAAAGGAACGGGCTTCGGAGAGGGAGTTGCATCCAAGAACGCCCGCAGCGCTCCCCTTAGATGAAAGGCGTGCCCCCAAGAAGGGTCTTCTTCTAGCCGAACGACCTGAAAGGTTCCTCCAAAGGCCCTTTCGCACATTTCGTACCATTCGGTTTCCATTGCTCGGACGACGAGAGGAACGCTGATACTGAGCTCACCTTGGAGGCATTTAAGGACGTAAGCCGCGCCGGCAAGAAGCGCTTCCTTGCTTCCATAGGGCTTTGCAGGAAGGAACTGTAGCTCGCTTCCTTGGCATGGCGTACTAAAGCCTACATGAACGCCAGACGCGGATTGGTCGAAGAATAAATGGCCCTTTGGTGTTGTTTCACCCTTTTTGTCCCGTAGGGTATGGTTGAGGTCGCGAAGGCGCGCGAACCCTTCGCACTCGAGAAAGGCGTTGTCAAGCGATGCTTCCCGTATTTCTTTTTTGACGGCTTCCAAGAAGGAACGTTTCATCGCGGCGGCAAGAATCTGAGTGCCTTTCGGAGTACGGTTGGGGACAAGCCCGATAGAAGACCCCTCAAGTCCCCAAAGCAGCCTGGGTTCCAGCTCGAGCGGGGCCACCTTCATGGCATCGCTCGTTTTCGAGAAGGGGAGCGCAAGCCCTCTGAACGCAAACACCTCTGCGGGCAGGACGATACAAACGCCTGTTCCTGAATCCCGTATGGTATTTGCCAAGCCTTGCGGCAGGGCATCGAGAAGGCCTGCAATGTCAGGCCTTCCGTCGTCTGCTTCGTGCTGCTGGCTGTAAACGGAAAAGCTTGGGGCTCCTCTTAAGCCGATCGTTGCATGCAAAAAAACGGCCGGGCTTGAGAAGGGGTCGATCGCAACGTAACCCCCAGTCAGAAGCCGAGAAAGGGACGGCCATGAAAAACCACGAATTAAAGCCATACCCAGCGTAACACCGTAAAACTATCATCCTTTCTTTGTACGATGCATTCAATCGTTTCCTGAGAGCTGCCCACGTTTCCCGTGGAAAGGACCCGAAACGTACTGGATGCGACATCCATGTAGTTTAACACGCCTCCGGCCAGCTCGTCGCTCAACCCTGGAATTTTCTGAAGCCCTGCCTTGTCCTCTAGAGGCTCGTTTTCTCGGGCTTTAACGATGTCGTCCGCTATGAACGGGCTAATTTTAGAAGACAGGCTTTCCAGTACGACCTTGTCAGCCGTGTTTACGTTTACACCCCCTTCCGAGTAGACGGTTACATAGGGTCTGAGCTTCTCAAAGGCTTCGTGGTCGAACCCCTTGATTAGGCGTATTTCAAGGAGCGTGCTCAGATGGCCGTTTGTTGGCGTGTAGGGAGGGGTGAGATTTTGGTAAAAGTCACTTTCTGCCCCGTTCGGTCTCGGCTCATCGTCCGAGTCAAGCCAATCCATCAGGCTATCTAGTCGTTCTTGGTCAAGCTCAAGCTTCTCGAAGAGCCGTTCAAGCACCCCTTGGAGTTCCTCGAGCTTGGCTCCTTGGCGGCTTCCACCCGCATACCCATCGCCTGCGGCCTTGCTTTCTTGGGTTTCAACGGGCTGTCCAGGGCTTCGCGTATCTTTTTCGGGCGAGTCTTGCCCAGGAGGTGAGGGTTGTCCGCCCCCGGGTGGGTTTGTACCCTGAGCGTTTCCGAGAAAGGCGTTCGGGTTGAGCTTTGCGGCCTCGTCTTCGATCGTTAGCGCGATGCTCCCGCCAAGTTGTTCGTCCTCGATGCTCTTTGGCATCTCTGCCCAGCGATCGAAGAAGCTGTCGGATTTGTTTTCCCAAGCGTCCAGCTTGAGCGCAACCTTTGCGATTTCAACCCCGGATACTGCCAGGGCGTACGCTTTTTGTGAGTTGGCGTACTCCTGAAGGGCTAGCGTATGCGAGATGACGCGCGTGTTTAACCCGACCGTGATCACGCCAAGCAGCGCGATGACGGCAAGCACCAATAAAAGTGCAAACCCTCTTGGGGCGTATGGCCCCTTCATGGCGCTTATGAACCTCCTTGAGAAGGCGCACTCCTAGCCTCTTGGCTTTGCTGAGGCCGGCCGTTTTGGGCCCTGCTATCGCTAGGTTGCCCTTGCTGCATTCCGGCAGGAATCGGGACAACCTGACGGTAAGCGACAACGGAGTGAGTGCTTGGGTCTTTGACGCGGATTTCTACGGCTACGGCAACGGGAATGTCGGTGTCTTGCGAAGGGACATTCACGCCCAGCCTTGAAGAGTAAGGCAACGTATCTTTCCATGTTTCTCCGTCGAAAAACCAAAAATTCAGGCTTTGGACGTTTGGGGTAAGCGGGTCTAGCGTGCCTCCTTTTTCGATGTTTCCGTCGTAAGGGACCTTTAGCCACCGAAAAAGCGTCATTACCCTACTTACAGGGTCTTTCATGACGAAATAGCCCACGTGAGCCTTGTCCGAGAAGGGCGAGTCGCCGGCCGGATCTTTGCTCAAGAGCGTCCCGAACAAGACGGCGTCAAGGCTGGAATCTCCAAACCCAGTTTGAAAATCTTGAATAGGCCGGGCTTCACCCTTGGCGTCGGCCGAAAGGTTGGTTAAATCCTTGGTAAGAATAAAAAGCCCCCTTGTTAACGCAACGTGGAGCTCCGAGCGGGCACTCGCGTGTTCCGCAGCGTTGGAGGCCTGAAAAAGGCTAGATTGCGCCATTGTTGCGATCATAGCAAGGATAGCCGCGACGACCAGCACCTCAAGCAACGTGAACGCCTTCATGGGGATTCTTTTGGCTGCTGGGGGAGGCGGGCAGGCTCTGCCGTGCTGGAGGCAGGCTCTTTGGGTTTTTCTTTGGAGTCATCGCCCATCTTGCCGGACTGGAGCATCTTTTTGAAGGATTCCATTATTTTTGGGTCTTCTTGAAGAACGAGGCGTTCTTCAAGCGTTCGTAAGGCCCCGGTCTCGTTCTTTTTCTCCAGCCAGGTTTTTAGCCCAAGCATCCGGGGAAAACCCTCGATCGTTAAGGTAACCTCCTCGGTCTGCAACCTTGGGGTAGTTTGTTCAAGCTCTTCGTCTACCCACGGAAGCGGGGGAAATCGAACAGGCCCCTGCCCGGGTGGGGCGGGTTCTTTTCCTTGAGCTTTGGCCTCTTTGGCCGCCTTCCAGCTTTCTATATCGAGCAGGCCAAACCCCCTCTGGATGACGAGCGCGTCTTGTAGGCGGGTGGTTTGCCTGGCTACGAGCGTGAGGCTTGCGTTGAGCTCGTCGATCAACGCCACGGCTGTGAATCCGAACACGGCAAGCGCGACGAGCACTTCTAAAAGGCTAAATCCCGGGGTAGAAGGGCTGGTCTTCATACCGCTCAAACAGCTTCTCCGGGATCTGCCCCGATTCTATGGACACAAGGCCGGTCAACGGGTTCATCCAGAGCGTCTGGATGCGCCCGGTGTTATCCTGGGCCACCCACACAAAGCGTTCTGGAACGCTGTCCTTCGAAAACGCGAGCGTCAGCGCTCCATTCACGATGGGCCTTTCACCTCTTTTTCTAACTTCAAGGATACGAACATTTTTGCCGAGCCTCAAGGTGGCGTAGGGCTGGATCGAAAGGCGCTCGTTGGAAGGCTCTGGCGTTTCGTCTACCCAAACCTCTCCCGTATCCAGGTCAAGATGGACGTACAAGGGGGTTGGCCAAAGAAGGGCGTCTTGAGAAACCTGCTCTAGAAGTGCCCTGAAAAGCCGAATGTTGCGCTGCCCTTGAAACCCGAATACCGCGTCCATCCTGGGCACGAGAATACCGGCCAAAAGGGCGACCAAAAAGACGACCAGGCCAACCTCGATAAGCGTAAAACCTTTAGCGTCGCCTAGGCAGGGGGCCTGAGGGCATCTGGCCTTGGTCTTGTTCATCTTCCACTTCAAAGCTTGCAATGTCGTCGTACCCGGGAGACCCAGGTTCGTCAAGCTGGCCGTTTGGGCCGGGCGAGACGACCTCGTAGGGTCTTTGTCTGCCGTACATGTCGATGTTTCCTGGGGATAGGTAGATGTATTCGTTCCCCCACGGGTCTTTTGGGATGCGCTCCATGTAGCCTTGAGGGTGGTAATTTCGCGGGATGGGCTCGATCGAAGGCGGCTCGATAAGCGCATGCATACCCTGCTCGGTCGTAGGGTACAGCCCGTTGTCCACCTTGTACATCTGCAACGCCTGCTCGATTTGGCGGATCTGGGTCAGCGCGGTCGTTTTTCTTGCCTCCTCGACCCTCCCTAAAAGCCTTGGGGCCACGAGCGCGGCCAGCAGGCCGATAATGATAACGACGATCATGATTTCGATGAGCGTAAACCCCTCTTCGTACGGCCAACGGCCTCGGTACTTTTTATCCTTCCCTTTTTTTTGCATTTCCGTCCCTACTTGATCAGTTGGTTCATTTCGAAAATGGGCAAAAGGATGCTCATGACGACAAACCCGACTATGCCCCCCATAAAAAGGATCATCACGGGCTCGATCAACCCCATCATCGTCTCGATCGATGATTCCGTTTGCGTCTCGTAGCTCTCCGCTACCTTGAGCAGCATCGATTCGAGCTCGCCCGAACGCTCGCCCACGGAGACCATATGGACGAGCATCGGGGGGAACAGCCCGCTTTCTTTGAGCGTTTGAGCCATGGAACCCCCCTCCCTGATCCTCTCCTGGCAGCGCTGAAGGGCTTCTTGGAAAAGCACGTTGTTGATGATGGGCTGCGTGATCTCGAGCGCCTTCAGAAGTGGGATACCGGCCGACAGTAGAACCCCTAACGTCCTCGAGAACCTAGCGACAGAGATTTTCTTAAGTAAGCCGCCTGCAACTGGAAGTTCAAACAGGAGCCTGTCGAACAAGCGTCTGCCGGGCTTTGTTTTCAGGCCGCGGTTCAAGAATACTCCACCAAGGATGCTTATGCCAATAAGCAGAGGAAAGGACTGCTTGAAGAACTCCGACCCTCCAAGAAGAATGCGCGTCGGCAAAGGAAGGTTCTTGCCCAGTTGCGAGAAAATCGAGCCAACCTTGGGGACGACGTAGGCCATAAGCAGCGCCAAGATCCCCAAGCTCGTGAGCAGAATGAACGCAGGGTAGGCGAGCTTGGAGACGAGTCGGCTCTTTAGAAGCTGTTGTTTTTCTAAGTGCTCAGCAAGCCGCTCGAGGACTGTATCCAGCCTTCCGGTGAATTCTCCCGAGCGAACCATGTTGACGTAAAGTTCTGGAAATGCCCTTGGAAACCTTCCAAGTGCGTCGGCCAGCGCGCTGCCTTCGAGCACCTTGTCTTTGATTTGCGAAAGGACTCGCCTTTGCGAGGGGTTGTCGGTTTGCTCTTCTAAGGCCTTGAGCGCCTCGACAAGGGGCAAGCCCGCCTTAAGCAGCGTGGCCAGCTGTCTAGTTAAAACCGCTAGCGCGCCAGAAGCAAGCCGGGGTGATAGCCAGCGCTTAGCCCCGTTGGCAGGCCTGCTCGTATCTTCGGAGTGTTCTTGGACGATTTCGACCGGGAAAAGCCCTAATTGCCTGAGCTTGTCCCTGGCGGCACGAGGGTTTTCAGCGTCGAGTACGCCCTCTTTTGGTTTTTTTAAGCCGGGTGAAAGGGCTTTGTAGCTGAATACCGGCATCGCTTATTAAAGGATGTCTTCGCCCGTTACACGAAGCAGCTCTTGCGTGGTCGTGATTCCTTGGATAACTTTTTGTTTTCCGTCTTCTCTTAGCGTTACCATTCTTTTTTTGACAGCAAGCTGACGAATCGTGGCGGCGTCACTCCTCTGGACGACGAGTTCGCGTATTTCGTCATCCACGACCAAAATTTCAAACAGCGCGATTCTACCGTGGTAGCCCGTGCCCATGCACGCCTTGCAGCCCTCCCCGTGGAACAGCTGCCCGCTTTGGAGCTCTTCTTGTGCGATGCCAGCTTCTTTCAGCTCGAGGGGCTTTGGTGTGTATGGTTTTTTGCAATGAGGACAGATGATACGAACGAGGCGCTGGGCCAGGATGCCGACGACCGAAGAGGAAACGAGGAAGGGTTCGACTCCCATGTCAATCAGTCGCGTTACGGCGCTCGGGGCGTCGTTCGTGTGCAGCGTCGAAAGGACGAGGTGACCCGTCAAAGAGGCCTGGATGGCGATTTCGGCCGTTTCGGCATCTCGAATTTCGCCTACCATGATCACGTCGGGGTCTTGGCGAAGGATAGAGCGCAGCCCGCTTGCAAACGTAAGCTCAATCTTTGGGTTGACCTGAATCTGGCCTATGCCCGAGAGCTGGTACTCGACAGGATCTTCGACTGTAATGATATTTTTTTCTGCCGAGTTGATGTGGCTGAGTGCGGCATACAGCGTGGTCGTCTTTCCCGAGCCCGTAGGGCCTGTCACGAGGATGATGCCATGGCTTCTTGTGATGAGCCGCTTGATAATGCTCAGCCTTTCCTGGCTCAACCCAAGCTCGTCTAGTTTGAGCAGGATGGCAGTCTTGTCCAATAGGCGCATGACGATCCTCTCGCCGTACGTCGTAGGGATCGTGGAAAGCCGAATGTCTACATCCTTTCCCGCGATCTTGATCCGAATTCGGCCGTCTTGGGGAAGTCGCTTTTCTGCGATGTTCAGCGAAGCCAGAACCTTTATGCGCGACGCGATCGACGCTTGCATCCGCTTTGGTGGCCTTAGGATCTCGTAGAGCACGCCGTCGATCCTAAAGCGGACGCTCAAGTCTTTCTCGAACGGCTCGATGTGTATGTCGGACGCCCTTCCCTTTACGGCCTGGACGAGCAGCATGTTCACCAGGCGTATGGCGGGCGCGTCTGAATCGGAATCGAGGATGTCCTGGGGCTCCTCGAGGTCGTGTGCGAACATCTCGAACCCGCCCGCATCCAGACCTCCCATCATCTCTTCGGGGGAATCTCCGCCTTGGTTGTAGGCCAGGTTAATCAGCGTGAGAACGGCCTCTTTGGTCATGAGCACTTTTCTCGGCGGAATCCCAAGGTGCCCTACGAGGTCGAGGAATGCTTCGTAGGCGGTCGGGTCGGCCATGCCCACGAAAACCCCCCCCTGGTCGTCTTTTAATGGAATGACCATGTGGCGCTTGGCCAACTGGATGGGGATCCCCTCGGTAAGCTTAGGGTCTATATGCTTCTGGGAGAACTCCCGTACGAAAGGGATGCAGAACTGTACCGAAAGCGCTTCGTAGACAGTCTCTTCGGGGACTAGGCGCTGGGAGACGAGCGTTTCTCCTAACCTTGACCCCTTTGCTTCCTTGATTTTGAGCGCCTCTTCGACGGCTTCCTTTGGGACATGAAAAGTACCCGTCAAGATTTCGCCCAAAGGCAGAAAGTTCGGAAACGCCCCTACATCCCGTATTTTGGTTTCCTGGGTTCTAATAGTTTCCCTCCCCGAGCCTTTCTGGCCTCAGATGAATCTTATTGCGTAGCCTGAACTCTTCGAACATAAGCTCTTGTTCGGTCCGGTAGCGGTCGATATCGGACGGAGTCCGAATGATGTGAGGGGTCAGAAGAATGATTAAATTTTGCTTTACCGCTTGCGTTCCCTCGGTTTTAAACAGGTATCCAAGGATGGGGATAGAGCCTAAAACAGGTACCTTGCTGGTTATTTTCGAGACGTTAGTGTCGATCAGCCCCCCGATGATGATCGTCGCGTTGTCTTTGACGACAACGTGTGTTTTGGCCGTTCGCTTGTTGGTTGTGTACCCGAATTGGTCAGTGTACGAGGCGCTCCTGTCAACTTGGGAAACCTCTTGATAGATCTCGAGCTGGATAAGGTCTCCCTCGGATATCTTTGGCGTAAGCTTGAGAATAATGCCCACGGGCTGACGTTCGATGGAGCTTTGGGTCATGCCCGTGGCGGTCAGTGTTGTTCCTGCTTGCATGGGGACTTCTTGGCCTACGTTGATTTCGGCCTCTTGGTTGTCCATGGCCAAAAGGTACGGCGTGGAGAGTACATCCGAGCGGCTGTCCGAGGCAACGGCCTGAATCACGGCCTGCCAAAGGGGAATTTGCTGGCCGCCGATGTTTACCATCCCGCCGCTGATGGCCGTTGCGGCAAAACCAGGTAGCGAAAAGGGGTTCATGAACGTAGAGGAAAACGCCTGTCCTCCCGCCTGGGGAAGGCTTAGCCCTCCAGCCACCGTTTCCTGGCCCGATTGCATTTGGCTTGGCAAAGCCCCGAGTCCTCCCTGGCTCGGCAGCATGCCCGTCGTACTCCCTTGCGAAGTGCTTGGCCCTCCGCCCGGCAGGGTCTGTCCGCCCACGGCGTTGTTGCCCACGTTGCCGCCGCCCTTTATCCATACGCCCAAATCCCTGGATGCGTTGACGCTGAGCGTAGCGATGAGCCCCTGGACAAACACCTGGTTTCTTCGGATGTCGAGCTTTTTTAACACCGTCTCGATCATTCGATAGTCCTGCTGGGAGGCAAACACGATGATAGAATTGGTTCCCTTGTCGGCCGCAATCTTTACTGGCCCCTGGAACTGACCCGTGACGATCCCAAGCTGGGCCTCGCGTGTCAAGGCTTGGCCGCCGGCTTGGGTCGTCGCCTGCTCGCTCAACTCCGTTCGCGCGAGCTCCTGGAGAACCTTCGCGACCTCCTCGGCTGCCGCATTTTCCAGGTAATACACGAACATGTTTCCGTAGGTGGAGGGGGTTTGGACGTCTAGCTGCTTGACCACCTCCCGGATTTGGGAGGCCTGAGCGGGGTCTGCCATGACGATTAAAGAGTTCGTCCGTTCGTCCGGGATAACCTTGAGCATCCCGCCTAACATCTGCTGAGGGGTAGCACCCCTTTGGACACGGCCCCTCGTAAGGAGCCTTCTTGCCGCCGTACCATACCCCTCGCCAAACAAGGCGAGAACTTTGTCTGCCATGTCTGTACAGGAGGCATACTCCAAGGGGATGATCATAATCTTGGAGAAGGTTTCTGGTACGTCAAACTCTTCGGCGAGCTTCTTTAATCTTGAGATGTTGGTGGCCGTGTCGATCAAAATCATGCTGTTTGTCGTCGGATACGCGGCGATCAGGCCATCTTGAGACATCATATTTTGCAGGAGCCCGGCCAAATCCTGACTGTCTACGTACCGGAGCTTGAGCACTTCCGTGACGAACATCTCGCCTTCTGGCGTCGTGAAGCCGGGCGTAATCAGGGGCAAGGGGAGGTTTCTGGCGTCCTTGGTGGGGATGATTTTAATCGCAGGCCCCGCCTGGACCGCCGTGAAGCCTTTTAGGTTCAACACGGAAAGGAAGATTTGATAGGCCTGATCGACGTTTACCTTGTCCGGCGTGACGATAGATACCTTACCCCTGACGGAGTCGTCCACGATGAAATTTTTCCCCGTGATTTTCGAGATGAACCGGACCATCGCCTGAAGGTCGACGTTTTCAAAGTCGATCCGGACGAGGTTGCCCTGCGTTTCTGCAGGAAGCTCCTGAGCAACGTTAACCCCCGACGCAAGGAGCACGAGCAAAGCGCCCAAGGCGGCGAGGATTTTCTTAGGGGGTCTGCGACCTCCAGATTTACAGGGCATTGGCGAGCTCTTGCTTTACCACGGGTTTCCTTCTCTTGAAATTCGTTCAGCCTAAATTTATAGAGCTCGCATGAACGCTACAAGGTCGAGCTTTTCTTCTTTGCTCAGCTTGGTCCCGGAAACGAGGTTAAAAAACTCAACCGTGTCCTCGAGCGTGAGCAACCTCCCGTCGTGAAGGTAGGGCGGGGAATCCTTGATGCCCCTCAAGGGGAAGGTTTTGATCGGCCCATCTCCGACCATCCTGCGGCCATTCATAGTTTTAGACTGGAAGAAGCGTTCGGTCTTTAAATCGTGCATCAAGTTGTCCGTGTAGTAAGGGGCCGGATGGCAAGTGCCACACCTTGCCTTCCCGAAAAAGAGCCGTTCTCCGCGTAGTTCCGCTTTTGAGGCCTTTTGGGGGTCGAGATGGCCGAAGATGTCCAGCTTTGGCGCAGGGGGAAAGTTGAGTATTTCTTGAAACTCGGCCATGGCATGGACCTGATGTCCCCTGTCCAAAATGTTGATCCCCTTTTTAACGCCGATCACGAGGTCGCCGTCGAAGTAAGCTCCACGCTGCTCGAACTCCGTGAAATCCTCGACGGTCTTGAGTGCCCTTTGAGACCCAAATAGCCGTTGGATATTCACCCCTCGAAGGGTTGGAGTATCTATGCGGTGTCGCAGCTCTTGAGGCCTGATGTCGCCTACTAAATGGAAAGCCGCGTTGGTATGGCCGTTTGCGTGGCAATCGAAGCAGGAGACGCCAAGGCTAGCCTTTTCCGTTTTTCTGTCTGCGGTTTCGTTGAACTCCTGCTGAGGGAAGGGTGTGAGCAAAAGCCTTAATCCTTCGAGTTGTTTGGGGTTTAAAAGCCCGTTAAAAATCTCGAAGTAGTTCATCCTGGTTACGAGCTGGCCTTTGGATACATCCCCCAACTCGGGATGGGTCGTTAGGTAGATAGGGGATGGAAACTCCGGCAGGAAGTGGTCTGGAAGGTCAAACTCCACGTCGAAGCGCTCGAGCGAGCGGCCTTCTTGTTTTTTTATTTCTTCTATCTGGAGGTGGGAAAATACTTGCCCCCCCGCCTCGTGCTTAACGTGGGGTAAAGGGAGGAACCCCTCGGGATAGAGGCCTTTTTGCTTGATTTCTTCGGGATCCATGCCAGAGAGTCTCTCCCAGGTGACCCCCTGGGGGAGCTTGACCCGAATGCCTTCCTGAATGGGTTTCCCCTTTGACATTGTCGCGCCCGAGGGCTTGTCGGATAAATCGTAGCGAAGCTTCAGGTAGTTGAGATGCCTAACCCGGTAGCGCGGAGCCTCTTTTTTTAGGGTTGTCATAATAGAAGCAAAACCAGCCGCTTGGTCAACGGGCATGTAGCTTGTCTCAGAGGCGAGACCGCCCCCACTGACGGCTATTGCCCCGAATAACATTCCAAGGATGCCGAACCTGCTCTTTTGGCGCATAACGGACCCCCCCCTTTTGATTGGTTAAGACCGTACCAACGGCTTGCCGAATAAGGCGCCGAATAAGGCAAGATTAGCATGCAACATGCTTTAAGGGCAATCGGAAAAGAGTAAAATAGGAGGAATCTGCTTGGGTCGTTATTCCCAGGGCAGCATGGGGCGTACCCAAAGTTTTCGCGCTCTTGGTCCGTCGAACTCGAGGAACAATACACCCTGCCACGGTCCAAGCTTGAGCCTGCCTGCTTCGACGGGGACGAGGACCGACGGGCCGATGAGACTTGTTTTGATGTGAGCATCGGCATTTCCCTCAGCGTGGCTGTAGGAGGGTGTTCGAGGAACTAGCCTCTCGAGGGCTTCGAGAAGGTCCTTCTGGACATTCGGGTCGGCGTTTTCGTTGATCGTAACCGCGGCCGTGCTATGTGGCGAAAAAATTAGGACGGCGCCTTCTTTTAGGCCAATTTCCTGGATTTTTTGCTCAATCCTAGGCGTAATGTCGAGGGATTGAACGCGTGCCTCGGTTTTGATCGCGAGCTCGAACATAAGCCCTCACTTCCTGTGTTGGTTGACTAGGGTTTTATGCTGGTTATATTGTCTCTAGAGTCTTAAAGAGGCACAAAACGCTTTCGTAGATACCCCGGTGTTTCGACGGGAAAAGGCTATTGTAGCACTTTAACGGTTACGAGATCAACCTTTCTTTGTCCTATCTTTGAAGAATAAAATGCTCATTTAACAGTGGAGGATATCATGGGTAAAACCATTGGAATTGACCTAGGCACGACAAACTCCGTTGTTGCCGTGATGGAGGGCGGAGAACCCAAGGTCGTTATCAACGAGGAGGGGTCGCGTTTGACGCCTTCCGTTGTTGCGTTCACCAAAGAAGGCGAGGTTTTGGTCGGACAGGTGGCTAAACGCCAGGCAATCACCAACTCCGAAAACACCGTCTATTCGATAAAGAGGTTTATGGGCCGGAAATACGAGGAGATCGCGGACGAAATTAAAAAGGTCCCGTACAAAGTCGTACGTGCTGACAACGGGGATGCCTGGGTTGAGGCGGGAGGAAAGCGCTATTCGCCGCCCGAGATTTCTGCGTTTATCCTAAGGAAGCTCAAGAAGGCGGCCGAGAACTACCTAGGCGAGTCCGTTACGGACGCCGTGATCACGGTACCAGCTTATTTCAACGATTCGCAGCGTCAAGCCACGAAGGACGCAGGGCGGATCGCGGGGTTGAACGTGCAACGTATCATCAACGAGCCTACGGCAGCGGCTTTGGCTTACGGCTTGGATAAAAAGAAGGAAGAGACGATCGCCGTGTACGACTTTGGCGGAGGCACGTTTGACATCTCGATCCTTGAGGTGGGCGACAACGTGACCGAAGTCAAGGCGACCAACGGGGATACCCACCTAGGGGGCGACGATATAGACCAGCGCGTGATGGACTGGATCATCCAGGAGTTTAAAAAAGACCAGGGGATCGACTTAAGCCGCGACAGGATGGCTCTACAGCGACTTAAGGAGGCGGCTGAAAAGGCAAAGGTCGAGCTCTCGAGCACCCTGGAGACCGAGATTAACCTACCCTTCATCACGGCCGACGCTACCGGCCCCAAGCACCTTGTGATGAAGTTTTCCCGTGCGAAGTTTGAGCAGCTCTGCATGGATTTATTCGAAAGGACCCTAGAACCCTGCAGGAAGGCGATTCAAGATTCGGGTCTAAAGGCGTCAGACATCCATGAGGTCGTGTTGGTGGGCGGTTCTACCCGGACCCCAAAGGTCCAGGAGCTAGTCCAAAGTTTTTTTGGGAAGGAGCCCCATCAAGGAGTGAACCCGGACGAAGTTGTGGCTATTGGGGCGGCTATTCAGGCGGGAGTCCTTAAGGGCGAGGTGAAAGACATTCTCCTGCTGGATGTTACTCCCCTTTCTCTGGGCATTGAGACGCTTGGAGGTGTAACGACGGTCCTGATCCAGAGAAACACGACGATTCCAACGAGGAAGAGCGAGATCTTTACGACAGCCTCGGACAGCCAGACTTCGGTCGAAATCCACGTCGTTCAGGGCGAACGCGAGATGGCCAGGGATAACCGGACGCTCGCCAGGTTTCACCTGGATGGGATCCCTGCTGCCCCAAGGGGTGTTCCCCAAATCGAGGTTGCGTTTGACATCGATGCCGACGGCATTCTGCATGTTTCCGCCAAAGATATGGCTACTGGTAAGGAGCAGAGGGTTCGAGTAACGGCATCTTCTGGGCTGAACGAGCAGGAGATCCAACGTATGGTTAAGGATGCCGAGCTTCACGCCGAAGAGGATAGGAAGCGGCGCGAGGTCGTTCAGCTGAAGAATCAGCTTGACTCTCTAGCCTATGCACTAGAAAAAACGGTGAACGAAAACAGGGGTAAGCTTGAGGCCCCCCACGTTGACGAAGCCGAGCGTGCCGTTTCTCGTGCCAAAGAAGCCCTAAACGGAGAAGACGCGGAGGCGTTGAGGAGTGCCATAGACGAGGTAAACAGCGCTTCCCACAAGCTGGCCGAGGTGCTCTACAAACACGCGGCCTCAGGGGAGGGCGCTGAAGGTCCACAGGGTGGAGAGGTGATTGATGCCGAGGTAGCAGAAAACAAGTAACCCAAACCCGTTCATCCCCGGGGGCGTTGAAACTTTTCAGCGGCGCTGGCTATGCTATAATAGTTCTTAGGGTAAAAAAGGACTATTCTCCGAGAGGAGGAAGGGAGAGATATGGGCCTTCGCGTCAGAACAGTGTTGCTTCTGGGGTTGCTCACAGGAGTGATCGTTCTAATGGGGCAGCTTTTTGGGGGTCGCGGGGGTGCAACCTTCGCGCTCGGTTTCGCCGCCCTGATGAACCTTGCGGCCTACTGGTTTTCCGATAAGTTCGTGTTACGCATGTACCGGGCCAAACTCCTGACCGAACCGGAAGCGCCGGAGCTGTTTCGGGTCGTTCACGGGCTTGTGCAGAGGGCGGGGTTGCCCATGCCAAAGCTCTACTTGATTGAAACGAATTCTCCGAACGCGTTTGCCACCGGAAGGAACCCAGAACATGCGGCCGTTGCCGTGACACGCGGGCTTATGGGGCTTTTGAATTCCAGAGAAATAGAAGGCGTGCTTGCCCATGAGCTTTCCCACGTGAAAAATCGGGACATCCTGATCAGCTCGATCGCCGCCACGTTGGCTGGAGCCATCATGTACATGGCGGATATGTTCCGCTTTGCCATGTTCTTTGGCGGCTTTGGAGGTAGAGACCAAGAAGATAGCAGGGGCGGAATCTTGCCGATGCTCGCCATGGCCATCCTGGCGCCCATCGCTGCGCTGTTGATCCAGATGGCCGTTTCTCGTTCGCGAGAGTATTTGGCGGATGCGACAGGCGCACGGATCGTCGGAAGCCCTGATGGGCTGATCGATGCCCTCAAGAAACTGGCGGAGGGCACGACGAGGCTTCCCATGGAGGCCAGCGCGGCAACGGCCCATTTGTTCATCGTGAACCCATTAAAGGCTGCAAGCCTTGCCAACCTGTTTAGCACGCACCCTCCAATGGAGGAGCGCATCAAGAGGCTTCGACAATACAGAGCCTATGCATAGGCTCTGTATAAAGCGAAAAGAAAGAATCTAGGGGAGCCTTCAGGGATGATCGATCTTTCTCACTATAAGGATCGCTTGTCAGACTCCGGTTATCGGGTGCTTGCCCAGGCTATCGAGGAGTCCCAGAGACGGCATCATTTTTACCTCGGGGTGGAGCATATCTTTCTGGCCTTTTCTAAGGTCGAAATGGCTTTTTTTGAGCAGATACTGGGCGAGTTGAGGCTTGACTCAAAAAAAGTGCTCCACGCGTTGAACGAATACTTGAACGTTTGCAAGCAGTACTTGGGCGGAGGGATGAAGGTGCCGCCGCCAACCAAATCTACCTTCAAGACGGCTTGGGACGAAGCTCAGAGAAGAGGCAGAACCTATATCGACGGCATCGACCTGTTTCTGGCTATTTTTCAGGATACAGAAGGAATTCCGGCCAAAATTATGGAAGGTTTTGGTGTTCGTTCGGAATCCGTCGCCCAGGAGGTGATCCGCTTGGCTCGCAGGAGGGATCAGAAGGCGGAGGAGCTAGAGCGGAGGTATGATTTACCCTCCACACTAAAGCAGTTCGGCGTCAACGTGAACAAGCTCGTGTACGAGGGAAAGGTTCCGCCGATCATCGGCCGGGAGAGGGAGATTCGCGAGGTTATCGAAATCCTTTGCCATAGAGAGCGGACCAACTCGGCGATGGTCATCGGCGAGCCCGGGGTGGGAAAATCCGCCCTCGTCGAAGGGCTTGCAAGGTGGATTGAGCTTGAGCCCTACAAGGTCCCCAAGCGTCTCCGTGATATGCAGGTTGTTAACCTTCAGATGAACACGATCGTGGCCGGGACCGTCTTTCGAGGGATGTTCGAAGATAGGATGGAGAAGATCATCAATGAGGTCAAGGAACGCAAAAACATCGTCCTTTTTGTCGATGAGGCGCACCTGCTCATCGGTGCAGGTTCGGCGATGGGCGTTCCAGCGGATGCGGCCAACATTCTCAAGTCAGCCCTATCTAAAGGCGAAGTCCAGATTATTGGGGCTACGACGTCTTCCGAGTACAGGCAGTTCATTCAAGAGGACGAGGCGCTTGCAAGGCGCTTCAAGCCTGTCTATATCGAGGAGCCTACAAAGGAGGAGGCCAGGGAGATTGTTTACGGGATTAAGCCCAGGCTCGAGTACAACTACGGTGTTGAGATTTCGGACGAGGCGATTGACGTCCTGTTGAACATGTCCGACCGCTACTTAAGAAACACCAAGCTGCCGGACAAGGTGATCGGCTGGCTTCACACCTCCTGCGTCAAGGTCGAGTTGGACAAGCCGGACGAGCCCGTCGTGAAGCCAGAGAACGTGCTAGAGGTGGTTGCCCAGGAATCGAAGCTTCCGATAGACATGGTCTACAGGGATACTCTGGACCGCTTTAAAGAGCTCGAGGCCCATCTTTCTGGGAGAGTCGTGGGACAACGGGAGGCGATCGCCGCGGTAACCAGGCATCTTCGAGTGAACAAGGGGCCCCTTAAGGAGAATTTTTCAAGGCCGGACGCCGTTATGTTATTCCTGGGACCTACGGGTGTCGGCAAGACCGAGCTTGCCAAGGTGCTTGCCGAATTTTTGTTTGGCGATGAGAACCGGATGGTTCGAGTAGACATGTCAGAGTTCCGGGATGGCGCGATAAGCGTGGACAAGCTCATCGGGATGCCCCGCGGGATCGTTGGGTCTGAGCGCGGAGGGATCTTGACAAACCGCGTGAAGGACAATCCTTACAGCCTTGTCTTGCTAGACGAGATGGAGAAGGCCAGCCAGGAGGTGCTAAACCTTTTTCTTCAGGTGTTCGATGAAGGGTGGCTAACGGATGGGCGCGGACGGAGGGTGTATTTTAGCGATACGGTAATTGTCATGACATCGAACATTGGGGCCGACCGGTTTAAAAAGCTCCTAAAGCCGATGGGGTTCATGGGGGAGCAAGGTCAACTGGCAGACGCCAAAAAGGCCGTGATGCGTGACGTGGAAGACGCCTTCTCGCCTGAGTTTTTGAACAGGATGGACGATATTGTCGTGTTCAACCCTTTGACTCCGGATGAAATCCGCAGCATCACTCGGATGTACTTAGACTCGATTGCTGGGCAGATGGCATCGATGCACAAAAAACTCCTGGTAAGCGAAGAAGCGATCGATATGCTCTCCAAGGAGGGCTATAGCATCAAGTATGGGGCTCGCTTCTTAAAGCGTTCGATCGACGAAAAAGTCAAAATGCCGATTACGCTAAACTGGAAAGCATCGAGCGAGTTCTTCGTCGTAGTTCAAGACGGCCGCGTGGCGGTACGCTGGGATTAGAGATGGACAAAACGAGCGAACCTAAGGGGTTTCGAATCGAGGACAAAAGAAAGCTTGGCCGCGAGGGAGAAGGGGCCGCCGCCTCTAAGGCGGATGGGGTCGGAGAGCAGGCAGGCCCTGGGTTGAAGGGGGGCATCGAGGATGCCTCTGTGTCGTTTGTCGGTTTTTTGCTTTCCTTGCATGCCTCCGCCCTCCTTCATTTGGGCAAGCTCGCAGACCCGAGAACCGGTCTGTATGCCCAAGACTTGCCGCTCGCAAAGCAGACGATAGATGTTCTGGGGATGATTCAAGAAAAGACGCGAGGAAACCTGACAGAAGATGAATCGGCTTTATTGAATCATGTTCTATACGAGCTCAGGCTGGAGTTCGTCAGGACCAAAAACCCACTCAAAGAACCGTAACCAGCCCTTGATTTTGTTCGAGCCCTGCTGAAGAATCGAAGCGCAAAGGGGAATTTTCCATGCCCGGCAAAAAGATGACGTATATACTTTGGGGCTCCGGCCTGCTCATTGTGGGGGCTTTCGTCGGCCTAGTTTTGTCTTCTGGGCTTAAAGTAGAGCTTACGCTCCACCCTTCTAAGGCGGATGCTGAGTCTCAGCCTTCGGTTCCGGTGATTACCCCGACCTCCTTTGTCGGGGTTGTAAAGCAGGTGTATCCCGCCGTGGTTAACATCAACACCACGACGACCGTCAAGGCGCCAAGCTATCCAATGCCATTTTCCGGTCCTTCGGGCTCACCGTTCGATGATTTTTTCGAGCGCTTTTTCGGCCAAATGCCGAAAGAATTCAAGCAGCGAAGCCTAGGTTCTGGGGTTGTGATCTCAGGAGACGGTTTCATCCTTACCAATAGCCATGTAGTCGAAAAGGCCGATCAAGTCCGGGTGAGCATTCTTGGCGGGCAGACGTTTAATGCCGAGGTAGTCGGAAAGGACAAAAGTACGGACGTTGCGCTGATACGCATCAAGGCAGACAAGGCTCTTCCGTACGCCGCGCTCGGGGATTCAGACAAGCTAGAAGTCGGAGAATGGGTGCTTGCAATGGGGAACCCTGTCGGCCTGGACCATACCGTGACCGCGGGGATCATCTCTGCCAAGGGAAGAAGCCTAGGCTTGGGCGGTCTTGAAGATTTTCTCCAGACAGATGCTTCGATCAATCCTGGAAACTCCGGAGGACCCTTGGTCAACCTTCAAGGTCAGGTGGTAGGCGTCAACACGGCGATCCTGGCAAACGCTCAAGGAATCGGGTTCGCCATCCCGGTGAATATCGTACGGACGTTCCTTCCTCAGTTGAAAACAAAAGGGCGTATTGACCGCGGCTGGCTAGGGGTTTCGATCCAAGAGATTACGCCGGAAATTAGGGACGCAATGGGCTTGGGGCAAGCCCAGGGGGCGCTCGTTGCCGACGTGATCAAAGGTGGCCCGGCGGATCGGGCCGGAATCCAGAGGGGGGACATAGTTGCCGAACTTAACGGGAAGCCGATCGATCGGTATTCGAAGCTTCCGTTGATCGTTTCGAGTGTACCGCCAGGCAGTGTTGTCAGGGTAAAAATCCTAAGAAATGGGAAGCCCTATTCGCTGCAGGTGAAGATCGGTACGTTCCCAGACGAAGACGAGACGGCCTCCGGTGATGATGGGGCCACGAAAGAGCGTTCGACCTCGGTCATGGGGATGACGCTTGCCCCATTAACTTCCGAGTTCGCCAGAAGGCACGGCATCGAGGCCGATAAGGGGCTTATCGTTTTAGAGGTTAACCCCGGGTCTGAGGCGGATTTTATAGGGATCGCGCCGGGAGACGTGATACTTGAGGTAGATAAAAGGCCTTTGAGCACCGTTGAAAGCCTAGAATCCATCCTGAAATCGAAACGAAGCGGAGAATCGATTCTGCTTTTGATAAAGCGCCAGGACTCGACGCTCTACCTCTCTTTGCGGAAGCGATAAGGGGGGATGGGAAGCGTTTTTTTTTCCAAGGCGTACGCAAAGCTTAACCTGACCCTTCGCATCGTCGGCAAAAGGCCGGACGGCTATCACGACATAGAAAGCGTCTTTGAGCAGGTTTCACTTGCCGACGAGCTATGGGTGGCCATGGGGGGAACCGGCGTGTCGCTGCGCATCATGCCCCCGGACGTAGAGGTGGAGCTTCAAAAGGACAACCTCGTGCTTGAAGCCCTTCGAATGTTTGCGCGCCGGGTTGACAGAAAGGTCGGGGTAAGGGTATGGCTTACTAAGCGTATTCCGGTCGCGAGCGGGCTTGGAGGGGGAAGCTCGGATGCGGCCTGTATGCTCAGGATTCTCAATCATGCCTTCGGGAAGCCCCTTTCTCGAGAAGAGCTCGCAGAGCTTGCCGTTTTGCTAGGGGCCGACGTGCCTTTTTTCCTTGAACCCGGATGTCGGCTGATTTCTGGTAAAGGAGAGCGCCTAGGACGCGGCGTTGCCGTGCCGAATGGGTACTATGTTATTCTCGTCCCCAAGGAGCGCGTATCCACAAAAGACGCCTACGAAGCTTGGGATGCATCATTGACAGCGCCTCATCCTGCCTTTAAAATGGACGTTGGCAAGTTTTTATCGAACGACTTTTTCCTTCCCGTGTCCGGCATGGTAAGGGATGTTCTGGCGTGTGCGCGCTATCTTGAAGAAAGCGGGGCAGAGGAGGTGTCGCTATCGGGAAGCGGGCCTTCGACTTATGGGCGGTATTTGTCGGAGACAAAGGCGAAGCAGGCCTTCATGAACGCCAAGGAAAAAGGCGTTTACGGGATTTCCCGGCCATTGAGGGGCTTGATCTTCACGCATAGCGTGCGAAAGCTTTATCCTGTTGCTGTTGCATCTTGCTCATAACGGCATCCTATCGATTGGGGCGTCGACAAGCGGTAAGTCATGGGATTTTGGATCCCACATTCGGAGGTTCGAATCCTCCCGCCCCAGCCATTCATAAAAAACAACCCCGACCCCTGCTTCTTAACGTTCCAAGGGATGCTCAGCGGTGCTCGAAAAGATTGACGGGCCGGACGATCTAAAGCTTCTTTCGCTCGAGGACCTAGAGTGTTTATGCCGGGAGATTCGGGAGCTGATCGTCAAGACGGTCCTGGAAAACGGCGGACACCTGGCTGCTCCGCTCGGCGCCGTCGAGCTCATAGTCGCTCTCCACAGGGCGTTCTCTTCCCCCAAGGATGCCATCGTGTTCGACGTGGGCCACCAGGCCTACGCGCACAAAATCCTTACAGGCAGGCGCGGTATCTTCCCGACGCTTCGTCGTCATGGAGGGCTCGCCCCTTTCCCAACGCGAGAAGAAAGCATCCACGACGCGTTTGGTGTTGGCCATGCGGGAACGGCCATATCGGCTTCGCTGGGAATACTCGCGGCAAAGAAACGAATTGGTCAGGAAGGCCGTGTGATCGCGGTTCTGGGGGATGGGGGCCTTACGGCCGGCATGAGTTTTGAGGCGCTAAACCAAGAAGAGGCGCTTAAACAAGGGCTCATAGTTGTTCTCAACGACAACGCGATGTCAATTTCGAAGAACGTCGGTGCTCTGGCGAGCTTTCTTAGTAAGGCGCTCGTTTCCAGGCCTCTTCTCAGAATAGAAAGCGAGCTCAAGGGGATCCTCAAAAAGAATATCCCTTTCGGAGAGCCTCTTTATTACCTAGGAAAAGGGATTAAAGAGGGGATGGCCAGCGGCTACCTCGACGTTGGCCTTTTCTTCCAGTCTTTGGGGTTTCAGTACGTGGGCCCACTCGATGGGCATGATCTGTCTGAGCTCGCCTGGGCCTTTGAGCGGACGAAAGACCTTCGCAAGCCGGTTTTGGTGCACGTGCGAACGAAAAAGGGGAAGGGGTTTGCCCCGTCCGAATCTGATCCTTGCGCCTACCACGGAGTTGGCATAAAAACCGAAGAGAAGCCCTCTCCAAACGCTCAGCGCTGTAGCTACTCAAAGGTGTTTGGGCAGGCCATGATTCGGTTGGCGGAGCAAGACGACCGCGTGTTGGCCGTCACGGCGGCCATGCCGGACGGGACGGGGCTAAGAGAGTATTTCACGCGCTTTCCGGATCGTGCGTTTGATGTGGGCATCTGCGAGCAGCATGCCGTCACGTTTGCAGCCGGTCTTGCTACCCAAGGCCTCAAGCCCGTTGTGGCGATCTATTCTACCTTCCTCCAGCGGGCCTACGATCAGGTAATTCACGATGTTTGCCTGCAGAATCTTCCTGTTACGTTCGTCATGGATAGGGCGGGGATTGTGGGGGAGGATGGCCAAACCCACCACGGTACGTTTGACATCGCCTATCTGCGCCCGATTCCAAACGTAGTTTTGGCTGCCCCGAAAGACTTCAGGGAGTTCGTTCTTCTGCTCAACACGGCCGTTTCTTCGGGGAAGCCGTTTTTTATCCGTATCCCTAAAGCGACCGCGGACTACAGCCCAAACGGCGGGATTGCAAAAGAAGAAACGCTGCAGGTAGGAAGCTGGGAAGTGCTTACGAAAGGGGAAGGCTTAGTGCTGTTTGGGACGGGGCGGACCATAGCCACGTTGCTTTGCCTTGCCCGGGGGCTTCGAGAGAAAGGGTTTACTCCGATCGTGGTAAACGCCCGGTTTTTAAAGCCGTTCGACGGCGAATGCTTGAAGTGGTTGAGCAACCTGACAAACGCTTGGGTAAGCCTAGAAGATGGCGTGAGGATCGGCGGGCTGGGGTCGCTTTTGGCCGAATATCTCGCGGATTCTGGCAAGCGTTCCGTTCGGCTATTAAGGCTTGGTATCGAGGATGCCTTCGTTCCCCACGGAGAGCTCGAGAGTTTAGAAAAAGAGTGCGGAATGGATGCTGCCTCCCTTGAAAGAAGGTTGCTCGGTTGGCTGGAAGGGGGCGAATGGGCCGAGGCGTGAACGGCCCCTTGCGAAGGAATGAAGGGGTCGAGCGTTTCGAGGCGGAAGGCCTTGAAAATGAAGTTGAGTTTGTTCATGCGGACTACTCTGACGTTAAAAGGGCAGAGTTTGGGCAAAGATTGGGCGCGTTTGCGATTGATTGCGGGGTTGTCGTTAGCGCTGCATGTGCCGTTGGGGTGCTGGGCCTCGGTATTTCCGGTCATGGGGCTAGTTTCCAAGAAGGGCTTGGAGTACTTTTTGCCCGCCTAAAGGCGGTCGTCTGGCTCGCGGCGTTGCTTGGTCTTGCCTATTTTGTGCTTGCGCTTTGGATCTTTGGCCGAACACTCGGGAAATACGTCCTAGGTCTCCGCCTGATCAAGCTTGCCCCTAGGTCGCTTAGGTTCGAAGAGGCGCTCTTGAGAGAGTTGGGCCTTCTTTTTTCTCTACTTCCGCTTGGACTAGGCCTTTTATGGCCATTGTTCGATGCGGAGCGCCGAGCACTCCATGATTATATAGCAGGGACGCTCGTCATCCGAACTTCTAGAGGCTAGGCGTGGTGGAGGTAGCAACGGGGGAATCTGCCCTTTCGTGCAAAGCCAAAAAGGGGGTTGCTCGTTCCGTACGCGTGCTTGGCTTGAAAGAAAAGAGGACCACCCTATCGTACCTATCGTAAAAAGAAGGAGGCAGCATGAAGGTGCGTGTTCGAGGGTTTGGTCAAGCGGGCGACCTTTTGGGGAAAGGGGCGCTTCTTGACTTTCAGGAAGGTGCAACTTTAGAGAGGCTTAAAGCCGTACTGATAGAACGTTACCCGGGACTAGAAGAGCTTTGGCCTGCCATGGCGATTGCCGTGAACGACGAGGTCGTGGAAATCGACAAGGTGTTGGCCGAAGGGGATGAGGTGTTTTTAATTCCTCCTGTAAGCGGGGGTTGATCGTGGAAGGTAGGGCGCTTACGAGCATCCAGGAGGCTCCGATAGAGGTTGAGGGCACGCTTGGTTTTTTGGGCGACCCCGCGGCCGGCGCCCAGGTATTTTTCTTGGGGACCGTCCGTAACAATGGTGAATCGGCGTGCGAGGTCGAAGCGATCCTGTACGAATGCCACCTTACTCTAGCCAAGAAGCGACTTGAGAGACTGGCTCAAGAGACGCTCGAAGCCTTTGACATCCAAAAAGTGGTCCTTATCCACCGCTACGGGATGCTCAAGGTAGGCGAGACGTCCGTTCTTGTGGCCGTCAGCGCCCCTCATAGGGTGCACGCGTTCGAGGCGGCCCGCCATGGGATCGAGCGGATCAAGCATTCGCTACCCGTCTGGAAAAAAGAGCTTCTTGCCAATAAAACCTCGCGTTGGGTCAAGGGAGTTCCCCTGGACTCAATCTAAAAACGGTGTCTCCAGGTATCTAAGCACGCCATCTTGGGTATCTAAGCTGGCCAGAATGCCGAGCGGCAGAGGGAGCATATTAGGGATATGTCCGCTAGGAATGCCCATGACAACGGGAATCTTGAGGTCTCCTAGGGCTTGCAATACAAGCGGTTCGTCCAAGGAAACTCCAAGCGGTCCGAAGACCACGGCACTGACCCTCTCGAACACGCCAGCCAGCCTTAGTTGAACGAGCATACGGTAAAGCCTGTGGGGCGGCTCCCCAACGTCTTCGAGAAAAAGCATCCAGCCTTCAAGGTCGGGCATGAATGGGGTCCCAAGGAGGGACACGACTAGCGACAGGCATCCACCAGTAACTCTTCCTTGGGCCTTTCCCGGGATGACAACTTTGTACTCGGGCCCCATGAGACGTACCTCTCGGCTGAAACCTCCAGAGTTTAACGCAGCCAGTGTGCATGCAAACCCCTCTTCGGCGTGCTTGGAGAGCGTAGGGCCATGGAAGGCCACTATGCCTGCTTGGTGGACCAAGAAGAGCAAGATGGCGGTGGCGTCGCTGAACCCCATGAACGCCTTCGGGTTTTCGCGGAATACGCCAGGGTTCATCAACGGCAAGAGCTCTAGCGCGCCTCCTCCTCCCCGGGCGGCGAGGATTGCCCGGATTTTTGGGTGTGTGAACGCCAAGGTCAACGCGTCTGCCCGCCTGGAAGCCTTGGCCGCGAAAGGGAGCGCCTCCAACGTTGGTTCCTGGCAAAAGATTGTCCTGTAGCCCAGACGCTCTAGCCGATCCTTGCCCGCTGCAAGCTGGTGTTCGCCTAGGTAATGGGAGGGCGATACGACTCCAACGCTGTCACCAGGCCAAACGGGCAGGATTTTGAGGGGCGAAGCCATCGTGTCTCTAGCCGCCGTGTAACGCGAGGTTTGCTAAGCTTTTAAAGTGAACGGGATGTCGTAGCCGGTAAAGCGTCCCAAATACTCCTTGATGTCCGTCCCTAGGGCATCTTGGAAACGGCCGGGCTCTCCAAGGAGGAAGGACCTAAGGTTTCCCACGCCCAAAAGGTGTGCGCTCGCCAAGAGTCCGGATGGGGTGATTTGAATGCCCGAGATGCCTTTCCCGACGTAGGCATCGAGGCCGAGCGCTTGGATATAGCTCCAGAGCTTTGTCATAGAAATGCGTATGGCGTTTTCTTGCGCCCAGGGGCTTGAAAGGAAATCTTCCTTGGACCAGACTCCGTCCTTGCCCGTCCAATCTCCCCTCCAGTCGTTTTTGGCCGTGCCGTCTTGCAGGTAGTAGCCTGCATCGATGAGTGCGGCCTCGCCCATTTGGTACTTGCCCAAGTATCCCCAGGGGTTTTCGACATCGTACCTGCCGGAGGATTCTCTTGAGCCCAGTGCCGAAAGGAACGCTTCGTAGTCCTTGTTCGCCTCTTCCACGTGGGTTATAATCCTTACAAAAAGAGATAGGAAGCGATGGAAAGCCTGGCAAACGAAGCGTTCCGGGGTGCTCTTACAGACCTAGTCCTTTGGCTCATCGGGGTATACGTTCAGTTGCCCGGCCCGCTTCGGGAGCTTACCGATCGCGTTATTCTGGAGAATATCGGCTTTTTTCTCAACGTGCTTCTCTAGTCTTCCGAGCGCACGGGGTTTTCCAGGGTCCCTATTCGTTCAATCTCGATGCGTATCCTGTCTCCAGGCTTCAGGTAAACGGGTGGGTTGCGGAAATGCCCGACGCCGCCGGGTGTCCCTGTTGCGATGACGTCCCCAGGCTCGAGCGTGAAGCACTCTGAAAGGTAGGCGACAATTTCTGGCACGCCAAACGCCATGTCCGCCGTGGAGGCTTCCTGCATTAAGGTGTCGTTGATCCAGGAGCGTATGCCGAGTCCGCTGGGGTCGGGGATTTCGTCGGCTGTGACGATCCACGGGCCGAAAGGGGCGAACGTATCGAACGACTTGCCGCGTACCCACTGGGTTTCCGCGTACTGGACATCGCGTGCGCTGACGTCGTTTAAGATGCTGTAACCGAACACGTACTCTAGGGCGCGTTCTTTCGGGACGTTTTTGGCCTTTTTGGCGATCACGACGGCCAGTTCCGCTTCGATATCCACCTTCTTCGATGCCTTTGGCAGAACAACGGCCTCGTTTTGCCCTATGATGCAGCTCGGCCATTTTGCGAAGATTACGGGAAATTTGTGAGGCTTCAAGCTTTGCTCCGCCAGGTGGCCTTTGTAGTTCTGGCCGATGCAGACGATCTTTCCAGGTCTAAGAACCGGAGGGTGAAGCCTGGTCTCCTCTAGCCTCGAGGATCCGGCTTCGTTCCGAGGGCTCAAAGTATGGGTGTTGCCCAGCGCCTCCAGGGTCTTCTTTATGGCGTCCGGCGTCTCCGACAAGAACTTCGGAAGGTCTAGGATTTCCTCCCGCAGAAGGTCCGACAAGAAAACGACCCGCGAGGAAAGTAAGATCCCGGGCCTTAAGCGCCCCTCTTTGGCTGCCATGACGAATCGCATGCGATCTCCTAGGGTTAGCGAAGTTCGACTATGCTGAAAGCCTCGCCGCCCTCGAGGTCATGGCCTGGACGGACGAGGGCGATGCCCCGATAGTTTTCCTGGATGGCCTCGCGCAAGTGTCTTCGAAGCGCCCCGATGCCGTGAAGGATCTTGACAGACCCCTTACCCTTTGTGAGCGCACGCGAAATCTGACGCTCGATGAGTCCTAGGGCCGATTCTGCATCCATCCCCCGGACGTCAAGAAGACCCTCGGAATCGCCGCCGGCTTCTTGCAGGTGAACCGTGACCTTAGGTTTTGGGCCGGCCTTGGGTAGGGGGTGCAGGCTCTCGATCGGGAGTCTGAGCTTGAGTTCGCCCAGGAGCACGTCCGCTTGGCGCCTTTCTTGGTTGAGGGCGGCAACGACCCCCTCGGCTTTCATCCCTTCGATGCGCACGCGGTCTCCTATCAGGAGGGTGCTGGGCATGAAGGCTTCGGGAACCACCCTTTCCGGAGAAATGGCCTTAAAGGTCTGGAGCGCTTCCCTTCGGACGGCCTCTTTGAGCGTTCCTGATGCCCTACTCCCCACGGTCTTTTTTCGTTCTGCTTGAGCCAGGACTTCATCAAGCCTGTTTTCGAAGTCCTTAAGCAGCGCCTGTACGCGGCCTCTTTCTTCTTCGAGTCTACGCTTTTCTTCTTGGAGCTGGTCTTTGAGCGAGAGGTAGGGGTCGCACGCTCTCAGCTCGAGGGCCTTTTTTAGAATCGCTTCGGGGAACCCCACGTTGCGGGCCGCATCCAAGGCGAAGCTTTCTGATACTTCGCCCCTTTTTAGGTGGTAGGTCGGAGTTTGGGTTTTTGGGTCGAACTCAAGCGTGTAGACGCTACAAGACGGGTGCGTCTTTGCCCAGGACTTCATCCAAGGGTTATGCGTGGCGATGAAAACGAAGGCACCCTTTTCGAACAGGGCTTCCAAGATGGCCTGGAGCAGCAAGCTGCCCTCAAGCGGGTCGGTGTTCCTTAGGGGTTCGTCCATCAAGACGAAATCTCCAGGCTCCACCAGCTCTAGGATAGTCTTGAGCCGCGTTAAATAGCCCGTGAACGAAGAGAGCCCTTCGGCAAGGCTTTCTCCTTCCGCCATTGCAGCATAGATTCCCCGGGGAATAAGCAGAACCGAGCTTTCTTTCACGCAGGGAAGAAGGCCTCTTTTGACAAGAAGAAGGTTGAGCCCTATCGAGGTGAGAAATACCGTCTTGCCCCCGCCGTTTGGCCCTGTGAGAATGAGCCCAAGCTTGCCCGGTTCAAGCTCAAAGTCGTGCGGGATTGGCTTTAACCCCTGAAGGATCAGTAGGGGGTGGGCTAGTCCTTGAACCTTGGATGGCGGCATCGTCGTTAATTTTGGGCTTTTGGCGTCGAGCTTGCGCAGAAACTTCGCCTTTGCAACGAGCGTGTCAATTTTCGTGAGAATCTCTACGTTCGCGCTCAGGTTCGGCATTTCACCCAGGATTTTTTCTTGCAATTCTTTTCTAAATATCTCCAGTGCCTGGTCGTACTCGATGCATCGTCGTCTAAAAAGGTTGTTGTGTCGTATGAGCGCAAGCGGTTCCATGAAAACCGTGTGTTCGCTCTTGGAGACATCCTGGATGATGCCGCGGAACTTGCCCATCATCTCCTCTTTAATAGGCAAGACGAACCGGCCATTCCGAAGCGTGACGTAGCGGTCCTGGAGAAAATTTTGAATCTTTGGGTCATGCAGGGCGTTTTCAAAGAGCGATTCGGTCTGTTTGCGCACTTGCGTAAGCTCGTAAGCAAGCTCGAGAAGCTCCATCGAGGCGTCCGGCCTGACCATGCCCTGGTGATCAAACGCTTCATCCAGGAGTTTGCTTAGCGTATCGAAGTGCGTAAGCTTTGCGCACAACGAAAAGAGCGGCTCGCAGTCCAGCCATACGGCCTTCCCGATGGTTCGGGTTCGTTCGAGTACCTCAAGAATTCCTCGGACCCGCAAGATTGAAGATGGCGAAATGAGGCCTTGCTCGTGCTCAAGGGTTTCGACCTCCTCGATGCCCTTGGGAAGGACGAACCATTCCACATTTTTGGCCTGAAGGGCCGCGAGGAGCTTTGCGGCTTCCAGGCAGTCGTAGAGTTGCTCGAAGCTCTCCAGGAAAGGTTCGTCAAGCAGCCGGCTTTTGGCCCGCTGCGTTTGGGCGAGGCTTGCGATATGACTAAAGAGGGTACGGACGCTTAGGTCGTCCAAGGTTTGGTGGTCTATAAAAGTCATCTGGGAATCAAAACCGCCCTACAGCCGGTTGGCATGCCATGTTCTTGCCTGGTACACTCAAAAAATGCATCTATTATCCTTCAAAACTTGGATGGTGCCATGAATGTTGCCGAACTCCACCCCGCGTTCGTTCATTTCCCAGTCGCCCTTACCATTACCGGCCTTCTTTTCTACCTCTTAGGATACGCGAAATGGCCAGAGTTTCAAAGGTTAGCGCTTGTTATGCTCGCGTTCGCGTTTCTTTTTTCCTTCCCTAGCGTATTCACCGGAGAGAAGGCGGCTGAAGTTGCCAAAAGGATTCCTACGATCGAGCAGGCGCTGGAAAGGCATGAAGAGCTTGGTGAATGGACCCGTTGGGTGCTAGGGTTCGCTTTTATCGTGGGAATCCTTTCGCAAATGGTACTCAAGGGGAGCCAAACGTTGGCGGCACTGTTCTTTTTGGCCTATCTCTTTGCGGCGGGGTTTGTTGGGTACACAGGATACCTTGGAGGAGAGCTTGTCCTCGAGCACGGTGCAGGTTTTAGGGGTATCCTTTCCTTCTCCCCGTTGCCCTTCGAAGAGCTACCAAAAGGGCCGTAGGTTTGGGTTTATCAAGAAAGAGGGATAAAGAAAAGAGGGGATTGGTGGGTTTATGCGAGTTGTTGTCGCAGGCGTGGGGCTGGTTACGCCCCTTGGGATCGGTTGGGTGGCGAACCGGGATGCACTACTCGAGGGCAAAAGCGGTATCGGGCCTATTACGCGGTTTTCTGCCGATGGGTTTGAAGTCAGGATTGCGGGCGAGGTAAAGGGCTTTGACGCGGAAGCGTTTGGAATCGCCCAAAAAGACGCTCGCAGGATGGACCTCTTCACGCTCTACAGCCTGGCCGCGGCCGACATGGCGCTTGCCCAAGCAGGGGTGGGACAAGAAGACCTCGCAGGGCTCGGCCTTGAGGCTGGCGTGTACATGGGGGTAGGGATCGGAGGGCTAGGCACGATCGAGGAGAACAAGCGTACCCTGCTCGAAAAGGGCCCAAGGAGGGTTTCGGCATTTTTGATCCCGAAGATCATTCCAAACATCGCGGGAGGGACGCTCGCGATCCGCTACAGGATTCAGGGGCCGAACCTTACGTTTTCTACTGCCTGCGCTGCCTCGGCGCATTCACTGGGGGAGGCCTTTTTGGCGATCCGTTCGGGCAGGCTTCAGCTTGCGCTTGCCGGGGGTGCGGAAGCCGTCGTTACCCCCTTGGCGATTGCAGGGTTTGGCAACATGGAAGCGCTCTCCAAGCGCAACGACGAGCCTGCGAGGGCATCGAGGCCGTTCGATAAGGCCAGGGATGGGTTTGTCCTAGCCGAGGGGGCAGCCGTGCTCGTCCTTGAAGCGCTCGACTACGCCAAGGCAAGAGGAGCAACAATCCTCGCCGAGGTCGCGGGGTATGGTTTGAGCGACGATGCTTACCACATCACTTCGCCGGACCCGGAAGGCAGGGGGATGGCTGCATGCATGGCCCGTGCCATCCAAGATTCAGGGTTGAGTCCGGAGTCGGTCGAGTATATCAACGCCCACGGTACCTCTACCCGGTACAACGACGCCATCGAGACGCTTGCGATCAAGCGTGCGTTCGGGCAGCATGCCTATAAGCTTGCCGTAAGCTCGACCAAGTCCATGACAGGCCATTGCTTGGGCGGCGCAGGAGCGCTCGAGGCAGGGTTCTGTACCATGAGTATCGTCGAGGGGTTTTTGCCGCCCACTATAAATTTGGATGAGCCAGACGAGGGGTTGGACCTCGATTACATTCCTAATAAGGCACGGCCGTTCAAGCCTTGCGTGGCGATGAGCAATTCCTTCGGGTTTGGCGGCACGAACGCTTCGCTCGTCATTAAGGCCTACGAACCTTAAGGGGGTATTTTTGCGATGTTTTTTGCCGGTTTTGGCAAACACCTTCCGAGCTTGGAGCTGCACAACGACGATTTCTCTTACCTGCTGCCCACATCGGACGAATGGATCCGCACACGAACGGGCATCCGTAGCAGGCGGGTCGCGGCACCCGATGAGGGTATTCTCGAAGGGTGCGTGATCGCCGCCCAAGGGGCGCTTCGCGCATCCGGTATGAAGCCCGGTACGTTGGATGCGATCGTCGTCGCGACGACGACGGCCCCATTTGCCATGCCATCGCTCGCATGCCTCGTTGCGGGCAAGCTAGGCGTGCCGCCTATTCCGGCGTTTGACCTTACGGCGGCGTGCAGTGGGTTCCTCTACGGGCTTTACGTGATCCGGGGGATGGTGACGGGAGGGCTCAAGAACGTCCTTCTTCTGGGTGCCGATTACTTCTCGTGGATCCTCGATTATGCCGATCGGTCTACCTGCGTGCTGTTTGGCGACGGAGTCGGAGCCGCCGTTGTATCGCAGGCCCGACCGCATGCCAAGCCTCATTTTGAAGTTGTCGATGTGTGCGTAAAAAGCGAGGGTGAGCATGGCGGGCTTCTTTACTGCAAGCATGCCTACCCTAACCTTTCCGATGATCTCTCCAAAGATGCGTTTGTCCACATGAACGGCCAAGAGCTCTTTAGGCTTGCCGTAACCAGGTTGAGCGAGGCGGCTCAAGACATGCTCAACGCTCACGGACTAGAGCCAGACGACGTACGCCTTGTCGTGCCTCATCAGGCCAACCTGCGCATCCTGGAGGCTGTTGCGAGCAAGATAGGGATTCCCATGGAATCTTTTTGGACCAACCTGGAACGGTACGGGAACACGTCGGCCGCATCCATACCGATTGCCATGACGGAACTCCAAGAACAAGGCGGGTTGGAAGGGCAAGCAGCATGGGTGTTGAGCCTTGCGTGCGGGTCGGGGTTGACATGGGGGGCCGCATTGCTGCGCTCCTAGGCTTTCCGATGAAGCATCTCGAGGGGTATAATAAGCTATTGCGGATACGTAAATGTGTGGGGCCCATAGCTCAACAGGCAGAGCAGCCGGCTCATAACCGGTAGGTTCCTGGTTCGACTCCGGGTGGGCCCACCAAGAGAAAATCTCCTATCGAACGCCATGCATCGTGTTTTGCGTGACCTTGCAAGCCAAGCCACACTTTTCGGTCCTTCCAGGCCGATGGGTTTCTTTAAACCCAACCTAACAAACTTAAGAAAGAAAGGGGGAGGGGATTGCTGAAGCAAGTCCGTGTCCTTTTTCAGTTGCAGGCGCTCCACAGGGATGAAGTGGCTCTTAGGGGACGCCTGGGTACACTCCCTAAGAGCGTGGAGGAGTTAAGCGAGCAGCTTCTTTCGGAAAAAGAACGCTTACGCGAGCTTTCCGAGCTTATTGTTTCCCGGCAGCAACGCCAAGCGAGCATTCAAAAAGAACTGGCCATCTTCGAGGAAGAGGCCAAGAAGCGGGAAAAACGGCTTTACAACCTCAAGAGCGACGATGCTTTCCGGGTGTTAATGCGCGAGATTCAAAACCTCAAAAAGGGGAAGAAAATGCTCGAGGAGGAGGCTCTTCAGCTTGAAGAAGACATTCCTAGGTCCTCCGAAGAGATACACATGCTTACCTCGAGAGTTGAGCAGCTTGAAAAGGAGTACCACTCCAAGGCCGACTCTGTCGAGAAAGAGCGCCAAGGTCTTCTTGTAGAGCTCGAGTGTACCTCTTCGCAAATAGAACGGCTTAAGGGGCAGCTTACTCCGGAGTGCGTGAGGCATTATGAACTGATCCGTTCGAGCTCGTTGCTGCCTATCGTCGCGCCGGTGCGGAATGGCACCTGTTACGGGTGTTACATGAACATTCCTCCTCAGCTTTTTAACCGCGTTCAGGCAAATCGGGACGTCATCGTTTGTCCGAGTTGCCACCGTATCCTGTATTTCGACAAGAATGGGGAGCTTGATTTAGAAAACGAAGAGGTTATGCTATCAATGTAAGGCCTTGAAGTTAGGGAGGGGGTCGCGAGTTCCACGGGACTCGAGGAAAGTCCGGACTCCAAAAGGCAGGATGGCCGCTAACCGCGGCTCGGGGTGACCTGAAGGAAAGTGCCACAGAAAATAAACCGCCCTCGGTGTAAAAGCCTTGGGTAAGGGTGAAACGGCGAGGTAAGAGCTCACCGGTCCTTCAGCAATGAGGGGCGCATGGCAAACCCCATCCGGAGCAAGACCAAATAGGGGAGGTATGGAATCGCCTGTTCCGGCCGGTAATTCCGGCGCCTTCCGGGTTAGGTCGCACGCACGTTGAGGCAAAGAGGAATGACCCTCGCCCGCCGTTTGGCGGGGACAGAATCCGGCTTATCCCTAACTTTAAGGCCTTTCAATGTTTCTACGATGAGCTTGCCAATTTTGCCTTCGCCTTTTGTCGCCTACCACATCCCCGTCCTTAAGGACGCCGTTGTTTCGTTGGCCTACGGGGCAAAGAACCTTTCCGTCTTGGTGGATGCCACCGTAGGAGACGGGGGGCACCTGGAAGCCCTTTTGGGTTTAGTTCCGGGAAGTTGCCGCGTACTCGCTCTTGATCAAGACGCAAGCGCGATCGAACGAGCAAAGGCCAGGCTTTCCGAGCATCCCCGCTTTGAGTCCATCTTATGGGTCAAGGCGCGGTTTTCCGCTATTCCTGGGCTGCTGAATGAGCTTGGGATGCCCCAAGCGGGGTTTATACTGCTCGATCTGGGGGTTTCCAGCCGTCAACTGGAGGATCCAGGGCGAGGGTTTAGTTTCCGTCACCCAGGACCGCTGGACATGCGGATGGACCCGCTTATCCATACGTCTGCCAAAGAGTTGGTCAACACGCTTTCCGAGAAAGAGTTGGCGGATATTCTTTGGGGCTTAGGTCAGGAGCCTAGGTCCAGGAGGATCGCCAGGGCTATCGTGGAGGCAAGGAGGGTCCATCCGGTAGAATCTACCTCGGCCCTTGCCCAAATCATCGAGCGCGCCGTCGGGAGAAAAGGCCGTTCATTCAACATCCATCCGGCTACTCGCTCGTTCATGGCGCTTCGGATTGCCGTCAACGACGAGCTTGGAGAGCTGCAAAGGGGGCTCGAGGAGGCCGTTTGCAAGCTCGGACCGTGTGGTAGAATCGTCGTGATCAGCTACCATTCTCTGGAGGACGGGCTCGTGAAGCGCTTTTTTAAAGCTCGGGACGACGGAAGCATCATTACCAAAAAACCCGTTCGTCCGGGCCTGGAAGAGGTTCGTGCCAACCATCGCTCAAGAAGCGCCAAGCTTCGATGTTTTGAAAAAGAAGGTCAGGGTTCGTGCATTTAGGCCATCTTCTCGGAACCCTTCGTCCGTGCCGTGCTTCAGGGGCCGTTGTGCCGGAAACATTTTTATCCGGGATTACCGACCACTCAAAACGTGTCCAGCCAGGCTTCGTTTTTGTTGCACGAAAAGGAGTCAACGCCCACGGGAGATCTTTCGTGGCCGAGGCGTTGGCCAACGGGGCCTCCTGCGTGATTTTGGAGGATGCCAAGGGCATCGACTCGGGACATGCCTGCCTAATCGAGGTTCCTAAGTTAGAAGAGCGTATTGCTCGTCTTGCCTACGGGTTTTACGGGAACCCACAGCGCCTGCTTAGTCTAATAGGGGTTACGGGGACAAACGGGAAGACGACGAGTGCGTGCTTGCTCCAGCAGATGCTTTCTAGTGTCGGAGAGCCATGCGCCTACGTCGGCACCTTAGGGACAAGGGTTAGTGTGGATGCGCCCTTCGAGCCGCTCGATAACACCACCCCGGGAACTTTCGAGATGGCCGAGTGTTTGAACAAGGCCCGGCATGCTGGAGCCAGCGCGGTCGCAATCGAAGTATCCTCGCACGCTTTGGACCAGGGCAGGGTGGACGGGCTTTGTTTCCAAGCGGGGATGTTCTTGAACCTTTCGCATGACCACCTTGATTATCACTGCTCGATGGAGGCCTACTTTCAGGCCAAAGCCCGCTTATTCCAGGTGTATATGAAAAAAGGAGGCTTTGCCGCCCTCAACGTTGACGACCCGTTTGGGCGTAGGCTTCTTGAAGGTTTTGGGCAGGGCCGGAAGCTTGGTTTTGGGTTGTGTTCCCAAAAAGGCTTGAGCGCCAAAAATATCGCTTTTTCTCTCCAAGGGACGAGCTTCGAGCTCGTTCTGGACTCAAAGGCCATTGAAAAGGCCAGGATACCCCTGGTTGGGCTCCACAATGTCTCCAACGTGCTGGGAGCTTTGGCTCTGGGTGTGGGGCTCGGGTTTGACCCTAGGGTTCTTGTGGCAGCGCTGGAGCATCTCCCCCAGATTCCGGGCAGGCTTGAGCGCGTGGGAGCAAGGGATGGGGGCCCAAAGCCGTGCGTGTTCGTCGATTACGCCCATACGCCGGATGCTGTCGAGAGGGTGCTTAAGGCGCTTAAGCTCTTAAGCCGGGGCAGGCTCTTCGGTGTCCTTGGATGCGGCGGAGACCGCGACCCGTTTAAGAGGCCCATCATGGGGAAGCTTCTTGCGGAAGCCTGCGACGTGGCCGTCCTTACGCAGGACAACCCTCGAAGCGAGGATCCGCTCGCAATCCTAAGGGCGATGGAAGAAGGCGCAAGAATTTCGGCAAGGAGGTTCGACGGGCAATCGGGGTACGTGTGTATCCCTGACCGCAGCGAAGCCATAGAGTTTGCTGTATCTAGGGCACTCCCAGGCGATACCGTGGCAATCCTGGGAAAGGGGCATGAGGCCTACCAGTTGGTTCGGGGAGTTCGGTACCCGTTTGATGACCGCCTTGTGGCAAGGGCGGTTCTCGACGCGTACAGACCCCCAGGCGTATAGGCCCAGCATGATTCCTTTGGGTGTGTCGGAGGTTTTACGGGCAGTTTCGGGTATTGCCCTGGAAAAAGGTTCAGGCCGGGAGTTTACGGGCGTCGTCGTGCATTCCGGCCTTTGTAAAGAAGGAGTTTTGTTTGTAGCTCTCGAAGGGGAGCGGACCGACGGCCATGCCTTTCTTGGCGAGGCCCTTCAAAAAGGGGCGCTCGGCGTACTAGGAAGGTTCGATAAGCTTACCCGTTGGAGGCGCCATGCCTCCCCGGTCGACGGCTGGATCATCGGGTGCAAAGACCCTCTTTCTGCGCTCGGGGCAATAGCCAAGGCCGTTCGTTCCAAGTCTAAGGCTCCCATGGTGGCCGTTACGGGTTCGAGCGGCAAAACGACGACGAAAGAAATGGTCGCTTGCGTGCTCGGGGCGGCCTACAACGTCCACAAGAACCCAGGGAATTACAACAACGCGCTCGGCGTACCTTTGGCCCTGTTTGAGCTGGAGGCCGCCCACGAAGTCGTCGTGCTCGAGCTCGGAATGAGCAAAAAAGGGGAAATTGCTTATTTGTCGGATATTGTAGCCCCGGATGTAGGGATTCTCACAAACGTTCAACCAGCGCATCTCGAAGGCCTGGGTGGGTTAGGAGAGGTCAAGGAGGCAAAGGCCGAGCTCCTTAAGGGCATGAACCCCGAAACCGGCCTGTTCGTGACCTGCATGGACAACCCCCTTGCCCTGGAGGTTGCGCTTCGGTTTCCAGGGGAGAGGCTTTTGGTCTCCATGAAAACCAAAGCGGACCTCTACCTGAAAGAGGCGCCGATTTGGGATGGGAAGGCGATGCGTGCCAGACTCATCGGGCCGGGAGGGGAGATGTTTGAGCTAGCCTTGCCGTTTCCTGGCGAGCATATTGTTTGCGATGCCATGATTGCCCTGGCTGTAGGCGCAAGGCTCGGTGTTCCGCTCCATGATGGCTTGCAGAGGCTAAGCGACTTCCAGCTTCCTTCCTTGCGTTTTGAAACGAGAACGCTGCCCAAGGGGGGGCTTGTCGTGTTCGATGCCTACAACGCAAACCCTGCGTCTATGGAAGCCTCCTTAAAGGCGTTTTGTATGCTGGCCGAAAGCCTAACGAAGGTTGTCGTACTGGGCGACATGCTAGAGCTCGGAGCCGAAACAGAGCGATATCACCGAAAACTCGGGGCGTTCGTTGCCGGGCTCGGTATTCAAACCCACTGCATCGGAAACTTTGCCCCTCGTATTGTCGAGGGCGCAAAGGCCTTCGACCCCTCTTGCGAGATTTATGCCTACCAAAAAGATGCGCAGGAAGACCTATCCCTAGCGCTCTCGAGAATAATTCACCACGGTAGCGCCCTGCTCCTCAAGGGCTCTAGGGCCAACAGGCTGGAAGACTTGTTGGAGTGTATCGAGAACGATCAACTCTCTAAGGAATAACGCGCGTGCTTTTTCACCTGTCTATCCTGCTATCGGATACGATAAGCCTTTTTAACGTTTTCCGCTATATTTCTTTTCGGTCTATCTATGCGCTTCTTACGGCCTTTGCTCTAGGGCTTGCACTTATGCCGCCCTTCATCCGATACGTGCGAAGACGCCATTTAACCCAGGCGCTGCGAGAAGATGGCCCAAAGCAGCACCTCGTGAGCAAGGCCGGAACGCCGACAATGGGAGGGGGCGTGATCATTGCGAGCGCAGTCGTTTCAACCCTCCTTTGGGCAAACCTCCAAAGTCGGTTTGTTTGGGGGGGAATCGGGACGTTGTTGGTACTCGGAGGGCTCGGGCTTGTAGATGACCTGTGGAAGGTCAAGGCAAGGAGCTCCAAAGGCGTACCCGGAAAAGTCAAGCTCCTGATCCAAGGGCTCTGGGGGGCTGGCGTTGGGGTTTGGCTTGCGCAGACGCCGGAAGTCGGCACGCTCCTGCAGCTTCCTTTCTTTAAGCACGTTCAGCCTCTTTTAGGGGCATCGTTCTTCCTGTTTGCCGCCTTGGTTGTCATGGCGAGCTCCAACGCCGTGAACCTTACGGACGGGCTAGACGGGCTTGTGAGCGTTCCGCTCGTTTTTGCCTTCCTGACGTACTTTGGGTTGGTCTACTGTGCTGGCAACAAGCTCCTTGCAGCCTACCTAAACGTGGCCCATGTACCAGGTTCCGGGGAGGTGTGCATTCTGATCGGTGCGCTCATGGGGGCAATCGTGGCCTTCCTTTGGTACAACACCTATCCGGCCCAAGTGTTCATGGGAGACGTGGGGTCGCTATCGCTAGGAGGAGCCCTTGGTTACGTGGCGCTAATCGCCAAGCAAGAAGTCCTGCTCATCTTGGTCGGCGGACTTTTTGTCGTGGAGGCGCTCTCGGTGATCTTTCAGGTGGCTTCGTTCAAGCTTCGAGGAAAACGTATCTTTCGGATGGCTCCACTGCATCACCACTTTGAGCTTCTTGGCTGGCCGGAACCTAGGGTGATCGTCCGGTTCTGGATTATTTCGGGCATCTTTGCGTTGCTTGCAATCAGCACCCTTAAGCTCCGTTAGTCCACGTGTACCGCCTACGCTCCTGTCAGCCTGTTGGTATACTTGGTGCCGGAAAGACTGCAAGGCGTCTTGCGCGCTCTCTTACGAACGAAGGGCTGGCCGTTTGGGTGTACGAGGAGCACCCAAAGAATGTACATAGAAGGGCGCTGGAGTACCTTGCCAAGCTTGGCGTCAAGATGTTCGGGCCTTCCGGCGAGGAAAATTTCCTCGAGGGGCTTAGCGTTCTCGTCCCTTCTCCCGGGTTTTCGTTCGTGCATCCTGTGTTTATGCTTGCCCTTAAGCGCGGGATTCCTTGGGTTGGAGAGCTTGACTTGATCTCTTTGCTTGCAGGCACCCCGCCAAAATTGCTTGCCGTGAGCGGAACGAACGGTAAAACAAGCGTGTGCTCCTGGGTGCAGGATCTTTTGGCGCAGCTTGGGCAGCGGGTATTTCGTGCAGGAAATGAAGGCCCGCCGTTTGGCCGCTTTTTAGGAAGGGCTGGATCGTTCCAGGTCGGAGTATTGGAGACGAGCAGCTTCCAGCTTGCACAATCCAGAGTCTTTCGACCGAGCGTGGTCCTTTTGACAGAGATCCGGCCTGACCACCTTTCCTGGCATGGGTCTTTTGAAGCCTACCGGGCCGCCAAGCTCTCCGTCCTCCAGCGGCTTGGTGCCAAGGATACGGCGATCGTGCTCAACCCGGATCCAGTCACCGAAAAGGCCCTGCAAGGGAGCCGGTCGAAGGTTTGGAGTGTGGGCAAGAGAATGTCGTTCGCGTATGGGGGGCTCGTGTGGGATAAGGAGTGGTTCTACGTGGAAGCCCCCGGCCTTTCCTTGAGGATTCCACTCCCCCATTCTGAAGGTGCGACGTTCGTCCCGCCTGAAAACCTCCTTTTGGCCGGGCTTGCCGCGTTCGAGCTTTCCGGAGACAAGACGGCGTTTTCGATGCTGGAAGGGCTAAGGCCGTTGACGTACCGCATTTCTTTTGAACGTACGCTCAAAGGGGCGTCCGTATTCAACGATTCTAAGGCCACGAACGTGGCAAGCGTAGAGCTTGCGCTTAAGCTGCTGCCCCCTCCGATCGTGTGGATAGGCGGGGGCCTTTCCAAGGGGCTCGACATGGGCCCCTTAAGGGGCCTCGTTAATAAAAAAGTGCGGCTCGCGCTGTTTTTCGGACACGCAAGAGATGCCTTTGCCGATGCGATTGGAGACTTGGTGCCCTCTGAGCGGTTTAAGACGCTGGATATGCTCATGCGTAGGCTTGCGGACGTCGTGATGCCCGAAGACCGGGTGTTGTTCTCTCCGGGGTGCGCGAGCTTCGATGCCTTCAAGAGCTTTCGTCATAGGGGTTTCACGTTTTCTAAGCTTCTTGCCTCCTTGAGCCCTACCGAGGTCATCTGAAAGGCTCTTTTGTGGCGTCCCGGCCCTCTTTGCTCTTTCGTGGTATTGCAATTTTTAAATTAAGGGTATAATCACTGTCAGTGGGAGGAAGTGGGGAACCGTGGGAAGGTAAGTCTCGATGTTCATCGGCCAGTGGACTTACAAGATCGACGAAAAGGGAAGGCTTCCCTTTCCCCCGAGGTTCCGTGCTAGCCTTAAAGAAGGGGTTGTGCTTTTGCCCGGGCCGGAGACTTCCCTGACGGGCTATCCCCTTGAGGTGTTTCTCCGGATGGCTTCAAGGATGACAGAAACCGACGGCTCCTCGAGGGAGGTCCGCTTGCTAAAGCGGGCGCTTATCGGCCAGGCGGTTCAGCTCGATTTAGACGGCCAAGGAAGGGTCCTCCTGCCTCAAGAATTCCGTGCCTATGCCGAGCTTTCCGAAAGTGCCGCGATTATAGGGCTATTCCGTTCTTTTGAGATCTGGAGCCCGGCGAGGTGGGAGGGCGAGCGTCTCATGGCCCAAGAGCAGCTCCATAACCTTCTAGAGAAAGGGCCGATCTACGAAGGGGCCCTTTTCAAGGGACCTGCGGATAAGAAGAAAAGCCAAGAATGGGTTCAAGAGGTATAGATACGGCAACCCTTGCGATTGCCGCGGGGGGGACGGGAGGGCACCTGTTCCCAGGCCTTAGCGTGGCCAGGGCCTGGCTTTTAAGGCACCCCGCAGGGTCTGTCGTCTTTTTTGGCACCAAAAAAGACGCGCGCTATGTAGAGGGCCAAGACCCTAGATTGCGGTTCGTTGCCGTGAGCATGCAAGGGGTTGCAGGGCGCGGGGTTCGGGGCATAGCCGGGCTTTTTGTCAAGGGCGTTCCGTCCATTCTGGCCATGATTCGAGAGTTCTTGAAGGGGCGGCCTTGCGCGGCCGTTTGTTTCGGCGGGTTTGTGTCGTTCCCCGTCGGGGTCGCCGCTTGGGTCTTGCGTATTCCGTTATTCCTTCACGAGGCAAACGCAATTCCAGGGATGGTGAACCGCCTCCTGCGCCGTTGGGCCAAAAAAATGTTCGTTGCCCATTCGGGTATGCTTGCAAGCTGGGGGACACGCGCGCTGCTCGTGGGGATTCCCGTACGGGACGGGATCGAGGACGCTAAGAGTTTCAAGGAGGATTTCAAGAAGTCCGGCCTAAACTCTAGGCCCGTGCGTATCCTGGTGATCGGCGGGTCGCAGGGCGCCTACAGCATGAACCGGATTGTCCTCGAAAGCCTGGAGCAGCTTTTTTTCAGGCTTGATGCGGAAGTAATCCTTCAATGGGGCAAATGGCCGACGGGTGGGGTGGAGTCATACCTCGAGCGCTTCAAGGGTCGCCTCTTGGTCTTACCGTTCATCGAGGACATGGCGTTGACGTACCGTTGGGCGGACATTATCGTTTCACGTTCCGGGGCCTCGACCTTGGCCGAGCTTGCCTTTGTCGAAAAGCCGACCATCCTCGTCCCGTTCCCTTTTGCCACGCACAACCACCAGCTCCTCAACGCCCAGACGGCTGAGCGTGCAGGAGCGGCAAGGGTTTTGGAAGAAAAGCACCTGAATGCCGACAGCCTCGTTGAAGCGGTTGTTGCGCTTGCGCAAGACCCGGCATGTTGGGAGCACATGGGCTTGGCATGGAAAAGTTTGGCCCATCCCAAGGCCGCAGACCGAATGATCGAGACAATCGAGGCTTACATGAAAGGAGTTCATCTGAATGTACCGGCAAAACCTTACGCTGTATTTTCTGGGGATCGGCGGAATCGGGATGAGCGGGATTGCCGAGCTTCTGTGGAACCTTAGCTACCGGGTTGTGGGTTCGGACATCGCCGATTCTGACACGCTTTCGCACCTAAGAAGCCTTGGAATGCCCGTCTTCTTGGGGCACGATGCCTCGAGGTTGTCTGCGATTGCCCCCGACGTTGTCGTGGTTTCTTCGGCTATTGCTCAAGACAACCCAGAGATTCTTGAGGCAAAAAGACTCGGGATTCCCGTGATCCCAAGAGCTGTCATGCTTGCCGAACTGATGCGGTTGAAGTACGGCATCGCGGTATCCGGGGCCCATGGCAAGACGACGACGACTTCGATGATCGCCCACGTTTTACTAGAGGCGGGAATGGACCCAACCGTCGTTCTCGGGGGGCGCTTGAAGCAAACCCGCAGGAACGCGTCGCTGGGAAAGGGGTCTTTCATCGTGGTAGAGGCCGACGAATCCGACAGTTCCTTCTTATGGTTGGCTCCTAGCATTGCAGTCGTGACGAACCTTGACAACGAGCATTTGAACAGCTACAGGGACAGCTTTCAGGTCCTCCAAGAGGCCTTTCGAGTGTTTTTGGAGAAAGTCCCGTTTTACGGGCTCTGCGTCTACTGCGCCGACGACCCGAACGTCCTGGCCGTTGCCGAGCGGCTCGACAGAAGAAAGGTAGGGTACGGGCTTTCAGAGGCATCTCAAGTTCGTGCGTGGGGGGTTGAACCACGGCCTTCTGGGTGCTTCGCCCAACTTGAGGCGTTTGGTGAAAGTTTGGGCGAGCTTGTCCTTAAGGTTCCAGGTGTACACAACCTAAAAAATGCCCTTGCTGCCGTGGCGGTAGGGCTTGAGCTAAGCATTTCTTACCCTACGATTGCCCGCGCTCTCGCCTCGTTTGAGGGAATCGAACGGAGGTTTGAGGTCAGGCTCAGCAAGCCTGGGCTTACTGTCATCGAGGACTATGCCCACCATCCAACGGAAATCTTGGCGACGCTCCAGGCGTTCAGGGCCGAATTCCCGGAGGTTCGGAGGCGTGTCGTTTTTCAGCCTCACCGCTTTAGCAGGGTTTGTCGCCTCCAGGAACAATTTGTCGGTTGTTTTGCCCCTGAGACCGACGAGCTTATTATTTTGCCGACCTACGGAGCGGGCGAGCCGTACGACTCCGAGGGCGACGGCCACAGGCTTTTTGAGCGTATCTCGGCCGTAGGAAAGACACCCTGCCGGTTCGCCCCCACGTTTGATGAAGCCATCGGCCTTCTGCTCGAAGGCATTACCGAGCCTCAGGCGATCATCTTCTTGGGCGCGGGAGATATTCACAGGCTTGCGGCTGGTTTTACCGATGCCCTTTCTTGCGCATCGTTCATGGGGTGAAACGTTGTGGACGGCCTTCGCTTGTTGCCCCCGAAGCCGCTTGGCGAATGTACGAGCCTAAGAGTGGGCGGGACGCCGGATTATTTTGCCGAGGTGTTTCATGAAGACGGCTTTGGTGAGCTTGCCTTGCTTAATGGGCCCTACCGAGTCCTTGGACGTGGCAGCAACCTTCTTGTGGACGACGGAAAGCTTCCATTTGGGGTAGTTCGTCTCGCCGGAGCGTTGACCAAGGTTTGGCCGGTTGTGGGCGGCGAAGGAGATGCAGTTTTCTTGGAGGCGTTTTCCGGCGTGTCCTTGAGAGCAGTCGCGAGGATGGCGCTCGATATAGGAGGAGGGGGGCTTGAGTTCGGCATTACAATTCCAGGAAGCCTTGGCGGGGCGCTTAGGATGAATGCTGGGGCCCATGGCCAGGAAATTGGCCCCTTGGTCGAGTCGCTCGCCGTTTTTGACCCCAAAAAGGGGGCGTTTCGAGAGTTAAGGAAACCGGAGTTTTCTTTCGGCTACCGGTCGCTTTCCGTGGGAGGTTCTAGCGATGAATCACCATTTTTGATCAAGGCCCTGCTTCTTTTAACCAGGCGTGACCCGAGAGACATACGCACGACGATGGACGCGTTCCTTTCGAGGCGAAAAGCGACCCAGCCTTCTGGGGTGTTTTCGTGCGGCTGCGTGTTCAAAAATCCGCCCCTACCCATTCCCCCCGCAGGTCGGCTCCTTGATTTATCCGGCCTCAAGGGGGCTTGCATAGGGGGGGCGATGGTATCAAAGGCTCACGCAAATTTTTTCGTCAATGTAGGCAATGCCAGCGCCTCGGACTTCTTTCGTTTGATCAACCTGGCCAGGACCCGGGTGTTAAAAGACCACGGGGTTGAGCTTTCTCTTGAGGTGGAGGTATGGAAGGGTTAGACGGTATCAGGGTGGTTGTCTTAATGGGGGGGCAATCCAAAGAAAGGGAGGTCTCTATAAGTACTGGCCAAGCGGTGATCGAGGCCTGCCGATCGCTCGGGGTCAAAGATCTGGTGGCATTCGACCCGGCAGCCGACCCGTTAGAGCGCCTCATCCGTCTAAGACCCTTTGTCGCCTTCAACGCGCTGCACGGCAGGTTCGGGGAGGATGGTTGCATGCAGGGGTTTTTGGAGGTCCTTAACGTTCCCTACACAGGCCCGGGGCCGCTTGCTTGCGCATTGTCCATGAACAAGTGGCTTACGAAGAAAGTTCTTTTGGCCAACGGCCTTCCGGTTCCTCGGGCAGTCTACCTCGCGACAGGCCAAGGTGAAGGTTTGAGGGGAAGCCTTCGGGCGGCCGAGCTCGGGTTTCCTCTGGTCGTCAAACCGAACGAGGAAGGGTCTAGCTTGGGGATAACGGTTGTAAGGGCCGAGCCAGAGCTTCAAGGTGGGTTCGATATGGCCACAGCCTTCGGTGGGGGCGTTCTCATCGAGGAGTATATCGAGGGGGCAGAGGTTCAGGTGGCCGTTCTCGAGGGAAAGGTCTTAGGAAGCATCGAGATTCTGCCCGAAGGAGGGTTTTACGATTACCGCGCAAAGTACACTCCCGGCGCATCAAGGCACGTCATTCCTCCAAAGATAGAGCCTTCGATGCTCCAAGAAGTCGAGCGTGTCGCGCTCGAAACTCACAAGGCGCTTTGCCTTGAGCCTTTGAGCCGCGTCGATCTTCGCGTTCACCCGAAGAATGGCCCGTTTATTCTCGAAGCAAACGCCTTGCCTGGGATGACGGCGACGAGTCTCGTCCCGGAAATTGCTCGGTATGCTGGTATTTCCTTCGTACAGCTTGTTCGGTTGTTGGTTCAAAACGCCTTAAAACGCTCGAATGCCGGGCGATTTTCTTACTCCTAAAGGGAGCGATGCACCGCAAGCCGAGCAGTACCGTCGGGATCGATATAGGAACGACCAAGGTCGTTACGCTTATCGCTCAAGAAAGGGGTGGAACCTTAGAGTTATGCGGCGTTGGCCACGTCCCTTCTCAAGGGCTTAAGAAGGGGATGGTTGTAGACATCGAGAAGGCGAGCCACGCCTTAAGGCAATCGATCTCCCGGGCCGAAGAAATGGCAGGAGTTCGGGTGGAAGGGGCATGGGCAAGCGTCGGAGGAAGCCACATCCGCGTTAAGCCGTACAAGACGGCGCTTTCGCTGGGAGGCAGGGCTGTGGTTAGAGAGGACATCTCGCAGGTCGTCGGCGTTGCTCAGGAGATTCTATTGGACGAGGGCAGGGAAGTGCTTCACGTTCTCCCTGGGGAGTTCCGGATTGACGGTCATGGGGGGATCTTGAACCCAATAGGGATGATTGGCATGCAGCTTGAGCTCGATGCAACCGTTGTTACGGCCCAAATGGGACCGCTTCGAAACATTCGGAGGCTTCTGGAGAACGTTGGGGTTGAACCCCTTGGCTTGGTGCTCCAACCCTTAGCGAGCGCAGAGGTAGTGCTGACGCAAGAAGAGAAGGATATTGGAGTCGTCTTGGTGGACATCGGCGGGGGGACGTCGGATGTGATGGTTTACGCCGATGGTGTCCCTCGCTACGTGGGGGTCGTTGGCTTGGGGGGGGAGCACATTACGCGCGACATCGCAGCGGCGTTCAAAATCGGCCTGCAAGAAGCCGAGCGACTTAAAAGGGAGTACGGGTGTACCAGTGAACGGTTCCTGAAGGAAGCCGAGAACCAGGAAGAAGAAGTAGAGCTCGTTCTGGCTTACGACAAAGATAGGCGGCCAGTCAGAATCGAAAAGTTATGTCTCGTCGTTGAGGCTAGGGTCCATGAGATTCTGGAGCTTGTTCAGAGGGAGATGGGCAAAGGGGGCCTCGATCAAGGCCAATACTCAGAGCTCGTCCTTTGTGGCGGGTCGAGCGTTCTGAGAGGGCTTAAAGAGGCCGCTTCCGAAGTGTTTGGCCTGCCTTCGCGGGTCGGGATCCCGGCCTACCGCCTAAAGGGCCCGTTTGAGCTCGTGGCGAAACCCGGGTTTGCCACCGGAGTCGGCCTTTTGGCCTATGCCAGGCTGAACGAGGACCAAACTCCCGAAGCCAAAGCGCCGCTAGGCTGGATAGCCAGGGTAAAACAACTCCTAAAAGAGGTGAGGAAGCTATGGGGAAGAACGGACTAGGGACGTTTGACGTCAAAGCCCGCATCAAAGTGATCGGAGTCGGCGGGGGCGGCGGAAACGCCGTGAACAACATGCTTGATTCTGGCGTTGAGGGGGTTGAGTTTATCGTCTCCAACACAGACTATCAAGTGCTCCTCCAGAGCAAGGCGGATACTAAGATCCAGCTGGGGACGTCCGTCACGAAAGGGCTTGGGGCCGGGGCCAACCCGGAAGTTGGTCGTCAGGCTGCGCTCGAGTCCAAAGGAGAGCTTGAGCGTGCCCTCATGGGTGCCGACATGGTGTTTGTTACGGCTGGAATGGGTGGGGGAACTGGAACTGGAGGAGCGCCGATTGTTGCGGCCATCGCAAAGAACCTTGGCATTCTAACCGTCGGGGTTGTGACGAAACCCTTCTTGTTCGAAGGTAAACGCAGAATGCGCCTTGCAGAGCAGGGGATCAGGGAGCTCAAAGAGTGCGTGGACACGCTCATAACGATCCCGAACCAAAAGCTTTTGACGATCGCGATGAAGGAAACGCGTCTTCTGGACGCGTTTAAGAGGGCCGATGACGTCCTTAAGGAAGCTGTCAAGGGGATCTCGGATTTGATCGTACAGCCTGGGCTGATTAACCTAGACTTCGCGGATGTCCGAACGGTCATGTCCGAAACGGGCCTGGCTATCATGGGCGTGGGCATAGCCGAAGGAGATAACCGGGCTATTGATGCTGCACGTATGGCCGTATCGAGCAACTTACTCGAGGACGGCAGAATTGGTGGGGCACGCGGAATTCTAATCAACATCACAGGCGGCGCGTCGCTTACGATGTACGAAATCAACGAAGCGGCAACGCTCATCCAAGAAGAGGCCCACGAAGATGCCAACATCATCTTTGGTGCCGTGATCGACGAAAGCATGGGAGAGCTGGTCCGGATCACCGTGATCGCTACGGGCTTCGGGGAAAAGGACGAGAAAGTTTATCCTTTCGTCTCTGAGCCTGTCCGAATCAAGCGCGAACCGGAGCCCGCTTCGGAGGTACGTCAGTCTTCCCGAATCTTCAACCTAGAGAAAGATGACAGCGAAGAGCCTGAAGACCTCGATATTCCGACATTCCTGAGGCGTAGGCTGGAGTAAGTCCTTGGTGGCCTACGGGAGGAGCTCGGCCAGCGGGAAATCCTTGAGCCTCAAAACTGTCGTGGAGTTGCGAATGGGAAGCTGGAACAGGCTAGAATCGAAGCCAGGAGGAATCCTGAATGAGCTGATCCAAAGATGCATGCGAACGTGCCGGTTTGCCATGTAGAGTCTTGCGCTTCTAGCGATGGAGAACGAACCTACGTTGAAGTGCTCTTTGTAGCGTGCCAAGACGAGCACGTCCCCCTTGGTGCTCCGGATTTCCCCCTCTTCGCACGGTTCTTGTCCGCAGTTTCCAACGAACCATTCCGCCCTTCCCGCTTTCCAAACCATGCGTACGCCTGAGCGCGTTGTAGAAAATTCTGGCGGGTCTTGCGGAGCCAATCCCACCCGTCCGATAAGCAGCCTTGCAAAAGTGAGCCATGTGAAGCCTTCAAGGGTTGTGCCCTGAAGCGAAACATCCGATGCCGGCCCAACATAGGCCCTGTCTTTGGATGGGTCGAAAAAGAGAACGTTTGTATTTCCGATAAGAAGACTCGCAACCGTAAGCCCAAACGGGTCTAGAAAATCCATCCGAAACATACCGGGAGGCTGAAAAAAGAGCTCGACGTGGAAGCGCTCTTTTTTCTTGGCGAACCCTTTCGCCAGTTCGATTTCGAACGACCCCCTTGCCTGCCAAGGGAACTCTTGTTGCTGTCTGGCGAAGAACTTCTGAAGCATCCTGTCCAAGTCTTGCTTCGCCGGCTTATGGAGCGCGCATCCCCCTCCGCAGAGCGCAAGGACCAGTCCGAAGATGAGCCAGCATCTTAAGGTGAGGACTGATCGAGGATGCTCCGAATTTTTTCCTCGATAGCTTCCGGGGATTCCGGCTTGTTTTCGAGCGCCTTCTTGTAACATTGAAGCGCCTTGTCGGGGTTGTTGCGGACGAGATAAGCATCGCCCATGTGTTCTAAAATAACCGGGTCGTTTGGCTCAAGCCTTAAGGCACGCTCGAGCTGGGCGATGGCTTCCTCGATCCTGCCCAGCTTAAAATACGCCCAGCCAAGACTGTCCACGATGTAGGCCGCATCCGGCTTGAGGGCGAGCGCTCGTGTCAACAACGAAAGCGCCTCGTCTAACCGGATACCGCGTTCTGTAAACGAGTAGCCTAAAAAGTTGAACGCATCCGGATCGTTCGGGTTTGTTTGCAGGTACCCTCGAACGAGGGCCTCGGCTTTTCCAGGTTGGCCGTGTTTATCGTAGTAGAACGCGAGCGAGAGCAGATAGCTCTTATTTTTGGGGTCTAGGTCGTAGGCATGTTGAAGCGCTGCGACAGCCTTGTCATATTGCTTGAGGTTGGCATGGATTTCGCCCAGAAGAGCCCAAAGGTTTGGGTTGTCCTTTTGGATTTTGAGCGTTCCCTCGAGCGCACTGATTGCCTGCTGGAACAGGCCTTTCTGGGAATAGAGGTACGCCTTGAGCGTTAGGACTTCGATGTAGACGGCCGAGTCTTCGGGGATCTTCTGGAGTTCTTCGATCGCCTCGGTTGCTTTGCCCGCTTGAGCGAGCGTGTTTGCAAGCAGGTATCTAGCCTCGTCGTCCTTGGGCTCGTCTTCAAGGTAACCCCTCAGCTCCTGGGTTGCCTTTTCGTAGGCTTGCAATTCGTAGTACGCAAGCCCAATGCGAACGCGGAGTTCGGATGCCCCCTTAAAGCGCGTCTGCATCCTCTTGTAATGCTCGAGCGCTTCTTTGTATCGTCCCGTCGTAATAAGAAGCTGTCCGACCTTATCTTGAACGGCAAAGTCGTCCTCATGGCCGGGGAGAAGCTTGTAGAAGCATGCCAGAGCCCGGGCCGGTTGGCCGGTCTCTTCGTAGAGCAACCCTAAATCGAGAAGCACCCCACGGTTCTCTGGTTCGATTGCGTAGGCCTTCTCGAGTGCTTCAATGGCTTTTGCAAGGTCGTGTGCCCCGATGTAGAGCCTGCCCAGTAGGACAAGCATGGGAGTGTTGGCGGGGTGTTTATCGAGGTAACCCTCGAGATAGCGTATGCCTGTTGCAGGCTGACTTCTTTCTAGGCAGAGGCTCCCTAGGGCCAAAAGTACTTTTTTATCCTCCGGATCCTTGAGCGCGATGTCCTTTAGTAAGCTGAACGCGCTGTCGAAGTCGCCGTGGGCCATGTAGGTGCCTGCCAATTTTTTGGCGACATCCAGCCTACCCGGGTTCTGTTTGTAGGCCTTTTGCAGGAGGGATAGTGCCTGTCGCCTTCTTCCAAAGCGCCCCTCGATTTCGGCAAGCATGACGTAGAGGTCGGGTTCTTTGGGATAGAGGCGAAGTGCTTCGATAGTCCAAGCACGGGCTTCGGTAAGCTTTTCCTCGGCAAGCAAATGCTGAATAAGAAGGCAGCGGGCCAAAAGGTCGTCCTTTTGGTCTTCCGGCCTGACAGGCATGATTTCCGCGTGCTGTTCGATGGCGACGATAGGCTGGTCGGACAGAACCATGCCGTTCGGCAGGTGGGCTTGACACCCCGCCATTGCACCCGTAACAAGAAGCCCCATCCAATGTTTGCTCACAAAACGCATCGCGAACCCGTTAGCTCTTTTGGTCAGAATTCTGGGCGATCGCGAGAGCTAGCCGACAAAGGGCCCCACGAAGGCCTTCGGGCATTGCCTCAAACGAAGCGGGTTCGACCCAACCCTCAAGGTCTGAGGGACTACACCGAGGCTGGATCGGTTCCTGGCGAGGTCGGCCATCATCTTCGCATTCAAACAAGTGTGGTGCGTAAAAAAACCGAAGAGAGGAAATTTTTGGCCATTCTGGGTAGCGTTCGCGAATGTTTTTTAAAAAAATTCTGCTATAGTGCTGGGCTTCGGAACCCCAGGCGGGGTGAGAGCATGCCACCCAAAGTACCCCGTGGGCCAGCGTGCCAGGAGAGATCTGTTTAGAAAACCGAGGCCCGACGATCCATTGCCAATCCTTCTCCAGCTGGAGGAGGTTTCCTAGGCGCTTCAACCCGGGCGCCTTGAGCCCCCGTTGGAGGACATGGCCAAGGGCTTGCGGTGAGCCTTTTGCGCGGTTATGGCGCCGGGAAGATGGTGTTGTCGTCGTTTTTTCTTTCTTACATGGGGGCATGGGTACGTACCTTATTTTTTAGCCCTCGGGCCGCCTCTGTCAAGTCAATCCGGCGACGCATGCCTTAAACAAGACGCCTAAGGTGAAACTCGGTCTCGAACGCCCCGTATAAGTCCAGGTGCTGTTCGGCGTAACGACTAAGCAGAAATTTGGAACGAACCGTTTCTTTGGCTGCACTGCCTATGCGCTTTCTTAGCTCCGGGTCTTCAAGGAGCCAGACAAGACGCTCCGCAGCCTCGGCAACGGAGTTGACAAGAAAACCATTTTCACCATCCTGGATTTGATGGCGGATGCCCCCGACATTACCCCCGATGACGGGGGTTCCCTTCCACATGGCTTCGGTAACGGTTAGCCCAAAGCCCTCCCTGATTGATTTTTGAAAGATAACGGCCGCCTTGCGCTGAAGGGCGTTGACAAGCGCGGCATCCTGACAAGACAGGATCAGAACCCGCTCCTCTTGGTGTGACAAGAGGGCCTGGTAAACGTCCGGCCCTTCGGGGTCGTCCGCGGCGATATTCCCCAAAAGGACGAGCGTTGCGTTTATCTTCTTTCTGGCCATTTTGAACGCCTCGATGACGCCGATTGGGTCCTTCCAGCGGTCGAACCGTGATACCTGCGCAACGATGGGCAGGTCCGTGGGGATTTGGTAGCGTGCGAGGCGTTCGCCTATTTCGTCTTCCGAGAGCGGCTTGTTGGTCGTCGAGAAGGGGTTGATCGCGGGCATGAAGAACAGCTGTGGGACGCGAAGCTCCCTTGCGTACTCTGGAATGTGGAAGATGGCAGCATCGTACCTCTCGACGGTCCGGGATATCGCTTGCCACAGCAAGGGGTGGGGCTTACTCAGGTCAATATGGCAACGCCATATCCAGGGGCAATGCTTTTTGTAAAACTCGATCAGCAAAAGGGGTTGAGGGTCGTGCACTACGATCATATCCTCGTTGTCAGGATGCATCATGAACGTATTTTCATGAATGGTATCCCGGTAGATCTGGAGCTTCCTGTCGGTTAAGTTAATATCACCGCCCTGGAGGGCATTATGAATTTTTTTGGTTACGCTAAAAAAGTCTGGCGAGCCATGAATTGTCCGCCAGTCCGCCTTGAGCCCGAGGGTTCCAAGAAGGACCATGAGAGAAGACAGCAGTTGGGCTACTCCTCCTCCGTAGAACGTGGAATTGATATGGAGCACCCGGAAATCCTTAAGGATCATCGCCTTTCGCTGGACACGCTCTACGGCCTCGTTCCCGATCAAAGGCGCGTAATCTTCGATCGTTGCAACCCTCTTATCCACTGAGTCTTCTCCTATACCGTCCAGTTTGGATGGCTCGGTAATACCTCGTCCAAAAAGAAGGATTCGGCCCAGCCTTCGAGCTCCCTTGGGAGGTAAAACGCGGGAGACAAGAGGCTTTGCCTTGGATCGATCATGCCCTCCTTGGCCGCGATCGAAGAAAGCTCTAACCCGGGGTATAACCGGATGCCGAGTGTGACCACAACGCTCGAGGGGTTCAGCTCATCAAGGAAGCAAACGCTCTCCAGGACGGTATCTTTCGTTTCTCCGGGAGCACCGATAAGCAAAAAGCAGACCGTTTCGAGTCCAAGGGCCTTGGCATCCAGTACGCTTCTTTCGATGTGCTCACGCTCAAACCCCTTCTTGAGCGCCGTTAAGGAAAGGTTTGAGCCTGATTCGTTGCCTATCGAAACCCGTACGCAGCCGGCGTCGTGCATTTTTGAAAGCAAATGGGGGTCGTGGAACCTCGGGTTGTAGGTGCACTCCCAGCTAAGCTCGAGGCGTGCCTTAAGAAAAGCGTCCACGAGGGTTTCCGTATACGAGGTCGGATGGTTGAACAACGAATCGACGAACGTCAGCCGTGCGATGCCAAAATTGTCGGAAAGCGACCGGATTTCCAGGACTACGTCCTCTGGGCCGCGGAATCTCATCGTCTTGCCCTCCAACCAAGGGTTGGTGCAATAGATGCACTCCATCGGGCATCCCCGTCTTGTTTGTATGTTTACAGGGAATTGCCTGGTGCCTGCGTCGAGGTAGGGCAAGGGAGGAAAGAGGCTTCTGTCTGCCCATACGCCCTCAAGCGAAGCCAAGGGCACGTTGGGTATCCATTCCACTCTGTCCGCCGTCCTACGTGTAAGGCCTGGGAAAGAAAAAGCCTTCGAGTTCGCCTCGAGCGCTTCGAGCAACATGACGAATGCGCGTTCCCCTTCGCCCTGAATGCCATAATCGGCCCGTAGGTAGTCCAGGGCCTCCCTGGGAAAGATGCTGTAGCCTGCACCCCCTACGACTATAGGGCCGTAAAAGCGCTTCCGAACGGTATGAACCAGGTTTTTTGCTGTTTCTAGATAAAAAATTGGGGCACGCATGCATTGGTTGTCTATGTTCCGGACCGATAGTCCGACGACGTCCGGTTGGAACGATTCAATTGTAGAAAAAATTGCCGTTTCTGGGCAATTTTCGGAAAACAGGTCTACGCCTTCAGCCGCGTGCCCTGCCTTCATTGCAGCAGTGGCGATATGTGCAAGCCCGAGCGGATAGGCAGGGTCCGAACCCCGCAGGGCGTCCGGGTTGAGAAGGAGAACGTTCATCTTAGAAAAACTGTCCCAGGGTTTGTTGCTCCGTGTGTTCTTGAGGCGACCTAAGGAAGTCGGCGAGTCCTGTCGTCCGCTCGTCCCTTGCCGAACGAACGCCGATTCCAACCGCCTTCTTCGTCCCGATCCATACGGCAAGCCGCTTGGCGCGGGTAAGCGCGGTGTAGAGCATGTTGCGTTGCAGCATGATGTAATGGTCTGTAACGATAGGCATGAGCACGACGCCAAACTCGCTTCCTTGCGCCTTGTGTACGCTGATAGCGTAGGCGAGGCCCATTTCTTCGAGCCCATCGCCTTTAATCTCGAGCGAACGACCGTAAAAACTTGCGATAAAAGAGCGGTTTTCGGGAAACACGCGAACAACCCGGCCGATGTCCCCGTTGAAAATCTCGTGCTGGTAATTGTTCTTGAGCTGGAGGATGCGGTCGCCCGCGTAGAATCGTTGAGCCCCAACCTGCAAAAAGGGAGGCTTGATCTTTCCTGCGGCCAACCTTGCATGCTGGAAAGCCTCGTTGAGCGCGATTGTCCCGAGAGGCCCCCGATGGACCGGTGTAATCACCTGGATGGTGCTCGGTTCGAGGTCCGGGAAAGCCTTAGGGATGGTTGAGACGCCGAGCTCGACGACGGCCTGGACGATTCTAGGGGCGGATTCTTCGTTGACCAGGTAGAAATCGCCCCCGTTTCGACCGCTTACGAGGGCTTCTCGAAGCTCTGAGGGCGTTAGTGTCCGAACTGGGGGGATTTTCCCCTGTCTGATGGCGTGGGCTCCGAGGATGATCGTGCTTAAGCTGGCCTGGCGAAAGATGCGTGTGAGCTCAAAATACGGAATCGTTCCCGATTGAATGAGGTCTTTAAACACCTGTCCGGGGCCAACTGGGGGCAGCTGGTCTTTGTCGCCCACCAAAAGGAGCCTGGTTTTTCTCGGGAGTGCATCGAGGAGCGCGTCGAACAAGAAAGCATCTACCATGGAAGTTTCATCTACGATGAGCGTGTCGAAATCAAGCGGGTTTTCGTGGTTCTTTTGAAAGCGCCCTAAAAATGGCTGAAACTCCAGCAGTTTATGGAGCGTGCAGGCATTAAAGCCCGTAACTTCTTGCAATCGTTTCGCCGCCCTTCCTGTAGGCGCGGCAAGGGCAAAACGCTCCCTTCGGGCTTCAAAGGCCTTGGCAAGTATGGAGATAAGCGTCGTTTTGCCTGTCCCGGGACCTCCCGTCAAGATCGCCAAAGGACCACGCAAAAGGTTTCGTGCAATCGTGTATTGCTCTTCGCTTAGCGCGACAGAGAGGCTCTTCTGGGCCTTTTCGAGCGGCTTTTCGTGTTGCTTTGAACCGTCCGACCCTGCAAGGGTACGGAGCCGTCCCCTAAACGCCCTTGCGAGGGACACCTCGCAGCGGTGGGCCTTTTTGAGGTAGAGCATGCCGGTCAATGGCTCCTTGACGACTTCGCCTTTTTCGATAAGTTCTCCAAGGCTCGTCTTGAGCTCTTCAATGCCAAGCTCCAAGCGTTTTTGTCCTTCACTAAGGAGGCGGGCATGTTCTATGCACATCGACCCAGCCTCGAGCGCTTCGTTGAGAACCCACTTGAGGCCTGCCCTGGCTCGTATCGGGTCTTCCTTTGGAATGCCAACGCTGCAAGCAATCTCGTCGGCCGTCTTGAACCCAATCCCGCTAATCCGGTCGGCAAGCGCATACGGGTCTTCTTGAAGGCGCGCAAGCGACATCTCCCCAAAGACCCGGTAGATTCGCATTCCTAGGGCGTGCGATAGCCTGCGTTCAGAGAGGAATAGCAAGAGCTCTTTGAGGCCCTTGGAGTTTTTTGTGGAGGTTGCAAGGCGACTTATCAGGCTTTTCCCGATCCCTTTTACACCAAGAAGGGCTTTTGGTTCGTTTTCCACCACCCAAAGCGCCTTTTCGCCGAATACATCAACAATCCTTTTGGCCAAAGCAGGCCCGATCCCCTTGAACAGCCGGCTCGAAAGGTAGCCCACGATGCCTTCTTGGGTAGTCGGGGCTTCGTAGTGGTAAGCCAAGACTTCAAATTGAGGGCCGTACCGAGAGTGCTCTATCCATCTCCCTTCCAACGTGACCCGTTGATTTAGCGAAAGGCCAGAAAGCGGGCCTACCACTACGAAGGATTCCTTCGTGGGGCCTGCTACGCCTCCGCCACCATGAAGCTCGAACAGGGCTACCGCGAACCCGTTGGCGGTGTTTTCAAAGATCTTTTTCCGAATGCATCCCGAGTAGGGTCTGCCTTTACGCTCCACGTTCAGAAAACGCCATGTTTTTAACGTTTATTTTACACCCTTTGTGCCGCTTGGCCTAAAGGCGGTTCCTTGCCGAATAAATAGCAGGGGATAAGAATGACTCAACGGCGGGGAAAGATTCAACCAGCCGTATCCCAAGAAAGGGGCTTTAGGGGCAAGCGCAACGCATGAGTTAACCTTGGGTTCGAAAGGCTTGTTTTTTCGAACATACGAGCGTATACTTACCCTTCTAAAGTATGAGGATAAAACCTGCGGGGGATTTATGGATGTAGACTCTAGGGTTCTGTACAACATGGAGTCTGTCTTTCTACCCCTTTAGCCTGCGCGGTTGATTTGTAAACCTCGCTTAGGCTTGAGGGGTACGGAAAAACCCTTAAGCCTAAGGAGGGAAGTTGTAGGATGCGCAATCTTGGTGTTCATGTCTTGCTAGAATTGAACGAATGTCGGCCTGACCTATTAACAGACGTTGCGGGTGTTCGCGAAAAGCTCCTTGAGGCCGTACGCAATGGTGGGGCTACGATTGTAGGCGATTACTTTCAACAGTTCGACCCATACGGCGTCAGCGGGATGATCGTCGTCGCCGAGTCGCACGTTTCGATCCACACCTGGCCCGAGCACGGGTACGCCGCGGTCGACGTGTTCACATGCGGAAACTCCCAAATTCCGTACAGCATCTCCGAGCTCGTGATCCGGGCGTTTGACTCCCAAAGGCCGGTGATGTGCGAGTTTAAACGGGGGATTCTCTCTGGCCAACAGAACGCAGCCGCGCTCGTAGCCTAACCATGTGCGAGCGGCCGACTGTCCTTAGGGTTCATGATTTTACGATTCGTGGGATGGATTATTCCATAAACGTCGAAGAAGTCTACTGCACGAGAAAAACCCCCTATCAGCAGCTCCTTATAGGTAAAACGAAAACCTTTGGGGATGCGCTGTTCTTGGACTGGCAGATTCAATCGAGCGAAACAGACGAACATGTCTACCACGAAGCCCTTGTCCATCCTGCTATGGCTGTCTCTTCGTCCGCAATGCCTCCGAAGAGTGTCCTTATCTTGGGCGGAGGGGAGGGGGCGACGCTTCGGGAAGCATTAAGGTATCCATGCGTAGAAAAGGCCGTTATGGTGGATATCGACCGGGATGTGGTCGAAGCTTGCAGGGCCCACCTTCCAAGTTTCTCGGCCGGAGCCTTTGAGGATGCAAGGGCCGAGGTCGTCTTTCAAGGGGCGCGAGAGTACCTTATGGCGTCCAATGAGCTTTTTGACGTGATTGTGTACGATTTGACGGACCCCGTACCAGGAGGGCCGGCGGAAGGGATTTTTACCGTAGATTTCATCGTCGGCCTTGCCTCGCGCCTCTCCCCGAAAGGCGTCGCCTGCTTCCAGATGGGTTCGGCAGGGATGCATTTCAACTCCGGGTTTCGGTACGGCTTGAAACTTCTGAAAGAAATGTTCGCGACCGTCATTCCTTACCACGCCTATATGGCTTCCTTTGGGCTGGATTGGGGGTTTGCCCTCGCTACTAACTCGCATCTTCCGGCAACCATTGACCGCCTGGTTCGCGACCGTATTCCCTCCGGCATCACGAATGCAATGGACCCAGAAAGCTTATCGGCTTGCTTCTTTCTGCCCCCTGTACTCAAGAAATCGCTGGGTGTAAGCTAGAAAAAGGACATTTTTCACCCTTCCGGGAAATTTCATGCAACATGTGCGGGAGAAGAGCATGGTACAGCCCGATAGCCTTCAATGGGCGATGATGGACGGCAACGAGGCATGCGCCCTCGTTGCCTATAAAACCAACGAGGTCATCGCGATATACCCGATTACGCCGTCATCCCCCATGGCGGAGCTTGCCGACGAATGGTCGGCAAAGGGCAAGAAGAACGTGTTCGGGAGCGTTCCTTCCGTGGTCGAGATGCAAAGCGAGGCTGGTGCGGCAGCCGCCGTACACGGGGCACTCCAGGCAGGGGCCCTCGCCACCACGTTTACCGCATCGCAGGGCCTTTTGTTGATGATCCCCTCCATGTTCAAGATAGCGGGTGAGCTTACGCCCGCCGTGTTTCATATAGCGGCACGGACGGTAGCGACGCACGCACTTTCCATCTTTGGCGACCACAGCGACGTAATGGCCGTAAGAAGCACGGGGTTTGCCATGCTGGCCTCATCCTCTGTTCAGGAGGCCATGGATTTGGCGTTGATTTCTCAGGCGGCATCGCTCGAGTCGAGGGTTCCATTCTTGCACTTCTTCGACGGATTCCGCACTTCGCACGAGGTAAACAAGGTGCAGGTGCTGACGGACGAGCAAATTCTTGGCATGCTTAACCCCGAGCTGATCTTTGCACACAGGAAACGCGCGCTCTCTCCCGACAGGCCCTTTATACGGGGTACGTCGCAAAATCCCGATACGTTTTTCCAGGAGCGTGAGGCCATCAACCCCCTTTATGCGAAATGCCCTGGGGTTGTTGAAGGCTGCATGGGGCGGTTCTTCCGCCTGACAGGCAGGAGGTACCGGCTCTTTGAATATACTGGAGCGCCGGATGCCGATCGCGTGATTGTGGTCATGGGTTCCGGGGCCGAGACTGCCGAAGAAACCGTCTCGGCGCTCAACCGGCAGGGTGAGCGGGTTGGTGTGATTCGGTCGCGCCTGTTTCGTCCGTTCTCAAGGTGTGCGTTTCTTTCTTCCCTTCCAAAAACTGTTCGCAGAGTTGCGGTGCTGGACCGCACAAAAGAGCCTGGCGCCGAAGGCGAGCCTTTGTACATGGACGTGCAAACGGCCATCGCGAACGCAATGCAGGGCACAAACCCGCCGTTCGAGCGCGCCCCCGAACTTGTCGGAGGACGCTACGGGCTGTCCTCCAAAGAATTTACGCCATCCATGGTGAAGGCCGTGTTTGATGAGCTGAAGACGCAAACCCCTAGGCATTCGTTTAGCGTCGGGATCGAAGACGACGTGTCAGGGCTTAGCCTTCCGTTCGACCCAGAGTTTCGGCTCAAGCAAGAAGGGCAATACGGTGCCATGTTCTACGGTCTCGGCTCGGACGGTACCGTAGGAGCGAGCAAAAACACGATCAAGATCATCGGTGAAGATACGCCCAACTTTGCCCAGGGCTACTTTGTGTACGATTCCAAGAAGGCTGGGTCGGTGACCGTATCCCATCTCAGGTTTGGCCCAAAGCCGATAAGGGCACCCTACTTGATCGATAGGGCCGATTTTATCAGCGTGAGTCAGTCTGTCTTCCTGGATCGTTTCGACATGCTCGATTACGCCAAAGAGGGGGGGGTTTTCTTGCTAAACAGCCCCTTTGGCCCCGAAGAGGTGTGGGAGCAGCTCCCCTTAGAATACCAAGAGCAGGTCCTTAAGAAACGTCTGAAGCTTTACGTCATCAACGCCTATGAGATAGCCAAAGAAGTAGGCATGGGTCGAAGGATCAACACGATTATGCAGGCCTGCTTCTTCGCGCTTTCTGGGATCCTTCCTAAGGAGGAGGCTATTGCCGCGATGAAGGGTGCGATTGCGAAGACGTACGGGCGTAAAGGGGAGATGGTTGTTCAGAAAAACTACGCCATGATCGACATGACGCTCGAGCATCTTTTCGAAGTGGACACCGCCTCAAAGCGCGTGAGCTCCTCGGCACGTCCTATGCCACCCGTCGTGTCCCCTAAAGCGCCAGAGTTCGTTACGGGGGTCGTTGCTCCGATGGTAGCAGGTCAGGGAGATTCGTTGCCCGTGAGCGCCTTTCCTTTGGATGGAACCTTCCCGACCGGTACGGCCAAGTGGGAGAAGCGAAACCTTGCGCTCAGCATTCCGGCATGGGAGATGGACTTGTGCATCCAGTGCGGGAAATGCGCCCTGGTTTGTCCCCACGCGGCGATTCGGATCAAGGCCTACGAAGAACGTTTTGCCGAAAACGCCCCGCGGACGTTCAAGAAAATGCCGTACAAGGGCAGAGAATTTTCAGGCTTTTCTTACACCATACAAGTTGCGGCGGAAGATTGCACGGGCTGCACGCTGTGCGTTGAGATTTGCCCGGCTCGTGATAAACAAAATCCGGACAGGAAGGCGCTGAACATGGTGCCGCAGATGCCCATCCGGGATGCCGAGCGTAAAAACTTCGATTTCTTCCTGGAGCTGCCGGAGGTTGACCGACGGCTGGTGAAAGTGGACACTGTCAAGGGCTCCCAGTTCCTTGAGCCCCTTTTCGAGTTTTCCGGCGCCTGCGAAGGGTGCGGAGAAACGCCCTACCTCAAGCTCTTAACCCAGCTGTTCGGCGACAGGCTGCTTATCGGGAACGCAACGGGGTGCTCCTCGATCTACGGAGGAAACCTCCCTACTACGCCCTACACGATGAACAAAGAGGGTAGGGGTCCAGCCTGGTCTAACTCGTTGTTTGAGGATGCAGCCGAGTTTGCTCTCGGATTTCGCTTGACGATCGACAACCAGGTTGCGTTTGCTGCGGACCTTTTAAGGCAGCTTGCCGCGGACGTTGGCCAGGAGCTAGCAGAGGGCATCCTAAGCGCCGACCAAACGAGCGAGCCGGGGGTGTACGAACAACGGCAACGGTTGGAAGCTCTAAAGGAGCGGCTAAAGGCTATGGGGCCGAGCCAAAAGGTTGCCCAACTCTTGTCGTTGGCCGATTTGCTCGTCAGGAAGTCGGTTTGGGGCATCGGTGGCGATGGATGGGCCTACGACATCGGTTACGGCGGCGTAGACCACGTGTTTGCCTCGGGGCGAAACATTAACTTGCTCGTGATGGATACCGGCGTGTACTCCAACACGGGCGGACAGATGTCCAAGGCCACGCCTTTGGGGGCGGTAGCCAGGTTTGCCGCATCGGGAAAAGCTCAACCACGAAAAGACTTGGCGCTCATGGCAATCACATACGGGAGCGTTTACGTGGCGCAGATTGCCATGGGGGCGAACGATACCCAAACTGTCAAGGCCTTTATCGAAGCGGAACGCTACGACGGCCCTTCTGTCATTATTGCTTACTCCCACTGCATTGCGCACAACATTGACATGGCCAAGGGGTTAGAACACCAAAAGCTTGCCGAACAAGTTGGTTTTTGGCCACTTTTTAGGTATAACCCCAAGCTTGCCGAGGAAGGGAAAAATCCCTTGATTCTCGATTCGAAACCCCCGAAGCTCTCTTTCGCCGAGTTCGCGAAGCAAGAAGGGCGGTTTCGGATGCTTGAACGAATCGACCCGGACAGGGCGAAGCTGCTGCTCCAAAAGGCGGAGGCGGAGATTCAGCGGAGCTTTGCTTTTTATCAGCACTTGGCAAGCTTTAACCCTGCTCAGAATGGTAACGGCAAGCATGAAGCAGTCAAAGTAACCTTAAGCTAGGATTAAGCCAGGACGGTCATGAAAAGAAAAATGCACAGAGCGCTCCTTAGCCTTGCCAGGCCGCAGGCGTTCTTGGGGCCAACGCTGGAGCTCGCCGAGCACGGCGTCGAGCTCTGGGCGAGCTCGGGTACGGCAAGCTTCTTGCGCTCCAACGGGCTTGAAGTACGGGACTTGGTAGACCTTACGGGGTTTTCGGAGCTTTTAGGCGGGCGAGTAAAGACGCTCCATCCGAACGTGTTTGCCGGAATCTTGGCCAACCCGGAAAACCCAGGACACGTAAGCGACCTTGAGCGCATTGGGGGCGTGTCGTTCGACCTGATCGTTGTCGATCTCTATCCTTTTGAAGGGGGGGCAAAAGGGGGCCTGGAAGAAGCAGCCTTAAGAGAGCTGATAGACGTCGGGGGGGTTGCGCTCATCAGGGCGGCCGCAAAAAATGCTCCGTTTGTCAGCGTGGTTGTAGACATGCACGGGTTTTCATCGGTCTTGAAGGACCTCAAGGAAGACCATGGGTATGTTCGTCCAGAAACGTCCCTTTCGTTGGCGGTTCGTGCGTTCGGCCATACGAGCGCGTACGATGCGCTGATCGCCAAGACGCTTTCCGAACAAGCCGGAAGCGAAGCGTTTCCGGAGCTTCTTGTGCCGGTGTTTGAGCGGACAAAGCAGCTGCGTTACGGGGAAAATCCGCACCAGAGGGCCTATTGGTATCGCCCTAGGTTGTCGCAAGCGTTCGAATTGACCGCGCTCCAAGGGAAAGAGCTTTCCTACAACAACCTTCTGGATGCCGAGGCGGCTTACCTGCTCGTGAGGGAATTTGACCGCCCAGCAGTTTCTGTAATCAAGCATTCGAACCCGTGCGGTGTCGCAGCGGCAAGCACGATCGAGGAAGCCTTCGAAAAAGCGCTCGACTGCGACGCGAAGTCGGCCTTCGGCGGGGTTGTCGCTTGCAATCGGCCCATTGATGAGGAAGTAGCAGAGCGCATGCGGCCGATCTTTCTCGAGGTTGTCCTTGCCCCGGCATACTCCGAGAGGGCGATGGAAATCCTTCAGGTAAAGAAAAACACGAGGTTTTGTACTCTTAGTTTCGATAAGCCGCTTCCGGCGTTAACCTCTAGGGAAACGCTCTTTGGGCTGCTCTTGCAGGATCGAGACCTCCATGTGCCTTCGAATGGAACGCTGGAAGTGGCAAGTCGTAGAAAGCCAACGCCGGAACAACTCGAAGATATGAAATTTGCGATCGATGTGGCAAAGCACGTGCGCTCGAACGCGATCGTGTTCGCGAAGAACCTTTCTAGCGTGGGGATAGGGGCCGGCCAGATGAGTCGTGTAGATTCCGTCCGGCTGGCAGCGCTCAAGGCGGAGGGTAGGGCAAGTGGGGCCGTAATGGGCTCGGACGCCTTTTTCCCGTTTCCGGATGGCGTGGAATACGCCCACGAGGCGGGTATCGAAGCCTTTATCGCGCCGAAGGGGTCCGTGAGGGACAAAGAGGTGCTGGAAGCGGCGGATCGGCTAGGGATGGTGTGCGTGTTTGTTTCTTCCCGTCATTTTCGGCATTGATCATGCATGTTTTGATTGTTGGACAAGGGGCCAGGGAGCATGCTCTTGCCTTTAGGGCTTCGAAGAGCCCGCTTGTTTCGCGCGTTTTCGTGGCTCCGGGGAGTCCCGGGATGACAGACGTAGCGATCCCCGCTGGCATACCAGCGACGGACTTAGGCGGGCTTGTCGAGTTTGCCAAAGCCAATCGCATCGGACTTACCGTTATCGGGCCGGAGCTTCCGCTGGCCATTGGGCTGACAGATGGAATGCAGGCGGCAGGCTTCAGGGTTTGCGGGCCCACGCAAGAAGCTGCACGCCTTGAGACCTCCAAAGTTTTTGCCAAGCAGCTCCTTAAGGAGCTCGGCGTCCCTACGGCCGATTTTCAAGTTTTTTCCTCGCTTTCAGAGGCCAAGACATTCGTGGCGAAGGCCGAGTATCCGCTGGTCATCAAGGCGGACGGGCTTGCTGCAGGCAAAGGCGTTTTTGTCTGCAAGGACCGAAAACAGGCTAGTCTGGTGCTTGAAGCCGTCTTTGTCGAGAGGGTTTTCGGCGACGCTGGAGACAGCGTTGTCATCGAGGCGTTCCTAGAGGGCGAGGAGGCCTCGGCTTTTGCCTTGACAGACGGGGAAAACGCACTGCTTTTACCGATGGCCAGGGATTACAAGCGCCTTTTGGACGGCGACTCGGGTCCAAACACGGGCGGGATGGGCGCCTACGCCCCCCACGGCCTCTCAGGGCCAGCCTTTTTGAAAACCATCAAAGAGGAGATCGTAGAGCCCGTCCTCGAGGGCTTAAGGGCCAAAGGCTGCCCCTTTCGAGGGGTGCTCTACGTAGGGTTGATGATCACGAAGGAAGGACCGCAGGTGCTGGAGTTCAACGTGCGCTTTGGAGACCCCGAAACCCAGGCCTTGATGGTTGGCCTCGAAGGGGACATCGTGCCGTTGCTCGCAGGCTGTGCCGAGCCTGGCGGTTTAAAGGGGTTGCGCCCTCCGTCCCTTGGCGCTAAGGCCGTCTGCGTGGTTCTCGCGAGCAAAGGGTATCCAGAAAAGCCGAAAGTCAGAAAACCGATATTTGGCCTTGAGGAGGCCCAATCGTGCGAAGGAGTCAGGATATTCCACGCAGCAACCTCGCTTCTTGAAGATGGTTGGGTGACGGCCGGCGGGAGGGTGCTCAGCGTCGTAGGCTTTGGAGAAGAGCTGTCCATGGCTCGCTTAAGGGCTTACGACGCGGTAGGCAGGCTTTCTTTCGAAGGAATGCACTACAGGGGGGATATCGCAAAAGAATGGCAAGCGTTGTAATCATTCTTGGCTCCAAGAGCGATACCGCAACCATCCAGCCGTGCCTTGAGATCCTGGCCCGTGCAGGGGTTCCGGCCCGCGTTCGGATCGCTTCAGCGCACAGGTCGCCCAAATTCCTAGACGAGATCATCCAGAAGGCGAACGAGGACCCGGAAGTGGCCGTTATCCTTGCCGCGGCGGGCCAAGCCGCCCACCTTCCCGGAGTGGTCGCGTCAAAGACGCTCAAGCCGGTTCTCGGGGTTGCCATCGCGGGTGCCCCTCTTCAAGGGGTAGATGCCATGCTCTCGATCGTTTCCATGCCAACGGGTGTTCCGTGCCCCCTTGCGGGTTTAGGCAAGTCGGGTGCGGTCAACGGTGCGCTGTTTGCCTTGAGAGTGCTCGCCGTTCATGACCCAAAGGCAATGGCCTTTTTGGAAGTCCACCAAAAAGAGCTCGAAGAGGCCGTCCGGAGGGATGACGCCCGGGAGGGCCATCCCTAGGGTTTCTTGGGAGGGCTTTCGGACACCTTTGTATCCCAAAAGTCCACGAGAATTCGGACATTCCGCAAAAGTTCGGCGTTTTTGCTCGAGAGCCTAAGGACATACCCGAAAAGGCCTGCCCAGAGGACTAGATAGGCAGCGGTTAGGTATTCCACGCTAACAAACCTCCATTTGCATGCGCACTTTTTTAAGGAGCGTTTTTGCACGGGCAAGGGCGAATCGCTCTACCAAAAGGACGGCAAAGAAGAACAGGAACGTTAAAAGGCTGATCCATAGCGTTTCGACCATAGGCCGATCTAGGCCTGTACCCTTCTGGCCAGACAGAACGCTAGGATGGATGCTTCGCCACCATTTGACGGACATCCTTACGATGGGGACGTCAAGGAAGGCTATAATTCCGAGCACGGCAGCAGCCCTCTTTCCCTGCTCACTTTCGAGCGAGAGGTGTCGAAGAAGCAGGTACCCGACGTACAGAACCCAGAGGATCAGTGTCGTAGTGAGGCGGTTGTCCCACGTCCAGTAGGCGCCCCACGCAGGCTTTGCCCAGATTGGCCCCGTTATCAGCACCAGGGAGCAGCACGCGACGCCGACTTCGGCCAGGCTGGAAGCAAGGTCGTCAAACACGTCCTTACGAACGGCAAGGAAGGCGATGCTCGCGACGAAAACGCCGAAGAAGGCGGTGAATGCGCCGATTGCGCACGGCAGGTGGATGTAGAAGATTTTTTGCACGACCCCTTGATAGGAGTCGATAGGCGTAAACCAAAAGATGCGGATAAGGCCTCCAAGCACGCCCAGACATGCCGCAGTCACGGCGAGCGTGTTCAACCGGGATGCATAGTACCGCTCGAGCATCTTGTCAAGCATTGACATGGCTATTCTTCCAAAACATGCTCAATAAGCAACAGACCCATCCCAAAGTAAAGCAAGTCAAACCCGACAAGGAGGCTTCCCCAGCCGGATCCCATCTCGAACCGGCCGTTGAGCCCTTGGCGCATGAGCGAGGAGGAGGCGAGCAGCGGAGGAATCATCAGCGGGTAGAGTAACACTGCCAAGAGTACATGCCTTGCCCTGACATTCCACGACAAGAGCGTCATGATGGTGCCGAGCGCGCTAAACCCGAAAAGGAATAGCATCTCGACCCATACTATCCAAAGAAGCTGAAGCCATGAAAGCGAAAGCCCCAAAAACGCGATAAAAACGGGTATGGATACGATCCCGACCACAAACAGGAACGCAAGCGTAGAAAAAGTCTTTCCTAGGTATAGAGAGCTAAGCCCTACCGGAGACACGACGATTCCGTACAACCCGTCGTCCCTACGCTCCCGCTCGATCGCCTTTTCGAGCGCAAGAATGCCGCTCAACGCCAAAAGCGTCAGGTAAAGGGCGGGGAAGAGCTGGCGGGATTGATCTGGCAACGGCGAAAGCGAGAACACGAACAAGAGCAACAACACGAGGCAGAAAAGCCCTAAAGGGATAAAAATTTCCTTAGAGCGGGCCTCAACCATAAAATCCCTTTGGACGAGCGCCAAGGTTGCCGTGAGGGTGCTCATGCGAGCGCTTCCATGACGACGTTCATTAAGGCGGGGTTGTTTGCCTCCGACTCGGCCACGATCCGCCCGCCCTTGATCAGCAAGACGGTGGTGGCAAGCTCCTTTGAAAACGCGAGGTCATGGCTCGTGAACAGGACGGTCGTAGGCTGGACAAAAAGGTCGCGAGCGAAACCAAGCGCCTCCTCGTCGAGCCCGTTGAACGGCTCGTCGAGGATAAGCAGCCTTGGGCTGTGTAGACGAACCCTCACAAGCGCTAGTCGTTGGCGTTGGCCCGTAGAGAGCGTGAATACAGGGCTACGGCGGGCATGCTCTAGGCCTGCCCAGGAAAAAAGCCCTTCGATACGCTCGTCTAGCGATTGCTTGTCCATGCCGTATAGCTTTCCGAAGAAGCGCAAATTTTCTTCGAGGGTTAACTCTTCGGCAAAAAACCCCCGGCTTAAAAGCAGCCCCAAGTGCCGCAAACAAGCCCTTGGGGCCCGATCTATCGGATGTCCGAAGAGCCGGACATGCCCGCTGTTTGGTCTTTGGATGCCGCAAAGAAGCTTAAGCAAGGTGGTTTTCCCCGCCCCGTTGGGTCCGTAGAGTAACACCCGCTCTTTTTGTCCGAGCCTCAGGTGGACACTTCGAAGAACCCAGCGTTCAGATAGCACTTTTGAAACACCGACAGCTTCTAGCAGCGGCGGGGATGTGTCTTGAGCCATAGCTCGTAGGCCTTTGCTTAAGGCTCAAGAAGAAAGAGTCATGCCGCGGCGCCTGGACCGTGCCCTAAGGGCAAACAGCAAGATAAGCCCGATGCCGACCCCGCCCGCGATGATCAGGCCTGGGTGGATCGACTTTTCCCCTTGTGCGTGGAATACCACGACGAGAGACGGAGCTCCGGGAAGGCCGGCATGGCCGACGTAATGCTCAAACGTTTGGGGGGCCTTGTCGGCGGGCAGCACTTCGTCTTCGAGTTTGCTTGCCCCTTCGACGGTGACTGCAAACACCCTTTCCTTTGGAACAAAAATCTCAACGGGATGAGGCGAAGCAACCCTTCCTGGTTCGAAGCGAAAAGGCTTTGAACCCGTCGTAACCGTGTAAGCGAGGCTGAACTGATTCTGGCCTAGCCTTACCCCCCCAGTGTAGACGACGTTCTCCTTATTTAGCTTTGCGCCAGTATCAAGGCCATGCAGCAACTTTACTTCGTTTGCGCCGGAAGGAAGAGGGAACTTTAGCGCGTTGCCCTCTTCGAGCTTGTCCAAGGCGAGCTTGGATGCAAGCACGTATACCTCCATGACATTGATAGATTTGTCGTCTTTAGGAAGAAGGACAAGGCTCCTCCGAGCAGAAGCGACGAACGACGGGAAACTGGCCGCCGGTTCCTCGGCCAGGAGCGTTCCAGAGAAGACCCACGCGGTAGCCAAAAGTCCGCAAGCAAGGCTAAATACAGGCTTCATGGGTTTTTTGCATCCTTTCGTTTGGGTTTGAAGGCGTGCCCAGAGTCCTGCTCCTCCAAGAATGGCAGGATCAAGTAGGACAAAACCGCCCCAACCAGGATCATTTCTACGAGTGCAATCGTCATCGTCTCTAGCTCGCTATATCTACAAGTTTTTTTTGGCCGGCGGATTCCGAGGGTTTGTCGGCCAAAGGAATTAGCGTAAGGATTCCCCCAAGACACATAAGCGTTCCTCCAAACCAAAGAAACCAAATCAGCGGGTTGTCGTGGGCCTCAAACACGCCTTGTTGATGCTGAAAATCGTAGCCAGCAAGGACGGCATAAACGTCCCTGCTGGGCCTCGAGCGGATGGCTACTCGCGTCACAGGCTGCTCTTGATTCCTTAAGAATGTCTTGCTAGGCACGAGCGAGAAGACGAAGGTTCCGTTTTTGTACAGGTGAAGAAGAGAGGAGATCGTAATCCAGGGGCCGTCTTGCTTAAAAGCCAGCCCCTCGAACACCAGCTGATTGTCTCCGACCGATGTCGATTCCCCCTTCTTCAGGCTTACTTCTTGCTTTGTGTGGCCATACTGTCCAAACACGCCAAAAAGAGCGATCACCAAGCCGGCGTGGACAAGGATCGCTCCAACACGCCGCATCCTTAGGTCTCTAAGAAAGGCGCTAACTAGCGCGTGTTTCAGGATGCCCACAAGCGAGAACCCCAAAAAGGCCATCCCTACCAGCTGGCTGAGATGTTGAAACCCAAAGACCCCCCATCCGAGCCCGCCGATGCCAAGGCCCCCAACGAGGGGCCAAAGCAGCGAAGAGAGGGTACGCTTGAGCGTGTCGGGAGATGGTGGCAGGAAAAGGCCGGCCCCCAGCGTGAACAGCAACGCCCAGGCGAGAGGAGCGTTTATCTTGTTGAAGAAGTCCGCCCCTAAACTGAGCTTTTGCCCGATGAATGTTTCCGAAACAAGCGGAAATATCGTTCCCCAAAACGTCGTGAACGTCATGGCGAGGAGAATCACGCAGGTGAAAACCAGCGCGGAAGGACGCGAGAGCAAAGGAAGGCTCTCTAGGTTTTTTTCGCCCTTGAGGAGCCCGCGCCGCAAGAAGATCAGGCCGAATCCGTAGAGCAAAACCGCGAGCAGAAACGCCGTGAAGCTGATCGTAAAAGCCTTATTTTGGACGAAGGCGTGAACCGAGCTGATGATCCCGCTCCGCGTGAGGAAGGTACCAAAGATGGTCAGCCCGAAAGAAACAACGACGAGGGAAAGGTTCCATTTTTTCAGAAGCCCCGTGCGAGCCTGCAGCAACAACGTATGCAATAGAGCTGAAAGCGTAAGCCAAGGCAGCAACCCCGCGTTCTCGACAGGGTCCCATGCCCAGAAGCCGCCCCACCCTAGCGTTTCGTACGCCCAGTTGGCCCCCAAAATGTTTCCGACGCCCAAAAATCCCCATGACACAAGGCAGAGCGTTCTAATCGCCCGAAAGGCGCTTGGGTTGTCGAATTTGGCGAGTAGCATCCCCACGGCGAGCGCGTAGGGAAGCGTCGCGCCGATGTAGCCAAGGTACAAGGTAGGCGGGTGGATGGCCATGATAGGATGCTGGAGTTGTGCATTGAGGCCCAGTCCTTCGGCAGGCGTGAAATGGAGTAGCGTAAATGGGTTTGTAACGAAAACGACGAGTGCCAAAAAGAAAACGAGCACGCCCAGGATGGCGTGGTATGAGTAGAGGCTGACGTTTAGGGGTAGTCCGAACGTTTTTCTGAATGTCAACAGCGAAACGACCCCCATCAAAGAGACCATCCAGGCCCAAAGAAGCAGCGAGCCTGCCTGACCCGCCCAGAATGCGGTCATCGTGTATAATAAGGGAAGGTCTTTCGACACGTGGCTTGCTACGTACTCAACCCTTAGGTCTTTGGTCGCCAAAAGTTCTATCAGACACAGAGAGGCAACGGAGAGGAGCCCAAACGACGCAACAATCGTTCTTGTCGCACTCTTGGCCAAACGGGCCTTTTCTTTTGGGTTTTTGGCGGCTATAAAGGCTGAAACAGACCCGTAAAGGGCGACAAAAAGGGCGAAAAGAAGGGCGAAACTTCCAAGGCTTGCCATGCCCACCTCTTTTTATTTAAGAAGGATTGGCCTCCGGTTCGGCGCTGTAGCGTGAAGGACAGCTCGTCAGGAGCGTTTTGGCCTGGAACGTTCCGTTTACCAGCGTGCCCTGGACGATGACCTGCCCCCCCTCGCGCAGCATGTCGGGCGCAGCCCCCCGGTAAACAACCGGGATCTCTCCTGTTTCGTCCGTTAGCACGAAAAAGGCCCCGAGGCCGCCCGGTTGTTTGGCGATTGAGCCTTGCTTCACCTTTCCGATCACCCTGACCTCGGGTTTGGAATTTAAAAATTCTGGAATGTCTCGGACAGGGACAGAATAAGTGCTGGCCTCCCTGACGGCTCCATACACAAGGTAGGAGAAGCCCACCAAGAAGATTCCGAGCGCCACGACAAGCTTGGATTTTGGTACACGCACAAAAGAACCTCCAAGGATATGAGCCTATTTTTTCCCAGTATATCAGGTATGCGGGTAGAATAAAGAGGATGAGGGAAGTGCCAGGCAAAAAAAGCTCTCGGGTTGAGTCCGTTTCGGGTGCCATCAAATGCGGTGCGCTCGTGGTGTATCCGACTGAGACGTTCTACGCGTTGGGAGCGAGCCTATTTCATCCGCGTGCGCTTTCGAGGGTGTTCTCCGTGAAGGGCAGGGACCCCTCAAAACCTTTGCCTTTCATCGCCTCCAGCCTCTCTCAAGCGCTCGGGATGCTGGAGGACGAATCAGAGACCCTCCTTAGGTTGGCGGTTAGTTTTTGGCCGGGGCCTTTGACGATCGTGGGGAGGGCTTCGAGCATCGTCCCTGTTTCTGCCTGTGCCCTCGACAAGACGATCGCCGTTCGCGTCAGTGCGCACCCAGCCGCCCGTGCGTTGGCCAGGTTTTCCGGCTCTCCTATGACGGCAACATCGGCGAACTTCAGCGGAGACCCGCCCGCCAGGTCGCTTGCCGACATGCCAAGGAGCCTGCTTGAGCTTGTCGATTGCGCCTTAGACGGCGGTTTGCTGCCAGGGGGTCTACCCTCTACTATTGTACGTGTGGAAGGGTCTAGTTTACATGTCCTTAGGGAAGGTGCCGTCCCGTCAGTCGCGTTGTCCCGCGTTGCCCCGCTCTTTTAACCAACGGAGAAGGGGCGTGCAACCAAGGGTCGGCGGTGGATTTCTTAGGACGATACGACACATTTGCGCTGGCCCCTTCTCGGCCCTTGGAGGGGAAAGCCTGTCTGTTCGCCAAGGTAAAGGAAGAGCGTTGATCTCTCGCTTAGGAGGCAGGTATGCATGTCTTCAGGCAGAAGGCCTAATGCTCGTGGATTTCGAGGGCAACGTGCTTTCGGGCATGGGCGAGCCCCCCTTAGATATGGAGTTACACCTTGGAGTCTACAAAGCGGTCGATGCAGTAAGCTCGGTGTTTTTTTCTAAACCGACGCTTACGCTTGCGCTGCTGGAAGACGGCCTCTCGCCGCATCCTGTGGGTGAACAAGCCTCTTTATGGCTCGGCTTGCTCCCTTCGTCGAGACCTGCGGGATTGCTGGATGACGATTTTACGGATATTTTGCGTGTTTTAAGCTTTTCCAACCTATGCCTGCTCCCCAAACAGGGCGTGGTCACGCTTGGAAGAACGCCCGGAGAGGCGCTTTGGCTTTGCAGCTTGATCGAAGAGTCCTCTAGGGCGACGCTCGAGCTGACCCGGCTGGATTCGGGCTGGCATCAAAGGCTGAAGGACGCGAAAATTGAAGAAACTTTTTTTATTTCTCCGTTTCCTTGGCCTTTGTTCGGAAAGGTGCACCGAAAATTCATCGCGGACAAAATCGCCCTGCATCAAGACGATCTTGTAGGCGCCCTCGTGGGCCTGCCTCCCTTTGAGGCGGTCTTTTGTCTGGCCGAAGTAGCCGATGCTCCCAAAAGAAGGCTTGAGGTAGGATTCGCCCACGACGGCGTGCGCCTTCTTGGGGTCGAAAAAAGGCTTGAGAATGCACTGAGAGTCGAAGGCGAGTTTCCCGTGTTAGAGGCGTTGTTTTCGGGAAAGACTACCCTGGCAAGCGCCGTGCTCCATGGCAGGTTGCAAAGGTCCGGCCTTTCCTTACGCCGACTTCGTCCTTTTCTGAGACCGCTTGAAGGCTTTTTGCGCGCAGTGCTGCCATGAAAAATCGTCTAGGAGAAAACGGCGGCCTTTTGTGGCCGTTGTTCCGAGCGCATTGGAGACCGTACCTAGCAGGGTTTGTCGCCCTCTTCATCGTGGATGTGCTCGATCTTTTGCCCACGCTACTCATTAAGCAGGCCATCGACCGGTTGACACTAAAGGGGCCTGTTTCGGCGATCGCCGCGCTGGCGCTTGGCTACAGCCTGATCGTCTTGATCCAAGGCGGGTTTCGCTACCTATGGCGCATCTTCTTGATCGGTACGTCCTTCCGAGTTGACAAGGAGTTGCGCAGCACCCTAATTCAAAAGGTGTTTCGCATGCGACCGGATGTCGCAGCAGGCTTAAGCCCGGGCAAACTGATGGGCCATGCCACCCAGGACGTCGATGCGGTTCGGATGGCGATGGGCTCCGGCCTGCTCGTCGGTTTGGACGCCGTTCTCTACCTGTTGTTGCTGCCGCCCTTGCTCGTTTGGCTGGATGCAGGACTTGCGCTTGCCGTTGCTGCGCCGATGGCCTTCGTTCCATTTTTTGTGTTTTGGTTTGGCAAGAGCGTGCATTCCCGATTCTCAGAGGTCCAGGAAGAGTTTGGCGTCGTGACGGAGGTGACGCGGGAAACGTTGGGGGCGGTCCTGCAGGTGAAGCTTGCCCCGGACCCTTTAGTGTTTGTCCGCCGATTTCAGGCTGCCAACATGCGATTCCTAGAGAAAAACCTTAGGCTCGTCCAGCTCCAGGCGCTGATCGAGCCGTTCCTCGAAGGCGTAGGAGCGTTTGCACTCGTCTTGCTCATGGTAGTGGGCGGGCTTGGGGTTATTCGGGGGGATGTAAGCCTTGGGACGTTCGTGGCCTTTCAGCGCTACATCTCGATGATGGTCTGGCCGATGGTGGCAATAGGCTGGTCTAGCGCCGTCATCCAACGAGGCAGAGGATCGGCCGCAAGGCTGCTTAGGGTCCTTAAGCAGCCACCCGAACCGGATGCAATGTTCGAGCCCAAGCTGCAGCTTCCCCATTTTTACGAGCTTCGTGCCGAAGGGGTCTCTTTTGGCTACGGGGCCGTGTCTTTGCTAGAAGGGGTAAGCCTCTCCATAGGTTCAAACGACCGGCTGGCAATCGTAGGCAGGATTGGTTCGGGCAAGTCTAGCCTCATCAACCTACTCGCGGGAGTGCTCGAGCCGAAATCCGGCGTAGTCCTTCTCAACGGGGCGAACATCCGATCCGTAAACTACATGACGCGCTCTAGGCTTTTAGGGGTCGTCAATGCGGAGGCCGTTCTTTTCTCGATGACGCTTCAAGAAAACATCACATTGGGGCTCGTTGGGTCAGTCATGCCCGATAAGGCAGAAATGCTCGAAGCGTTGAGGGTGGCCGGTTTTGAGGATGACCTGCAAAAGCTTCCAGATGGGCTTGAAACGCTGCTTGGGGAGCGTGGTATGACGCTCTCCGGCGGACAACGCCAACGAATCGCTCTAGCCAGGGCCCTTTTGAGAAAGCCAGGCCTTTTGATCCTAGACGATGCCCTTTCTCAGCTCGACTATGAGACCGAGGCAAAGATTCTGAACAATTTGGCCGAAAAGAGCATGGCCATCGTCCTCGCCACGAACAGGCTCCATACCCTAAGGTTTTTTAAGCGTGTTTACCTCTTGAGGGCGGGACGCATCTTCCCGGCAGTGCCCGAGGCCTTAGACCGTGAGCTGGCCTGGGATGGATGGGGAGGAAGGGCGCAAGGTGGTGCTCGCGATGGCTAGCGTCCGCCTTCGGCCGCTAGGGGGCAACCCACGCTTGATCTCCTTTTTTCGGCCGTACATTCAACCCTACAAGAGGATGTTCTCTCTGGCTTTTGGTCTCAGCCTTTGGAGCGGCGCGATGTATGCCTTTTCCCCGTGGTTGGTGGGCATCGGGGTGGACAGGGGAATCCTTGAAGGCAAGCCCCGCATGGTTATCCTGTTGGCCGTGCTTATCGGGAGCCTTGAGGCCCTTCGATGCTTTCTAGGCTACGCCGGGGAAAGCCTGCTTCAAAAGGTGGGGCAAAGGGTGCTCGCTAATCTTAGAGGAGAGCTCTTTTCGCGCTCTCTTTGGCTTCCTTCTGCCTACTACATAAAAGAGCCTACGGGAAAGGTCGTGACACGCATCACCAACGATGTCCAGGCGATGTCCGAGCTTTTCTCGACAGGCTTAGCCAAGGTGTTCGTCGACCTAGTCCTGCTCCTGGCCAGCTTGGGCGGGCTTCTTTGGCTGGATGCGCGCCTGTTCGTACTGACGGCCTTAAGCCTCCCGCTCATGGTCGTGACGTTTCGTTTTTTCTCAAAAAGGCTTATGGATGTCCAGCGGGGGGTGAAAGTTTGCCTATCCAGGATTAATGCCTTCATTTCAGAAAACTTCTCGAACCTTCCTACGGTCCGGGCGTTGTTTGCTCACGCAGCCCAGATTCAGGGCTTCGAGAGGCTAAACGAAGCATACTGCGAGGCACAGATGGGGCAGGTTCACATGAACGGCCTGTTCCAGCCTGCAATGCGCACGATTAACGCGCTCAGCGTTTCGGCGCTGCTTTGGGCCGGGGGGTTTTTCGTGCTCAAGGGCAAGATGGAACCAGGCGTGCTTGTGGCCTCGCTCATGTACATTCAGCAGATGTACCGGCCGCTTCGAGACATGACCGAGAAATACTCGGTCCTGCTTTCCGCCTTCGCCTCCTTGGAAAGGATCGTCTCTTTTGGAAGTTTAGAAAAAGAGCCCATGAGCCCGTTTCCACGGGCGAAATGCAATGAAGGCCCTCTTTTGCTCAACTACGGGATCGAATTTCGAAACGTTTCTCTTTCCTACGACGAGAAGAGAAACGCGCTGGATAGCGTAAACCTCTGCATCAAGAAAGGAGAGCGTATCGCTTTGGTGGGCGAGACGGGGGCAGGAAAATCGAGCATGACCAGCCTCATGCTTCGATTCTTCGAGCCGACGGATGGCTCTATCCTTTGGGACGGAAAGGACCTGCGCGCCATTCCGCTTGTACGCTACCGGAAGGCGATTGCTTGGGTACCGCAATCGATATGCCTATTTACCGGGACACTTTTGGAAAACCTCACACTTTTTGACGAACTCATTGCTCCCAAGGCGCTGGCCCTTTTAGAGCAGGCCGGGCTTTTGGCCCACTTTGAAGCATTTCCCTCAGGACTTCGTTTTCGTATTCAAGAAGGAGGGGCCAACCTCTCGCTCGGAGAAAAGCAGCTCATCGGGATCGTCCGGTCTCTCGTGAAAGACCCGGAACTGCTCGTTTTGGATGAGGCCACTTCTGCTCTCGACCCTTTTACCGAGGGCCTGATTCAACGTGCCGTAGAAAGGCTTCTCCACGACAAAACGGCCCTGATTGTGGCACATCGACTCTATACCGTACAAACAGCCTCCAA
>DDYN01000012.1 GCA_002347965.1 Nitrospirae bacterium UBA2233 | reverse complement strand
TAACCCCGGCCCAAGCGGAGCGCTGTAAGAATTTCTTTGCACTCGGCCTAATCTCTTGGATGTTCAACCGGAAAATCGAGCCCACGGTCGACTGGATCAAAAAGAAGTTTGCCAAGAATCCTGCCATTATGGAGGCAAACGAAAAGACCCTTGTGGCGGGCTACCGTTACGGAGAAAACGCCGAAATTTTTAGCGCTTTCCCTCTCTACGATGTCCCTAGGGCAAGGATGAACCCGGGGTTGTACACAAATTTAACAGGCAATCAGGCCGTTGCTTACGGGCTTGTCGCGGCCGCAAAGCAGGCCGGGCTTAAGCTGTTTTTAGGCAGCTACCCGATCACGCCCGCATCAGAAATCCTTCATGAGCTGGCCAAGCTGAAACACCTGGATGTCGTCACCTTCCAGGCTGAAGATGAGATTGCGGGTATTTGCTCGGCCATCGGGGCTAGCTTCGCGGGTATGATCGCGGTAACGTCCACTTCCGGCCCTGGCTTGTCGCTCAAACAAGAGGCGCTTGGTCTTGCCCTCATGCTTGAGATCCCGTTAGTCGTCGTGGACGTGCAAAGGGGCGGGCCGTCGACTGGATTGCCGACCAAGACCGAGCAATCAGACCTTATGCAGGCCCTCTACGGCCGGCATGGCGAGGCCCCGGTCGTCGTCTTGGCCGCGAAGAACTCGGCCGATTGTTTCCACATGGCATACGAGGCCGTCAGAATCGCCACCAAGTACATGATCCCCGTCGTTGTCCTCTCGGATAGCTACTTAGCAAACGGCTCTGAGCCTTTTCGCATCCCTAGCCCCAACGAGCTTCCCGAGATAAAAGTTCAGTTCCGAACGGACCCGAACGGCTTCTTCCCCTACCTGCGGGATCCAAAAACCCTCGCGAGGCCCTGGGTGATTCCCGGAACACCGGGCCTGGAACACCGAATCGGAGGCCTTGAAAAAGACTCCCTTACAGGGTGCGTAAGCTACGATGCCGACAACCACGAGAAAATGGTTCTTACAAGGCAAGAGAAGATCGCCAGGGTTCAGCAAGACATTCCCGGCGTTGAGGTGCTAGGCAACCCTGACTCTGAGGTGGCTTTGGTTGGGTGGGGTTCGACGTTCGGGGCGATCGCCCAGAGCGTAGATGAGCTTAACCGTAGCGGTATTCCCGTCGCCCAGGTCCATTTGAGCTACCTAAACCCGTTGCCTGGGAACTTAGGCGAGGTCCTCAAGCGCTTCAAAAAAGTGATCGTTCCTGAAATTAACCTTGGCCAGCTATCCAGAATTCTCCGGGCAACGTATTTGATCGAGACCATCCCGTTCAATCGTGTCCTAGGGGTTCCGATCCGAGCGCAAGAGGTCGTCGAATTCGTCCATCAAGTTTTTGAAGGAGTCGTTGCATGAAAATGCAGGAATCGGCATCCATACCGAAATTCACGAGAAAAGACCTTATCCCAGGTGGGGAGGTGAAATGGTGTCCCGGCTGCGGAGATTACGCCATCCTGGCGAGCATCCAAAAGATACTCCCTGAGTTGAACACCCCCAGAGAGAACTTTGTTTTCGTATCGGGGATAGGATGCTCGAGCCGTTTCCCGTACTACATGAACACCTACGGGCTCCACAGCATCCACGGCAGGGCGCCGGCAGTCGCCACGGGCGTGAAGCTTGCAAACCCAAAGTTGAGCGTCTGGGTGATGACGGGTGACGGAGACGCCATGAGCATAGGGGGGAACCATTTGATCCATGCGCTCCGTAGGAACTTGGACCTCAAGATCGTCATGTTCAACAACGAAATCTACGGCCTTACGAAGGGGCAATACTCTCCCACCACGCAAATGGGGCAGGTTACCAAATCATCCCCCTACGGAGTTCCCGACTACCCGTTCTCCCCGCTTCGGCTTGCCTTGGGCGCCGGAGCGACGTTCGTGGCTAGGGCGTTCGATGTCGACGGACCGCACCTCCAGGCTATTTTGAAAGAGGCGGCGTTGCACAAAGGCTCCGCCTTTATCGAGATTTGGCAGAATTGCGTAGTCTTTAACGACTCTGTGTTTGACCCGATCGTTTCCAAAGAATCGAGGCCCGACCACTTGCTCTACCTAGAAGAAGGCCAGCCGCTCCTGTTCGGCAAAGACAAAGAAAAGGCCGTCGTTGTCGAGGAAATGTCGCCAAAGGTCGTCCCCGCCTCTGAGGCCCCAAAAGAGCGCCTTCTCGTTCATAAACCAGGGCTCGAAGACCCGGCGTATGCCTTCCTAATCTCCGGCATGACCTACCCGGAATTTCCCGTTCCTATGGGCATTTTTAGAAACGTTCAAAGACCCACCTACGACGAAATTCTGGGCGGTCAAGTCGAGAAAGCAAAAGCCAAAGCGAAGGACACCTCTTTCAAGGCGCTGTTCGACGGGCTCGAGACCTGGACTATCAACTAGCAGCTTGGATGTAAGAATCGCTATGGTCGGGGGTGCCCATTCAAAATGTCGGGGTTTCCTCCACATATTTGCAGACCTATTGCCGGGGCAGAAAAGCCTTGGGCTTCGCTTTAATAGGGCTGGGATGGACTATTGCCATCCATTGTTAAATGATAGGCGGGACATTTCTGTCCCCTTCGGAGCTTGAAAGGTTAGGCTATTGTTGCGCTTCAGAGACCAAGATCAAAAAGGGGGCCTTTGGCCCCCTTTTTGATCTGAAGAACTGAAAGGGCCGCTTACAGCCCTAGCATCGAGAGGATTTGGGCCACACCCAGCTGGATGCCTAGCATAACCGGCCCCATAAGCGTATACACCGAAGAGAATGCAGGCGCGCTCGGGGCCATCACCGTCCCAAGGGAACCGAACACCATCTCAATCAAGGCCTTCACGGGGTCGAGGAACGTAAACGTCGGGTTCATTGCGCTCTCCTTTGTCCGCCCATTACGGGTAGCGTTAAGCTAATAGGTCCATCTTGGCCGGAGAGAACCTCTAGCGTAAACGGCTGAAGGACGCTCAAGGCAAAGGCCGGGTCCGAGGTGCTGAGTGTTAGGCGCAGTTTATGGCCTGCCTCTAGTTTTTGGGCTAAAAGGTTCATCCTGATGTCAACGGGATAGACCGACCCTGGTGTCGCCTCAAACTTGGTGTA
>DDYN01000002.1 GCA_002347965.1 Nitrospirae bacterium UBA2233 | reverse complement strand
GGCGGTTCAGCGTCCCCTGGGACAGACCTGGGCCAAGGTTGAGAGAATTAATCCTTGCGCTCCGCGCGATTTGGGGCTGCTGGCAGAACGGCAACCCGCTCGATTTTCGAGGGGAGTTTTACACCTTCACGCTTATGACCCCGTTTTTCAACCCGGGCCCGATTCAGCACCCTAACATCCCACTCTACGTCGCCGGCGTCAACCCCTACATATGCAAACTGGCAGGAGAACTCTGCGGCGGGTTCCACATCCACCCGTTGCATACGGTATCGTTCCTCAAGGAACTCGTCCTGCCAGAGGTCCAAGAGGGGGCCAAAAAGGCTGGCCGTAGCATTGACGAGATCACCCTTGCCAGCTCCGCGTTCGTCGCCATCGGAGATACGAAAGAAGAGGTTCGATCCCAGCTAGAATTCGCCAAGATGCAGATTTCTTTCTATGCATCGACCAAGGCGTACAGGAGGGTCCTTTCCCACCACGGCTGGCAGGATGTTGGCGATAGGCTGACCCGCCTTGCCGCCGAAGGCAATTGGGACGCCATGCCTGCCCAGCTTCCCGGGGCGCTGGTCGAGATGATGGTAGAACAAGGCACTCTCGAAGAGGTTGCCCATAAAGTTCGCTCGAAGTACGAAGGCGTGCTGAACAGGATAAGCTTTTACACACCAAGCCTTCCCACACAAGAACCAGAGCGCTGGAAAAGCGCCGCCGCTATCTTGCAAAGCTAACGAACCTGCAGGGAGAATTTCGCAATGAACGGAAACCACACATCCGAAGAGGTTTATATCGACGACGTCCGTGATGTAGTACGGTCCAAAATGGACCAAAAGGGGCTGGAATTCAAAGACGTCGCCGAGCACATCGGGGTCGACCCCGTCTTCTTCGTCTCAACGCTATTCGGCCAGCAGCGCCTTCCCTTCGAGGCTGCCGAAAAGCTTGCAGCGCTGCTCGAAATCGAAACGGGCCTTGCCGAATACCTCTCGACCATTCCTATCCGTTCCACCGACACGTTCATGGCCAGGTTGAACGAAATGGTAGACCTCTACGGAGAGGCGATCAAAGAGCTGACATACGAAAACTTCGGGGACGGCATTCTTTCCGCCGTGGACGTGAAGGTTCATTTTGAGCGGAAAGGAGACCGGGCCGTCGTTACGATAGATTCAAAATTCTTGCCCTACAACCCTTACTAGCCCCCAAAAAAGGCCAACAACCGGGGATTAACACCCCGGTTGTTGGCCTTTACCTTAGAATACTGCTACACGTAGGCCTGATCCTGGGCGAACCTGGCGGCGTTTTCCATGTAGGTTGCGCAGGAAGCCTTAATACAGGGGTGCTTTGCGTTCATAAGCCTTTCGATTCGTTCTGGCTTTTTAAAAAACTCGGCCTGAGCCCAGGCGGCCAGCTCTCGCAAGCGCTCTCGTGTCAAGTACTTGGTCGGCATGATTGCATGCTGGATGTCCCAAAGCTCCCAGTCCGTGACCTCTATGAGCCCTTTGGCCATCGCCTTCTTGTACACGGGCGACCCAGGGACAGGCGTAAGGACCTGCAGTGCGGCCACGTCCGGGTCGACTAGATCCATCGTTTCGACACGTTTTCTGATTGCCTCTTCGTCGTCTTCCCAGAACCCTACCATAAAAGTACCGACTGTCCCTATGTCATGGGCCCGGAACGCTTCGACTGCCTGGCGGATCTGTTCAAAGGAAGTGCCCTTGAGCATCCGGAATCGCTCCTCGTCTTGTGAACCCTCGATACCCATAAGGACAAAATAGCAGCCTGCCTGTTTCATCAGCGGAACAAGGTCCATGTCCCTGACAAAGTTGCCCGCCCTTCCCATGAAGAACCAGTCTACCTTAACGTTACGCCCAATGAGCTCTTCTGAGAGCTCGACGATCTTTTCTCTGGAGGCGTTAAAATCGTCATCCAAGAAATTCACGGTACGGATGCCGTATTCTTTCGAGAGCAGCTCGAGCTCTTCGGCCACCTTCTTGCCCGAGCGGGACCTGTAGCTCAAGAAATCTTCAGGCTTCCTAGGGTCGTAAAGCCACCATTCGTAACAAAAACCGCACCCACCCATACACCCTCTAGACGTCAGCGCATCGGAAAAGTGCTCGAGCGTGGAAAACCCCCGGTAACGCCGCATCGGGAACAAGTCGTAGGCGGGCATGGGCAGCGTATCTAGGTCTTGTATGAGCGGCCTGGGCGCGTTCAGCCGAATTTCACCGTCTTCCCTCCAGGCAAGACCCCGGATTATGCCAAGGTCTTGGGAGCCATCCAGAAGGGCCTTCAAGAGCTCCGCAAGCGTCTCCTCCGTTTCTCCAACGATCAAAAAATCTATCGAGGGTACCTTTTGGAGCGCCTCAACGGGGATGGCCGAATACATCAAACCGCCGGCAACGGTGAGAATTCCAGGGAAGCGTGCTTTGATCTTTTGAAACATCGCGTTTATCCTGGCCACGGTAGCCGCCCCGCCGGCCGTAACAACCACGTTGCCTTGATACACGACATCGGGACTTTCCTTGGCGATCGCCTCGAGCACTTTGTCGGCATCCATTTCATCCACCCTGGCATCGAGGGCTACGACCTCCAGGGGTGTATTTTCGCGCACGTAGGCGGCCACCTGGGCCAGGTGCGAGTTGATTGTGACGTGCTTGCCCCAGGTAACCCAGTTGCCCATCGGCGGGTTCAAAAACAGCACCTTCATGAGATTGCCTCCTTGGACTGCGTTGGATTTGAATAAAGATCCCATAAAATGTCCAGCCTGGTTATGCTTTTTTGTTTCCCTACGGAACGGGCGAGCATCAAGCAGAGCGAACAGTCGTGAACCCATAAGGCGTCTTTGTGCATACGCAATTCTCTTGAAAAGCGCTTGACAAACCGCTCCCGATTTTCGCTTGCGCTTTTACGAAACCCCAAGGACCCCTGCATCCCGCAACATGTGGTCTCGAGCGTTTGAACCGAAGCGGATTCAAAGGTCTCTTTAAGCCAACCTGGGGCAAGGTGCGCGTCGTGGCTGCAAGGCGGCTGGTAAACGACCTTTGATTGTGGACCTCCGTAAGAATGCTCGTTCCCGGCAACCCGAGAAAGAAAATCCGACGCAAGAAGCAGGTCGGTTTTTTCTATCCTGAACGCTTGAAGCTCCTCAGGAAAAGAAAGAAGCGCAAAAAGGCACGTCGGCTCGAGGAACAACACCTTTAAGGCCCCTTCTGCTTTTGCCGCTTGGAATCGTTTCAGCAGCGGCCTTTGGTATCGCTTCTTGGCAAAAGCCTCTAGCCCGCGCTCGAGGGCAACCATACCGCAACAGCCCTTTTGGATCAGCACTGCCTCTCCGCCAAACCCTTCGATCAACGCGCACGCCTTTTGCGCTTCGTCCGGGAAAAAGGCACGCGTCAGGCACGAATCGAACACGACAAACTTTTGGCCTGTGAGCTTGGACGACCGCTTGAGGCCCGATTGGCCCGGCTTGCGTTGGAAACAGCTTGCTCTGGAGAACGAGGGCAGGCTTGCCTTGGGGTCAAGATCGAGCAATCGGCCAAGGAGTCCACGCAAAAAAGGCCTGGATAGAAGGATATTGCTAATCGAGCCGAATCGCCTGGCTAGATCGAGAAACAACGGGAGCTCTCTCCAGAAAAGCCTCTCAAAAAGGTGCTTGAGGCCCCTTTGTTCTTCCAGAAGCGCGGCCCCCTTGAGCGCAAGGACCGGCCGAATCAGGCTTTTGGTCCCAAGCTTGCCGTTTTGGTAGGGGCAAACAAGGGTGCAACGCCCGCAGAGCGAACACAAAGAGGCAAGATGCGATATTCTAGGCGCTAGCGGCTCCATCCTGTTCGACTCGTCGAACAGCTCATCGAACAAGGCGCACCTTCCTTGGCACACTTGGCAATCCAAGCACAGCTCAAAAAGCTCAAAAAGCTCTCGCTCGGGGGGTGCGTTTGCCATCGGCTCTCTCTGGCTTATTTTTTAGCAATATATGCTTTATCTATAAACTTTGCAAGTAGTAAGCATTCGACTATGATAGTTTACAAAACTAACCCCAGGAGATTCAGGGCATGGATGCGCACATTACAGCAAGAGGGCTGCTTATGGCCTTCGGAGCCGACCTTGAGAGGGCCTATCCGGCAAAAGCGCTGTTCGTGGGTCAAAAAGAACGGCTGGATATGCTCTTCGAGAGGCTAAGCGAGGTCCGCCCGATCGTTTCGTTCTTAGGGGTGGAGCTCTACGAAGCAAAGGCGCCCGCAGGAGACTTGATTGTGGGATTGTCGGGCATTTTTGCCCCTCAGGCTGCGCTTGCGCTCGAAATGGCGTTTGCGCTGGGCGTCAAGCGCGTCATTCGCGTAGGAAGCTGCGGGACGCTTGACGAGCACGTTTCCATCGGAGACGTCATTTTGGCGACCGGCGCCATCAGCAAGGAAGGTACGAGCGAGGCATACCTGCCCAAAGAGGTCCCTTACGTGGCCTGCCCAAAGCTCTTAGCGGACGCAGAAAGCGCGCTTGGCCAAAAGGGTCTTGGGCTCAAAGTTGGCCTTGTATGCTCGCTCGATGCCTTCCTTAAGGAAACACCAGAGTTTGTCGCCCGAATGCAGGCCTTGAACGTCGTGGGCGTAGACATGGTCACGAGCGTCTTTTTTGCCTTGAGCCACGTCTTTCACGCTCACTCGGCCGCGGCTTTGGTCGTTTCGGACAACCTGGCTACTCACGAGATTGGCTTTTTCTCGGAGCCTTTCCAGAAGGCCGAAGCCAAATGTCTTGAGGCCGTGCTAGAGTTTTTGTAGCATCATGCATGCGAGAACTGCCGTCGTATCGAGCATGTTAGCGACCGGACACGACTCGTTCGGCTGGTGGGCCGTTCCTTCGAGCTTGCTCCAAACGGCCGCTTGGAGCCCTACCCTGCGAAGGGGGGCTGCAATCGTCCCGCCGCCGATCCCCACAAGCCTTGGGTGCACCCCGAGCATCGTCTCGAGGGCGCGCGAAAGGCCAAGAATTACGGGAGCCTCCGAACTCGTGGGCTTTGGGGCGTCTACCCGCTGGAGAATTTCTACAGCGGCAGAAACGCCGTAAGCCTGCTCGATACGCTTTTTTTCCTCCTCGAACACGCCAAGGGTCTCTTCCAAGGACACGGACGGGAGGACGCGACAGTCGAAGCAGAACGCGTCCCTTCCTGGGATGGTGTTCACGTTGCCCACGTTCGCTTCTTTTTTGGTAGGCTCGAACGTCGAGGTAGGCGGGCTAAAAATCGGGTCTTGCAAAGGGAAGCGCGCATGCAGCGCGCGGTCTAGGCTGACGATCAAATTCGCTCCGGCACGGTGAGCGTTGTTCCCAAGATGCGGCGTGGAGGCGTGCGTTTGCTTTCCTTCTACGACCACCCGCACCCAAAGCAAGGATTTTTCGGCAATCTCGATGACATCGCCCTCTTTGGATCCCCAGTCGGACACGACATAGAGGTCGTCTTGGCCAAAGAGGGTCGGGTGCTCGTTGAGAAGGTATTCGATCCCGTAAACGTTGCCCGTCTCCTCGTCGGCCAAAAAGAGCAAATTGACGTCCATTTCCGGAAGGAGGCCGGCATCTAGGATGAGCTTTGATGCAAACAGACTGCAGACGATCGCCTGCTGGTTGTCCTCAACCCCTCTCCCGAACACGCTCCCGTCCTTCACGTAGGCCTGGAACGGGTCGCTATGCCAAAGCCCAAGATCGCCCTCGGGAACGGTATCGAGGTGCGAGACGACCCAGAGCGCCCTGGAGCGGTCCTTGCCAAACACTCGGGCCAAAAGGTTCGGGCGAACCCCCTCCTTGGCCCTCGAATCGGGCGCGAAATACTCCTCTAGCGCATCGGCAAACCCAAGCCAGCCCTTGATTAGCCTTGCCCTGTCTATCTCTCCCTCGCCCCCGTTGTCGGGCCCGATCGCCTTGGTCTGGGTAAGCCGGATTTGCGCCTCGATGATAGGATTCTGAAACCGGGTCGCCCGTTCTTTCAACTCTTTCGCTTCCATTGCCCTTCCTTTGTGTTTTTTTGCCGGTTAACGTCGCCCCGCGTGGACGGCCCGCAAAAAGGGTACCGGCTGGCCCTTCTACAGGCTTGACGATGCTTTTGAACGAACAAAAGGCCGCGCCGCCTATTCTTGCCTCGTCTCTTTGATGGCCCACGTAAGGTAGGCTTGGTTGACATCTAAGGTGCGTAACGTGAGAATTTCCGGTACCTCGTAGGGGTGGAGGGCCTGAAGCCTTTCTTTGGCGGCAGCGAGCGTTTTGTCGGGCACCTTAAGCCACAAAATCACCTCGAGGGCCTTTTCTAAGTTGTCCTTCCAGAAGTAGGCCGAAAAAACGCCATCAAGAAAGCTTGCGCAGGCAACGAGACGCTCCTTTACGAGCGTTTCGGCGATATTTTGGGCGTCTTCTTGGCTAGGAAGCGTCGTGAGGACGATCGAAAGGCCCCCCTGTGTTTCCGTCATGGCTGCTCTTCCTGCTTTGCCCCGTTGCCGAGAAAGACTCCGACGGGAAAGCCCGAAAACACGCTTGCGAGAGGCAAATTCCCCTGCGAGCTTTCGACATCTTGCGCGGTAAAAATGCTCCTAAGGTGCCCTGGAGAACCCTCGGGCATTTTGAGGGTCGTGTTTCCCCAGGCGGCCTTTCCTAACGGAAAGATGCCCGGCTTGGTAAGCGCGCTCGTAAGCCTCGGAACGACGACGACCGCGGAGCGACCCTTGAGCCTTCTTTGGAAGGCGACGGCGTGATCTTTTTTTTTGCCTACAACTTCGAGCGGAAGGTAGTCACCCTCAAGGAATAAGTCTGGATTTTCTTGCCTGAGCGTTAAAAGCCTCCAGGTAACGTAAAGCTTGACGCGCCCGTCCTCCCAAGAGGCCAGCAAATCTCTTAAAAGCTCGTCTAGCCGCTCGGCGGCCCTTACTTGGAGCCCGTCTAGCATGCTTCTACGCTTGCAGTAGTCTACTGGCCTTCGGTTGTCCGGGTCGACTAGGCTGAAATCCCACAGCTCCGTGCCCTGGTAGGTATCTGGAACCCCTGGGGCCGTAAGTTTTAGCGCGACCTGAGAAAGGCTGTTCAGCGCGCCGTAGAAGGCGACGGCTGGTTGAAAACCCAAAAAAGCCTTAAGGAACCCCTCGGAAGTTTTTTGGTCTAGTGCGCTCCTTACAAACGTTTCGAGCGCGCGCTCGTAGGCCTCGTTCGGCTCGATCCAGCTCGTTTTGGCCTTGGCCTCTTTAGCGGCTTTGAGCATATACGCNNAGAGTTTGGTAAAACAAAAGCTCTGCATTCGGGTCTGGGTAGGATTCTCTTCCAACGCGCGTTCTTGCGGGCGCCAACAGCCGCCTCCATGCTTTGGCATGCCTACGAAACTCGGAGGAAAGCTCCGAAAGGACGTTGATCCTTGCCCGTACATCCTCGCTCCGCTTGGTGTCGTGCGTTGAGCTGGCCGAAAGGCTGCCAGGCGCGCTTTTGCCCCGCTCCTGAATAAAGGCATGGAATGTCTGCGGGTCATCCCCAAACCTTTCGGGGTCGCCTCCTACATCGTTAAGCGAGACAAGCCTGGGGTAGTTGTAAAGCGCGGTATCCTCGTAGCCCTTGGCCATTACAGGAGAGCTGAACTGCTGCCAGTCCATGACAAACGCGAGCCAATCCTTGCTGTAGCTCTCTTCAAGATGCCTCGGAAGCCGCAGCGTAAGAAGGTCACCCAGGAAGCGAAAGCCCCTTTCTTCGAGCGTTTTGTTGAGCGTTTTCGCCCTCTCGATCGCCTCGAAGATTCGTTCTTTATCCTCCTTCGAGGGGGTTAGGTCGCGAACGTAGGTACGGTAGACGTCAATCTCGGCGCTTACCTCTTCGATCAGCCTTCTTAGCTCCCTAAGCGGTAAATCAAGGGCGTAGCGGTAGGCCTTGGCCAAAATCGTCAGCCGGTACCATAGCGCGGTAACCTCGCTTTGAAAAGACGTTCCGATAACCAAACGCTTGCTTTTCTGTACGACCTGACGAAAGGGTAGAAATTTTGGGTTAAAATCGGCATTTAGGTCTTCTAGGGCCTGTTTACCCTTTGTGTCAACGAAGAGCCTGGTCGTTGCGTTCAGGAAGTCATAGCCCGTCGTTCCCCTGACGGGCCACGACTCTGGCAGCCACTCTCCACGGGTAAGAATTTTTTCGACCACGATAGGGCATGGGTTCCCTCTTGCTTGGAGACCAGAAACGAGGCTTTTCAAGTACCCTTCGGGGTCGAAAAGTCCGTCAATATGGTCAATCCGAACGCCTGCAATCTTTCCTTGAGCGGCCAAATCGAGGATCAGCGCATGGGTCGCGACGAGCACGTCCTCTTTTTCGACGCAAACCCCGACCAGCTCGTTGACGTCGAAAAACCGCCTAAAGTTGATCTCCCTAAGCCCAGCCTGCCAGAAAACGAGCTGGTAGGGCTGCTTTAAGAGGAGCGATTCCAGCCCCAAAAAACTCTCCGGGTCATCCTTGGTGCCAGACAGGCGTTCCAAGCATTCCTTTAAGAAGGCTTGGAACGCCTGGGATGTTTCATGCAGGCTTGAGAGCCTTTGCTTGACCTCGGCAGTAAGGGCTCTTCGCTTTTGAATGGCAGCCTGCGCCGTGTCCGTGTGCAAAGGGAGCTCTTCTAGGGCGTCGAGGATCGCGATGAGCTCCTTAAACGCCCCCGGGTCGGGCTGGGAACGCTCCTTAAAGGATGCAAGGTCTTTGTTTAAGATGGCACTGTACGACTTAGGCTCGATTGGAAGCCGGTTGCCAGAGTATTCCAGCCAAAAACACCCCGTTTCGAAAATTACAGCGAACTCTCCGTTATCGAGAACCTCGCCGAACGGACTGCCCAAAACCGGCAAGAGCACTCGATTCTCGACAGGGCCAAAGGCCGGGTTCCAGTCGATATCAAAAAAATGCGCGTAGGGAGAGGAGGGTCCGTGCTCTAGAATGTCCCTCCACCACGGGTTCTCCAGGCTGACAGCCATGTGGTTTGGGACGATGTCGACCAAGATGTTCAGCCCTAACTCCTTAGCCGCCTGGTAGAGGCGCTCGAAACCCTCCTGCCCTCCGAGCTCCGGGTTAACCTGCGTAGGATCGACGACGTCGTAGCCGTGGTTAGAGCCCTCCCTTGCCTTCGTGATGGGGGAGAGGTAGAGCGTGGAGATGCCAAGCTTTTTCAAGTAAGGAAGAATCGCCTCGGCCCGCTCAAAAGAAAAGTCCTTAAACACTTGAAGCCGGTATGCGGAAACGATCCCGTTCATGGGGCTTGTCTCACGTACAGTGCGACAGATAAGGGCGATACAGAAAGCTCTGTTTCGCCCTCGCAACATAAGCGCTCTGGAAGGCCGCTCCCTTGCCCGTTCCACTCGGGCTCTGCGGAATCGAGCGCCTTTTGATACTCGCCCCTTGTGAACGGAAAGAGCAGGCTTGCGCGCTCTTGCCCAAAATGAAAGATAAGGTATCCAATGTCAGGCTGGCTGCCCCTCGCAATGAAAAGCGTCTGGCTTTTTTCGAACAAGACGAGCTCCTGAGCTTCCTTGTCGAGTGCAGAAAGAAAGGGGAAACGGCGCCTTAAGGCAAGGATTTCTTTGTAGAAGGCGAGCATCGCCTTGTGCGGGCCTTCTTGCTTGAGCGCGTGGTTTAACCTAGAGGCTTCGAACGTCTCCAGGGCATAAGGGTCCGGCGGCTCTCCTTGCCAAGCGAACGAAGCAAACTCTTCTTTTCTGCCTTTCCTCACGGCTTCGATAAGCTTAGGGTCTTCATGGTCGATAAAGTACAGGAATGGGGCTTTCTCGGCGTACTCTTCGCCCATGAAAAAAAGCGGCACGTAGGGGGAAAAGACGACGAACGCGGCAGCAAGCTTCGCCTTTTCAAACCCGGCGAGTGAAACGAGTCTTTCGCCGAGCATGCGGTTTCCTACTTGGTCGTGGTTTTGCGAGAACACGACGAAATGTTTTCCGCTAAAGCCTTTGCTCGGCGTCCCGTGCGCACGCTTGAAGTAGCTCGAGTATTGGCCTTGGTAGACGAAGGCATCCTTCATGGTCGCCTTAAGGGCTTGAAGATCGCCATAATCCTCGTAGTAGCCGACGCGTTCTTTTGTCAGGTACGCATGGACGGCATGGTGAAAGTCGTCGTTCCATAGCGCATCCAGCCCGAGCCCGCCAAACGCTCTTTTTTGGATAACCCGGTTATCGTCCATGAACGTCTCGCCGATCAAATAGATGCGCCTGCCGAGCGCTTTTGCGCGCTCATTAACTCTATCGGACAGCTCAGCCAAAAAAGGCTCGGCGGCGGAGGCGTCGAGGATGGCATGGATCGCATCGAGCCTCAAGGCGTCGATATGGCAATTGTCCAGCCAAAACAGCGCGTTCTGGATGAAGTATTCCCGAACGCCGAAGCTATAAGCCCCGTCAAAATTGATCGCCTCGCCCCAAGGGGTCGTGTAACGGTCGGTAAAGTACGGCCCGAAGGCCTTGAAGAAGTTGCCCTCCGGGCCTAAGTGGTTGTAGACGACGTCCAAGATGACCGCAAGACCCGCATTGTGGCACGCGTTAACCAGCGTTTTGAGGCCGGCGAGACCGCCGTAGCTCGTCTGCGCGGCAAACGGGAACACGCCGTCGTAGCCCCAGTTTCGCTTGCCAGGAAACTGGGCCACGGGCATGACCTCGATCGCGCTGACTCCAAGCTCTTTTAGTTCGGCAAGGTAAGGAATGACTCCTTCAAACGTGCCCTCTTTGCTGAAGGTGCCTATGTGGAGCTCGTATACGACGTACTCCTCGAGCGGCAAGCCCCTCCAGGATTTGTCCGTCCAAGAAAACGCCTCGTCTAGCACCTCGGAGGGGCCATGCACCCCTTTAGGCTGGCTGATGCTCGCGATGTCTGGAAACTCTTCGTCATCGCTCAAGCGAACCACGTAGAGGCTCCCGGGGGCTACGCCCTCGGCCTCTCCCAAATGATACCCGAGCTGGTCTTTTTTAAGCGGGATCAAGCGCTCTTGAGGGGGAATGATACGGATTTGCACCTCGTCCTTAAGGGGCGCCCAGACAAGAAACGCCGCCCTTCCTTCTCCAAGGTAGCGCCCACCCGGTCTTGTGGCAAGCCTAAGCATGCATGGCTCCTCTTTTGTCACATCGTTGGAGAGGTTTGGTTGTAACCCGAAATTAGGGCTGCAACCGCCGTAAATTGACGCGATAGGCATAGAAGGTGCTGCCTTCGCCCATGTCGGTAAGGTCGTCTCCCACCAGGCTGTTGACGTTCCGCCCGACCGGAAGGTCTTTGAGCCACCATACCCCCGGGATCACCGCCACGCCTGGAGGGACGGCGTCATCGGCCACTGCCCGCAAGAGGCAAGACCCCCGGTGATTGTACACCTCCAAGTATTCCCCGTCCGCGAAGCCCTGCGCTAGGCAGTCCTCCGAGTTAAGCAGGACGCGTGGCCCTCCCTCCCTGGCTCCCAGGGTTGCCATCTGGGCGAAGCTTGAGTTTAACGAGTAGTTGGCCGGCGTGGTAAGCAAGCAAAAAGGGTAAACCCGTTCCCATTCCGGGTCTTGGTTGGCCTGGTATGCGGGCAACACCGGCAGGCCGCAGTTGGCGCCATCTGCCGCGTACATTTCGATGCGCCCCGATGCGGTCTGAAACGGCGGCGTCTTAAGATGGCCGATGTTGAGACGTACGGCCCGGCCAAGGGATAAGGCTTCCCTATCAATACCTTCCAAGAAGGGCGTTTCGCGGGCCAGTAGTTCGTCGACCATTTCCTCTTCGGAGCGTAGGAACGGTTCTTCGTTCCAACCCAGGGCCCGGGCCAGGAGAGTGAAGGCTTGCCAGTTGCTCTTGGCGGTGGCTGGCGGCGCCACCACCGGGCGGGTCCGCTGCACGTAGAAGTGGCCGTAACTGCCGTAAAGGTCGTGCTGCTCCACGGAGAATGTGGCGGGCAAGATGATGTCGGCGTAGCGAGCGGTATCGGTCATGAAGCGCTCGTGCACTACGGTAAAAAGGCCTTCACGGCTCAATCCAGACAGAACCAGGTTTTGTTCTGGAACCACGGCGGCGGGGTTGGAATGATAGACATAAAGGCTCTGCACCGGCGGCTCCATGGCTTCTGTGAGGGCGCGACCGAGTTGCACCATGTTGATTTCCCGAGTGGGGCGAGCAAGCAGGTCGGGACGGGTAACCCGCTCCATAACGAAGGCCATGCCGGTGCCGGTACCCAGGAAGGCACCGCCGCCTTCCGTTGCGTAAGCCCCCACCAGGGCAGGCAGGCAAGCAATCGCGCGCACACTCATGCCCCCCTGTTCGTGTCTGGAAAGGCCATGGCCGATGCGGATAAAGGGCGAGCTGGCACGGCCGTAGTCGCGGGCGAGCTGCCTTATCGTATCCGCCGGCACTCCGGTCAGCTCCTCCACCCGCGTGGGTGTAAAGGCGGGCAAAACGTTGGCCCTTAGTTCCTGGAAACCGAGCACGTGTCGGTCTATGAAGGCCGCATCCAGCAAGTCCTCGCCAGCCAGTACGTGCATCACCCCTAGGGCCAGGGCAGCGTCGGTGCCGGGCCGCACCAGCACCAACTGGTCGGCCAGAGCGGCGGTGCGGCTCTTGTAGGCCTCGATCAGGATCACGCGTGCACCTCGGCGCTGGGCCTCCCGTACCCTGGAAGCGAAGTGAAGGTTTGTCGCAACGGCGTCAATCCCCCATAAGACCACCAGGTCCGCATGAACCACTGCCTCCGGGTCTGTCCCCAGGCTGTTTCCCATGACCATTTGCCAGCCGGCAGTGCTGGCGGGGGAGCAGATTGTCCGCTTCAAGCGGGAAGCGCCCAGTCGGTGGAAAAAGGGATGGCCGGCGTTGCGCTGTACGAGCCCCATCACCCCGCCATAAGAGTAGGGCAAGATGGCCTCGGCACCGCTGGCGGCGATGATGCCGCTCCAGCGTGCGACAATCTCGCTCACGGCCTCTTCCCAGGTGATGGGGGCAAACTGTCCTGCGCCCTTGGGTCCAGTACGCTTCAGAGGGGTCAAAATTCGTGCGGGGGAATTGATCAGGTCGGGGTAGTGGCCCATTTTGGCGCAGATAAACCCCTTGGTGAAGGGATGATCCGGGTCTCCTCTAACCTGAGTCACTATGCCCCCCTCCACCCGCACCACGAGGCCGCAGGCATCGGGGCAATCCAAGGGGCACACGGAACGGTAAACGCCGTCTTGCAATCGCTTCAAGCCTGCATGAGCCCAGCCAGCCCTTATAGCCCCTTCTACCGATGCGCTGAAAGGTTTAATTCGCTCCAAGTTTAGACATACCCCTTTGGCGTCTCATTCAGCCAGGCGAATCCCTAGAAGCTCCCCAAGTTCACTAAAAAGGCGCACCCATTGCTCAACCGGCTTTTTGTCCGGGAGCAAGGGCTCTTGCGCTTTTTTTCTGACATCTTCGTAGAGGGCCTTGTAGGCCTCATAATAGAGGTTCTGCACCTTCCAGAGGTTCACGTCGTACGGCTCTTCCTTGAGAAACCTGAGGGATTCCACCAATTCTTTCAGCCCCCCGATACGCATCGGGGCTCGAAGAAAACTCCCCATGGCATCCTCGAGCGTATGGGTCAACACGAACGAGAGCCTTGGCGTATCGAGCGTTATACCCCAGGCCTTTGCATCGTGGAGGAGCTCGACGATCCGGATCGTATCCAGCGGGTAGCTCTCCATGAGCCTTACAAGGTCGGTGTTCAGGATGAACCGGACGGTTGCCTCGAAGGCCTGGGGCAGGGGGACGCCGAGGCTCGAAAGGAAGCGCATGAGCATCTCGTGACGATCGAACACCTGGCGGTATTCTTGCTCGATGTCTCCGAGCGTGGATTCGAGGACCCTATCGATCTCTCGACGCTGGGCATCCCGAAAGAGCGATTTGAGCGTGTAGCTGGAGCACCCGAAGTGCTCGTCCATCAAGCGAACCAGGCCGGCTACGTCCAGGTCGCGGAACGCTTCAAGCAGCGGGCGCTTGATTTCTTCCAGGCTAAGCATATCGCCGTTTTCCTGGCATACCCCCGCATTGAGGGCGTGATCGCCGAAATGGACGGCAACAAACCGGACCACGAGCGATTCCAGCGTGACAGAAGAGGTCATCCTAGCCCTTCCAAGGATCAGCCGGACTCTTCCCGCTTCATAATCCTCAAAATCGAGCCTTTTGGCGGTATATTTGTAAATGCGCGCCTCGGTAGGATATCGCTCAAAGACGGAGCTGATCGCGTAGTGAGCCCCGGCAGAGACCAGGTCCAGCATGGCCGGCTTGACGAGCCGGCAGAAAACGGCCTTGCCGTCGCCCATCTCTTTAACGTTACTTTTGGCGTTCGAGAGCCTTTCGATAAACCGCGCTTCCAGGTGATCGCCGAAAAGCTGGCTCGCAAGCTGGAGGGCCCTGCCCGCGTACTGGATCACCTGGACTGTCTCGATGCCGGAGAGGTCGTCAAAAAACCACCCGCAGCTTGTGTACATGAGCATCGCGTGCCTTTGGAGCTCCAATAGTTTAAGCGCCCTGACCTTGCTGTTTTGATCTAGCGGAGCACGGCCATGCTTGGCCAGGAACGCTTCGATGGCGCCTTCTGTCCTGTCCAGAAGTACGCGGATGTAGTCATCCCTTGCCAGCCATGGGTCGTAAAAGAGCTCCCCCAGCCCTTCTTCGAACTTCGGGGCTAGCGTGTCCCTAAGCCAGTCGAACGCCTCTCGCAAGGGCCCGCGCCACGCCTGGTTCCAGCCGGGATACCGTCCGCTTTGGCAGCCGCAGTCCGACCTCCAGCGCTCAACCCCGTGAGCACAGCTCCACGCGGTATTCTCGATGATTTCCGCCTCGGAAAAGGGGGGGCACTTCTCCAGAAATTCTCCGTAATTCGTGATTTGCGCAAGGCCGTTCACCTGGATGTGGTGCAGCGCGTAGGCAAGCGCCATGTCGCCGAACCTGTGATGGTGGCCGTAGCTCTCTCCGTCGGTTGCGACGTGCGAAAGCCTGGGCGTTTCGCCGTCTTTTGGAACGGCTGCCACCAAGCTTTCTGCAACGCGCTTGCCATTATCCAAAAGCCCGCCAAACGCCACGGCCTGGGCTATGTTGCCGTTATAGAAGAACACCGCGATCGTCTTACCGGAAGGGAGCCGGACCAGGTATGGGATGGATGTATCTACCTTTCCTCCTCGAACGTCCCGCCAGTCTCCGCCGTCGATAGGCCTGACTCTGCTTGCCTGGTAAGGGGCTAGCACCGTAAATCGCAGGCCGAATTCCGCCAAGACTTCCAATGTTTTTACGTCAACGGCCGTCTCGGGCAGCCACATGCCCTCTGGTTCGCGCCCAAAACGCGCCTTGAAATCCCCGATGCCCCAAAGAACCTGGGTTCGTTTATCTCTTTCGTTTGCCAAAGGCATAATCATGTGGTTGTAAGGCTGGGCCATTGCCGAGCCATGCCCTGAGAATCGTGTTCGACTAGCCTTATCGGCCTTCAGGACCGCTTCGTAGACATCCTGGGCGTTTGCCTCCATCCAGGACAAGAGCGTCGGGCCAAAATTAAAGCTTATCCAAGCGTAGTTGTTGAGGATGCGAAAAATCTTTCCGTCTTCCCCCAGAATTCTGGCGGCAGTATTCGGGGCGTAGCACTCTGCCGTCACCTTCTCGTTCCAGTCGTGGTACGGGTAGGCACTGTCTTGCCACTCGATCGCCTCGAGCCACGGGTTTTCCCTGGGCGGCTGGTAGAAATGGCCATGAATGCAAACGTAGCGCATAGCTTGTCTTCTTACCGAGGCTTAAAGAATATGACAGCCAACGGCGGGAGGGTAACATCCAAAGAAAAGGGCCTTCCATGGCAGGGCGATTCGATGGCGACGACTTGGCCCATGTTGCCGAGCCCGCTACCGCCGTATTCTTGGGCGTCAGAGTTAAGGATTTCCTCCCAGGTTCCGCCTTTTGGTACGCCTATTTTGTAGTTTAGCCTCGGGACGGGCGTAAAATTGAACACGGCGAGAATTGGGCCCCCACTCTTTAAGGGCTTTCTAAGGAAGCTCAGCACGCTAGCCGCCGCATCGGAACAATCAACCCATTCAAACCCTTCATGCTTGCAGTCCCCCTCAAAAAGGGCGGGCTCGGCCGCATAGGCACGGCCAAGATCGCCAAGCCAACGCTTGATGCCCGCGTGAGGTTCGTAGGCCAGCAGGTGCCATTCGAGGCTCGTATCGTGGTTCCATTCGCTCCACTGGGCGATCTCGCCGCCCATAAACAGGAGTTTCTTGCCGGGCTGGGCGAACATGTAGCCAAAAAGCAGCCTTAAATTGGCGAATTTCTGCCAGTCATCGCCAGGCATTTTGTTCAACAGCGAGCCTTTCCCGTAAACCACCTCGTCGTGGGAGAGCGGCAGGACGAAGTTCTCGTGGAACGCGTAAACCGTCCGGAAGGTAAGCTCCCCTTGGTGATAGCTCCTGAAAATTGGCTCGTAGGAGAAGTACTCGAGTGTGTCGTGCATCCACCCCATGTCCCATTTGAGGCCGAACCCAAGCCCTCCAACGTAGGCCGGCCTTGAGACCATCGGCCAGGCGGTGGATTCCTCGGCAATCGTCTGTACGTCCGGGAAGGCCCTGTAAACCTCTTCGTTTAGCCGGCGAAGAAAGGCGATCGCCTCGATGTTTTCATTGCCCCCGTACTCGTTCGGGATCCAATCGCCGCCTTGCCTGCCGTAATCCAGGTAGAGCATGCTTGCCACGCCATCCACCCTTAGCCCGTCCGCGTGGTAGAGCTCTAGCCAAAAAATAGCAGAACTGATCAAAAAGCTTTTGATTTCATCGCGTCCATAGTTGAAGATCGCGCTTTTCCATTCGGGGTGCAGGCCCTTTTTCGGGTCTGCGTGCTCGTATAGGTGCGTCCCGTCGAAATAGCCAAGCCCGTGCTCGTCCGCAGGGAAGTGTGAAGGGACCCAGTCGAGAATCACGCCGATACCTTCTCTGTGGAGAAAGTCTACAAGGTACATAAAATCTTGGGGGGTTCCATAACGCGAGGTGGGCGCAAAAAAGCCCGTTACCTGGTAGCCCCAAGAACCGTAGAACGGGTGCTCCATGATGGGCATGAATTCGACATGGCTAAAGCCAAGCTCTTTNNCCGATGTGGACTTCGTAAATGCTTATGGGCGCATCCAGCGCATTTTTTGCCTTTCGAGTTTGCATCCAAGCCGCATCGCCCCAGGAAAAGCTTAAATCCCATACTACGGAAGCGGTCCTGGAGGGCGTCTCGTGCAGGACGCCGTAAGGATCGGCCTTGTCCACTTGGTAGCCGTTTACGGCCGAGACGATGTGGTATTTGTAGGCGCATCCTATCCAAACGCCTCCGATGAAGCCTTCCCATATACCGGAAGAACCCCTGGGTTTCAGGGCGTGGGAGGTTTTGTCCCAGCCGTTAAACTCACCCATCACGCAAACGGACGCGGCGTTCGGCGCCCAAACGGCGAAATAAACGCCCCGCCCGCCTTCGTGTTCGATAGGGTGGGCACCCAACTTCTCGTAGGCCTTAAAAAAAGACCCTTCGTTAAAAAGATACACGTCGAAATCGGACAATAGCGATACGTCGTGCCGGACGGGATGATCGGATCGGGCTTGTTTCACCGCGTTTGCGCTCCTTAATTCATGGCGAATTCATGGCGCCGTTAGTGATTCAAAGGGATCGCAATAGACAAGCCTCACTGCCCNNTCGTAGGTTTCATCCGCGTCAATCCCGAGCTCGGCCAGGTTTAGGTTAACGTAGGTCGAATGGCGTTGAAAGGGGTCCAGGTTAACGACGACCACGACGGTGTTCGAACGGTCGGGCGTTCTTTTGCTGAAGCAAACGATGCTTTCGTGCTCGGTCGGGTGGAATGTAAGGCTTCCTACACCTTGCAAGGCCGGGTTTTCCCTACGAATCCGGTTTAGCTGTGCGATGGAGCCCCTTAGGCTGTCGTAACTCTCCAAATCCCAGGTGCGGATCTCGTACTTCTCGGAATCCAAGTATTCCTCCGAGCCCTTCTCCCTCGGCAAGCGCTCCATCAGCTCGAACGCGGGCCCGTAAACGCCGTAGTTGGACCCCAAGGTAGCGGCTAGGATCAAGCGGATCATGAACGCCGGACGGCCGCCCGTTTGGAGGTACTCCGTAAGGATGTCGGGGGTATTTGCCCACAGGCTCGGCCTGAAGAACTCCACCGCCTGGGTTTTGGTCAGTTCGGTGAAGTACTGCTCCAGCTCCCATTTGGCAATCTTCCAGGGGAAGTAGGTGTAGGACTGGCAAAAACCCACCTTGGCCAGCCTGTACATGACCTTGGGACGAGTGTGGGCTTCCGACAAGAACAGCACGTCCGGATGGGCCGCCTTGAAGCGGGGGATAAGCCATTGCCAGAACCGAAACGGCTTTGTGTGCGGGTTATCTACACGAAAGACCCGTACGCCCTGCTCTATCCAGAACAAAACGATGCTGGCCAATTCCTCCCAAAGTGCGGGCCACTGCTTGCACTCAAAATCAAACGGAACGATGTCCTCGTAGCGCTTGGGCGGGTTCTCCGCATACTGGATCCCCCCGTCGGGCCGAATCCGGAACCATTCGGGGTGCTCTTTTACGTAAGGGTGGTCGGGGGAGCACTGGTAGGCGATATCGAGCGCGATCTCGATGCCAAAGTCCTTCGCCCTCGCGACGAGCGCGCGAAAATCCTCTAGCGTACCGAGCTCGGGATGGACGGCCTTGTGCCCGCCCTCTTCGGAGCCGATCGCCCAAGGGCTGCCAGGGTCATCCGGTTGACAAACGACGGCCCCATTCTTGCCCTTCCTTTTGGTTTTTCCGATCGGATGGATGGGCGCAAGGTAAAGCACGTCAAACCCCATCTCTTGGATGTAGGGAAGGAGCCCTTCCACATCCTTGAACGTGCCGTGATGCGCCTGTCTTGGCGTGGCCGACCGAGGGAACATTTCGTACCACGCGCTGAACCTAGCTTTTTTCCTGTCCACGATGACCGAAAGTTCGACCGGATAAACCGTCGCAAAGCGCCTTTCTTGGTAGCCACGCATGAGCGCGACGAGCTCCTCGCTCAAGGCCGTCCCTATCTTTGCTTCTAAGGGAAAGGTATCGCTCGTCAGCGTGTGGGCGCAGGTCTCAAGCCTGTTGGCGTCGGCCCCGGAAACCCCTTGCAGCGTATCCATGATTATCTTTGCGCCGATGAGCATCTCCGAGGAGACGTCTTGGCCGGCTTCGTACTTTTTGACGAACCCTTTGTACCAAGTCGCAAAACGATCCACCCAGCCCATAAGCGTGTAGCGATAACGCCCAAGCTCCTCGACCCTGAAGCTCCCGCGCCAGGTGTCGTTTTGAACGAGCTCCATTGGAGACTCTTTCCAGGAAGATGCACCTTCTTTTTTGTGGAGTAAGACGGAGGCGATCGTGTCGTGGCCGTCTACAAAAACATCCGCCTCGACAACAACCAGGTCTCCGGCCTCGCGCTTGATCGAAAACTCGCCTTTTACGACCTCTGGAGTCACGTTTTCAATCACGACTCGACGCCTGCCGTAATCCTGATCCTGCCCGTCATGGGGAGGGATGTGGTTAGGTTTCACGATAAGCTCCTTCGTTCGTAAGCTTTCATCTTAGGGTATAGAAAAACGCCAAAACCTGTCAAAGAGGCCACCCCAAAAGTCTCCGTTGACTCATACCGTGAAAATTATAAAAATTTCAAGGTAGGCGAAAAACATGCACCAAAAAAAGGAGACGGCATGAAGCAGGCCAAGCCCGGCGCGAATGCACAAAAATCGCCCATACGGAAGGCACGCGCCAGGCACCCCGAGGCAAGCTGTTCGATCGCGATGGTTTCCTGCGAGGTTGTTCCCCTTGCCAAAACGGGAGGGCTGGCGGATGCCGTTTACGCGCTTTCCAGGGCCCTGGAGGGCTTGGGGCAGCGGCTTACCGTCGTCCTTCCCGCCCATCGCTCGGCCAAACACGCAAACGTCCCGCTCGAGCGAATCGGCACGCGAGTCCATGTGCCGCTTGGAGGACGCCGACTCGAAGCTGGCGTTTGGAAGGCCCAACTTTCAGCGCACGTTCGAGCGCTGTTGATCGAGGCGGACGCATACTTCGACAGGGACGATCTCTACGGCACCCCCGAGGGCGACTACCCGGACAACGCCGAACGCTTCGCCTTCTTTTCAAGGGCTGCGCTCGAAGTATTAAGGCATGAGCCGCCCCAAATCCTGCATGCCCACGACTGGCATCCGGCGCTCAGCCTCGCGTTCCTCAAGGCCGATGCCGAGAGCTACCCGGAGTTCAGCCAAACAAAGACTGTTTTGACCATCCACAACCTTGGGTATCAAGGCGTTTTTACAGAAAATTGCTGGCCCCTCCTTGGCCTGGGCCAAAAATGGTACCACCCGGAATTCCTCGAATTCCACGGAAGGGTCAATTTTTTGAAAGGCGGCCTGATGTTCGCCGACAAAATTACGACGGTCAGCAAGTCGTACCCCAAAGAGATTCAGACTCCGGAATACGGGTTCGGGCTTGAAGGTGTCCTACAAAACCGAGCAAGCAACCTCGAGGGTATCCTAAACGGTGCAGATTATGAGGTGTGGGACCCCGTTAACGACCGTTATATCAAGGCCTCCTACGGCATCGAGGACCTTTCGGGGAAGCTTGCATGCAAAGCGGATCTACAGGAAACGCTCGGTCTTCCTCAAGCCCCCGATATTCCGTTGGTAGGGATGGTCAGCCGGCTTGCCGAGCAAAAGGGGATCGGGCTTTTGCTGGAGACGCTCGAGGCGTTGGCCAAAAGGGCGTTGCAGGTTGCGATCGTAGGAAAAGGCGAGGCGAGCTACGAGCAGGCCCTAAGCGCGTTTCAGGCCGCGCACGACAACGTCAAGGTGTGCATCGCCTTCGACGAGGCGCTTGCCCATAAGGTTTTGGCGGGGGCGGACTTTGTCTTGATCCCGTCTCGCTACGAGCCCTGCGGGCTCGTCCAGATGCACGCCATGCGCTACGGGACTCTTCCCATCGCCAGGGCGACGGGAGGGCTCAAAGACACGATCGTCCCCCACGGGCCCGGCTCAAAAAAAGCCGCCGGGTTCCTCTTCGAGGGCTACGATGTCCCAAGCCTCCTTGGCGCGGTAGATGCTGCTTTGGCAGTCTACAAAAGAAAGGCTACCAGGCGCGCTATGGCGAAAAACGCGATGAAGGCCGATTTTTCCTGGCAAAAAACGGCAGAGGGCTACCTCGAGATATACAAATCTTTGCTGATAGCCTAATGAAAGGCCTTTCCTTTCTTCTCCCTGCCGATCGCCACGATAAGCGCGCAACCCAAAAAAACGGCCAGCGCAAACAGGGCCATGGCCTTGGAAAGCCCGAGCGTCTGGGCTAGCAACGCCTCGAGGGTCGCTGCACTGCCCGCGATCAGCACGCCGCACTGGTAGGCAAACCCCGGCATAAACCCGCGCACGCTGGCCGGCGAAAGCTCGGTAATGTGGGCAGGAATGACCCCCCAGGCGCCCTGAACCATGAACTGCATCAAAAACGCCCCCATCATGATAAGCGCCGTAGTGGGCGCGTAAATCCACAAAGGAACGATCAAAACAGCACCAAGAAGCGCTAAAACCATGGCGCGCTTCCTCCCCAAGAAATCCGAAAGAAGCCCGAAGGCAATCCCGCCGGTGAGCGCACCGATGTTGGCGATGATCGTCACGAGCGAGACCATGCCGACGGAAAACCCCTTCGAGAGCTTAAGGAACGTAGGGTACAGGTCTTGCGTTCCGTGAGAGACGAAATTCATCCCCGCCATCAGGGCGACCAAGTAGAAGAACGTCCACATGTGGCCTTTTGCAACGTGTCTTGTGACGTCCGCCATGAACGCGACGATCATTATAAGCACGCCCAAAAAAAAGGCCCATGCGAACGCGAGCTTTAGGGCCGCTACGAGCATGCCAATAAGGCCCAGTCCGAGGTACCGAGCGCTATGCCCTTGAATGGTCGCCCAAACCTCGCTCCAGTCATGCCTTCTGTTTCTTTGCCATGCTTCCGATTCCTCGACGTGCGAACGGATGTAGAGTGCGAGCAACGCAGGAAGCCCGCCCAGGAAGAACATCGCCCGCCATCCAAGGTAGGGGTAGACGCCGTAGTAAGCAAGCGCGGCAAGCAGGTATCCCACGGCGTAGCCTTCCTGAAGGAGGCCAGAAAGCACGCCCCTCCACTTTGCCGGGACGGATTCCATCGCGAGCGAGGCGCCAACCCCCCATTCTCCGCCCATGCCGATTCCGAACAATGCCCGAAGGATGAGGAACGTCGTGAAGTTGGGCGCGAACCCGCATAGCACTTCTACGATAGAATAAAACAACACATCAATCATCAAGGGGAGCTTTCTGCCGTAGCGGTCGGCCATCAGGCCGAACAAAAAGGCCCCCACGGGCCTGAAGGCGAGCGTGACGCTTAGCGTCAAGGCGATGGCGGTATTGCTCTTTTGAAAATCCTCCGCTATCTCCGTGAGCACCATGACGACGATGAAGAAATCGAAGGCATCGAGCGTCCAGCCTAGGAACGAGGCCAAAAGCGCGTTCAACCCCTGAGCTTTGAAGCGCGACCCCTTAGAAGGGGAACCTTCTTGCTTGGACATCGGACGCTCCGCAACGCGTTGAGGGCAACGCTTGGATTCTAGAGGAAAACGGGCTGGAATTCCAGGGGAAAAGCCTGGACTAACGAACCTCCTCGAATGGGTTCGGAATGGCCGGGGTATCCCAAAACCCGAGAGCGACAAGACCAAGAAGAAGGACCAAAAACCCGAAGACGATGAGAGTGCGAAGGCCTGCTAGGCTGTTTCGCAACGCTTGAATGTCTTCTATCTGCACCTCGAGGCGCTCTCCTAACTGCTCAAAGCGCCGTTCGATCCGTGCCACGTCGGACCGCAGCGGCAGCATTTGATCCTCTGCCGGCTTTTCTGTTTCGCCGGCCTTGTGTAGGCTCATGCGCTCTAGCGCCTCGATGAGCGCTTTCGCCGCACTCTCCCCGAGTGGGCCTTCAAGCTCTTTGTAAAGCTCGATCATGTCTGGCGTTGACATGACAGGTTTCCTCTTTCGTTTCGGGCGCACGCGATGCAAACGCCCTTGTTCCTGCCCTCGGAGACTTCTAGCTCGACGGCTACGACGTGCCCCGGGAGCCTTTTTAGGACTTGCTCCGCTAAAAGCCCTCCAACGTGCTCGATTGTGGTCTCCTCGGGTGTGATCAACACACTTTCCCTAGGAAGAAGAATCTCGACCCTTTGTTCGGGCGCAAAGCAGGGAATGTAGGAGACCTTAATGCAGCCTTCGGCCTCTTTTTCGATGTAGGCCCTGGCGGCCAACAGCCTGTGGTCGAACATCGAGACCGCGTCTCTTAGCGCCTTCCTGGCCAGATCGAACGGGACAAGCATGCCATCTTGAGCCCTTTGCCCAAAGAGCCTCAAGCGGACCTCGGCGCTATGGCCGTGCAAGCGGCTACACTTGGGGTCGAACGGCAAGAAGTGCGCGTAGTCAAACCCAAAACCCTCCAGGAACAGCCCAAGCGTCATGGCGCAACCATGAGCGGGTCTACAAGGCCCGCATCTTTAAACCCTTTGGCCCGGAGGACGCAGCTATCGCAAGCTCCACAGGGCCTTTCTTCGCCCCTGTAGCAGGACCATGTCAGCTCGAATGGAACGCCAAGCTCCGCGCCCAGCCGAACTATTTGGGCCTTTGAAGAACGCAAAAGCGGCGCTTCAAGAAGAATCGGCATTCCTCCTTCGGCCGTCCTTTGCGTAGCCACATCGACAAGCGTCTGGAAACGCTCGATAAAAAGCGGCCTGCAGTCGGCATAGCCAGAATAATCGAGCGCGTTCACGCCGATAAAAATAGCATCCAGGTCGTAGGCTTCCGCCAAAGAGAGCGCAAACGACAAAAACACGGTGTTCCTCGCGGGAACGTAGGTTACGGGCGCTTGCCCCCTTCGGACCCCCTCAAAATCTGGCACGGACACGCAAGGGTCCGTAAGCGCGCTCGCTTTCCATACGGAAAACCCGGGCAGATTTAAGACGATGTGTTCGGCTTTGTAGTGTGAGGCGAGCAAAGAGGCCGCCTCAAGCTCTTTTTTGTGTCGTTGGCCGTAATCGAACGAAAGCGCAACCAACCTTTCCGAGTCCTTGGCCGCTATGCCAAGGCAAACGGCCGAATCCATCCCGCCGGAGACCAAAACGACGCTCCCTGCCACGACTACAGCACCTCTTGGTTGAGCAAAAGACCGAGTACTTTGTGCATCTGTAAAGAAAGCCTTGCGCCCTGGAGTTCTTTCAGCAGCCTCAACGTTTTTTGGATGGAGACTAGATCCAGCCCCAGCGGCTGGAGGTACAAGGGCTTTTTCGAGCAAAAGACCTCTCTTGGAATGCAACCCGCCGAAAACCCCTCGTCAACCACGAACTTCCACTCGTCCGCACGCTCTACAAGCCCTTCGGCAACGGCATAGTCTGGCGGCTTCGGGCTTGCCGTCACCCAATCGAGGGCATGAACCCAGTCAGGACAGAGCGTTGCGTTCGTCTCGATGTGCACCCTACAGCCTTCAGCCTTTAGCCTCGAAACGAGCGCGCCCAGCGACAAAAGCGTAGGCTCGCCCCCCGTGAGGACAACATAGGGGCTTTTGAGCTCCGCTACAATCTCCTCCGAACTTATCCAGGATACACCCTTAACGCTCAAGGACCCAGGCTCGTCGCAAAAGCTACAGCGGAGGTTGCAGCCAGCAAACCGGATGAACGTTGCGTACAATCCAGAATGAGCGCCCTCCCCCTGAAAAGAGGAAAAAATTTCCGAGACGGGGTAGCGACCTAGCGTTTGCATCCTAAAACCCGAGCTTGCTAGCGACCGGCAACAGGGATTCCATCGCCGGATGCGTTCTTTAAGGTGCTTAATCCCACGGTGGGTGTAGAGGAACGTGTTTGTGGTGAATCGTTTAGCGAACTTGCAGGCCATCAATAAGGCATGCGGGTGCTTTCTACCAGTTTAGGATAGCTGGTTCTTAACGGGTAGCAGTATACGCGAGTTTAGCACGTCGAACATGCTTCTTGGAAGAATTGCTCGTATGCTCGGCCCCATCACGATGGTGTAGGCTTTCGCCTCTCTTGCGAGCTCAAGCAGGCGATCCAAAGACCCGCTGTTCAACGCCGACCCCGTAATCGCCCTCCTTGCTTTTTCCTATACGATGTATAGTATAGTATATATCGCAAATAGACGGCCATAGAAGGGGTATTCTATGCTGCCTATTTCACTGAAAAAAGGTAGGCGTACGAAGGATCAGCCGACAGTTTGGCCGAAGGCGACGATCGTAGGAGGAGTTGCGGGCGGCCTTGCCCTCTTTCCGTTGGGAATCCCGGTTTGCACCCGAAGGAGGAGACTTTATGCAGCAACCTCAGGCACTCCAACGTAGCACTCAAAAGCCTAAAAAAGACCCCCTGCTAAAGCATCGTCTATTCAAGGCCAGCACACGCCAGGCTGCCGATTTCCTCTGTTTCCTCGCTGAAGGGTTGCGGAAGGGGTCTTTTACGCTCCGGGCTGGCGAGCAATCCGCCTTGTTGACGGCTTCTTCCTTGCTTGAGCTAAGCGTACGCCTTCAGCGGAAGCCAAAAAACAGGGCTCGCGTAAAGGAGCAGCTCAAGCTCGAGCTCGCCTGGAAAGAGCGTGATCACGCATTGTTGCCGTCCATCGAAACCGATGATTGCTGCAGAGACGTTCTCGCTGCCCTCGAGCGTGCCCCTTTTGGGCTGAGCTTGCAAGAGCTCGGCCATGCCTTGAGTATGCCCTGGGGGCGCTTGACCTGGCCGGTACGCAACCTTATGGCAGCAGGGCGGGTGGTTCGAGTAAAGAAGCTCTATCGCCTCGTTTAGGCTTTTCATGGCCAGGAAAAAGGCTTGAGAAACGGCTAAAGCGGCGTTGAAAGGCCAAGTGCTATTTTGGTCTAGACCTTGATTCTTAAGGAACTTCTGAATAACCGGCGCTTTTGAGCAAGGAGTCTCGGTTATGCAAAGAAACTCAGGGTTCCGATGCTTCTGCCATCGAGGACCATGATGGCATCGCATGGGTTATCTTCCGGCATCAATGCCCCGCCCGAACCGCTCGAATGGGATAAGCTGATCAAGGTCGTCCGGGACAGGCTCAAAGAGCAAGAAGAGCTCCTTAAAGCCGTCCTGGAAACGACCCACAAAGGGTTTGTTGTCGTGGATTCCGAAGGCGGGCTTTACTACGCCAACGACGCCTACTGTGAGCTCACGGGCAGGGCGAGGGAAGAGCTTTTAGAGCACGGATGGAAGATCGCCGTCGCTCCGGAGGATCAAAAGCTGGAAGCCGAAGTAATAAGAAGGATCGAAGAGGGTTTGTCTGGACACGAAGTTCGCTACGCCCATTACGTGAGGCCAGACGGCACTGTCCGGCACACGAGGCGTAGCTGTAGGCGAATTTCCTGGACGGGCAAGAATCGCGCGCTCGTGTCGATGAGCGACATCACCGAGCTTAAACAGGTCCAGGCCATGCTCGAAGAAGAGGCG
>DDYN01000051.1 GCA_002347965.1 Nitrospirae bacterium UBA2233 | reverse complement strand
TTGCCACGGACGTGCGGAATATCCGTGGTGCGTGTGGGTTAGCCGTCTCTTCCGTAACTGCTGCATTTCTGCCCCCTAGTCAACCAGAGCTTTCGCAAGCTCCACCCTTAAGGGTGGGGTAGTTGACTCCTTTAATACCTTAAAGCCTTATTTCTTTGTTTAGACCGGCAAGGATGCCGAGCGTTTCCTCCGTTAAAGCGAGGACCTCCAAAGCCGCAGGGCACTTTGGGTTCGCCTCGAGCACTGTCTTCCCCGTTGTCGCGCTCTCGGCATAGACGACGCGCTGGCAAAGGGTGCTTTCAAGGATGTGAATTCCAAACTCGCCGAGCGCTTCTACAATGTCCCGCCCGATGGCCGTGTTTACGATTTTACGATTAATCGCAAACACGGATACGAGGGCTTCCTTGAAAATGGCCCCTTCCTTCGTTAAATCCACGGCCTCCTTCGCGCTCCAGATGTCGTACGGAGAGGGCTGAACCGGGATAACCACCAAGTCCGATGCCAGCACGACCGAGCGAGCCAACTCCGACACACGCGGGGGTCCGTCAATTACGGCGATGTCGTAGCCCGCGGCGACGGTGGACAGGTCGCGGTGGAGCGTTGGCCTGTCGAGCCCGATCACGGCAAACGGAGGCTCTCCCTTGCGAACCGCCGCCCAGTCCCTTGCCGAGCCTTGAGGGTCGGCATCGACAAGCAACACGCGCAGCCCTTTGAGCGTCAAGCCATGCGAGAGGTTGATGGCGACGGTTGTTTTGCCCACCCCGCCTTTTTGGTTCTGGATGCCGATCACGAATGCCATCCGTGTTTCCTTGTATCTGTATACCCACAAGTACGCGTTTACGATAACACAGAATACCATAGATCTTCGGGTAAACACTCTCATGCTTGACGCCTTTCCGGGGTAAAACCAAAAAGCAAGGACGATCGAGGGCGTTTCTTTTATATAAAACGCTTGCAAGCAGGGGAATGTTTCTTAAAGAGGCGAAAGGGGCCTTGAGGCACTTATCGTTGGTTACGATCTTCCCGGAAGAGGCCCAGAAGCTTTCAATCCAAAGAGCAGACATCTTTGTAAGCCACGTAGCGGTGCCTCGACCCTAAAAGCAGCGCAGGTTTATCCGGGGCTTAGGGCGCTCACGGGGGCTTTTTAGCGACAAACCCCCGAGGAAGGCCGTACGGCGGCAGGTTGCCCTTTAGACCTCCTTGAGCTGCTCGATCGCCTCCAGCGCCTTTTTGATGTGGGATTTCACCATGATCTGAGCCGTAAACACGTAACGCACGATCCCTTGCTTGTCGATGACGTAGGTTGCCCGGCCCGGCATGAGACCCATGAAAGAAGGGACCCCGTAGCGCTTTCGAATTGTTCCGTCCTTATCGCTCAAAAGGTCGAAGGGAAGCCCATGCTTTTTGGCAAAGCGCTCGTGGGATTCGAGCGTATCGGCGCTGATTCCGACAACCCCAACCCCTTCCTTCGTAAAGGCCTCGTGGAAATCTCGGAAAATACAATTCTCTATCGTGCACACCGGAGAATGGTCTTTCGGATAAAAGAAGACGGTGACTCCCCTTAGGCTCTCCTCGAGAAGATCCTTCAGCTTGATAATCCGTCCTTTGTGGGATGGCAACGAAAAATCGGGGGCAGGATCCCCCACGTTAACCTTCGTCTTTACCTGCATATCCATGAGCCCCATTAAGCTACCTCCTACTCGTTGCTCGCAAAAACAAATCGCCAACAACCAGCCTCTTGAGCTATTAGCCGGTTCAGGATGCCCCGGCCTCGCTCTTTTGGGAAATTCGCACCTGTGTTGCATAACCCCAGACAGGCGGCGTATTTCCTTAAAATACAATACCACACCAAAGGAATCTTGATGCCCATTTGCCCAACCGTCCGCCTTGCCACGCGTGCAGGTAGGACAGCAAGGAAGGTCGCTGCTGTACCCATTAAAACTTTTTTTCTTGTTTATACGGGAAGGACAAACAACGTCGAGGGCGGGCTATTTGCCCGCACTCGACGTTCTTAAATCCCCCTCGTTTCTTTCCAGAGCGGACTTTTTTGCCGTGGAGTACGGGCTGATTGGGCCTTGGCTAGCATGCGCGATAAAACAAGCTAGCTTATCTTTCTAAGTCCCTAAAAGAAATGCCGCCTTCTTTTGTTCCATTGAGGCCTTGCCCCTTAGCGAGCTTCCACGCCTAGGCCGTTTCGAGGCCTACGCGGTAGACACCATACTTTTCTAAAAGTCTCGTCAGACCTGCTGTGCCATGAATAACCTCTCCTCCAAAATGAATGTGTTAGAATAGAAAAACGCTTGTTTGTTGAATGTCGACTAAATTGGAGGGGGTCATGTTCGAACTTTCGGGAAAGGTTGCGCTCGTCACGGGCGCTGGCAGAGGTATCGGTTTGGCCATCGCTCAAACCCTGGCCAGACAAGGGGCGAGCGTGGTGCTGGCGGACTTGGACGAGAGGGCCGTTTTAGAAGAAGCCAAGCGCATCGAAGAAGGCGGGGCGAGAGCGCTCGGGCTTCAAATGGACGTAGCCGACCTTCAGGCCGTTCGAGCGGCGGGCGAGAGGGTCGAAAAAGAATTTGGCGGCGTGGACATTCTCGTCAACAACGCGGGGTTCGATCGTATCCTGCCGTTTTTAGAGACCGGCCCCGATTTTTGGGAAAAGATCATTCAGGTCAACTTCAAAGGCCTGCTTCACTGCGCGCACGTCTTTTTACCCCAGATGGTCAAGAAAAACAAAGGCAAGCTCATCGCCATCAGCTCTGATGCGGCCCGCGTCGGCTCGACGGGCGAGAGCGTCTACGCTGGAACGAAGGCCGGTGCGATCGCATTTTGCAAGACGCTCGCCCGAGAGCTTGCCCGTAATGACATCCAAGTAAACATCGTTTGCCCAGGCCCCACAGAAACTCAGCTGATAGATGACATGTCCAAAGAAAGCGAAATGGCCAAGAAGGTCTTTTCCAGCATGGAGCGCATCATCCCCCTAAGGCGTATGGCAAAGCCCCAGGACATCGCGAACGCCGTCGCCTTCTTCGCTTCCAGCGAGGCCGATTACATAACGGGCCAGGTGCTGAGCGTCTCCGGCGGCCTGACTATGGCGGGTTAGGCTTATGGATTTCGGGCTTACCCAAGACCAGCGAGATTTCCTGGGCGCACTCGAAGACTTCGCCAAAAAAGAGGTTGCCCCCCTCTACGCCAAACAAGACCGCGAGGGCAGGTTAGACAGGGGCTTGTGGAAGAAGGCCTGCCAGATGGGGCTTCTTTCGATGCGTGTACCCATAAAGGCGGGCGGGATAGAGCTCGGCCCCGTGGCCTCCGGGCTGGCCTCCGAGGCGATCGGCAAGGCCGACCCGAACCTGGCAACCGGCGTGATCGTCGTGGGCGGGCTTTGCGCCTTGGGGCTTCAAAAGGCCGCGCCCACACTCCAAAAGGCATACCTCGAGCCAATGATGAAAGGCGACAAAATCGCCGCGTTCGCCCTGACCGAGCCGCACTGCGGGACGGATGCGGCAGCGCTAAAAGCCCGCGCCGTTAAAACAAGCGCTGGCTACAAGCTATCCGGTGAAAAATCGGGCGTAAGCCTCGTCATGCCGGCCGATCTGGCCGTGGTGTTCGCAAGGACAGACCAGAAGGCCCCTGGCGCCAAGGGGATCAGCGCCTTTTTGGTGCCGATGGATATTAATGGCGTCGCTAGGCAGCCTCTTTTGGACATGGGCGGAAAGTCTTTAGAGCGCGGTCTGATTTTTTTGGACGAAGCCGAGGTTCCCCACGATCACCTCCTGGGCGAAGAGGGCGAGGGCTTCAAGATCGCCATGCAGGGCTTCGATGAAAGCCGGGTGCACCTGGCCTTGATGTGTATAGGCGCCGCCAAGGCCACGCTCGATGAAACGATCGCCTACACCAAAGAGCGAAGCGCGTTCCAAAGGCCCATAGCCACGTTCGAGGGCGTTTCTTTCGTGCTGGCCGAGCATGCCTCGTTGATCGAATCGGTCAGGCTTCTATGCTACAAGGCGCTCTGGATGAAAGAGCAAGGCCTCAAGCACTCCAAGGAGGCGGGCTTCGTCAAGGCGCTCGCGCCCAGGCTTGCAACCAACGCCATCCGGGACTGCCTGGCACTCCACGGCCACTACGGCTACACGCTGGATTTGCCTATCGAGCAGCGCCTGCGCGATATTCTGGGCCTCGAGATCGCCGACGGCACCTCCCAGGTCTCCAAGATCGTCGCCGTCCGCGAGCTCTTCGGCAAAGAGTACCTCCCCTACGGCCCGGGCCGGTTGTAATACGATGAGCGGACATGGCCACCTCTATAATTTGGCGCAGGCAGGGCTTCTAAGCACTATGTAAGACCCTTAAAGGAGGATGCGATTGGGCGTTTCGATTTATGCTCACAGCGCCAATCCCGCCGGGCGTTGGCATCTGCTCAAAGACCATCTTGCCGCTGTGGGGGCACTGGCCAAAGAGCATGCCGGCGCTGCCCCCTGGTCAGACGAAGCAGCACTTGCCGGTCTCCTGCACGATCTTGGCAAGTACGCCGAACGCTTCCAGGCGCGGCTGCAAGGCAAGGATGCCGGGCTCGATCACTGGTCGCAAGGTGCTTGGGTCGCCCTCTCGCAACACCGCGCCATCGCCGACGCGCTGGCAATCCAGGGCCACCATATCGGCTTGCAACGAGGCGGTTCATCGGCCTTGTGCGGTATTGCGCCGGACAAACTGGCAGTTCGGCATCCGCAAAACCTGCAACTGAGCGATTCAGATACGGATCGGCTCGTGCAACGCGCACAAGCCGATGGAATTCAATTAGACAAGCCGCCTACCACCGCCATCTCCCTGCAAGGCAGCTTTGCCCAAGCCGTCGCCGCCATGCTGGATGTGCGCTTGTTATTCTCGTGCCTGGTCGATGCCGATTTTCTCGACACCGAAGCCCACTTCGATGGCGATGCTAAAGGCAAGCGTCCTCGCGTGGCCGGCCCAGCGCTCGACGCCCAAGCGGGTCTCGACGCCCTGAATCGCTACATGAGCGAACGGATACGCGCAGGCACCCAGGCCGAAACCCAGGTGCTCGCAGCGCGCGAAGCGCTTTGGCGGGCTTCCGGGAATGCCGCGCCAGCGGCGCCCGGCGTATTCACGCTCACAGCACCCACCGGTTCCGGCAAGACCCTGGCGATGTTGCGCTTCGCGCTGGAACATGCCGCTACCCATAACCTCAAGCGCATCGTGCTGGCCGTACCTTTCCTGACTGTAATTGAACAGGCAGCGCGCGAATATCGGCAGGTATTTGCCGATTTTCCAGATAATTTCGTGCTGGAGCACCACAGCCTGGCCGGACTGGGTGAGGAATCTGAAAAGCGCGATGCCGAAGGGATGCAGGTACGCCAGCGCCGGCTGTTGGCGGAAAACTGGGATGCCCCCATCGTGCTCACCACCAATGTGCAGTTGCTGGAGTCGCTGTTCTCCAACCGACCGTCGAGCTGCCGCAAGCTGCATAACCTGATGGAGGCGGTGATCCTGTTCGACGAGGCGCAAAGCCTGCCGGAGTTCTTGAAGCCGATCCTGGGCGCCCTCAACCTGCTCACCTGCCATTACGGCGTCACGGTGCTACTCAGCACCGCCACCCTGCCAGCGCTGGCGCGGCAGGAATACTTCGACCCCCGGATAAGCATCGCCGGGCTCGACGGCGTGCGCGAGCTGATGCAGAGCGGTCCGCACGTCGATGATCCGGACGAACTCTATCGGGATCTGCGACGCGTGCGGGTGCGCCTGCCGGCCGACTGGCGGGCGCGCACCGGCTGGGAAGACTTCGCCACCGAGCTTGCGGCGCACCCGAGCGTGCTGGCCATCGTCAACACGCGCCGCCACGCTGCGACCCTGCATGCCTTACTGCCCAAAGGCACCCTGCACCTTTCCGCGCTGCTGATACTTTCAACCTCCCCTCTTAAGGCCATCTGGTATCTGATGGAGTTAGCTTGATGAATACTTACTTTCCAGTGGCTGAAAAAGGGCCAAACATCTCATACGTCGCGCACGTGCGAGCAAATACCACGGAATGCCAGTCTCTGGAAGCGCATCTCCGCGGCGTTTCGAAACAGACCTTAGAATTCGCCACAAAGTTTGAGCTGGCAACGCACGGCGAGTTGATCGGCCTGCTGCACGACCTTGGTAAATACAGTGCAGCATTTCAGGCATACATCCGGTCCGCAACTGGGCTCCTGAATCAGGATGAGGACGAGGAATTCGTCGATGCCAAGGGTTTACGCGGCAAGATCGACCACTCGACCGCCGGTGCGCAATTCATCTGGCAAAACCTAGCCGGCAAAGATGACCCGATGGCCCGCCTCGCCGCGCAGTTTCTGGCGTTATGCATCGCTTCGCACCATTCGGGCTTGATCGACTGCCTCACGTCCGTCCAGGGCAAGCCGGCCGAAGATGAGTTTTCCCGACGCATGAACAAAGTCGATACCAGCAGCCACTCGCGCGAAGTGCTCGAAAAGGCCGACCCCGAATTGCTTGCCGACGCGCGTCGGCTGCTTGCGCGTCCGGAAGTCACTGCGGCCCTCCAGGAGTGGCTGCGTCGCTTGCGGGAGAAAACTCCGCAGTCTTCGGCTTCGAGTCCGGTTTTCTGGTTCCAACTCGGCCTGCTCGCCCGTGCGCTCTTCAGTTGCCTGATCGACGCCGACCGTATCGATACGGCGGATTTCGAGCATCCGGGTCGCGCGCGGCGGCGGCTGCGCGGCAACTACCCACCGTGGGAAACGCTCATTGACCGCCTCGAACGGTATCTGGAAGGTCTGCAACCCATACACCCCATCGACACACTGCGGCAGAAGATTTCTGACCATTGCCGGGAAGCCGCCGAACGTGACACGGGCATCTATACCTTGACCGTGCCCACAGGCGGTGGCAAAACGCTGGCGAGCCTGCGCTTCGCGCTGCATCACGCCAGGAAATACGGTCTCGACCGCGTCGTCTACGTCATCCCGTTCACCTCCATCATCGACCAGAACGCCCGGGTCACGCGTGATATTCTAGAGCCCGAAGGCGTCGAACCGGGCAGTGTGGTGCTCGAACATCATTCGAACCTCACGCCCGAAAATCAAAGCTGGCGCGGCAAAATCCTCTCGGAGAACTGGGATGCGCCGGTCGTCTATACCACCACCGTCCAGTTGCTCGAAACCCTGTTCGGAGCGGGCACCCGCGGCGCACGCCGGATGCATCAGCTCGCCAACGCTGTATTGATCTTCGACGAAATTCAGACCCTGCCGGTGCGCTGCGTGCATCTGTTCAACAACGCGGTGAATTTTCTCACCGACCACTGCCGCAGCACAATTGTGCTGTGCACCGCCACCCAGCCGCTCCTTGATCGCGTGGATGTCTCCAAAGGCGCGATCCGGCTCACGCAAAATTCGGAAATCATGCCTGACGTGCGTTTCTTGTTCGATCAGCTGGCGCGCGTCGATATCGTCTACCGACGCAAACCCGGCGGCTGGACGCAGGACGAAGTCGCGGTGCTGGCTCTCGAGCAGATCAAGGCGGCCGGCACCTGTCTCGTGGTCGTGAACACGGTCAAGACCGCGCAGGAGCTCTACCGTCTGTGCCGCAATCACCCACACGCCAAGGTCTTCCACCTCAGCACCCGTCTATGCCCGGCGCATCGCAAGGCCAGGCTTGACGAAATCCGCAGCCGACTGGACGCAAATCCGCCCTTGCCGACGCTGTGCCTCAGCACGCAACTAATCGAAGCCGGTGTCGATGTCGACTTCGCATCGGTGATTCGCTATACCGCCGGGCTCGATTCCATTGCGCAGGCGGCGGGACGCTGCAACCGCAACGGGCGTCTGGCGCGCGGCAAAGTCTACGTTGTCAACCCGCGCGACGAGGACGAAAATCTCGCCAGGCTGCCGGACATCCTCATCGGTCGCCAGAAGGCCGAGCGCGTGCTCGATGAATACGACGACGACCCGGAACGCTTCGGAGGCAACCGCATCGGTCCGGAGGCGATGGATTGGTACTATCAGAACTATTTTTTTGCCCGAGCCAGTGAAATGAGCTACGCCGTGCCGCGTCAAGAAATCGGGCGCGACGATACTCTCCTTGACCTGCTTTCCGACAACTCCCTGGCCATAAGCGATTACACCGGGGTACACCGCCAGCCTCCGCCGATCCACCTGCGCCAGTCTTTTATGAGCGCCGCACGCGCCTTCAAGGCTATAGACGCGCCGACACGCGGTGTCATCGTGCCGCATGGCGAAGCGGGTAAAGCGCTCATCGCAGAGTTATGCGCGGCTTATTTTCCCGACAAGGAATTTGAGCTATTGCGCCGTGCCCAGCAATACAGCGTCAACGTCCTGCCAAATCTGCTCGAAGCGCTCACAAAAGCGGGTGCGCTCAAAGAAATCCAGGAAGGTACTGGTATCCTGTATTTGGCCGACCCGCGTTACTATAGCGAGGAATTCGGTCTATCCGACAACCCCGAAGGCTCGATGGAGGTTCTCTGTGTCTCACCGCAACAGCATCGAATTCGTGGTGCGCGCACGCCATGCGCTGTTTACCGACCCGCTCACCCGCGTCGGCGGCGAAAAATGCTCGTATCACCTGCCGACCTATGAAGCCTTGAAAGGCATCGCCAAGTCGATCTACTGGAAACCAACTTTCGTCTGGGTGATCGATGAGGTACGGGTGATGAAGCCCATCCGCACTCAGACCAAGGGCATGAAGCCCCTAAGTTATGGCGGAGGCAACACACTCGCCATCTACACCTTCCTCGCCGACGTTGAATATCAGGTGCGCGCTCATTTCGAATGGAACCCTTACCGCCCCGAACTTGCCGACGATCGCATCGAAGGCAAGCATTACGCCATCGCCCGGCGCAGCCTCGAACTCGGCGGGCGGCAAGACATCTTCCTTGGCACACGCGATTGCCAGGGATACGTCGAGCCCTGCGAATTCGGTTCCGGCGTAGGGCATTACGACGGCATAGACCGGATGGATTACGGCCTAATGTTCCACGGCTTCGACTACCCGGACGAAACCGGAGAGAACGTGCTACATGCACGCTTCTGGAAGCCCGTCGTGGTCAACGGCCATATCCATTTCCCGTGCCCGAAAGACTGCACGGTGCGCAAACTTATCCGCCCGATGACGGCCCGGAAATTCGGCAAGGGCAGACTGCGCGGCGTTGAACACGAAGCGGACGATCTGGGGGTTTGAGATGAGCTGGATACAGAAGCTCTATGACACCTACGAGACCTGCTGCGGGCGCGAATCTGAAGGCTCTGAAAAACTCCTGCCCATCAGTCACACGCAGCAACAAGCGCACGTAGAAATCACGCTGGATGCCAGCGGTAACTTTATCTCGGCGCGCGCCATCGGCAAGCAGAAAACCGTAGTCGCCGCAACAGAGGAATCGGCCGGTAGAACGAATAAGTGTGCACCTCATCCACTTTGCGACAAGGTTCAATATTGTGGAGCTGACTATCCGAAATTTGGTGGAAAAAAGGCATCGTACTACCACGATTTCAAAAACGAGAAAGGTGAAACTGTCATGGGATACGAGACTCTGCTGTCTTCTTGGTGTGCCTCGGAACATCGTCACCCAAAGGCGCAAGCCGTGCTCGCCTATGTCCGCAAAAAGACAGTGGTCGCGGATCTCGTCAGGGAAAAAGTGCTATACGTCGGCGCAGACGGCAAACTACTCACCCGGTGGGAAGGTGAAAGCAAACCCGATATCTTCAAGGCACTGACGGCCAAAAAGGCACTGACGGCCAAAAAGGCACTGACGGCCAAAGCGGGTGAGTGCGACCAGGGCGACGCCTTCATCCGCTGGCAGGTTCGAGAGCCCAACTCACTTTGTACCGCAGTGTGGGAGGACGCCAGCTTGCAGGAAGCCTGGGCGCGCTTCGATGCCAGCCGCAAAGCCGCACGTGGGCTGTGCATGGTAACCGGTGATACACAGGCAAGCATCGCGCTGAACCATCCCAAACGCCTGCGCTACGCGGGCGACGGCGCCAAAATCATTAGCGCCAACGACGGTTCGGGTTTCACGTACCGTGGCCGGTTTACCGACGACACCGGGCAGCAAGCCTGCGGCGTTGGTTTCGAAGTCACGCAAAAAGCGCACAACGCCTTGCGCTGGCTGATCCAGCGGCAGGCTTACCGCAACGGCGATCAAGTTATTGTCAGTTGGGCCGTTGGCGGCGCGCCGATTCCCGATCCGTTGCGCGACTCGCTCTATCTGCTCGCGGGCGCAACCGCCGCGCCTGACCCCAACATCGCTGCAAACGCCGACGCGGGTCAGGCGTTCGCGACACGCCTCAATTTGGCAATGAAAGGCTATCGAGCGCAACTCGACCCGGGCGAAGACATCGTCGTCATGGGGCTCGATTCCGCCACGAAAGGGCGCATGGCGATCACCTATTACCGCGAGTTGAAAGGCTCGGAATTCCTGGACCGGATCGAGCATTGGCATGCCGCCCATGCCTGGTATCAAAACTTTGGCAAGGACAAGCACTTCGTCGGCGTGCCTGCACCGCATGACATTGCCGAGGCCGCCTACGCGACTCGAATAGGCGACAAGGGGGAACTTCGTGTTGATGAAAAGCTACGTAAGGTGGTGGTTGAGCGTCTATTGCCGTGCATCGTTGACAGCCAACCATTGCCTCGCGACCTGATTCAGGCCGTCGTGAGTCGGGCATCTCGACGTGTCGGCCTGAAACATTGGGAATGGGAAAAATTTCTGGGTATCGCCTGCGGTCTATACCGGGGCGCTTTCAAAAACGAGGGGTACAAGGTGGCACTGGAAACCGACCGGCGCAGCCGGGATTATCTGTATGGGCGTTTGCTGGCTCTCGCTGAAAATATAGAGAGTTACGCACTCACAACCGCTGAGAGCGGACGCGAAACAACTGCTGCGCGATTCATGCAGCGATTTGCTGACCGTCCTGTTTCAACCTGGCGAACGATTGAGCTTGCTCTATCACCATACAAATCCAGATTGAATGCATCAGCTAAAGGCAAAGGGTTTCTCATCAAACGGATGCGAGTCATTGATGAAATTCTCTGCTTGTTCGATCCTGAAGATTTCTTGCGTGACACCAGGCTTTCCGGCGAATTCTTGCTTGGCTACCACTGCCAGCGCCAGGCACTGAACCCGCCAAAACCAGAAGCCGCCGCCAACAACAAAGAAACCCCCAACGAATAAATCACGAGGACACCACCATGACCACCCTGCAATATAAAATCGATTTCGCAGTGATCTTCCGCGTCAAGAACGCCAACCCGAACGGCGATCCGCTGAACGGCAACCGCCCGCGCACCGATTACTCGAACTACGGGGAAATGAGCGACGTGTCGATCAAGCGCAAGATTCGTGATCGTCTGCTGGAGCGATGGATCAACGACGGCAGAAACGAAGACGATGGCAACACGATTTTCGTGCAGTCGGACGACCGCAAGGCCGACGACGCCAAAAGCCTGCGCGACCGTGCTGAAGCCGGGCTCGGCAAGGAACTGGGCTCTGAAAGAACCGCGCAACTCGCCTGCAAGAAATGGCTGGATGTGCGTGCCTTTGGGCAACTCTTTGCGCTGAAGAGCAACAAGAAAGCGGGCAAGAAGAAAGAGGACGGCTCAGACGAAGAAGGCGATACCGGCGTGTCCATCGGCATCCGTGGACCAGTCACGATTCAATCGGCGTTCAGTACCGAGCCCATCGATGTGACCAGCATGCAAATCACCAAAAGCGTGAGCGGCGAAGGCGACGGCAGCAAACGTAGCTCCGATACTATGGGAATGAAGCATCGAGTTGATCAAGGTGTTTACGTCTTTTACGGGAGCATGAACCCGCAACTTGCCGAAAAAACAGGTTTTAGCGATGCCGATGCGGAAGCCATCAAGGCTGTGTTACCTAGACTGTTCGAGAACGACGAGTCATCCGCTCGCCCCGCCGGCAGCATGGAAATTTTGAAAGTGATCTGGTGGCAGCACAACTGTAAGGCTGGCCAGTATTCTTCTGCGAAGGTTCATCGCACGCTGGTTGTCAATCCGGACGGTGGCTATACGCTCTATAATCTGGATGGCCTTACTCCAGAAGAGATCAACGGATTCTGAGTCATGTCGTGGTACGTAGATCAAGTGTGTAGCAACGCACCGGCACATGCGCTTTTCGAGCGCATCAAGGTTCAACGCCGTCCTCATGTTGAAGTGCCGCGCAACTTTACGGACTATGAGGTTATAGTCGATAAAGAAAAGTTGCCCCAAGGCATTACGCTTGTTGAATATTGATTGCAAGTAGGGCTATCAATGTGACAGAGTTAGACCCCGTACCACTCTCGGCGCTTCAGCATTGGTGCTACTGCCCGCGCCAGTGCGGTCTTATTTATTTGGAGGGAGAGTTCGCCGATAATGTGCATACAGCCAGGGGCCAGGCTGTCCATCATTTGGTGGATACGCCAGGTTACGAAATGCTGGCCGGCGTAAGGGTTGAACGCGCATTGCCGCTATGGTCCGAGCAATTCGGCTTAATCGGCAAAGCCGACTTGGTTGAGTTTCACCCCGATGGGCTTATTTTTCCTGTAGAATTCAAGCATGGAAGGCGGCGTCAGAAACGGTATGACGACGTCCAACTCGCCGCCCAGGCGATGTGCCTTGAAGAAATGCTCGGCCGGCCTGTTAACCACGGTGCCATCTACCATGCTTCGAGCCGAAGGCGGCGCGAGGTGGAAATTACTACGGAATTGCGGGCGAAGGTTGTGGAAACCGCCAAGGCGATTCGCGCCATGCTCGAAAGCGGCACACTTCCGCCACCGGTAAACGATGCCCGTTGCCGCGAGTGTTCGCTGAACGAAATCTGCGAACCGGCAGCACTCGCAGCAAAGGGCGTGCAAGCAGAACTGCGCACTGCACTCTTCAATGCGGATGATTTGGGGTAGCGTGCCATGTATAACCTACAAAACACCCTCTACGTGATGACACCCAATGCCTACGCCCATCTGGAAAACAACACCGTGCGCATCGATGTGGAGCGGGAAAAGCGCCTGCAAGTGCCACTGCACCATCTGGGCGGTTTGGTCTGCTTCGGCCATGTCATGGTGTCGCCGCTCCTTATGCACCGGCTGGCCGATGAAGGCAAGTCGCTTGTGCTCCTGGATGAATCCGGCCGTTTCAAGGCACGCCTCGAAGGCCCGGTGTCGGGAAACATCCTGTTGCGCCGAGCACAGCATCGCCATGCAGGGGACGCGGGGTTTGCGCTCGAGTTTGCCCGTGCGGTCATTGCCGGCAAGCTCAAGAATAGTCGTAGCCTGTTGATGCGCGCGGCCCGCGAAGCTGCGGATGGAGAAGATCAGGGCTTGCTTTCTCGTGCTGCCGACAACTTGGCCGCCTCACTGCACACCGCTGCTAGAGCGGGCGACCTCAATGCCTTGCGCGGCATAGAGGGAGAGGCCGCCCGAGGTTATTTTGCTGCACTAAACCTGGCGGTCAAGCCCCAGGCACGGGCGTATTTCACCCTCAACGGCCGCACCCGCCGCCCGCCTCGCGATCGCTACAATGCCCTATTGTCCTTTCTTTACGCCATGCTGATGAACGACTGCAGGTCTGCACTGGAGGCGGTTGGACTGGACCCGCAACTGGGCTTTTTGCATGCCGTCCGGCCTGGACGGGCTGCCTTGGCGTTGGACTTGCAAGAAGAGCTTCGCTCGATTGTTTCCGACCGGCTTGCGCTAACACTCATGAACCGGGGCCAGCTTAAAGCGGAAGACTTTGAAGAGCGGCCAGGCGGGGCTGTCATGCTTAACGATGAAGGGCGGCGTAAAGTGGTTGGTGCCTGGCAAGAGCGAAAGCAGGAGGTGGTAACACATCCCTTACTCGGAACAAAATTACCCTTAGGACTTGCTCCCTTTGTACAAGCTCGCTTAATGGCCCGCACGATACGACAAGAGATGGAATGTTACCTCCCATATTTGCCAAAATAAGGCTTGCCTTTTATAGCTAAAAGGAACGAATATGCTCGTTGTGGTGACTTACGATGTTTCGACAGAAACCGCCTCAGGTCGAAGGCGTCTTAGGCGTGTGGCCAAAGTATGCGAAAGCACGGGGCAACGAGTGCAAAAATCGGTCTTTGAATGCCAGGTAAACGAAATGCAGTTTGAACAGTTGGAGAGGAGGTTGCTAAAAGAAATCAACGAAAAAGAAGACAACCTTCGCTTTTATCGCATTACCGAACCAACGCAAGTACGCGTAAAACAATACGGAACGTTTCGCTCGATAGACTTTGAGGGTCCTCTCGTTATATGAACGACATCAAGCGCGAACCTAGAGTAGGAACAATTTTGGCCGGGGAATCGCGCGCAGTACAACGCCCAGCCCGCCAAAGAGCAATCTTTCAGATGGTAGGCACTTAGATGACCTACGCCTCGTTGTTATCCAAGTTCGCGCTTTCGAGTCAAAATAGCTTGCGGGCACTGCATTTGGCGCGATGGAGCATCACCCGGCTTTCGGGCCGGGTGCGGATTGAAACATTTTGTTTGCAATATTAGAAGAGGCTTAACCATGGCATCACCCGGCTTTCGGGCCGGGTGCGGATTGAAACACACGCTTAACCTGGCAGACCTGCTGCCGCTTCAGCATCACCCGGCTTTCGGGCCGGGTGCGGATTGAAACTCGCCAGCTCATCCACCATGCTTTGACGATGACAGCATCACCCGGCTTTCGGGCCGGGTGCGGATTGAAACGACTATGTACCAAGGGGGACGTTCAAAGGCCAACGGCGCATCACCCGGCTTTCGGGCCGGGTGCGGATTGAAACGACATAGACAAAAAAATGTGATACGACTAATATCGCATCACCCGGCTTTCGGGCCGGGTGCGGATTGAAACCATGCAGCAGTTTGAAGCACTACGAAAAGCGGATAGCATCACCCGGCTTTCGGGCCGGGTGCGGATTGAAACCATATATCCGCTCCCCAAAAAGCGCATGCAGGGGGCATCACCCGGCTTTCGGGCCGGGTGCGGATTGAAACCTGCTTTCCTCGGTCGCAAGAAACCTGGTACCCATGCATCACCCGGCTTTCGGGCCGGGTGCGGATTGAAACCCCTTGACCTCGCACGTCTCACTCTACGGGGGCAGCATCACCCGGCTTTCGGGCCGGGTGCGGATTGAAACCCCGCGACCTCGCACGTCTCGCTCTACGGGGGCACTGTGGCATCACCCGGCTTTCGGGCCGGGTGCGGATTGAAACATTATGGGGTTCTTCATGGGGGCGGGCGTTCTGGCGCATCACCCGGCTTTCGGGCCGGGTGCGGATTGAAACGATCCTTCATGCCGCACTCCTTATATTGTTAATCGCATCACCCGGCTTTCGGGCCGGGTGCGGATTGAAACTGGAGTAACTTTGGTATGCTTGTCAAGAGGTTTACGCATCACCCGGCTTTCGGGCCGGGTGCGGATTGAAACAGGGTTAGCCTGGTTGCTCCGCCCTGCCCTCTAACGGCATCACCCGGCTTTCGGGCCGGGTGCGGATTGAAACGATAGTACAATCGTAATCAACTCAGCTGCAAGAAGCATCACCCGGCTTTCGGGCCGGGTGCGGATTGAAACCAGGGCATTAACTCGGAAACTGCGACGTCTCGGCGCATCACCCGGCTTTCGGGCCGGGTGCGGATTGAAACCCAAACTCGTCTTGCGCATTCTGGGTCATTCTGGATGGCTCAAGGGGTCAGGATGGCTCAAGGGGTCAGGTCTTGTTTCATGCATGAGTACCACGACGGGTTGATGCATAAAATAAGACTTGAGCCATCCGCTATCCGGAGGGCTCCAAGACCATAAGATGGTTGGGAGGCTCATCCGGATCATCGTAATTAAGTATACTAATTAAATATACTGTCCCCGAATTTCCTAAAGAAAGTCGCCCCCTTGCTAGATCTGGTTCCCGATTGGCAAGGGTTCCTGAAGCTATCACCGAAACAGGAGGTTGAACTGTTTCAACGTCATGAGCGCACAGGGCGACCATTGGGGACGGATAGCTTTGTTGATCACCTTGAACAGACCTTGCAGCGTACCGTGTGCCCCCGCAAACCCGGACCGAAGGGAGAACGCCGATAGTTATGTCATTAATTAAGTATACTGTCCCTGATGATAACGATACATTTTACTGGATTGCCCTGTTTGCTGTGCTCTCAGCACTCGTCAACGGACTGGGAATCGTTATTCTCTACAGCTACCGTCAATGGGCATTAAAGGTAAAGGCTTATTTCATCTGTTTTGCTGCCGGCGTATTGATTTCAACCCCACTGATGCTGACTCTTCCCCAGGCCATCCAAAAGAATTCCCGCGCGGGATTCATGGCGCTGCTTGGTTTCCTGTTTATGTTTTTTTCAAACAGGCTGATCAGGAAAACCACCAAAACTGAAGTACTTGCCTTTGGTATCGTGGCCGCCGAAGGGATAGCCATTCACTCTTTCATTGATGGTCTCATCTACACCGTCACCTTCAGCATCAGCATCTTGGCCGGTTTTCTGTCGGCCACAGGACTGGTGATTCATGAGTTTGCCGAGGGAATCATCACCTACACCTTATTTATGAAAGGAGGGGTAAAAGAAAAACGTTCCATGCTCTATGCCTTTCTGGTGGCAGGCCTCACAACACCTCTGGGTGCCTTTGTAGCCTACCCGTTGGTAAGCCGTCTTAGCGACAGCCACCTGGGGTTAATATTGGGATTTGTTACGGGGATACTGATCTATATTTCTGCATCGCACCTTCTCCCCGAAGCAAGGGGTGAGGAGAAGAAACACTCTAGTGTTGCCTTTCTGGGCGGAGTAGCCCTGGCACTCTTTATTGTATTCTCGAAAATGTTCGGGTAATATACCGATAAGAGAAGAAGAGCTGTCTTTCTTTTCTTATGAATCCCGGTGTTCCGGTACTGCCTCCACCATGCATCACCCGGCTTTCGGGCCGGGTGCGGATTGAAGCATCGTCGCCGCGCCGGAGCGCACGCCATGATGAACTCTCCGCCCCGTCCATTGCTTCCATGACAGATGGATTGAGCCAGGCCGAGGCGAACCAGCGCCTGGATGCGGTTGGCCCCAACCAGATTGCCCACGAGCAACCCCCCTCAGCCTGGCGGCTGCTGGCCGGCCAGTTCAACAGCCCCGTCATCGGGCTGCTGCTCGGTGCCTGCATCGTTTCCGGCGCCCTCGGCGAATGGGTGGACGCGCTCGCCATCGGCGCCATCGTCGTCATCAACGGTATGATCGGCTTTTTCCTGGAATACCGCGCCGAGAATGCCCTGCTGGCACTTCGCGCCATGACCGCCCCGCATGCCCGGGTACGGCGCGACGGTCGTATACAGGAGATTCCGGCGGCGGCGGTGGTTCCCGGCGATCTCCTGCTCCTGGAGGCGGGCGACATCGTCGCCGCCGACGCTCGGCTCATCGAGGCCCATGCCCTGACCGTCAACGAGGCGGCGCTCACCGGCGAGAGTCTGCCGGTGGAAAAGTCCACCCAGCCGGTAGCAGCCGACGCGCCCTTGGCGGAACGGCGCAACGCCGTGTTCACCGGCACGGCGGTGGTCAATGGCAGCGCCCTGGCCGAGGTCACGGCCACCGGCATGGCCACGGAGCTGGGCAAGATCGCGCACCTGCTGACCACGGCGCATGAGCAGGCTACTCCACTGCAAAAACGCTTGGCGCAGGTGAGCCGGACCCTGCTTTCTCTGTGCCTGGCCATCGTCGCGCTGGTGGCATTGCTGGGCTGGTGGCGCGATCGGCCCATCTTCGAGGTATTCATGGCGGCGGTGTCGCTGGCGGTGGCCGCTGTGCCCGAGGGGTTGCCGGCGATCGTGACCATCGCGCTGGCCTTGGGCGTGCAGCGCATGGCGGGCCGGCACGTGCTGGTGCGCCGCCTGCCCGCAATCGAAACCCTGGGCTGCGCCACGGTGATCTGCACCGACAAGACCGGCACCCTGACTACCGGTGTGATGGCCGTACGCGAACTGTGGGGCCCGAACCACCGGCAACTACTAGAGGCGGCGGCGGCCAACTGCGACGCTGAACTGGCCACGGAGGGACAGGGCGGCGTGGGCGATCCCACCGAGATCGCGATTCTCGCCGCGGCGGCGGAGCGCGGCATCCACCGGGCCATGATCGAGCAGACGCGACCCCGAATAGTGGTCAACCCCTTCGATGCCGAGCGCAAGCGCATGTCCATCCAGCGCGCGGACGGGGTGCTGTATGTCAAGGGGGCCTTCGATGGCCTGCTGCCTCTGTGCCGCGCCATTCCCGACGGCATCCATGAGGCTCACGAAGACATGGCCGGCCGCGGCTTGCGTGTGCTGGCGGTGGCCGTCGGACCGGGGCCGGAGGAGCAGGATCTGGCGCTGCTCGGTCTGATCGGCATCGCCGACCCGCCCCGCACCGAGGCCATCGCGGCCGTGGCCGCCGCCCAGCGCGCCGGCATCCGCACCGTGATGATCACCGGCGATCACGCCGTCACGGCCCAGGCCATCGCCCGGGAGCTGGGCATCATCGACCAGAACGGCAGTGTGCTGACCGGCCGGGAGCTGGAGGCCATGGATGATGACACCCTCTACGCGCAGGTCATGGCCGTTTCGGTCTACGCCCGGGTGGCGCCGGACCACAAGCTGCGGATCACCCGCCAGCTGATCCGCCACGGCCAGGTGGTGGCCATGACCGGCGANNCGGCGTCAACGATGCGCCGGCCCTGCGCGAGGCCCACATCGGCATCGCCATGGGCCGAGGCGGCACCGAGGTGACCCGCGAGGCGGCCGACATGGTGCTGACCGACGACAATTTCGCCAGCATCGTCGCCGCGGTGGAGGAAGGTCGCGGTATTTACGACAACATCCGCAAGGCGCTGGTTTACCTGTTGGCCGGCAACGCCGGGGAACTGCTGGTGATGTTCGTGGCGGCCCTGCTGGGCCTGCCCCTGCCGTTACTGCCTTTGCACCTGCTGTGGATCAACCTGGTCACCGACGGTCTGCCGGCGTTAGCCCTGGTCACGGACCCGGTAGATCGGGACGCCATGCAGCGGCCGCCGCGGCCGCCCGACCAGTCCATGCTGGGCCGATCCCAATGGGTCAGCATCGCGGCGACGGGCCTCCTGCTGACTACGGTGACCCTGGGGGTGTTCGTGTGGGCGTTGCAGATGCGCGATCTCGTCGAGGCGCGCAATCTGGCCTTTTCCACCCTTGTGTTCGGTGAGTTGCTGCGGGCCTTCGCGGCGCGCAGCCCGACCCGGCTGTTCTTCGAGGTCGGCATACTCACCAATCTGCGCCTGCTGGGCGTGGTTACCCTGTCAATGCTGGTCCAGGTCGGCATCCACCATGCCCCCGTCACCCAGGACATTTTCCACATCGGCGCGCTAAGCCTGGCCGACTGCGGTCTGGCTCTCTTGCTGGGCCTGCTGCCCGTCACGGTTCTGGAGCTGACAAAGATCGTTCGCCGCCGCTTGACCGCATCCGGGGTGGCGCATGGAGAAATTGATGCAGCAGATGGAACCCGAGGAAAAAGAAACGAAGAAGTTCCACGACCATAGCCGTATGCGAGGAGCTGTGGGTTGATTGGCGGGCGGCTCTAGCCCGTAGCGAATAAATCCACACCCGTGCCGACTTTGGGTAAGTCCTGTACCCTGCCGGAGGTGCTAACCTGGATGGTCGCCGGCCTCCTGGGAGGAAAGGGCGTTCCTTCACCGGCATCCGGCTTGCGACGACCCCACGAGTCCCGAACCGCCCGGAGGATGGCGCATGAACAATCCTTTGGCAAAGGACCTGCCTACCCATCTCTGTGATTCGCCCGAGGGGATGCAATCGATTCACCTATGGGGGGAGAGTGCCACTGGGGCGGACCAATCGCTCGGCTGAGTCCCCGGAGGAATATCCATGGCATCCGACCGTCAGACATGCATCACCCGGCTTTCGGGCCGGGTGTGGATTGAAACAACTGGCTCCTGCTACCGGAATGCGCCGTAGTGCTCCGCCCGTAACCGCATAGCGGTTCAGGGGTGGTGAAGCGGCGCTATCGCCCGGGGGCGGTCATTCCGGTCTTTCCTGTTGCTCGATGTATTGCTTGAGCACGGACAGTGGCGCACAGCCCACGGTGAGAATTGAGTATAATGGAAGCATGCTGAATCGCAAAGTAACCTATCGCCTGTATCCCAATGCCACTCAAACGGAGCGGTTCCTGGAGATGCTCGGGTTACACCAGCGGCTGTATAACACGGCGCTGGAGGAACGGGTTCGTACCTATCGGGAAACCGGCAAGGGGGTATCGTTTGTCGAACAATGCAAGGCGCTCACCCAATGGCGGAAGACAGTCCCCGCCCTGGCTGGACTGAACGCCCAATCAGAGCAGGTGACGCTCAAGCGGCTGCACCTAGCCTTTCAGCGCTTCTTTCGACGGATGAAGAACGGTGAAACGCCGGGTTTTCCCCGCTTCAAGTCTCTCTGCCGCTATCCCGGCTGGGGATATAAGACCCACGGCGACGGCTGGAAACTGCATCCTGGAGATTCGGTAAACAAGGTCGCCTATACCTGCAATCCGTAGGTACAATTCACTTTCGATGAAAACCGAGAACGCACGGTAAGCCGGTGACTTGCGAGATTCTGCACAAGGCAGGTAAATGGTACGTTTCGGTGGCACTCGAAGTCGAAACCATCCAACGAGAATGCGGGATGGATACAGGCGCGTTCGATTGGGGACTGGCGGAGTTTTTGACAGTCGCTACCCCCCAAGGCATGGAGACCGTCGCCAATCCGCGCCATCTTCGCAACCAGATCGCGGAACTCAAGCGGTTGGGGCAGGAAGTCTCTCGGAAGGTTCGTATGGCGCAGCAACAAAGCAGACGGAAGAAGAGATTCCCCGTATCCGCCAACCTGCGCAAGGCCATTTGGCACCTGGCCCGGTTACACGCCAAAATTGCCCGACAACGCACAGAAGCTTTAGCGGTAAAGAACATGGTGCATGGCGGTGGTGTCCATAAAAAGGGGTTGAATCGCGAGATTCATGCGGCCTCCCCGGCGGCGTTTCTCAAGATGGTCAGGACCAAAGCGCAACAGGCCGGGTCATGGTACGAGGAAGCGCCGACGCGGGAGATCAAGCCGACGCAACGTTGTCATGCATGCTGGAGATTGCCGGACGAGAAGAAAATGCTCTCGGACCGGAACCACCAGTGCCCGCATTGCGGAGCCGCCCGCGGCCGTGATGAAAATGCTGCATTAGTGCTTTTGCGCTGGCTGGAAGCAAAGTTGTCCGGGCGGGAACCGTCCGAGGTGTGGAGGGCCGAACGTAGCGGGACAAGAATGTCCTGCCTATCGGGCGGGTAGGACCCAACCGAAGGATAGCCGGGGCTTTCTAGCCCCGGCGGAAAGAAAGAAAGGCCATACATGGCGGGGTGTGAATACCTCGCCTATCGGGCGGTAGGCAAAGGGCTTAGGCTCAGGAAACCACCGCATCCGCCAAGGCCTCCATCGTTCAAGCCTTTAGACGCTTGAGCGTTTTACGCCATCTGGAGCAAAGAATCGGCTGGAGAAAAATAGCGCGACGTTGACGAGGCCGATCATGACCGGCACCTCCACCAAAGGGCCGACAACGGCCGCAAAGGCCTGGCCGGAGTCAAGGCCGAACACCGCAACGGCTACCGCTATGGCCAGCTCGAAGTTGTTGCTGGCTGCCGTGAACGCGAGCGTTGTCGTCTTGGAATAGCCCGCTTGGGCCTTCATGCCCATCCAAAAGCTCATAAGAAACATCGCCACGAAGTAAAACAGAAGGGGGATGGCTATCCGTACGACATCCATCGGGATCTGAACGATCAGACCGCCCTTTAGGCTGAACATCACGACGATCGTAAACAAAAGGGCCACGAGGGTGATCGGGCTGATCCTTGGGATGAAGACCTTATGGTACCACTCTTTCCCCTTGACTCTTGACAAAACAAGGCGCGTCATCATTCCCGCAATGAAAGGAATGCCCAGGTAAATGAAGACGCTTTCGGCGATCTGAGCGATGGAGACGTGAACGACGCTGCCTTTTAAACCAAACCATGTAGGCAGCACCGTGATGAAAACAAAGGCATAAACGCTGTAGAAAAAAACCTGGAAGACGCTATTGAAGGCCACCAGGGCGGCGCAGTACTCCGTATCGCCTTTGGCGAGCTCGTTCCAAACGATGACCATGGCGATGCAACGGGCCAGGCCGATCATGATCAACCCCGTCATGTACTCCGGATGGTGGGGCAAAAAAACGACCGCCAGCATAAACATGAGAAGGGGCCCGATCACCCAGTTTTGGACAAGCGAAAGGCCAAGCACTTTGGCATCCCTAAACGCCTCCCCTAGCTCTTCGTAGCGCACCTTGGCCAAGGGCGGGTACATCATCAAGATCAACCCTGCGGCGATGGGAATGTTGGTCGCCCCTACCTGAGAGCGGTGAATGAGCGTATGAACCCCAGGGAAGAGCCAACCGATGGCCACACCAAGGCCCATCGCCAGGAAGATCCAAAGCGTAAGGAAGCGATCCAGGAGTTTCAGCCGCGGTCTAAGGCCGGTATCCACAACCAATAGTCCCTTCAGCCGATTTTTTTAAAAGGCGGGTGGTTTAGGTTTAAGGCTTGAGGCAAGGTTAAGACAAAGGCCCGGATTTCGTCTCGCACGCGCCGATAGTGACCTAGCGCCTCCGTTTCGTTCCTTGCCCATTGGGCCAGCTTTGGCGGGTCATCGAAGCTGACGTGGATCATCTTGGCCTTGGCCTCGATGAACAGACAGCCCTTAGCAGCACCATCGCAGACGGTCACCACGTAGTCGAACTCCTTAACGGGCAACTCCTCAAGCGTCTTGGAGCGCTGATTGCCGATATCCACACCCGCTTCGGCCATCACCTTCACGGCTTTCGGGTCAAGCCCGTGCTTTTCGATCCCTGCCGAATAGGGCTCCATCTGATCGCCCTTCAGCGCTCTTACCCACCCTTCGGCCATCTGGCTGCGGCACGAATTCCCCGTGCATAAGAAAAGGATGCGCTTTTTGGTTTTCATGCTGGGCAACCTTGTGTTTTGGCCTTTTGGCTTAACCGTACCAAGGCTTCCTGGATAAGGGGATGGCCGGTTAGACAATCCCGAAAACACGCCTTAAGGCATTTTTCCAATTCGCTCCGTCCCTCGGAAAGGCTATAGTGCATCCAAGCACCCTCACGCCTGGCTTTAACCAGGCCGTTTGAGCGAAGAATGCCCAGGTGACGAGAAATTTTATACTCAGGCTCGTTCAGCGCCCGGGATAGCTCACAAACGCACGTCTCCCCTACGATGGCCAAAAGGACCACCAGCCGTAGCCGTGTCGGGTCGGACAGGGCATGGAACAGCGCGGCCCATTCTTGCATGGTCTACCTTTATATTATTGTAACCTTGCACATATCCGCAGATGATCCTAAATGAAAAAACTTCATCCGTCAAGCTCCCAGAACCTTGGGGCGTCGCGAAGGGTTAACATGCCTTGAGATGCTTTTTACCTTGTAAGGGTTTTGGCGCTTGCCCGTCCGAGTGTTCATGCCTTGCACCGGTTTATGCTAAACTGAGCCCTGATTGGTTTTATTGTTCAGAAGGAGAGGTAGCGATGGCCGCAATGGAAGAAGCTTCGCCAGAAGGCCATCGGCAAACCCAGGGATATCCATAATCCCTCTTTTTTCCATCAAGGGTTTTTTCGCAAGCATGCTTAACTTTACCAACCTTGCCATTCGGCGCGGTAGCAATCAGCTGTTTCGCGGGGCTAGCTTCACGATCGATCAGGGCAATAAAGTCGGCATCACCGGGGCCAACGGCTGCGGCAAATCGAGCCTGTTTGCCCTGTTGCGTCATGAATTAACCGCCGATGAAGGCGGCGTAACCATGCCGCCCCGTATTTCTATCGCGCACGTGGCCCAAGAAATACCGGCGACAAACCAGCCCGCCATCGAGTACGTGCTCGATGGCGATGCCGAATTAAGGGATATTGAGCGCAAACTGAAGCGGGCCGAGCAGGCGAACGACGGCCATGCCTTGGCAAAATTGCATGACCGGCTCGAACTCATCGATGCCTACACGGCCGAAACCAGGGCTGCAAAGATCATGCAAGGATTAGGCTTCAAAACACCGGAACTCAAAAAGCCCGTCTCGCAGTTCTCGGGCGGCTGGCGCATGCGCTTGAACCTGGCGCAGGCGTTGATGTGCCGCTCTGACCTTTTGCTGCTCGATGAGCCGACCAACCATTTGGACTTAGATGCCATCATCTGGCTTGAGCAATGGCTTCTTAAATATCCGGGCACGCTCCTTCTGGTTTCTCACGACCGGGATTTTCTTGACCGGGTAACCGACCGTATCGTGCACATCGAGAATCAAGCCATCCGACTCTACAGCGGAAATTACAGCGATTTTGAACGGCAACGAGCCGAGCAGCTTGCCCAGCAGCAAGCGCTGTACGAAAAACAGCAACAGCAGGTCACCCATTTAGAGAGTTTTATTCGACGGTTTCGGGCCAAAGCCACGAAAGCAAAGCAGGCGCAGGCACGCATCAAAGCGTTGGAGCGAATGGAGCTGGTTGCCAAGGCGCACGTGGACTCCCCTTTTCATTTTAGTTTTTTTAAGCCGGACAAGCTGCCCGCCCAGCTGATGAGCCTGGACCATGTCGTGGCCGGATACGACGGGAAGGTCGTCCTCGACGAGGTTCACCTTTCTTTGTTTGCCGGCGACCGCATCGGTTTGCTCGGCCGCAACGGCGCCGGGAAATCAACTTTGGTCAAGCTGCTTGCCGGCGAATTGTCGCCTTTAAAAGGAAAGGTTGTGAGCGCCAGAAACTTAAAAGTAGGCTATTTCGCCCAGCACCAGCTTGAACAGCTAGACCCGGAAGCGAGCCCCATGGCGCATCTGCAAAGGCTCGATCCAGAGCTTAAAGAACAAGACATCCGGACGTATCTGGGCGGGTTCAACTTTCAAGGCGATCAGGCGCTCGAGCCCGTGGCGATTTTCTCGGGGGGCGAGAAGGCTCGGCTGGTTCTGGCGCTGTTGATTTTTCAAAAGCCTGGCCTGTTGCTGCTCGATGAACCCACCAACCATCTTGATATGGACATGCGCCTGGCTTTGAGCCTGGCGTTGCAAGACTACGAAGGCGCCGTCGTGCTCGTCTCGCACGATCGCCACATGCTTCGGTCGGTGACCGACCGTTTTTTGCTCGTCGATTCCGGCCGCATCGCGCCTTTTGATGGCAGCTTAGAAGACTACCACCAGTGGTTTTTGCGGTCATCGGAAGAAAAGCCTGCTAAAACGCCCCAAAACGGGGATGCAGTTCCTTTATCCAAGAAACAACAAAGGCAGCAGCAGGCTCAAAGGCGGCGATCCCTGCAACCGCTAAAAGGCGAGCTTAAAAAGATAGAGGAGCGCATCGAGGCGCTACAAGGGCAAAAAGGGCAGCTCGAGCTCGAATTGGCCTGCCCCTCTGTTTATGAAGCAGACCAAAAAGACCGGCTACTCGGAATCTTCGCCGCGCAGTCTTCGTTGAACAAAGAGCTGGGGACTCTGGAGGGTCAATGGCTGAAGCTCTCGGAAGAGCTCGAAGCGATGGGGCAAGAGGCTTAAGGGGGCTGGCTCAAGACTGTTTTCAAGGGATGTTGTGATAAACGCCCACCCCACAAAAAGGAGATCGAGGAACAGTATGAGTCTTCGACTCATCCTGCATGAGCCTATTCGGTGCCCGTCCAAACCCTGGTCGTTTCCAGCACGGCGGCCTGGAATCGAGCCTCATCAGGCCCGGATGAAGCTGTCTTGCGTCGAACGATTTCATGCAGGAGAATGTGCCTGCTTGTAGGCTAAACCCGATAAAGCCTCAGTTCAAGAGGCCTATGACTCGGCGGGCCGTAACCACACGGTTACGGTAGGACCTAGATTTCAGGCGACTAATCTTTACGCAGCCGGAGCGCGAAGAAGCGGCGTGGATGAAACACCCCCCTCCGATATATAGGCCTACGTGGTCGATTTGACGCCGTTTCCGGCGATGCATGCTAAAGAAGATAAGGTCTCCGGGTTTTAGCGTAGACAGGGGGACACGTACCCCGGCTCGAGCCTGATCGCACGAAGTACGCGCCAGCTTGATGCCATTCTCGTTGAAGACATGCTGGACAAACCCTGAACAGTCAAACCCGCTTGTTGTCGTTCCGCCGTAGCGATAAGGAAGCCCCAAGCCGTCATAGGCGGTTTCCACAATCCTAAAGTTCAGTTCGTCCCTTTCGCCAGCTGGACCGATCTCGGGCTCGGTTTCGAATGCGGCGATCGGCCTTGTCGGATAGACTCTGCGGTGGGGCACGAGCCGGACAAGCTTGATACGCCTGTAACGAGCGTGCCGGCTGGCCGCTATATGGAAGGAGCTTTTCTTATGCCTAAAAACCATGCGTTTGGTTGGGATGGCCTTCCTGGACATGCGGGCAGGAAGGTTTTGCTTGGCAAGGGGCTTCACGGTACCATTTTTTTTAGAAATCGCCATGCGGGAGGCATGCTTGCCGTGCTTCTTGATGGTAAAAGCCAGCCCCTCGTTGACGCTGCACAGGCCAACTACGAATAAGGCGATAATCGGGCCGAGAATTCTAAAGCGCTTTCCCATTCGCCACTCCAATCTCAATAATTTAGAGCTGGCTGATTAAAGAACTCTATTTAAACAAATTTTTCCTATCCTATCATCTCCCGCCACGCCTTACAAATCGCCCCAAACTTGCGATGGCCTTAGAGAATATCTAATATCTTATGTATACTGCTATGAGGATAGCCCTTAATTCTGAATCTTCTAACACGCTTAGCGGCCGCTGACGTCGAACTTGACGCCAGCCCTTACCTGTACACACGAGTAGGGTACGCTTAAAAATACCCCGGATGGATGGGCGTGTTCAGCATGGAGCATCTTATTCATTCTCCTTGCGTCTGATCGTAACGCACGCCGTTGCGAGGGTGGGCGTCGATCATGCGCAAGCTATCTCTGTCCACCCTCGTTAACATCGTCAGCCATGGCCGCCAAGGCCTCTCCGCTCAGCCGGTAAGGCACCCATCCCTCTAAAGAACGGGCCCCGATGCGCTCGTAGAAAGCCCGGGCTTGCACGTTCCAGTCTAATACCTGAAAATCGAGCCGGTCATGGCCGAGCGCAGCGGCCAGTCGGCCAACTTGGCCCAGCAACGCCCGCCCGACCCCCGTGTTGCGGTGCCCTTTTCGGACGTAGACATCCTCCAGATACAGCCCGAAACGCCCGGCGAAGCTCGAGAAATGCTCGCTGACCATGGCATAGCCTGTAGTCTTGCCCCCCTTCCAGGCCATCAGCGCCCAAATCCTGGGTGGGACACAGAACAAGAACTTTTCAAGATCGACTGCGCGAACCAGAACCTGGTCGGCCATGCGCTCGAAGGCGGCAAGCTCGCAGATCATCTCCACGAGCTCTCCAAGCTCGCCTCGTTGGACGGCGCGTACGGTTATGCGGGCATCATCACGGTGTTGAGACATGACGTGAACATCTTAGCTTCCAGGGCTTACCTGCGGCAACCCCAAGACGGATGCCGACGGCTTGATCCAAGCAAGAAGGCAACGAAAGCCCAGGAGCAGGCTTCTAGGTTGATCTATCTTTAACCTTGACGAAAATGGGTTGCCATGTTCCTTGAAGGGTCATTCTTACGTCCAGTGCGAGCGCGCCTTTTTGGAACACCCTCACGGGGTTGAGCTCTACGCCGATAAGCCTCTCTCCGCAAGCAAGGGCAAACCCTGAAAGCCGCTCCATAACGGAAACAAGCGCGTGCTTATCGAGGGAGGGCCTGCCCCTAAACTCTTCGAGGAGCACCCTAGACTTAAGCCTATCTAGCATTTTGAGCGCGATGGCCTGCGTCACAGGAAGCGGCTCGAAGGTCACGTCCTTGAGCGCCTCGACGAGCACCCCGCCGAGTCCCACGGCCATGAGCGGGCCGAAGTCTTGGTCGCGCTCGATGCCAACGAGCACCTCCAGCCCTTTGGGGGCCATGGCCTGGACCAACACGCCCTCAATCTTGACACCTGGATGGCTCCGGCAGGCTTGCTCAAGGAGCTCTTGGTAGGCGACCTGTAGATGGAAGGCATCTTGAATGCCAAGGCGTAAGGCCCCCGTGTCCGTTTTATGCACGATCTGTGGAGACTGGAGCTTGAGCGCCACGGGGTAGCCTATCTTTGAGGCCGCCTGGACAGCCTCTTTAAGCGTGTGCGCCAGCGCCTCTTTGGGGAAAGGAATGCCGTAAGGGGCAAGGAGAGCGCTTGCTAGGTAGGCAGGTACCTGGCCTTGAGGCAACTCTAGATCCGCCGGGCGTTCCTCGCTCTTTGGCCTTGGCTCCAAGAATGACTCGGTTGCCTCCCGCAAAAACGCCTGGTAATCATGCAGCGCCTTTAGCGCCTTCGCCGTTTGACCGGCCGTAGCGTAGCACGGGGCTCCGAGCGCTTTCAGCCGAAGGAGGTTCGAGCGGGCCGGTTCCGTGTAGGAATAAAACAAAACGGGTTTTTCCCTTTGCACGAGGGTCCTCTCTATCGACGCCCACTCTGCCCCAAAGCCTGCCTCATTTCCCAGCGAGGCGATGACAGCAATCTGATGAATACTCCGCTCGGCATACAGAACTTCCAGCGTCTTGGCGAACCCGCCCGTGGCGAGCGCCTGGGCGGTGATGTCCACGGGGTTCTGGGCCGAGCCGTACTCCGGGATAAGGGCCTCGATCGCCATGGAGGCGCTATCCGAAAGCCTCGGGACGTTAAGCCCTAAATCTACGCAAAGATCGGCCAGAAGAATGCCGGCCCCGCCCGAGAGCGTCAAGATGCCGACGCCTTGGCCTTTCGGTAAAGGGGCAAGCGAAAGCGCCAGGGCCGTATCAAGAAGCTCGCCGTCATCCTTGGCGAGCAATGCCCCGTAGCGCCTAAGAAACGCCTCGTAGATGTGGTATTCGCCCGCTAGGCTCGAGGTGTGCGAAAGCGCCGCGCGCTTTGATACCTCGCTTCGGCCGCCCTTAAGCACCACGACTGGCTTTTTAAGCTCGGCGGCGCGCTTGAGGGTGCTACGCAACACGGATGGCCTTTTGAGCCCTTCGATGTAGAGCATCAACACCCCGACCCCTTGGTCTTCGAGAAGCTCTTGAACAATTTCGAGCGTGCTGACATCGGTTTCATTGCCCGTGCTCACGATATAGCGAAACCCAAGGCCCCTTTTGAGCCCCCTGTCGAAGAACGAAAACCCGAGCGCCCCGCTTTGGTTGACCGCAGAAACGGACCCCAACATCGAACCCGCGTAGGGCTTAAGCGTGCCTTCCAAATCCAACGTAGGAGAAAAGCTGGCCGCAACCCTTCCAGCCAGGTTCACAAACCCTTCCGAGTTTGGACCAAGAAGCCTTATTGGGCTCGTCGAAACAAGCTTTTGGATGGATTCATCCAGCTCTTTGCCGGCACCCTGGGCCTCGGCAAACCCAGAGCTAAAGACGAGCGCATACGGAACGCCCTTTTGAACGCAATGCTCGAGCACGCCTGGAACGAGCTTGGCGCGGACGACGACAAGCGCCAGCTCCGGGGTCTCGGGGATACCGAGGACAGAAGGGAAGGCCTTGATTCCTTGGATTTCTTCGTACTTTGGGTTGACGGGATAGAGCCTGCCAGGGTAGCCATGCGCAAGAAGCAAAGAGAACAGCTTGCCCGGCAGGCTATCTAGGCTGGTGGAAGCCCCGATGACGGCGATGGATGCCGGCCAAAACAGGGCGTGCAAGTCCCCCACTTACGCTCCCTTCAAAAATTGCGGTCCTTAAAACTTCCAAAGCCTCCATCCGTATTCATCTTTTTTCGCGCTATCAATGCCTTGAAACGCCCCTCTGGGCGTCGTCCATGGCTTCGAGCGCATCCAAGATGGCATCGATCTTTGCGTTCGTATCCTTGGCGTTTCGCGCTCGCTCGATGCTTTGACGCGCCCTGTTCGCCTCCCAGTTTGCGCTTTGGGCCTTGTCGATCGAACGGCCCGGCTGGCCACACGCAAGGCATGGCAAAAGAAATGCCATCAGCACAAAGACCCTGGTTTGCATCGCTTAAAGCCCCCCTCCTTTTAAGCATGCCCTATCATAACCCCTTTTGCGGCGGTTTAGGGACGCGTTGAGAAAGCTGCCACGAAGATGCCCAAAGCCAAGAAATTTACCACGGATGCGGCCTGGAAGGTCGTGAACGAGGCGATGCAGGTGATGGGCTGGATTGGCTATACCAACGTCTAACCGATAGAGAGGCTCTTGCGCGATACCCGGCCGATCTTGATACGGACCGGAACGAACGAGATCATGAACCTTTTAATCCAGCATGAGTGCCCTAGGAAGACCCTATCCAGGCAAAAGGCCGACCTGGATGTGAAAAAAGACGCCCAAGGGGCCGATTATGCCGAAGGGAAGGTTTACGAATAGCGAAAGTTTGTGGTGATATTGTAAGGTGATTTTTTTAACCGAGTGAAGTTACTCCTTGCAGACAAGGAAATCAAAGCCAGGTTCTTTGGAGAAATTGAAGGGCGTTGTACGTGAATCTTTCAGAGGTTGATGACGCACAATTCAACGTCAGCGAAGAAGACAAGGCGTTGAACAGGGCGTTTTATGGAGAATCCCAATGAGCACAGAGGATGTTCGCTGGATACAGCGCTACAACCATTTTAATAAGGCGCTAAGCCAACTTACAAAATTCATAGACAAAGGCGAATTGAATGATCTCGAAAAACAGGGGTTGATTCAGGCGTTTGAATATACTTACGAATTAGCTTGGAACACGATTAAAGATTATTTTGAAGACCAGGGTGAAACCGGGATACACGGCAGTCGAGATGCATTTCGCTTGGCTTTCAGACGAGGACTGGTTGAGAACGGCAAAACATGGATGGACATGATTGGGAGCAGAACCTTAACGACTCATACGTATAACGAAGACATTGCCGAAAAAGTTTGCGCCGATATTGTCAATAAATATTATCCTGAATTCATTGCGTTCCGAACCAACTTGCAAAATTTTAAGGATAAGCAATCATGACGCGCCGTTTCGGGCTTGAGGAAGGCGATATACAGGCTATCTGCGCCATATTTGCCCGTTACCATCAGGTGGAAAAAGCGATCCTATACGGCTCACGCGCTAAAGGCAGCTACAAAAACGGCTCCGATATTGACCTGACGCTGTTCGGGGGTGATTTAACGCAAGACGTTCTCTACCGGATTATGGAGGAGATAGATGACCTGCTCCTGCCTTATACGTTTGATCTATCCATTTTTCAGCAAATTAGCGACCCCGATGTGATCGACCACATCCGGCGTGTTGGCGTCGTGTTCTACGAGAGAACGGCGGAGGTGTCGGATGTCTGAGTAATTTCTTTATGAACGCCTTGAGGCCGCGTCCCGCGATCTCGTTGTCTTTCCCATCCCATCCTGCTTGTCCTCCTTAGGAGCTCCTGCAGGCTCTATTATCCGCTAAATACCCCTGTCCAGTTTTTTGGGGGGGTATTATAGCCATGCCGAGCCTAACGAAATTGTGGCCTTTTTAAGGCTTTCTTAAGGCCCTCTTTCTCGAGGGGCTGCCCGAGTCCCCGTTTGTCTTCTTCTTGTTCTGCGTTATAATAGTTTGTGGTTGAATAATTTCAGCTTCAATATTACTGATATATCATATTCCAAAAGGGACCAAATGAATATCGGCGCCGCCTTAAGGAAACAAGCAGCCATCCTCGGCCAGAAAACGGCCGTCACGGTGAACGACGCCTCCGTTGATTTTGCCACGCTCAATCGGTTGACCGATAGATTTGCCTTGCAGCTGAAAAACTGCGGCATCGAGAAAGGCGACATCGTGGCCGTCACGCTGCCCAATTCCTTAGAGTTTGTGGTGGCCTACTTTGCCGTCTTAAGGCTAGGGGCCGTTTTCATGGGGCTTGACCCAAGGCAAACGCAAGAAGAGCTCCGGGCGATCTTTATGGACGCCCATCCCAAGGCGTTGGTTGTAGACGACCGGACGAGAATGAAAGGCTTGGAAGAAGAGTTTGACGTTAAGGTTCTCCCGCTAGCGGTGGGCTCGGCGTTCCTCTGGCCACTCGACGGTCATGCCTCCTTGCGGCTAGAAGACGTGGAGACAAAAGAGGAAGACCCGGCCGTGTTGCTCTACACCTCGGCCAGCACGGGCAAACCAAAGGGGGTGTTGCTGCCTAGGAGGTCGCTCGAAGTCTTTCCCGAGTTCTGCGAAGCGTTGTTTGGAAACCACCTCTCCTCCCAAGTGTTTGGGGTGAGCATTCCGATGTGCCATATCGGCGGGCCGATCTATTGCAACGCGCTGGCCGCACGCGGTATTTCGCTCGTTATCGTCGAGCCCTTCCGACCAGACCGCTTCCTTCTGGCCGTTCAGAAGTACGGGGTTACAGGGTTTCACTCTGTCCCGCCCATCCTCATGGCGCTCTTGCAGGCTCAGCTCAAGATGCGACTGGACTTAAAGAGCCTTTTTTGGATCGCGCCCATGGGGATGAGCGTGCCTGTTTCGCTCATGGAAGCGCTCGATCAGGCCTTCCCGGGTACACACATCTTTCAGGGCTACGGACTCACGGAAACGGCCGGGGGAATTGTTTTCGTGCCCCCTGCGGACGCCGAGTTCAGAAAAAGTTCGATGGGCAAAATTATGGTCTCTGGCTGCACCATCGAAGCCCAAGGGCCGGAGGGAGAGTCGCTTCCGGCCGGCAAGGTAGGCGAGATCGCGGTTGCGGGCAAATGTTTGATGCTCGGCTATCTCAACAGGCCGGACCTCAACAAAAAGGTCTTCCGAAACGGCTTTTTTCTTACGGGGGATTTGGGATACCAAGACGAGGAGGGGTTTTTTTACCATTTGGGCCGTAAGGACGACGTCATCAACGTGGGCGGCGAAAAGGTATACCCCTCGGAGATCGAGCAGGCGCTCTATTCGAACCCTTCAGTGAAAGAGGCTTGCGTGTTGGGCGTAGACGACCCCAAAAAAGGGAAATCCATCAAGGCGTTCGTTTGCCCCGCCCCAGGCCAAACCCTCGAGAAAAGGGAACTGATGAACTTCTTAAAAGACAGGCTCGCCAGCTACAAGATCCCCCAAGAGTTCGTCTTCTTGGATGCCCTGCCCAAAACTGCCGTCGGCAAGGTAGCGAAGGATAAACTGCGAAAATTCGTACTCGGCCAGACCCTTTAGTCGTCGGCCTTCCTGAGGGTACAAAGGATCAAAAAAAGCGAGCCTTACAGCCTCCAGCAGGTCCTACCCTTACGATAGGGCACGACTTTTTTTGAATGTACCCCTCTTAAAACCCCCAAAGAGCCTTGCCAATCGGCCTTAAAAGAACCCTGCGTTTACAGTCTTGCGTATGCCGCCTACGATAAAAACTCGGGGCACGTGCCAGGTAAACCCACGGGCGTGCACCGAAAAGCTCTCCGAGGTGTTGCGAACATAAAGAGAGGGGAAAGTATGGCCAAAACGTACTCCAGAAGAGAGCTCGGCCGCCTGGCCAAAGATGCGGGGCTCATGAGCGCCTTGCTCACGCTTTCAAAGACGCCGTTCCTCGGCTGGACTACCCCCATACAAGCCCTGGCCGAAGGCCAAGCGGCCGCTGACCCTATGCAGGGCCTTGCCTGGAACACCGAGCTGCCCACCACGTTCCAAAAGACAATCCTTGGCGTTGCCCAAGAAGGGGTTCTCTACGGGCAAGGGGAGCTGCCCGTCCTAAGGAGCGAGCTCGCCCCCGGGTTTTCTGGTTTTAAGGGCAAAGAACTCTCTTCGCTCGCGTTTTTCCTCCACATGACCGATACGCACTCCACCGACGAAGAATCCCCGGCCACGCTCCACTACAGGCGCTTTGCCGGCTACTCACCCCAGATTCTAGATGCCCACGTGGCCACGGCCCGTAAGATCGCAGACCAAGCCGGCCTGGATTTCATCCTGCACACGGGCGATGCCACCGAAAACGCCCAAGAAAACGAGTTTGCGTGGTTTCTCACGGGGATGGACGGCGGAGCGCTCAACCCGAACTCTGGTGCAGCCGTAGAGCTTGGCGGAAGGTTCGCCGGGCCCGAAAGCCAGCCCTTTTTTGCAGAGGGCCTGGGGGAAATTCCTTGGTACTTCACGATGGGCAATCACGACGAGCTCGTCATGGGAAGCCTAACTCCTACGGAGGAGTTCAACGAGCTTGCCATGGGCGGGTTTGCCCCGATCGGCTACGAAACACCGCTCCCTTTTAGTATTCCCTTTCTTGGGCCTTCTCTGCCCATAGAGCTTCGCGGCGCCGCGATCACCCCCGACCCGAACCGCCGCATCCTTACCCGCGAAGAGCTCCTTGCAAGGCTTCTCGCCTCGCCCTCCTCACCGCCCGGCCATGGTTATACCGCCTCGAACACCGCGAAGACTGCAAGGTATTATGCCGCCGACCCCATCCCCGGAGTCCCGCTTAGAATCCTCGCACTCGATACGGCGAGCCCCATCGGGTACTCGTTGGGTTCCATAAGGCAAGAGCAGTTCGAGTGGCTACGCAACAGCCTTGAGGAATCCGTAGGGCAAGGAATGCTGGTTCTGATCGCCACGCACCACCCCTCCGGCTCCATTACCGACCTACCCCCTTTAGAGGGGCTTCGCTCGAAAAACGGGAACGACCTCGTAGGGCTACTCAACACCTACCCCAACGTCCTAGCCCACCTTGCCGGACACACCCACGTCAACGTCATCGCCCCCATGAAGACCTACTACGAGGTCCAGACCTGCGCCGGGATCGACCCCCCCCAGCAAACAAGGGCTTTCGAAATCCTCTGGGACGGGGGAGAGCACGTTGCCATCGTGACCGCCATGGTGGATTTTGAAGAAACAGGGGGGCTCGCAGACGAAGGCCGGCTGCTAGCCTTCAACGACCCATTAACCCGGAATGGGCCGGGCCAGGTCCAAGACAGGAATACGCTGTGCGTGCTCCGTATTCCTCAAGGCTTTCAAGAAAAACTACGGAGAGCAAGCCCGAGGCCTTCTAGGCTCCTTGAGAGGGGATAGCAATGAACATCGTGGATTATTTGAGCGTTGTCCTGGGTTCTGTTCTCGAAGGCCTACAAATCCTGCTCGAAGGGCTCCTAACCGCTTAAGGTTGCCAGTCGAGGATTTATTCGACTCGGGTTTTCTTTGGCCTTCTTCCGGCAACCGAGATGCCGTATCCGGCCCTTTTCTGCCTGGATGCGGCCTTGGCAAATTCGGCGAAGGCCAGGAGAGACTAGGGATCAAGTTGCCCCCATCGTTACACCTAGGCAATTTCCAGCAGCACCATCAAGAGGATAAGAAGCCCTACAACAAAAGCAGGCTAAGCGAAGGCACGACGACGATCAGCGACAACGCCAGAAGCAGTAATACCTGGAAGGGAACGGAAAACGCGTAAATGCGGGCGAGGGGCCGCTGGAACTTGTAGCTCGACAAAAACAGGTTAATTCCGACGGGCGGGGTCAGGTAGCCTACCTCCATGCAGGTTAAAAACACGATGCCCAAATGGACGGGGTGGACATGAAAGGCCTGGGCGATCGGGACGATCAAGGGCACGACGACGACGATGGCCGAGAATATGTCCAAAAGGCACCCCACGACAAGCAAGAAGAAGACGAGCGCAAAAAGGAACGACGTCCGAGAAGCAAGGTAGCCTTGACTGAAGGCAAGCAGCCTTTGTGGGTACATCTCGTACACGAAGAAGTTCGTAAGCCCAAGGGCCAGCCCAAGGATCACGAACAGCGCGCCCGTGATGACCATGGCGTCCACAACGATATTCCAAAGCCTCCTTACGGGAACCTCCCTATAGAGGAACACCTCGGCCACGATGGCGTAGGCGGCCGTGATGACGGCGGCCTCGAGCACCGTGACAAACCCCCCGTAGATCCCGCCAAGCACGACGAACGGCAAAGGGAGCTCGTAGCGGGCTTCGATTAAGGCTTGTCGAATCACGGACACGTTCGGGTTTTGCGTCGGGATTCCTTGCTTGATGGCCACGAACATGCTGTAGAACGCCAGGATGACGACGAGCAGGATGCCCGGGATGACGCCGGCCTTGAACAGCTCTGTCACGTCCGTTTGGGAGATCAACCCGTAGACGATGATCGGCAGGCTAGGGGCGAACAAAAGCCCTAGGCTGCCGGATGTCGTAACGAGCCCCAGGGCGAACCTTTCGGAGTAGCCCGCCTTTATGAGCGCGGGGTACAAAAGCCCGCCCACGGCCAGGATGGTCGCCCCGGATGCGCCCGTGAACGCCGTAAAAATGGCGCAGGAAACGAGCGTAACGATTGCAAGTCCTCCGGGCAAAAACCCGAACAGCGCGTTCGAAACCTCTACCAGTCGCCTCGGCATGCCGGACTCGGCGAGCAGAGAGCCCGCAAAAATGAATAAGGGCAGCGTGGCCAAGACGGGCGCCTGGGCGAGCCTGTAGACCTCTTGGATCAAGATAGCCCCGTCGAGCCCTGAAACCAAAGTAAGGCATAGGTAGGCGATTCCGCCCAGGATCAGGTACAGGGGCAGTCCGAAAAGACCGGCGCCTAAGATGAGGCTAACAAGGGGGGTGAGCATGGGGCATGGCATCTCTAGCTTCGGTTACGGGGATAAAAACGCCCAACAGGTACCGAAGTGTGCTCGTAAAAAAGAACATGAAGATCGCGAACGTCAGCACCCAGTAAGGAAGAGCAAGCGAGAACGAAAACTCGCCCGAAGCCCATTCCATCCGAATAAACCGGAAGGCGGCCCAAAGGAGCGCAAGGCTTATCAGGAAGGAAAGAAGGTCCATGACCCTCCTGAAAGCGCGCCGAAAACGCCCTGGCACGGCGCTCGAGAAAACATCTACCGTAATGTGTCGCCTTGTGTATGTAGCCAGGCTTGCCCCTAAAAACCCAACCCATAAAACCCCGTGCCGGATAGCCTCGTCGGCGAACCCAAGCCCAGCGCCGAAGAGGTTGCGAAGGATAACCTGCGCAGCCCCCAGCCCCAACACCCAGACAAAAAACAGCACAACGAGCGCCTCTTCGAACCTGGCCAAAACCGCCGAAAACCTAGGGGCTAGCGGCGTGGACACCTTGTCCGGCATTACCGGGCAAGGCCTTGAGGCAAGGGCTTTCCTAGCATTTCTAGCAGCTCGACGAGCAAGCTTTTTGGATACTGCCTACCTGCCATCCGGACATAGAGGGCATCGAAGCGGCGCTTGAGTTCGGTCTTGACATCGTCAGAAAGCGGGACGCGCTCGATCCCCCTTTTAGGGAATGCCTCGAGGAGCTTCGCGTTGTCCTGCCTGGCCACGAGCGCGATCTTCCTTGCGTAGGTTTGGAACGCCTTTGCAACCGGCCCTTGGTAGGCTTCTGGAATCGCCTCGAAGGCACCCTTTTCCATCACGAGAGCGGCCGACCCGTATACAATCGGGTAATCCACCATCGAGCCGACGTGCGGCTGCCACTGAAGCGCCACGGCGGCAAGCGGGGTGTTGTAAAACGCGTCGACAAGCCTCGTCTGGAGCGCCGTGAGCACCTCGGGTACGGCAATCGGCACGGGCGTGACGACCCCTATCGACTTGAACACCTCCATGGCATAATCATCGCCCGCCCATACCCAGACCCGCACGCCTTTTAGGTCCTCGAACCTCCTGACGGGCTTTTTAGAGAACAGGTACACGAACCCGTTCTCCGCCCACCCCATCAGCTTGAACCCTTGCTTTTCGAATTCCGGGGCGAAAAAAGAGGGGGTTAGCGTGCTTAGCGCCTTGTCCACCTCGGCTTCGTCCTTGAACATTAGCGGAAGCTCCAGGATACGCTCGGCGGGCAGAATCTTGCCTAGCCCCATCCCCGTAAGCCCGGCACACTGGAGCTGCTTGAGGCGCATCTTACGAACCATATCGGCATCGTCCCCCATAATACCGCCCGCGTAGAGGACCAGCTCCACCTGACCGTCGGTCTTTTGGGCAATCTCTTTCCTCAGCTCTTCGGCCACGTTCATCCAGCTCGAGCCGGCGGGCGCGAGCGAGCCGAACCGAAGCGTCGTTTTGGCAAGCGCCCTGGCTCCAGTTCCGAGCATGAACCCGGAAAACAAAAGGAAGGCCACGAGCCGGGCGGTTCTATTGGGGCGCGTTGCATTCATACCCATATCCCTTTCCCCCTGTTTAAAAGTAGTCTTTTTTATGCGCAAGCATCCAGCCGGCCTTTTGCTTTGCCAGGTCGTTCACGAGCCGCGCTTCGGGAAGGATGCCCGGGTCGGCCACGAGAACGCGCTGGAGCACCCTATCGAACGCGTCTTCTTTCTTGAATAAAGTCAGATAGTACCTTGCGTAGAACACGTCTACCAGAAAAAATTTGCCGTTTGTCGCATCCCGGGCGGCACGAAACTCCTTAATGGCCTTTTTAGGGCCTCCGCCTAAGAGCTCCGGCAAGGAAGCGTATAACGCGGCATAGAACAAATGGCTCAGGCCGTAGAAATACTTGTCGTCAATTTGCTGGGACCTTTGAATGAGGGCCATGACAAAGGGCATGTCCATCAAGGCAACGGCATCGGCCTTCTTTAAATTGAGAAGTTGCCCCCAGGCAACCCCAGTCCAGGTGAGCGCCCCTAGGTACTCGGGCCCGACTTGAGGCGCCGCCTCTAAGATACGGTTCGGCCCTTTTGCCTTCTTGAACGGCTTAGAGTTCTCGAGCGCCTGAAGCCCGCGGTCACGGCCGATCCTGTAAAACTCCTCTGCGTAGGCGGGGTTATGATCCTCGACAAACAGGGCGTAAGAGGTGTAAGCCTGGGCACAGAGCGTGAGCAGACGGGTGTCTTTTGGGGCAAACTGGGCCAGCGCGTCTACCAACAAGAGCAGGCCAGGAAGCCCCTCCTCGGTCAGTTTGGCGCTGCTTGTCTGCATGAGTTTATCGACCGTATCGGCAAGAAAAGGGCCGGAGGCCTTGACCCCCTGGCGCTCTATGGTGGCACAGCCAAAAGGAAAGGCTGAAACGAGTAAGCCCAACAAAACAGACAATGCAAAGCGCTGACCCCTCATCTTTTCCTCCTTGATTTTAGACTCCAGGCCTCATCGGGTACCGAGTTTGATGGGTAGGGGTTTCAAAAAAAGCCTCTGCCGTCTTTTTAGCTTCTAGAGATTCTTTATTAACATAAGAGTGTGTTATCATCAAAACGCGGTTAATTATGAAGCACTGACGCTCGCGCAAGGGGTCGGGGTGGAGGTGAGAGCGCCGCTCGACTCGCTCGTCGTGTTCCCCTACGAGGCCCCCCAGGGCGGGTTTTCGTACTGTATCAAATCCCAGCAGGCCGACTGCCCGGCGGAATGCAAGGTAAAAGGCGTCAGGTTGCGGCTTTTTTCTAAAGGGCTGGCCGCTGTCGAGACCCACAGGCCGGAGGGCATGAAGGTTCCCTTGCACGCCCACGCCTTCATCGAGGAGCGCTACAAGGAGCTTAAAACCAACATGTGTGCCACGTAAAAAAGGGAGGTTAGAGATGGCCAGCGATCCAGATTACGGGATGTTCATCAACGGCGAGACCGTTCCATCGGCCTCCGGAGAGGTATTTCAACTGACCGACCCCTCTACGGGCGAGCCGTTCACGACGGTCGCCAAAGGCAGTCCAGACGACATAGACAGGGCCGTACGCACAGCCCGCGAGGCATTCGAATCCGGGGTGTGGAGCGAAAAGAGCCCCAAGGAGCGGGCGGCAATCATGCGGGCGATTGCGGCCAAATTCCTCGAGCGGGCCGAGCAGTTCGCCCTGGCCGAGGTTCAGAGCTCTGGCGCGACGCTTAGGCGTTTTCTGAACGTAGACGTCGTTTTGGTGATGGATTTATTCCTTCGAACGGCCGAGATGCTCGAAGAGTTCCCGCACAAAGAGGTGCTCGATGCCATCCCCATTCCAGGCCCCTCGCACGATTTCGTCATCCGTGAGCCCATAGGTGTCTGCGGGATGATAACGCCCTGGAACTTCCCCTTGATTCTCGCAAGCTGGAAGGTGGCCCCAGCCCTGGCCATGGGCAACACGATGGTCATTAAGCCGGCGAGCTACACGCCCCTGTCCACGCTCCTTTTGGCCGAGGTTTGCACCGAAGCGGGCGTACCGCCGGGCGTAATCAACGTCGTCCCGGGGCCTGGCGGCGTCACCGGCGAATCGCTCGTCACACACCCAGAAGTAGACAAAGTTGCCTTCACGGGCTCGACCGTCATCGGGCGCCGTATCATGCAGCTTGCCGCGGGCACGATCAAAAAGGTCACGCTCGAGCTTGGCGGCAAGTCGCCCAACATCATCCTGGACGACGCCAACCTGGACGTTGCCGTGCCGGGGTCTCTGTTTGCCTTCTTAATGCACAACGGTCAGGTCTGCGAATCCGGAACGAGGCTCTTGGTCCCAAGGGGCCTTCATGACGAGATCCTCGAGAGAATGTGCGCCATCGCCAAGAATCTGAAGGTTGGAAGCCCGCTGGACCCAACCTCCGACATGGGCCCGATCGTATCTAAATCCCAGCTCGAGACGATCCTAAGCTACGTCGATGCGGGCAAAGAAGAAGGCGCAAGGCTCGTCATCGGCGGGAACCGGCTCCATCCCGAGGGCTACGAGGGCGGCTACTACATGGAGCCCACGATCTTCACGGATGTCAAAAACGACATGCGAATCGCGCAGGAAGAAATATTCGGGCCCGTGCTCGCCGTGATCCCATACGAAGGCCTGGACGATGCCTTAAGGATTGCCAACGACACGATTTACGGTCTTGCGGGCGGAGTGTGGACCCAAGACCCCGAAAAAGCGCTCTACGTCGCAAGGAAGATCAAGGCGGGTACGGTATGGGTCAACGACTGGCATACCTTACGGAACGACGGGCCGTTCGGCGGCTACAAGCAGTCCGGCATCGGCAGGGAGTTGGGGCACTTCGGCCTGGAGGAGTACAGCGAAGTCAAGAGAATCCACACGTCCATGGTGCCAGAGCGCGAAAAGCGGGCCCTTTACGACCGCGTGTTGACGCTTCGTTAGACCAAAGCTTAATTTCTACGAGGAGATGCAACGATGCCGACGACGCTATCCCAGTTTTTCTTAAAAACGGCCGTTTATCAGGGCCAGGGGGCGCTCGCGATGGTCCCAGACCTCTTGGCCGGCTTGGGCGCCAAAAAGGCCGTCCTGTTCTCGGATTCTGGGATTCAAAAGACCGGCCTTGTGGACAAGCTAGCAAGGCTCTTTGACCTCCCCTCCAAGGGAGTCACGACCACGCTCGTGGGCGTGTTTACGGACATCCCGCAGGATGCCGAAAGCTCCAAGGTTAACGAAGGGATCCGCTTTGTCCGCGAAAAGGGCGCGGATGCGCTCGTTGCGCTCGGCGGGGGCAGCGTGCTCGATTTCGCCAAGGGCGTAAAGTACGGGCTGTACAAAGGGGCGGACGACATTTTGGACGTCATCCCGGGAAACTTCGCGTTCGTTCCCTGGCCAAAAGCACAGCTCATCCCCATTCCGCACCTGGCCATCCCCACGACTGCCGGTACGGGCGCGGAGGTCTCGCCGATCTGCGTCGTATACAACGAAAAGCAGCGGGTCAAGGCAAACCTCCTGCACCCGTTCGTCAACGCAGACATCGCGGTTTTAGACCCAGACGTAACGCTAGGCCTTCCAAAGCCGCTTACGGCCTCGACCGCGTTCGATGCGCTCACGCATGCCATGGAGGCACTCTTTTCTCCGACGGCGTTCGCCTTTACAGACGGGTTCGCGCTGAGGGCGACCGAGCTCATATTCCGCAACCTTCCCAAGGCCCTAGAAAACCCTAAGGATGTCGAGGCCAGAAGCGAGCTTTTGGCCGCGTCGGCCATGGGAATCACGGCCTTTACCTACGCGTTGTCGGCCATCCCAGTGCACAACCTTGCGCATGCGCTGGGCGCGCAGTACCGGATTCCTCACGGGCTTGCCAATGCAGTCCTTCTTACTCAAGTCATGGGAGCCATGCCGGAGTTCTACGAGAAACGCTCAAGGGAGCTTGCCAAGGTACTCGAGGTTCCGCTCGAAGGCAGCAGCCGAAAGCTCCTCGAGGCCTCGATCGAGGCAATCAAGGGCTTAAGGTCCCGATCCGGCCTTCCGGACACGTTCAAGGAGTTTCACATACCGAACTCAGAGCTGGACGCTGCCGTCATGGCAGTAATGAAAGACCCCTCGGGGGTTCTCTTTCCCATCCCGGAGGAGGCGATCCGTAACATCGTCTCATCCGTCATCGGTTAACACCAACAGACAGGAGGGTTTCATGGACTGGCCAAAGGCCTTTATGCGATGTTCGATGGCAGCACTGCTCACGGTCTTGCTCTTCCAGGCTTCTATGGCGGCCGAACCGGCCGTGATCAAGATCGCCACGCTCGCTCCCGAGGGGACGGCCTGGGCGGAGCTCGCCTCCAATATCAAGCGCGACATCGAAAGCGCCACATCGGGGCGCGTGCGGGTAACCCTATACCTTGGCGGCGTGATGGGCAACGATAAGGACACGGTCCGCAAGCTCAGGCTGGGCCAGCTCCAAGGGGGAGGGTTCTCGGCTGAAGGAACCTTCCTGGCCTGCCCCGAGACGGGCGTCATGCAGCTGCCGTACCTGGTCGATTCCTACGAAAAGGCGGACAGGGCGCGTGAGCTGATACGTCCCGACCTTGATGCTGCCGCCCAAAAGAACGGGTTCAAGCTCCTTTGTTTTATAGAGCAGGGATACGATGCGCTCTACTCGAAGGACTTTCCCATCCGAAAGCCTGAAGACATGAAGAAGGTCCGCACGTACGCGTGGTCCGGCCCGATCGAAGAAGAAATGCTCAAGGCCCTGGGAACAAGCCCGTTCGCCATCGGGGCGGCAGAGTCCGTGGCCGCACTGCGCTCCGGGATCGTCAACACCGCTCCTGCGCCCGCTCAGTGGGTCCTTGGCACGCAGGAATACACGTTCCTTAAGTACATCAACCTGCACAACTGGCACTACATGCCTGCCGCGATCGTCTTGACCCAAAAGGCCTTCGCGAGCGTTTCTTCGGAGGATCAACGGGCGATTTTGGAGATCGGCAAGCGCTACGAGCCCTTGTTCGTCAAAGAGGCTAGGGAATCCGAACGGAAGTGCTACGAGGCTTTCCAGGAGTACGGAATGCGGATGGTTACGCTCACCCCCCAAGAAGAAGCCCTATTCAGAAAAAAAACCCGCCCGGTATGGGACAAGCTTGCGGGAAGGTATTATTCCAAAGAAGTGCTGAAGAAAATCGAAGACCTCGGAGCCCGCTAGCCGGCCGGCTAGCGGGGTTAAGGGGCGCAAACCAAAAACCAAGGGCTGGCATGGCGCGGCAACGCCCTAGCCTTTGGGCTTGGGAGGGGCAAGTGCGGGGGCGTAGGCCTTTTTGTAGACCATGACGGCCCGCTGGAACCGGATAACGACCGTCCCGTCATGCTTGTAGCCGGTCGTTCTAACACGGACGATTCCCATGTGCGGCCTGGATTTGGACTCGCGCTTCTCTAGCACCTCCGTTTGGGCATAGAGCGTCTCACCCTCGAACACGGGGGCTGGGAGCTCGACCCCTTCCCAGCCTAAGTTGACCGCGTTGCGCGAGATGTCCTCGACGCTTAAGCCCATTATAAGCGCGAGCGTAAAGCAAGAGTTGACAAGGGGCTGCTTGAACTCGGTTTTCTTGGCGTATTCCGAGTCGAAATGGATCGGGTTTGGGTTGTTCGTCAACAGCGTGAACCAGATATTGTCTGTTTGCGTAACGGTCCTTCCCAATGCGTGCTGAATCACCTCGCCAGCTTCAAAATCCTCGAAAAAGCGCCCATGGGACTCGGGGCTCATCGTTTCCTCCTTGGTTTGGTTGTATGCCTACATTGTCGCCGCCTTGCTTACTGCGTAGTACCGCCTCGCTCTACTTGCAGGACGGCCGTCTGCACTTTTTGGAAAAACGCGAGGTTATACTGCATAAACGCTCGTGAGTGTGGGCGCTAAACAGTCTTTAGGGGCTTTTCCGCGCCCAAGACAACCGCGCAAAGAAGCCCAGCTCGACCAAGCCGAGCGAGCGGCAAAGCTCGCAACCACGTCCCTAGAGGCCTAATGGGCCGCTGTGACGTTGTAGAGCGTACCCTCGACCAAATGCTGCATAGGCAGAACGTTCGAGACAAGGAACGTCACGTGCGCTTGGTCCGTACGCTCCAGCAAGTTTGCCTGTGAAGTAGTAAGCCTGGGCGCCCTCAGCCGCAAGGTCCACTCCATACCCGCGGCGTCCATGACCCTCGCAGAGAGTTCGTAGTTTTTGAAAGAGACGACCCGCACGTCGAGGTTTGCCATCTCTCCGGCCGCCCGCACGCCGTCCTTTGCGAGCGAATCGATCGTGGTGTAGGTTTTGTACACGATAAAACCAGCCCCTTCGCCGCTCAAAGGGCTAAGGGCAAGGCACGCGACAATCGCGACGAGCGCGAGGCCCAGCGTCCGTTTCATTTTAACATCCTTTTTGCGTTAGGCCCGTTCAAAGGCTTTGATCAACGGAAGGAATCTTCCTAAGTCCAAGCTCGCCCCTCCGACGAGCACCCCGTCTATCTCGAAATGACCGGCAAACCCCTGGATATTCCTAGGGTTTACGCTGCCTCCGTAAAGGACCGGGGGCACGTACCCCTCAAGGAGCTCGGATACATTTTTCTTGATCAAGCTGGCCGCCTCTTTGGCCTCGATCGGCTCCATGTTGCGCCCCGTGCCGATCGCCCAGACGGGCTCGTAGGCGATCACGAGGGTTTCTTTGGACCGTATGGATGCCTTGCTTTCGTCTTCTAGCCCCCCTAACCCCTCTGCAAGCTGACGGCTTACGACCTCTGGACCAACCCCGAGGTCTCTTTCTTCGAGCGTCTCGCCCACACAGTACACAACAACAAGCTCTCGGTCGAGCGCAAGCTGGATTTTCTTGACCATCCAAGACGGGTCTTCCTTGAACACGTGCCGTCTCTCTGAATGGCCGATAATGACGCCTTTTGCCCCGGCATCCTCGATCATCGAGGCGCTCACCTCGCCCGTGAAGGCACCGGCCTCGGCAAACGCGACGTTCTGGGCGAACACACAGACCCTGTCCACGCCGCGAAAAGCGTTCGAGAGCGTCTCCAAGTAGGGGAATGCCGGGCTCACGCCGACAACGACCCCCCCTTGAGAAAGCCCATCCTTAAGGCCCTCGGCAAACTCGAGCGCCTCTTTTTTGGTCTTGTACATCTTCCAGTTGGCGATCACGTACCCGGGCATGGGTTGCCCTCCCTTGGTTTGGTTTGCCCCGCGAACCCTTCCTTCACATTGTGAGACGAAACGCTCCATCGAGCAACCTAGCGAGCGCAAGCTTCAAAGAAGGCCAACACCGGAGTAACGGTGCGCGCTTCAAGAAACCCTCGATTCCAAACAGGCCGCGTGTATAAACTCTCTTATCGCGGCGTTCAATGCTTCCGGCTTCTCGGCGGGGGACAGGTGGCCCGCGCCTTCAACGAGAGTAAGCTTGGCATGCTTGAGGCGCTCGACCAAGAACGAGGCGTACTTGAAGGGGGTGAGCACGTCTTCGGAGGCGCTTAACACCAAAACGGGAGCTTCGATTGTCGGCAGCTCCTGCCGGACGTCAAAGCGATCACACGCCAGGAAGTCGCCAAGCGCCACCTCGGGGGTGCATTGCACGCAAGCCCGAACCCTGTCGCCTACCTCCGGGCCGGTTTTTTGGGACAGGCCCGTTTTGCAGATCATCCAGGGGAACCGAGCAAAGTCTTTCTGGATCGCCTCGAAGACCAAGGATGCCACCTTGAGCTTCGCTCCCGTGTTGACGAGGATGCCCGCAAAGAAGCGGCCGGGATGGCTCAAAAGAAGACGCTGAACGATAGCGCCGCCCATGCTCAACCCGCAAGGGACGGGCCTTGGCACTTGCAAGCGATCAAGAAACCCAACGACCGAACGGGAGTAGTCTTCGATAGTTTCCTCGCCAGGTCCTGCACTCTTCCCATGACCAGGAAGATCGAGGGCCAACGTGTTGGCGACATCCGTAAGCGCCACGAGCTGGCCTTCCCATATGCCGCCGCTCAAGGCCGCGCCGTGGAGGAAGATCAAGGTAGGCTTGGCAGGCTCAAGGGGCCATCGCCCTGCAAGAAAACTTATACCCTCAACCTTCTGTTCTGTCAGGGCACCATCTGGCCGTTGAGCCTTTTCTGAGCCGTGTAAGCCCAAGCCCACGTTCTTTTCTTGAGCCATCCCGTTCCTCTTTGATCGTGGATGCCGTTTTTGCAGAATCGGCTTGCTTTTTGTCGTTTGGACGAAAACTAGCTTAGCATCATCGCGTTGTATCAATCCAACGTTTATACGCCTGAACGCTTGCGCAACACCCTTGGCCAATACCAACAATCCCCCCTTGGACAAGGCATGCCTCGCATACCATTTTGCAAGACGGGGAAATGAGAAGCTTGCCGGTGCGCACTATCCGCCAGGAAAGCCCCATACGTTTCCAAGCGTCTTTGGTTTGTGTTAAGGTAGAAATCATCCACTGGCAGACCTTGCGTATTTTATGTATTCCGAGAGATATTCCCACTCCAAGGCTCCAATCGTCCGGATGGAGCGCATAACAAAGGTTTACGGCGCTAGGCTTGCGCTCGAAAATTTTCACCTTCTTATCGAGGCTTCAGAGTGTGTCGCCCTGCTTGGCCCGAACGGGGCGGGCAAGACGACCGCCCTTCATGTGCTCTGCGGGTTCGTAAGGCCCACCGGAGGAAAGGTCTACATCCTTGGAGTAGACCTTGAACAAAACCCCCGCCTCGCCAAGGCTAGCCTAGGTGTCGCCCCTCAGGCGGATTCGCTCGATACCGAGCTGGGCGTTTTGGAAAACCTCGTTACTTACGCCTCTTATTACGGCATTCCCAGGAAACAGGCGCACTCAAGCGCCCTTGAATGGCTCGAGTTTTTAGGGCTTAAGCCCTACGCCAAAGAGCCCATCGATGCGCTTTCGGGGGGAATGCGAAGGCGGCTTTTAATCGCGCGGGCGCTCGTTCACAACCCCAAGGTGCTCATCTTGGACGAGCCGACCACGGGGCTCGACCCGTTTTCGAGGAGGGATGTCTGGGAGGCCGTGTCGCGAATCAAGGCCCTGGGCGTGTGCATCCTTCTTACGACCCATTATCTGGAAGAGGCGAACATCCTGGCCGACCGGGCGATAATCCTGGACAAGGGCCGAAAGATCGCCGAAGGCTCGCCTGAAACGCTCGTGACACACTACACTGGCGAGCTGGTGATCGAGCTGGTCGCCCCAAAAGGGCGGATCAAAGAGTTGTTCGACGGCGTCCCGCTCCCTAAAGGGCAAAAAGAGATCGTCGCGGACACCCTAAGGCTTTACCTCAAGGAAGGGCTCAAGGACGGGCTAAAGGGATGGCTCGAGGGGTTAAAGTCTGTCCGCGTCCTTAAGCGCGAGCCCACGCTTGAAGACGTCTACTTCAAGCTGCTTGGAAACGGCCAATAATAGAGGGTGCTGTAGTGCCGTTGGGGTTCCTTAAGGTGTTTCTTCGTCATTTCAGGGTTTGGAAAAGGTACTGGTTCGCCTCGCTCGTAGGAAACGTCGGTGAGCCGGTGCTGTACATCTTTGCCTTCGGTTATGGGTTGGGACGGTTCATGCCCAAGATCGGCGAGCTCTCCTACCTTGAATTCGTGGCGCCGGGGTTGGCCTTATCGGCCTGCTTGTACACTAGCGCCTACGAGTGCACCTTCTCGACATACACCAGGCTGGCTAGGCAGGGCACCTTCGATGCCATCCTCTACACGCCCGTTCTTGCCTGGGAGCTTGCGCTTGGTGAAATCTTCTGGGGGGCATTCAAGGGGCTACTCGCGGCCGGATGCATGCTCGGCGTGTTCTTCGTGATCGGGCTCGTTCCATCGCTAGAAAGCTTGGTATTGCAGCTCTCCGTAAATTTTCTCTTCGGGTTGTTCATCGCCTCGCTGTCGTTCCTCACGTCCATGATGGCCAAGAGCTACGATTTCTTTTCGTACTTCTTCAGCCTGGCCGTCGCCCCGCTTTTTTTGTTCTCGGGCGTATTCTTCCCTGCGGACGCGTTTGGCGATGGGTTTCGACGTGTCGTTTTTCTCTCCCCGTTGTTCCAGGCGATCGAAGTGGCTAGGTTCGCCATGGGACAACGCTTAGCCTTCCCTGTGGCTGCGTTCTTGCTTTTTTTATCCGTTTGTGGAATAAGCGTGTTTGTGGCAATATATATTGCCAAAAAGCGCCTTTCGCATTAACAAAAACGCCCTAAAAACGGGATGAACAAAGATGCTTAAAAAGGTAGAGGCCATCATTAAACCCTTCAAGCTAGACGACGTCAAAGAGGCCCTGAACGCGGTGGGCGTTAAAGGGCTCACGATTACCGAAGTCCGGGGATTCGGCAGGCAAAGGGGCCATACCGAGCTATACCGAGGCTCAGAGTACGTCGTGGATTTCCTTCCTAAAGTCAAGGTCGAGGTCGTCGTTCCCGAGGCCCAGGCCGAAGAGGTTGTTCAGGCCATCGTGGGAGCCGCGAGAACGGGCAGGATCGGGGACGGGAAGGTTTTCGTAATCCCGGTCGAGGACATCGTACGCATCCGGACAGGAGAACGGGGCGAAGACGCCCTTTAGCCCCACAAGGTCGTTTCTTTGGAGGTTGTAACCATAGCCTAAAATCCCCAGACAAGACCCACAGAAAGGAGCCCGCATGGAGCCAAAAGAGGTACTCGAGTACGCAAAAAAGCATTCCGCCATGATGGTGGACCTCAAATTCCTCGATTTCGTCGGAATGTGGCAACATTTCAGCGTCCCCATCTACGAGCTCGAAGAGAGTACCTTTGAAGAAGGGTTCGGGTTTGACGGCTCTTCTATCCGCGGCTGGCAGCCCATCCATGCCTCCGACATGCTAGTCATCCCCGACCCCAACACGGCCGTCATGGACCCTTTCCTGGCGGGCCCTGCCTTGAGCCTGATCTGCGACATCGTCGACCCGATTACCCACGAGCCCTACAGCCGCGACCCGAGGAACATCGCCAAGAAGGCGGCGGCCTACCTAAGGTCGATCGGGATCGGCGATACGGCCTTCTTCGGTCCGGAGCCGGAATTTTTCCTATTTGATGACGTCCGCTTCGACCAGGGGCCGAACTTCGGCTTCTACTCCCTGGATTCCGTTGAGGGTAGATGGAACACGGGCCGTGAAGAGCGCCCCAACCTTGGCTACAAGCCCCGCTACAAAGAGGGATACTTTCCCGTCCCGCCGTCCGACAAGACCCAGGACATACGTACCGAAATGTGCAGGGTTATGGAGCAGGTCGGCATCCGGATCGAAGCGCAGCACCACGAGGTGGCCACCGGCGGGCAATGCGAGATCGACATGCGCTTTTCCCCCATCGTAGAAATGGGCGACATGCTCATGTGGTTTAAGTATGTCATTAAGAACGTGGCCGCGAGGCACAACAAAACCGTAACGTTCATGCCAAAGCCGCTGTTCGGCGATAACGGCTCGGGAATGCACTGTCACCAGAGCATCTGGGCGGGAGGAAAGAACTTGTTCGCGGGCGATGGGTACGGAGGGCTGTCCGAAATCGCCATGTTCTACATAGGCGGAATACTAAAGCACGCGTCAGCGCTGGCTGCGCTCACCAACCCGACCACCAACAGCTTTAAGCGGCTCGTCCCGGGGTTCGAGGCGCCCGTTAATCTGGCGTACTCCTCGCGCAACCGCTCGGCTTCGATCCGCATCCCGATGTATTCCACCTCCCCCAAAAGCAAGCGGGTCGAGGTGCGGTTCCCGGACCCGTCGTGCAACGGCTACCTAGCCTTCGCCGCGCTGCTCATGGCGGGGCTTGACGGCATCCAGAGCCGGATCGAGCCCGGTAGCCCCTTAGACAAGGACATCTACGCCCTTTCTCCGGAGGAGCTCGAAGGCGTCCCTAAAATGCCCGCCTCGCTCGAGGAGGCCCTCGATGCGCTCGAGGCCGACCATGCGTTCCTTTTGAAGGGCAACGTCTTCACCCAGGACGTGATCGAAACCTGGCTGGACTACAAGCGCAAGAGCGAGGTGGACCAAATCAGGCTACGCCCGCACCCTTACGAATTCGCTCTGTACTACGATGTTTAGGCGAGTAGGGCAAGGTACCCGGGCCATAAGGAGACTGGCCCGCGTGCTGGGGGTTGTGGCAACCTTTTGCCTGCTGTACGGCCATAAGGCCTCGAAGGGAAACGCCGAGGAAGGGGTTTTGAGGCAGCAAGAAGGCCTCATGGCGGTGTTCCACGTCGACGAGACGGCAAAATGGAGCCTTGCGCTCACCAACCTTGAGAATGTTCTGAACGAAATAGGCGAGGAAAAGGCCAAGCTGGAGCTCGTCGCCAACGCAGAAGCGGTCAAGGGCTTTCTTGACCCATCGCTGACATCAAGGATGGAGGCTCTCAACTCCCGCGGTGTTAGGTTCATGGCCTGCCGAAACGCGCTGAAGGCCTTCGATTTGGAGCCGGCATCGCTGCCCGGGTTTATCCAGGTCGTGCCGGCCGGGGTCGTCGAGTTGATCCGGAAACAAAGCGAGGGGTACGCCTACGTAAGGCCATAAAAAGCTCAGGAGGAAAACAAACCTATGAACACGGCGGATGCCCTTGCAGAGGGCCTGATTGCCTGGGGCGTGGATACGGTCTTCGGGCTTCCGGGAGACGGGATTAACCCGATCATGGAGGCCTTGAGGGTCAGGAAGGATAAGGTTCGCTTCATTCAGGTCCGCCACGAGGAATCGGCCGGGTTCATGGCGTGCGCTTACGCAAAGTATACCGGGCGGATCGGGGTTTGTTTGGCCACTTCGGGGCCAGGCGGTATCCATTTGCTCAACGGCATCTACGATGCCAGGCTCGATTCCCAGGCTGTACTCGCCATCACGGGCCTTCAGTTCCACGACTTGATCAGCATGCGCGTCCAGCAAGACGTCGCCCTTGACCGAGTGTTCGAGGATGCGTGCGTGTACAACGAACGGGTCATGGGGCCTGCACACGTCGAGAACGTCCTGGATTTGGCAATCCGCACCGCGCTCGGCCGAAAGGGGCCGGCCCATATCACCATTCCGGTCGACATCCAGGAAGCAAACGTAAAGCTTCTCCGTTCTTTCCGCAACGTCCCTAACCATTCGCTTCCAGGGCTCGGGCATGCGGCGACCATGCCCCAAGCGGAGGCGCTCAAGGATGCCGCAGCCATTCTCAATGCCGGCAAGAAAACGGCCATTTTGGCTGGACAGGGGGCGTTGCACGCGGCTTTCGAGCTGGAGGCGTTCGCTAGGAAGCGGCAAGCCCCCGTGGCCAAGGCGCTTTTGGGCAAGGCCGTGTTGCCGGACGATAGCCCATATACGACAGGCCAGCTAGGGCTATTAGGGACGAGGCCGTCTCAAGAAATTATGGAAGCGTGCGATACGCTTTTGATCGTCGGCTCTTCGTTTCCCTACATGGAGTTCTTGCCCAGGCCAGGACAGGCCAAGGCCGTCCAAATCGACCGAGACCCCGCGAGGATCGGGCTTCGCTACCCCGTCGAGGTGGGCCTTGTGGGGGATTCGAAGCCTATTCTTGCCGCGCTTACGGAGCTAGCCGAGCCCGATACGGACGGAAAGTTTCTAAAAGAGGCGCAAAAGAAGATGGCGCACTGGAGAAAGTCCATCGAAGACGAGGGAAGGTGGCGGGTTAATCCGGTCAAACCCCAGGCCCTTGCGCACGAGCTTGCCAAACGCCTGCCCGAGACCTCCATCGTCTCGTGCGATTCGGGAACGATCACGACATGGTGGGCCAGGCATATGCCCGTCAAACAAGGCCAGATGCACTCGGTCTCGGGGACGCTCGCATCCATGGCCAACGCGCTGCCCTACGCGCTTGCGGCACAAATCGCCCATCCGGACCGGCTCTCTTTGGCGATCGTCGGGGATGGGGGGTTTAGTATGCTCATGGGGGAGTTCGTCACGGCCGTGAAGTACAAGCTGCCCATCAAGGTGGTGGTGTTTAAAAACGACACGCTCGGGATGATCAAGTGGGAGCAAATGGCCTTTTTGGGCAACCCAGAGTATGGCTGCGAATTAGAGACGATGGATTTCGCGATGTTCGCCATCGCCTGCGGAGCCGTAGGGATGAAGCTCGAGGCCTCGGAAAAGCTCGAGAGCACGCTCGATGAGTTCCTAGGGTGCCCTGGCCCTGCCCTCTTGGAGGCCAACGTGGACCCCTTCGAGCCCCCAATGCCGCCAAAAATCACGTTCGAGCAGGCCCGTAAGTTTGCCTCTTCGATCATCAAGGGTGAGCCCAACCGCGAGAAGATCGTCATGACAGTAATCGCGGACAGGGTACGAAAGCTCACCTAGCGAGCTTTCGCCCTTCAAAAAGCCACCATAGGCCGACGACGAGGGCGCTTAGGCCAAACATCACGGCCGCAAAGCAAGGAAGGCCCAAAACGAGGACCAACAGCGGGGCCATGGCCGTAACGAACCCGCCGCCAAAGAACGGCTCGTAGATCATCTGCTTCAAGCCGAAGCTCTCGATGGCTCCTGATTTGAACCTGGGGTCGACGATACGAAGCAGCATCAACCCCATTGCCGCTACGCCCGTTTGCATCCCGAACTCCACGATCGAACGCTCAAACCAGGCCTGTTTAAAAATCCTAGGGCCAAAATAAAGCGTTCCGAGGGTAATGAACGCTACGCTCAGCGTAATGAGCACCAAAAGCGGCAAAAAATACTCGGCGAGAACGGGCAGGTTGATGCTCGCGATCGCCGCGACGACCAGAAACTCGAGCGAAGCGCCCTGGATGCGCTCTAGCGTGTCCTTGTCCACGATTTCGGCCATACCCGCTTTCGTCAGCCCAAGCTGTAAGAAGAGCCCGCCAAGCATCGTCAAAGGAAACGCGGGGACGGCATCGAACGCTACGCCAACGAGCGTCTTTCCTGTAAGCAAAGCAAGGCCGCTCCCAACCCACGAAAGCCCGGCATCGAGCGCGTAGCCAAAAAGCATCGCCACGAACACGAGCGCCATGTGCAACGCGAGCGGCTCGATCGAAACGGGCGAGACGGTTGCACTAGCGATCGAGTACCTGGATTCCTTCGGGAGGATCCACGGGTGCGCTAAAGGGTCTGTCTCTCCATCAAGGCCGCCTGCGGGGTTCTTGACGAAGCCCCTTTTTATGGCTAGGCGAACCAGCGCCATCCCGACAATTGTAGCCGTCAAAATTCCGATCGTTGCCGTGGCGAACAACAAATCGGCGCCGTCGGGGAATGCCCATCCAAGCTCCCTGTAGCCTTCCTTGAATGCCTGCGCCATTCCGGCGGCCGTTCCAGGCCCTCCGCAGAAGCCCACCTCGATGAACACGGCAAACGTCGGGTCCACGTGGAACAGGGGGATCAAGATACCCGCCGTGATGAGCGCGCCGACCACGTACTGCATCGACCCGCCGATCAGCATGGAAAACGCGAGCTGCCCTGCCGAAGCCCTCACGATGGCCCTAGGGCTCGGAATCGCAACCCCTAAAAACATCGTGGCGAATACCACGTCTATCAGCCGAACGGGCAGCTTGGAGACCCCTAGAGTGACTTGGACAAGCCCCACTTCGATGCCCGGCCAAACCGCTCCTAGCGCCTTGCCAAGGCCGTAGGGCCCTAGCGCGAGCCCAAAAAACCCCCCGATCATGCTGGCCGGAATGAGCCCGGCCTGAAGAAGTTTGGAGCTTCCCCGCAAGAGCTTGCCAAGGAGCAGCAAAACGCTCAAGATGCAGAGATAACCAAAAAGCGTGTTCAGCGCCCCGATGTCGAAGCGCTCGATGAGGCCGTGGAACACTTCCATAGAGAAACTCCTTGGCGGGATGTCTGCATTGTTCGGTAGAATTGAGTAAAAACCACGTTACCATACAACGGGAGCAAAACCGGGTGCCTTGGTTGCAAAAATCCGCCGCTCTGGCGCTTGCGTTGGCTGTCTGCTGCGCCTTCTTGCCTTTTAGCCTAAACGCCCACGAGCTTGGACCTGTAACTGGGGTTCGAGACACGGGCGTGGGGATGGAGGTGACCTTAAGCAACGCGACGGTTTGGGTGGAGGCGATCGAGCCGGGCATTCTCAGGGTCCGTCTGGCCGTGGGCGGAAATTTTTTAAAAAATGTTTCATATTCGCTAAGGGAGGGGTTTAAGCCAAAAGGCGCCCCTTACCGAATCGAGCGGAACGCTTCAGAGGTTCGGCTCGCCGTTGAAAACCTCGCCGTCGTGTTCACAACGCCCAAGCCGGGCCTTAGGGTGGAAGACCAAGAAGGCAACGTCCTGATCGAAGAGTTTGCCCCCTTGAGCTGGGAAGACGCCGCCCTAAAGCCTGTTGGCCCCGTCGCGCAAAAACAGTCCTCGCCCCCGAACGCGCCCTCCGCCGAAGCCTTGCCCTCTTCGTCGCCCGAGGAAGGCCATGCGGTGCTTTTAACGCTCAAGCTCGGCTACGACGAGCATTTTTACGGGCTGGGCGAGAAGGCGCTCGGGCTCGACTTGCGCCGTACCTACACCCAGATGTGGAACACGGACGCGTTTGGCTACGGACCGGGCGATGACCCGCTCTACCAATCCCATCCATTCCTGATCGGGCTCAAAAAAGGCGTTGCGTTCGGGATGTTTTTGGACAACTCCTACCGTACCCACTTCGACCTCGGAAAAGAGTTCGAAGACCGCTACAGGGTGCAGACCGAAGGGGGCGAGCTCGACTTGTACCTCCTTGCAGGCCCAAAGGTGCCCGACGTAGCCCGTCGGTACGCGACGCTGACGGGCACGATGCCCATGCCGCCCTCCTGGGCCCTGGGGCACATGTTGTGCCGCTACAGTTACTACCCCGACAATGAGGTATTGGACATCGCCAAAAGGGCAAGGCAAGAACGCATTCCGACGGACGTCGTTTGGCTCGACATCCACTACATGGACGGCTACCGGGTTTTTACCTGGGACAAATCCCGCTTTTCAGACCTTCCCGGGCTTACGCAATCGCTTCATGCTATGGACATGAAAGCGGTAAGCATGATCGACCCGGGAGTGAAAGCGGACCCAGGATACAGCGTGTTCAAGGAAGGGATCGAGCGGGATGCGTTCCTTAAGTACCCGGATGGGGGGCTCTACATCGGCAAGGTCTGGCCTGGCGACTGCGTTTTCCCCGATTTTTCGCGAAAGGACGTGCGCGAATGGTGGGGAGGGCTTTATCGAGGGCTTGTGGATGCCGGCATTGACGGGTTCTGGAACGACATGAACGAGCCCGCCGTGTTCGACGTCCCAGGCAAGACGATGGACGACGTGGTGATGTTCGACGATTCTGGGCTGATTTCCAGCCACAAGAAGATGCACAACGTTTTTGGGCTGCTCATGGTAAAAGCCAGCTACGAGGGCGTTCGGGCTCTTGAGTCCCCCAAAAGGCCCTTCTTGCTCTCTAGGGCCGGCTTCAGCGGTGTGCAGCGCTACGCGGCCGTTTGGACAGGGGACAACACCTCCAGCTTTCCTCATCTGAGGCTTCAAAACCCCATGTTCCTCAACATGGGCCTGTCTGGAGTTCCTTTTGTCGGGTCGGACATCGGGGGGTTCGAGGGGTCGCCCACCCCCGAGCTGCTCGTTCGCTGGTACGAAGCGAGCGCACTCGTCCCGCTCATGCGTAACCACACGAACCGGGGTAGCTACGACCAAGAGCCTTGGGTGTACGGCGAGCCCTATACCGGTCTCATACGCAAAGCGATCGGGTTGCGCTACAGGCTTCTGCCCTACCTCTACAGCGCCTTTTTTAAGGCTTCCACGACGGGCGAGCCTATCCTTCGCCCTCTGGTGTACGCCTACCAGGACGACCCCGCCACGTACAGCATGGACGATGCATTCCTCGTGGGCGATTCGCTGCTCGTGGCGCCCGTGCTCGAGCCGGGGGCCCGGGGCCGCTACGTGTACCTGCCCAAGGGCGTGTGGTACGATCATGCAACCAAGGGAACCCTCTCGGGGCAGGCGCTGCACTACGTGAGCGCGCCTCTTGGGACACTACCTTTGTTCGTCAAGGAAGGAAGCGTCATCCCCACGATGCAAGAGGGTCAGCACGTCCCGGTTGTAGCGGGCGAGACGGCAACGCTTGAGGTTTATCCCGCCGTGGAGGCCTCCGGTGGGCACTCGTTTTTTTACCTGGACGATGGCAAGACGACGCAAAGCCCCTACAACGCGTTCGATTTTCAGCTCGCGCGGACACCGGGCGGGCTTTCCGTAGCGATTGCACAATCTGGGTCGTATGCCCTGCCAAGGCGTTTCCACCTGAAAGTGTACGGCAAAGCGCTTTCGTCCGCACATTTTCAAGGTAGGCCCGTCCCGGTTTCGCGGGCAGAGGGATCGAGCGACCTGGAGATTCCCGCTCAAGCAGGGACGCTTGAGCTTTTCTTGTAAGCAGGAACACCCACAACAAACCAAAGGAAACCATGGAACCCAAGGCGACACCAAAAGAAAGCCCCTCTGCCAAGCGAATGGACCGCGATGCCCTGGAAAACTTCCTTAAGGCCATGCCCAAGGCCGAGATCCACCTGCACATAGAAGGAACGCTCGAGCCAGAGATGGTCTTTGAGTTGGCCAAAAAGAACGTCGTAACGCTTGGCTACAAAACGCCAGAGGCCCTGAAGGAGGCGTACAACTTCTCCAACCTGGAGGACTTCCTTAAGGTTTACTACCAAGGGCTTGCGGTCCTGAAGACCAGGCAAGACTTCTACGAGCTGGCTATGGCCTACTTTCAAAAGGCCAGCGAAGAGAACATCGTCCGGGCCGAGATATTCTTCGACCCCCAGGCGCATACCTCACGCGGGGTTCCCTTCGCGTCCGTAATCGAAGGGCTCCTTGAGGCGGCCAAAGATGCCGAGAACAAGCTTGGCGTCTCGGTTGCGCTCATCCTTTGCTTTTTGCGCCATTTGAGCGAGCAGGACGCCTTTGAAGCGCTTAAACAGGCCCTTCCCTACAAAAAGGCAATTCTTGGCGTTGGCCTCGATTCTAGCGAGGCGGGCAACCCGCCGTCCAAGTTCCGCCGGGTGTTTGCCAAGGCCAGGGAAGAAGGGTTTCTGGCTGTCGCGCACGCGGGCGAGGAAGGGCCATCGGGTTACGTCAGAGAGGCGCTAAGCGACCTCAAGGTGCTTAGGGTCGACCACGGCGTGCGCTCGGAGGAAGACCCGGGGCTCATGGAAGAGCTCAAGGCCCGCAGGACCCCTTTGAGCGTCTGTCCGCTTTCCAACGTAAGGCTAAGGGTGTTTCCGTCGCTTGCGGAGCACAACCTAAAGCGGCTTTTGGATTTTGGGATCTTGGTCACGGTCAACTCGGACGACCCGGCCTATTTTGGAGGCTATTTGCTGGAGAACTACCTCCAAAGCGCCGAAGCCTTGGGCATGAGTGCACGGGACGTTTCCACGCTCGCTAAAAACTCGATCCTTGCCGCCTTCCTTCCTGATTCGGAAAAACAAAGGCTCCTCAAAGAGCAAGACGCCGTCGCGTCCGATTTTCTACGAGGCATTCCAACAAGACCGCCCTCCCTCCGGGACAAAGAGGGCTCGGCTTGAACTTCATCTCTTTTTTGGGATAACCTTAGATGGGTTGTGCCGGTCGTTGAACAAAAAGGGAAAATCATGACGCAGCAAGCCTCGAAAGAACTGATGGACATGATTTATCAAGCCCTGGCAAGCGAGCTTCAGGGGTCTATCCAGTACATGTGGCACCACATTGCGACCCCAAAGGAAGAGGGGCCAGAGGCCCGCAAGCTGTTCCGAAAGGTTGCCATGGCAGAGATGGAGCATGCCGAGGAGATCGCCGAGGCGTTCCGCAAGCTTGGGGGCGAATTGCCCACCCAGCCGGACCCAGCCGTCGTCGTGGGCAAGACAACCAAAGAAATGATCGAGCTGGACGTCAAAGCCGAGGAAGGCGCCTTGGAGCTCTACCCCCGAATCGTGGAGACAGCCGGGAAAGAGGGGCTTTCCAGAATCCAGGAGATCTTTGAAGACATCCTATCGGACGAAAAAGAGCACCATAGGTCCTTCATGAAGGCGCTTGAGAAGCTAAGTTAGCCTTAATGGGTTGCACTCAAAAACAAAAGGAGGCATGCCATGCTTAAGCTTACGAAGAAAGGTCCTAGTATCGCTTTTGGCCCGCCAGGCCAAGGCATTCCGCCGGGGCAGGGTATACCCCCCGGGCAAGGTATTCCGCCAGGGCACAAAAAAGGCGGGCCGCAGGGGCCTTTCGGCTTGTAAAAAAAGCAGCGTCCTGACTCTCTTGACGCGTTGGGGTGTCGAGGATTAGAGTTTAAGTAGGTATTATTTATCCTTAAACACCCACTTCAAGGAGAGGGTCATGAAGAAAGCGCTCGTAGCCTTAGCCCTTGGTTTTCTTGGGGTTGTTTCTACCGTGGGTGCCGGCCAAGCTTGCCCGGCCGGCGGCAAGAGTCCGTCGCAGCCCATGGTTCAGCCTCTCTAGCCCCTTTCGACCCAAGGGGACGGCGCGATTACGCCGTCCCCTTCCGACGCTCAAGCCCACTCCTTTTTCTGCACGAAGAACCTGCTGTTTTTTCTTCACACCCGCTAGGCTCTTGCCCTTTGGGGATAGCGCCAGTTTTTTCTTTCGGTGTATGGTAAACTAATACGTCAAAAACCAGGGCGAGGTATGCGTATCCTTCTCATCGGGTTCATGGGGGCCGGAAAGAGCTCTGTCGGCCGGGTCCTTGCCAGGCTGTCGGGGTTCAGGTTCATCGACCTGGATGCGCGAATCGAGGCCGAAGAGGGGCTTGACGTCCGAGCGATCTTTCAAAAACACGGCGAGCCTTACTTTCGGAGAAAAGAGGCCAGGGCGCTTCAAGCCGTGCTTCAAGAAGACGGAGTTGTGATCGCCTCCGGCGGTGGGGTCGTTACGAGCGAAGAAGCCCGCGCGCTGATCGAACCCTTGCCCTACACCGTATACCTGGAGGCTTCGTTCGACACGATCAAGGCTAGGCTCCTAAACGACACGAGACGTCCACTTTGGAGAAGCCATGCGCGTGCAAACGATCTATACCTCGAAAGGGTGCCCCTTTACGAAGCACTCGCGAAGTACCGAGTAACCACGGACGGGCGAGTTCCCCGTGAGGTCGCCTTGGAAATCCTTAACACCATCGGCCTGACGAGAAAAAATGGAAATCACGCGCGTTGACGTAACCACAAAGGGCGGCACCTATCCCATTGTCTTAGGGCAAGGGGTGAGGGACAAGATTGCCTCCTTCCTCGAGGAATGCCTCGGGCAAAGGCCCTTGGCCATCGTGACCGACCGCCACCTGGCCAAGCTATGGCTAGAGCCCTTGTACGCCCGGTTAATCAAAGATTCACCCAAGAAACCCAAACTCATCGTCGTCCCCGCAGGAGAAAGGGCCAAGACACTCGATGTGTACGCAAGCGTGGCCCAAAAACTGCTCTATTTCGGCGCAGACCGCGGCTGGGCGCTCGTCGCGTTCGGGGGCGGAGTTGTGGGAGACTTGGCCGGGTTCGTCGCGGCCACCTACCAAAGGGGGGTTCCGTTTGTCATGGTTCCTACGACCCTCTTGGCCGGGGTAGATGCAAGCATCGGGGGAAAGGTGGCGATAGACCTCAAGCAGGCGAAAAACGCCCTAGGGGCCTTCTGGCAGCCGAGCGGCGTACTGATCGACACGGAGTATCTTTCCACCCTCCCTAAGCGGGAGTACGTCGCAGGGCTTGCAGAGGTCCTAAAATACGGTATGATTCAAGACGAGCCGTTCTTTGAGTTCATCGTCTCGAACGCCCAGGCCTTGCTTAGGATGGACCCTGGTGCGATGGCAAAGGGCATCCAGGCCAGCATCCTGCATAAAAAGGCCATCGTGGAGCAAGACGAAAGAGAGGCCAACCTGCGTGCCGTGCTAAACTTCGGCCACACCTTCGGCCATGCCTTCGAGGCCCACGCGCACTACAAGACCTTTCTGCATGGGGAGGCCGTTGGTCTTGGAATGCTCGTCGAAGCCGCGGTGGCCTACCGGATGGGCAGTACAACGAAAGATGTGTACGCAAGGGTCGAAGAATCGCTCAAGGCGCTTGGCTTGCCCACGAAACCGCCAAGCATTCACCCCGACCGGATGAAAAGGCTGCTTTCGCTCGACAAGAAAAAACAAGGCGCGAAGGTTCGGTTCGTCCTGCTCGACCGTATCGGTTCCGTCCGGATTGAACCTGTCGCCATCGAGGAGCTTGTTGACCTATGGAAAACGCTGCGGGCCGAAGGGTTGCCGTAATCGACGGGCCGAACTTAAACCTCCTCGGCAACCGGGAGGTTCGGGTGTATGGCACCCAAACTTACGCGCAAATAAAAGCCGAACTGCAAGAAAGGGCCAAAAGCTTGGGGCTGGAGCTTTCGCACGCTCAGTCCAACCACGAAGGAGAGATCATAGCGCGTATCCAAGCCCTTCCCGCGGAAGGGGTGGCATGGTTGGTCATTAACCCCGGCGCCTACACGCACACCTCCATCGCGATCCGGGATGCCCTACTGGCCGCCCAAACCCCAGCTATCGAGGTCCATTTAAGCAACCCCTATGCCAGGGAGCCTTTTCGGCATGTCTCGACGATCTCCGACATCGTCAAGGGACGGATCATGGGGCTTGGCGTTTGGGGGTACATCCTTGCGCTCGAGTACATCGCGGGCAAGGTCCAAAACAAGAAAAAGAAAGAGGACATGCCATGAGTCTAGCGACCAGCGACTTCCGGAAGGGGCTGAAGCTCCTGATCGAGGGGCAGCCCTTCGAAATAATAGACTTCCAGCACGTCAAACCCGGCAAGGGAGGCGCGTTCGTCCGTACAAAATTAAGAGGCTTAAAGAGCGATAATGTCCTGGACAAAACATTCCGTTCTGGGGAGCGGTTCGAGGGGGGGGATTTCTCCGAGAAGCCGCTACAATGCTTGTACTTAGAGGGCGAAAGCGCAATGTTCATGGATATGGAGACCTACGAGCAGTTCAGTATCCCTTTTTCCGTGCTGGGGAATAAGCGCTTCTACCTGAAAGAAGGCGTAGAAGTCCGTGCGTTATTCCTGGGGACAGACCCGTTGACGATCGAGATTCCTACCTTCGTCGAGCTTAAGGTGGTAGAGGCCGAGCCGGGCGTTCGGGGAGACACGGCCCAGGGCGGCACAAAGCCCGCAACGCTAGAGGGGGGGCTCGTCGTCCAGGTTCCTTTGTTCATCGAGCAGGGCGAAGTGCTCCGGGTGGACACGAGAACCGGCATGTACATCGAACGGGCCAAGTAGGGGTCGTTATGGATACGCCGACGCCGACGACACCCTGCCCCTTTGATCGCCTCCGGGAGCTTTTAGAATGGGTTCTGTCTACGGACATCGTCGAGTTTTCGCTCGAACGGGAAGGGGAAAAGGTCTCCTTGAAGCGATCCGGTTTTGAGGTATTGCCCCCTCCGGAAAGACGAATCGAGCGAATCCGGCCGGAAACGCCCTCGTCCGACACGCAAGCCGGGCAACCTTCCGCTCAGGAAACCCCTAAGGCGCTCACGATCACCTCGCCAATGGTAGGAACGTTTTACCGCTCTCCCGCCCCAGAGGCAAAGCCTTACGTAGAAGTAGGCGATGTCATCCATAAGGGGCAGGTTGTGTGCATTATCGAGGCGATGAAAATCATGAACGAGATCGAATCGGACGTGACAGGAAGAGTATTCAAGGTGCTCGTAGACGACAGCAAGCCTGTGGGTTTTGGTACGCCGCTGTTCGAGCTCGAGCCGATCCCAGTATAAAAACCCGGGAAGAAAGGCGTGTTCCAAAAAGTCCTCGTCGCAAACCGCGGTGAGATTGCACTCAGAATCATCCGAACACTCAAGGAGATGGGCCTTCAAAGCGTGGCCGTGTTCTCCGAGCCCGACAGGGATGCCCCCCATACACGCTTAGCCGACGAGGCCGTGTGCATCGGCCCCGGGCCCGCCAAAGACAGCTACCTGAACGAAAAGGCCATTATCGCGGCGGCAGAGATCACGGATGCCGACGCAATTCATCCTGGCTACGGGTTCTTCGCGGAGAACGCGCATTTTCGGGAGATCTGTCAAACCGCCGGAATCCATTTTATCGGGCCTTCCTTGAGGGCCATCCGATTGATGGGGAACAAGATTCGCGCCCGGGCCATCATGAAACGAAGGGACATCCCTGTGGTCGAGGGCAGCGAAAGGGGTATCAAGGACCCAAGACAAGCCTTCGAAGAGGCGAACCGAATAGGGTTTCCTGTCATCCTGAAGGCGGCGCTAGGCGGGGGAGGTAAGGGAATGAAGCGGGTCGAGGACCCGCTCGCGTTCACCAACGCCTTCTTGAGCGCCCAGGCCGAGGTAAAGGCCGCCTTCGGCGACAACGAGCTTTACGTAGAGCGTTTGATCGAGGACGCAAGACATGTCGAGGTTCAAATCGTAGGAGACCATTTCGGGAACCTCGTCCATCTCTTCGAGCGGAACTGCTCTATCCAAAACAACTATCAGAAGTTGCTCGAAGAGTCCCCTTCTCCCGGATTGTCCGACAAGACGCGAAAAGCCCTGTGCAAAACGGCCATACGGGCCGGGGAAGCGCTTCGGTATGCAAGCCTAGGCACGGTCGAGTTCCTCGTGGACAAGCAAGACCGCTTTTATTTCATGGAGATGAACACGCGCATCCAGGTGGAGCACCCAGTGACCGAAATGGTCACGGGTCTCGACTTGGTCAAGGAACAGGTCCGCGTGGCGATGGGCATGCCCCTTTCCGTCAACCAGCATGCCGTATCCCTAAGCGGCCACGCCATCGAGGCGCGCATCAACGCCGTCGACCCTAAAAAGCTAACCCCTTCGCCGGGTAAAATTACGGGGCTCTTCGTACCGGGAGGGATCGGCGTTCGTTTCGATACCTACATTCGGGCCGGGCTAGATGTGCCCCCGTATTACGACAGTATGATCGGCAAGCTGATCGTTCACGGACCCAGTCGTGAGGATGCGCGCATCAAACTCCTTGTGGCGCTCGAAGAGCTCGACATCCAGGGCCTCTGTACGAACAAACAGCTATGCCAGGCGATCCTCAACGGGGAAGCCTTTGTCAATGGCTCTTACCATACAGGCTTCTTCAAGGAATTCTACAGCCTCTGGAGCGCGACTGAGAGATGATTTTCAGGCTGATCGGGTGTGCTGGCTCTGGCTCCAAAGAAAAGACGCTCAAAAGGCGTCTCCATGCAGACCCCAACAACATCTCCACGCTCAAAGAATTGGCCGAGCTCTACGAAGAGCGGAAAAAGTGCGACTCGGCCGCCAGCCTGTTCGCTCAGATCGCGGACATTCACCACGGCAGGGGGTTCCTTGCCGAGGCCATCGCCTACATCAAGAAGGCGGCAAGGCTTGCCCCTAACGAATGGCGTTATCTTGCGGCGGCCGGAACCTACCTTCAAGAAAAAGGGTTTGACTTCGAAGCCCAACCCTACTTCCGCCGGGCGTTGGAGCTTCTAGATACGGCCTCGGAACGAAGGTACATGCCCGAAGTCCTCTGGAAAATAACCTTCTTGGCAGACAAGCCAGGACAGGCAGCCCTTCGGCTCGTTCGCCTGTGCCTTGAGCTTGGAGACCATAAAAAGGCGGAGCACTACGCAGCTCTGTTCCTTACTCGGGCGCTGCTCAAGAACAAACCGGAGTGGATCGCTCATTTACTCGGAGGGCTTGGAGCGGGGTTCCCGCTGGATGAAACGCTAAAGGACAGGGCTTTTGGGGCGATTGCGTCCTCCGACCATCCGGATTGCCATTCTTTCACCCAAGCCCTTCAAGGAAAGCCGGGTTTTGAGGGCTTAGCGTACGGTCAGCCGATTCGCTTTGAGCAAATCTTCGAGCAATTCAAGCAATATACAGCACCACGAATTGTCCAAGACCAAAGCGCCGCCCACGCGCTCGCTACGGCCTACTACGACATGGGGCTTTTTGACGCGGCGCTCGAAGCGCTCGAGAAATGCGAAGATAACCCGCAAAACCGCTTCGAGATGCATTACCTGAAGGCCATGGTATACAAGGCTAAAGGAGACTACGAAAACTCTAAGAAGGTTCTTTCCTCGCTTTCCGCGCTTTCCAGCTTGACGATAAGTCAATTCATAGGCACTCACTACGAGCTTGCCCTCGCTCATGAGGCGCTGTCTGAAACAGACCAAGCCGTTCTCGAGCTCGAGAAGGTTGTCATGCTCGACCCAACGTTCGGCGAAGCGGGGGACAGACTCGCTAGGCTTCGGAGCTCGATAGACCCCGACCGCTCTTTCCCCAGGGGGGAGGGGTCCATTTGATCGCCGCCATACAGCGACTCGATCCCGGCCAAGGCCGTACTTCCCCCCAGTATGCGGACACGCCATAAAAGCTGTCCTTAGCGGAGCTTCACGTTCAGCCGCAGGGGAGAAAGGTTCCGCTCGATCGCGAGCGTAGCCTCCCCCTTCTGGTTGAGCTCCGTCAACAAGGATGCGAGCGTAAACCCCTTATTTACGGGCTGGCCGTTAACCGATTGAAGGATGTCGCCGTCTAAAAGCCCAAGCTTAGAAAAAACGGAGCCCCTGGGAACGTTAAGGATCATGAAGCCGTTCGGCCTCCCGGATTTGAACGCTGGCAACACGGTTGCCCCACGTGCGACACGATCCGGGCTGGCCAGCTCCTTCTCGATTTCCTGCCGTGGAATCGTAAGCGCGCTGCCGGAACCTTCCCCCCTCTTTTCATCCTGCATTGTCGGGGGCCCTTCTTTAAAAACCCACGACTGCTCGAAGTCGAACTCCATTTTTAACGCCTGCCTTCTCCCTTCGTGCTCGAATACGACCTGGAGCGGCTCGATCGCCACGACTTTGGCCCCCTTGATTGTATCCCCCACCCTGTAAGGCGCTTCTTCGGCCTTAGACTCATCCAGGATGACGGCGTAGGAAAGTGCTTGGGACCCTGAAACCGTCCCCGACAGCTTGATTCCCAGCTTTTCTCCGATCCCTCCGGGCACAGACGACGGGCTTAGACCCTGCCCTAGGGGATGCCCCCTCGTTTCAAGGGCTACATCCAGGGTCTTGGATACCAAAAAGGCTTTGGCAAGGTCTTCTACGGGCTTTCTAGAACCCAGGAGCGGAGTGTTGGGCAAGGAAGGCGGCGGGGCTGCGCCGGAGAGCCCGGAGGCCCGAGCATCAACCCTGGGAACGGGGGCCAAAATGGTCCGAACGAGCCGAACGCCAAGCACCATGAAGCCGACAAGCCCGAGCGCGACGAGCGCGAGGCGTGCCCAGAGAAAAAGCCTGGCCAGGGAAATGCCGGGCGTTGGAAACAACGAATAACCCTCAGGCGTTCGGTTTTCTTCGGAAGGAATGATGGGGCTGTGCTATGGGCCTCTCAAACCCGAACTGGTACCAAAGCTCGCCGTAACGAGACATCTTGATCGGCTTTCCTTGCTTGACGTTCTCGAGAGCCCTCGAAAGCCGCTCGTCCTTTTTAAGCGCCTCGATTCCCCTTTCGAGCACCATAACGGCCTTCTCGCGCTGGCCCGCCTTCTGGAGTGCCCAGGCGTAGATGGCGTAGATGAACGGCTCTTTTCGGTAAAACCGAAGCGTACGTTTGAACGATTGCTCCATTTTGGCCGTCTGACGCCTTCTGAAGTAGATCATCGCCAGCATGACTTTAGGGCTCCAGTGGGCTACCCGCACCTTCTTGAGGTATTGTGCAGCCTCGTCGTAGTCCTTTCGCATGTATAACAGCATGCCTAGGTAGGCGTTAATTTGGCCTGCAACGAGCGGGTGAAGCATTTTGAGCCCCTGGTCCGCTTTTAGCGTTTGCACGGCCTTGTCGAGGCTGCCTTTCTTGACCTGGTTTGTGGCGGTATCGATCAGCGTTTTAAGCCTCTTTGAAGCGACGCGTCCGATGAGCGCAAAGGCTACGAGCGCGGGAAGGAGCGAAACAAGCAGGCTAACGAAGACCCCCCAGCCCAGTACGGCATGCAGCAAGACGACGAAGGCCACGTACGCGAAAAGACTGACACCGGCGGCGATCATACGCTACTCATCCTGAAAGGCTTGGTCAATTTTTTTCAGTATAACCCCTTTGAAGTCGTCCGAGCCAGTAGGCGTTGGGCCGACCATGACGAGATGAAGGTTTTTTTTGGAAAAAAGACGCTTGGCAAGCGATTGTATATCCATGCGGGTCGTTTCGAGCAGCGCACGATAAAACGTGTTTGGCTGCCATGGGACTCCAAACAGGACAGCCCTGGAAACGTGCTCAAGCACGTTTTCCGGGCTGTCCTGCTCGAAGTAAAGGTCGTAGAGGGAGCTTAGCTTGGCCATGTCCAAAAGCTCGCAGGGAACCTCTTGCGCCTTGAATTGGACCAACTCGCAAAGCAGCGTCCCTATCGCCTCCAAGAGCGCCTCTTTCGAGGTAGCAAACTCAACGAGAAAGACGCCTACGCCCTTGTGGAGGCTGAAGGAAGCATCCAAGCTGTAGACGAGCCCCTTTTCCTCCCTAAGCCGCCTGGTGAGGAGAGACTTGCCCATACCCACGAGCATACGTTGTAAGATCGGGAGCTTGAGCACGGCCTGACATTCTGGGCCAGGAGCTTGAAACCCGATGCATACCTCGAACTGGCTTTGGGGGTTGTGGCGGATGAGGAGCTTCGAGCCCTTAGGCACGGGGATGTCGCCCAGAGAATGCGGGCCTTGTGCTCTGGCGGCTGGCAATGTAAAACCATCGCCCAGGAACCCCTCGAGCACCTCAAAGCCTACGTTTCCGCTCACCGTCACTAGCGTATCTTCGGTAACGAGGATCTCTTTAAGCCTGGCCGTCAAATCTTTTTTGGTGAACCGCTCAATGTTGGCCTGGCTTCCCGCAATCGGAAGGGCAAGGCTTGAACCAGGAAACATCAGCCCATACAGAAGGTTCTCGGGGTCAATCTCTTCGCCCTGCTCGTTTTTGTCCTCGAGGATTTCTTGGAGGATAACCCGTTTTTCGGTCTCGAGGCCCTTGAAGAGCGGGGCTTCGAACATGGCCTGGAAGATGCCGAGGGCCTCCAAGAGGAACCTCGGATGGCAGTGGGCATGGAAGCACGTACGCTCCGCGTCCACGAAGGCGTTCGCCGTCCCGCCGATCGCCTCGAATGCGGCTTCGAGGTCGGAGGGCTCCTTGTAGCGTGCGCAGCCCCGAAACAGCATGTGCTCGAGCAGGTGTGTCACGCCGTTGTTCTCGGGCGTCTCCGAACACGAGCCGTGGGCAAACTGAACGCGCACCCAGGCTCGGACGTTCTTGTTGTCGTGGATGTGGGCGAGCGTAAGCCCGCTTTGTAGCCGCTTCAAAGAAACATCAAAGGTAGGCTCTAGCTCCTTGAAAAGTTTCTCGGGCAGCCAAGGGGGCGTTTCAGCGTTTACTGTCGTCATGGGAAAAGGTTTTTATGGGATGGACGTTCAAGGCGCCTTGCCGAACCCTCCAGGTTTTCTTCGTACGCTACCCCTTCTACCCAAACAAAAGGCACTCCCTTTGTCTTTCCGCAGGCCAGCTCCGCGCCCGCGGCGAGCTCATCGGCGAGCGCGATACAGGTGTCTTTAAGGAGGTAGCCGTAGCCGTCCTTTTGCCCGCGCATATCGAAGAAGGGATTAAGCCCCCAAAGGCCCACGGCAACGTCCGTTTGGCCGAGCCGAAAGGGCCTGCCAAGCGTATCCGAAACAATCACGGGAACATGGAAGCCCAAGAGCCCCGAAAGCACGACCCCAAAGCGCTTGGCCTCGGCGTCGATGTCTTCTGGCGGGCACAGGACCCACTCTGGCCCCCGGCCCGTGTTCGAACGGTCAAGCATGGCGTTGGCGCAAACAATGCCCGATTTTGTCTCCACGAGGAGAACCCCCTCTTTGGCACGAACGAGGCGTTTTGCGTGCATCAGAATCGCCTCGGTAAGCCCAGGGTCTTTGCCCGTGAGGTCGGCGAGCGCGAGGGCGAACGCCGAGGGTATGAGCGAGCTTGTGTCCAGCCAAAGGCCCAACGCCTTGGAGATTGCCTTGAGCTTGACGACAAGGATCGCCCCTTTTTTGGGTTCATACCCTCGCTGCCTCGAGGCCTCGAGGGCTTCCTTGGCCAACGAAGCGCCGGCCTCGATGTCGAATGGATGCGGAATACCGATAAAACGGACTTCCATGCGCCCTACACCGGCCCCCTGAACGGAAGGCCGTTGTGTAAAGCCCACAGGAGGTCTTCTGCTGTATCCACATCGAGGGCAAACCCAAGGCTGTAGTAAGTTCCGGGATAAATCCCGGAGCGCTCGAGTAATGCCCGGTTGGCAGAAAGGCTGTTGTCCGTGCCAAAGGCCAACCTTTGGCCGGAGGGGTTCTTCAGATAAACTCCGTTCGTCCCCCTGCCGTCCATCGAGGGGACCAAGAGCCCCTCGTAGCCGTCTTTTTTGAGGCAAAGCATCAGGCCCAAAAAATCTCTTCGGGACAGAAGCGGCAAATCGGCGGGCAAAAGGAAATGCTCGGACCCAGCCCAAGGGCTTTCTAAAAAGTAGGCGTTCAGCGCCTCTTCGAGCTCTAGCCTTGGGTCTTGCTCGACGACGTGCACTGGAAACCCCTCTTTGGAGCCCTGAAGCAAGGAACCCTTGGAGAGGACCACGACTTCCGAGAACAGCCCGGAGCGTCGAACCTGACTAAGAACCCTCCAAAACATCCATCTTGCGAGCGTTTGGCGCTCTCCAACCGAAAGCACGCCCGCAAGCCTGCTTTTGGCAGTACGAAAATCCTTGATTGGGACGAGCGCGATTCTTTTGAAGCAGCCCATCTAATCGACGTACCCGATCGTAACGGGGCTTGCGTGCTGGGGCGCTTGCGTGTCGAAAGGCTCAAAGAGCGGCAGGAGCATCGGGTTGAACGCCTTCGAGGCGACGAGCACCTCATCGCCCGGCTTGAAGCGTTTGGCGTCGCGTTCTCCAAGGATGACCTGCAATATTTCCGTACCCGTCGCCACAAACGCGCGGAAGACAATATCGGCCCTTTCAATCGCCAACACCCGGCCTGTTACGGCAAACTTGGGCGAGAACCGTCGCTTGAAGAACACCCCCCTTGGGCTGCCCTCCGCATGAATACGGCCCTCTTTGATGCTAAGGACCCTGTCCGCCATCCGGAACACCTCTTGCTTGTCGTGGCTTACGAGAATCGTTTCGATGCCAAAAAGCCTGTGGATTCTAAGAATTTCATCTTGAAGCTCGAGCCGCGTCGGGATATCTAGCGCGCTGAGCGGTTCGTCCAGCAAAAGCAGCTTGGGTTCGCTCGCAACCGCCCGAATAAGCGCGACGCGCTGCTGCTGGCCTCCGGAGAGCGTGCTCGGGTAACGGTCTTTTAGCTCCAGGATGCCCGCCAAACCCAACAAGTCCTCGAGCTTGGCGCTAGATTTTTTCTGCATCGCATAAGCGACGTTCCCGCCGACTGTCATGTTCGGGAACAATGCGTAAGATTGAAACATGAACCCGACTCTTCGCTTGTGGGAAGGAAGAAGAACTCGCTTTTTTGCGTCGAACCACGATTCGCCGTTGACGCGGATAAAGCCTTCCTGTGGCGTCTCTAGGCCGGCGAGCATCCTAAGAATGGTCGTTTTGCCTGCACCAGACGGCCCGTAGAACGTGACACATTGGCCGTCATCAACGCGAAAATTCACACTAAGACGGAATGAGCCGGAAGCCCCGAACAGGTCTTTTTCGAGGTGGGCTTCGATCATGCCGAAAAAAACCTCCTGTTGACCCGGTACGCGACAAGCAGCGTCAAAAACGAGAATGCGAACAACACCGATGCGTAGACATGGGCCGATCGGTAATCGAGCGCTTCGACGGCGTCGTAGATGGCAAGCGACACGACGCGGGTCTCTCCCTCGATGTTCCCGCCGACCATCAAAACGACGCCGAACTCGCCGACCGTATGAGCGAACGCGAGCACGCAGCCCGTCAAGATCGAGGCCTTCATGTTGGGTAACACGACACGCACGAGCGTCGTCCACCAAGGCTTGCCAAGCGTGGCGCTCGCCTCGATAAGCTCTTTTGGGATGGAGCGAACGCCTGCAACCAGCGGCTGGACCATGAAAGGAAACCCGAACACGACCGAGGCAAGGACGAGCCCTTCAAAGTTGAACACGAGAGGATGCCCGAAGAACCGTTCCCAGGCGGCACCCAAGGGCCCTTTGGCGCGAAATAAGAGCAAGAGGTAGAACCCGAGCACGCTAGGGGGCAAAACGAGCGGCAAGGCAACGGAGGCCTCGAGTCCGCTTGCGAGCAACGAACGCCTGTTTGCCAGCCAAAGGGCGACAGGTATTCCTGTCGCGGTCAAAATGGCAGTCGCACAAAGTGCCAGCTTGAACGTCAAAAGAAACGGGGCAAGGCTCATGATGGCACACCAAGGCCTTCTAGCGCGACCTCGGTTGATTTGATGACCGCCTTCACCCTGGCCCCTTCTTTCAGGCCAAGCCTCTCGAACGAGCGCTTCGTGATGATGGAAACGATTTCTCCAGCCGCCGTCCAAACGACAACTTCCGCAAGAACCCGCCCGCACCTCACGCCCAAAATTTTCCCGTCAAACACGTTCAGGTAGCTCATCTTGCCCGCATCCAGGCCTAGCGCCACCTCTGTCTCTTTAAACAAAACGTACACCTCGGCGCCAAGCCTCATATGCTCGAAGCTTTCCGGTGTTTCCAGGATAACGGCAGAAATCGCCCCCCCGCCCGTTTCCACGTCCACGAGCGACACCTCATCGCTGGCTTCGACCCTAAGGATGCGGCCTTGGACTCGGTTCATCGAGCCAGCGGGGGCAGCGCAAACCCGTAGCGAGAAAAAATTTCCCTTGCCTTTGACGACCCTACGAACTCGGCAAACCCGAGTGCCGCCGGGTTGTTTTCGGCCCGCTTCATGACGACAAACCCTTGAACAAGCGGCCGATGAAGCCCCTCGGGAACCAAGGCATAGCGCCCCTTTTGGGCAAGCTCGCCCTCTATTACGAGCGGCAGGGCAATAAGGCCCGCATCTGCCGCCCCGCTTAGCACGTAGTGGGCGGCCTGGGAAATGTTCTCGGCGATGACCAGCTTGTTTTTAACCTTATTCCACATCCCGGCTTTCTCTAGCGCTTCCCTGGCCGCCATTCCGTAGGGGGCGTGCTCTGGGTTGGCGATCGCGATCTTTTTGACGGTTGGCGCGAGGAGCGCTTCTAACCCCTTGGAAACATCAACCTGCGAGCCGCTCAGGCTCAAAACGACTAGCCTCCCTAGTCCGTAGGGCTTTGGCTTGGTAAGCGCAAGGCCTTCTTTTACGAGCCTTTCTGCGTAACCCATGTCGGCCGAGAAAAACAAATCGTGGGGCGATCCGGATGCAAGCTGGGCGTAGCCTTTGCCAGACGAGCCGAAAGTTACCTTGACGTGAGCCTGCGGGTTTTCTTGTTCGAACGCTTGGATCAGCGCACGCATGGCAAGCTGCAGGTCCGCGGCCGCATAGACTCCAACGTCCTGAGCGATCGCAGGGCCCATGCCCAGAAAAAAGAAAAGCGACGCCAAACATGCTGCGCGTAACCTACCCATTCCCAAATAGAATGCCCCCGCCGTTTTGAAGGATTTTTTTAAGACTAATGCTTCATCCGCATTATACCACTCCATAAGGCACGCTTGAAGCCCGCCGCCGTGGCTAACCTAAGCCTATCTCGAAGAAATCTCCGTTTTTTATTCCGGCCAAGAAAGTCCTAGCTCTTTGAGCCCGAGCCGTTGGCATTTTTGCTCCATAAGCCGGCAACCCATTAAATGGTATGGAGTTTTGACACATCTTTACGAAACGTATATTCTGAGTTCAAGAAGAAATCTACCCTAAATTAATCAAAAGGTGCCCGCGTATGGAAACCCGGCCTGCTGCCAGCGAAGACAACGAGCTTAAGCTCCAACGCCTGCTTGAGCTCTCGAACGTAGGCGGAGGGGCCGATCGCGTCCAAAAGCAGCACGAGGCGGGCAAGAAAACGGCCCGGGAGCGCATCATGCTCTTGCTGGATGCAGGCAGCTTTACCGAGGTGGATCGTTTCGTGACGCACCGATGCACCGAGTTTGGGATGAACAAGCAAAAAGTCTACGGGGACGGCGTTATCACTGGCTACGGGACGATCGGCGGGCGCAAGGTGTTCGCGTTCTCACAAGACTTCACGGTGTTCGGGGGCTCTCTCTCGGAAACCTATGCCCAAAAGATATGCAAGATCATGGACTTAGCCCTTAAAGTAGGGGCTCCAGTGATCGGGCTGAACGACTCGGGCGGGGCCAGGATTCAAGAGGGGATCGCAAGCCTGGCCGGATACGCCGAAATCTTCCTTCGTAACACGTTAGCAAGCGGCGTAATCCCACAAATCTCGGCCATCATGGGCCCTTGCGCCGGAGGGGCTGTCTACTCGCCGGCCATCACGGATTTCGTCTTCATGGTCCGGCAAACGAGCCATATGTTCGTGACGGGCCCGGACGTCATTCGGACGGTAACGCACGAAGAAGTCACCAAAGAGCAGCTTGGTGGCGCCGACACGCACGCCTCTACCTCCGGCGTCGCGCAGTTCGCCTGCGACAGCGAGGAGGCCTGCCTTCTGATGATCCGGGAGCTACTCGGCTACATACCTGGCAACAACTCCGAAGGCCCGCCGTTCGTCCCTACCTCGGACCCTGTCGACCGCGAGGATGCCAGCCTGGACGGCTTAATCCCAAAAAACCCGAACAAGCCCTACGACATTAAGACCCTCATTCGCTCCGTCGTGGACGACGGCCGGTTTTTCGAGGTGGCCGAGTCTTTCGCGCCAAACATCCTCACCGGGTTCGCGCGCCTGGGGGGCAACAGCGTCGGGATCGTAGCCAACCAGCCGGACGTTTTGGCCGGTTGTCTCGACATCAACGCCTCGGTCAAGGCGGCCAGGTTCGTAAGGTTCTTAGATGCCTTCAACATCCCCATCGTTACGTTCGTGGACGTGCCCGGGTTCCTGCCGGGAACCACGCAGGAGTACGGGGGGATCATCCGCCACGGGGCCAAGCTTTTGTACGCCTACTGCGAAGCCACGGTTCCGAAGGTGACGGTCATCACGAGGAAGGCCTACGGCGGGGCCTACGACGTCATGAGCTCCAAACACATCCGGGGCGATTTCAACTTCGCCTACCCGACGGCCGAGATCGCGGTAATGGGCCCGGAGGGCGCCGTCAACGTCATTTTCCGAAAAGAAATCGCATCTGCTTTAGACCCGGAGGTCAAGCGCAAGGAGCTCGTCCAAAACTACAGGGCAAGGTTCGCCAACCCATTCTACGCGGCAGAGTTGGGTTATGTCGACGAGATCATCTACCCCGGGCAAACAAGGCAAAAGTTGATCACGGCGCTTTCCTACCTGGAGAACAAACGCGACCTTAACCCGCCCAAAAAACACGGCAACATCCCTTTGTAACACGGACAGACCGATGAACATAAAAAAAGTCTTGATTGCGAACCGTGGCGAG
>DDYN01000014.1 GCA_002347965.1 Nitrospirae bacterium UBA2233 | reverse complement strand
CTTGTCGCCCTGGACGGTTCGGAAGGTTCAAGAAAGGCCTTGAAGACGGCCATAGACTACGTAACTAGGGCACAGACGCCAAAGGTCACGCTTGTAAGCGTTCTCCCCATAGCAGGGGGCACCTTTCCTTTGGGTTTTACGCAAGAAGTGGGGATCGGCAAAGAATACTTCGAGGTGCTAGGATCAAGAATTCAAGAGCAGCTCAAGAGTACAAAAGCTTTACTCTCGGAGCTTCCTGCCGAAATTGCCACGCACGTGCTTTCTGGAAACCCTGGAGACGAAATCGTCGCATTCGCCAAAGAGAACGGCGTCGAAATGATCTTTATCGGGTCTAGAGGGCGAAAACGACTAAGGAGCCATCTCCTTGGCTCGGTGTCCGACAGGGTCGTCCACCACGCAAACTGCAACGTCTGGGTCGTTCGCTAGTGCCCAGGAGCCAGTACAAGCCGGATGTGTCTCAAAACAGGCATCTTCGAGCGGATCTGATCCAATAGGTCAAGCTCTAAGGTGGCAGTTACGAGCGTCTCGCGATCCGGTGCCTTAGCTAGAACATTCCCCCAAGGGTCGGCTACGAGGCTTCTGCCGTAAGCTGGAACCATCCCATCGAAAGCGCCTATCTGGTTTGGGGCGAGCACAAATACCTGGTTCTCCACGGCCCTTGCCCTCAGAAGGACCTCCCAATGGTCCTTGCCCGTAAGCATGGTAAAGCAAGAGGGCGCAAAAATAACTTGAGCACCCTGTAACACGAGCGCCCTGTAAAGCTCTGGAAACCGTAAATCGTAACAGACGCTCAGGCCAAACTTAACCCCTGCCCATTCGAGGACTACCGGCCTATCTCCTGGTCTTCGCGTCTTGGATTCGAACATCTCCCGGCCATCTGGGAGGCGAACGTCAAACAAGTGAATTTTCCGGTAGCACCCCACCACTTCCCCGTGGTCATCGAGCAGAACGCTCGTGTTGTACGCCCTGGGGTCTGCATCGTCGGTAGGCTGTTCGAGAAAAGAGCCCGCAAGGACGGCCAGCCCAAGCCGACTCGCCAACTGCCTGAAAAACCCGCTGGTTTCGCCTTCAAAGGGTTCCGCGCCAAGCAGCTCTTCTTTAGGAAATGTCCGGTATGTGCATACCTCGGGCAAGACTAAAAGCTCAACGCCTTCCTCTTTCGCCATTTGGGCAAGCAGCCGGATTTTTTGAAAGTTTTCCGTTTTGTCCGGTCCAGCCGTCATCTGGACAAGCCCGACACGAAGCCGCGTGCGATTCAGCTCATTCCTCCCCTTTTCGTGCATCCTCGCTTCGCTTCGTAAAATAAGCCTCTATATCGGACACGAGCCCGTTGATCCATTCGTCCCTCTCCAGCGGCCGTAGTCCCCGGCGGCGCTCCTTCGATTCGATCAGGAAAACATTAAAATGAATCGGGGATGGATGCCAGCCCATCCTAGATCGAACCTTCTTCTTTTGAGACATCCAGAACCACGGGGCAAGCAGACACTTTAACAGCGCAGCCTTAAGCTTTCCAATTATGCCTACAAACTTCGAGTAAAGCCCGCTTGAGCCCAGCATGGCCTCCCCTTTAGCCCTTTCCAACCTTTACTTACATTATACCCTACCCCAAAATCCCTCGATACACCAATTTTATCCGCAAGCCCAACCCCGATATCCACTCGCGCCTCGAACGTAGAAGGACCTTGGTCTAAAAGCTTCTGTTTAAGTCGTATACAATCAGGCCGGTCAAGAGTTTCGGGTAGAAATATGTTGATTTTTGGGGCATTTTTTGAGAGGCCTCGCTTACGCGGATCACTTCTTCGGGGGATAGCGGGTTCAACAAAATGCCGGCCTTGAGAGTTTGATCCTCGATCAAGCCTATCACCTTTCGAAGGTCTGGCTCGTAGACGATGTGCTCCTTCTTTGTTGTGTCATCAAGCCTCAGTATCTCCCCTAGTACGTACCGATCGACGAGAGCAACATCAAGGCTTGCCACGCTTTCATCCAACCCTTCTCGAGTCAAACCTTCTTTAAGGGCACGATGGCGATCCTGAGGAAGCGTTGCCAGCTTTAGCGTCAATCGGTTTGTGTTTTTCTCGACCAGGCCGAATGAAAACCCATAGCGGAGTTTGGAGCCCAAAAGGGCCGATTCGATAGCTTCGGGTGTGAGCGGCTCATCCACCTCGGTGAGCGCAAATCCCGCTTTTGTAAGCCTCTCTTCGATACCCTGTCCGCAAGAAGACTTTAAAAGCCTATGGTAGCCAAGAATTTTCAAGCCCGGCTGATTCATATTGCAAAGGAAGGCAAGGGTGTAGCGATGAGCACCTTCCGAGGGGGCCCCTGCTCCAATCCTTTCCTTTGCGTAGGTTAGCGCTGTTTCGAGCCTGTGATGCCCGTCTGCAACGTACATCCGTTTTTCGGAAAGAAACGCCCGAATACGCTCGATCGCGGCTGGGTTTTCGACCGGATAGAGGCGGTGGAGCGTCCCATCGGCGTCGATGGCCTCGCGGATGTAGGCATCCTCCCCGATTGATTCCCATAGCTCAAGGGTTGGGTCTCCATCGCCTCGGTATAGCAAAAATATTTGACTCAGATGTGCCTCGAGAGAACGCAGAAGCTCAAGCCTGTCTTTTTTTGGACCTTCGAACGTCCGCTCGTGCGGTAGAATTCCGCCTTGCTGAAGGGAAAGGGCATCGACAAGGCCTACAATTCCGACCCTGGTTAACGCCGCACCTCCTAGGCTGTAGGTCTGTACCGCAAGATAGAGCGCCTCTTTAGGCGAAGGGGCGAGCGTTCCGTCTTTTAGCCAACCTTCGTAGGTTTGTTTGGCACGCTCGTAACGATCCCGCTCGCTTAGATCCCCGGGCTTTTTGGGCGGAAGGTCGGCGTGAACGACGTTGAAAGGACTTTTTTGCGAGTATGCGTCTCTCCTTGACTCGTCCAAAACGTCGT
>DDYN01000039.1 GCA_002347965.1 Nitrospirae bacterium UBA2233 | reverse complement strand
CCGGAGGTGTAGAGGATGAACAGCGGATCTTCGGCATCCATTGGCTCAGTTTGGACCAAATTGGCCAGCTTAAGGTTCATCAGGTCGTGGTAGAAATAGTCGCGGCCGGGCTCCATCGAGACCTCCTGGCCGATGTGCTTGACCACGACGACGGACTCTAGGCTTGGCACCCTATTAATGGCCTCGGTCGCTATTTCTTTGAGCGGTACAACCTTTCCGTTCATGTATCCGCCGTCCGCCGTGATCAATAGGCGTGATTCCGACGACATCATCCGCTCTCTTAGAGCATCCGTGCTGAAGCCTCCGTACACGACGATGTGGATGGCGCCGATTTTGGCGGTTGCTAGCATTGCGATGACTTGCTCGGGGATCCGGGGCATGTAGATCGTGACGCGATCGCCTTTGTTTATGCCCATGCTTTTTAGCACGGTGGCAAGACGTGTCACTTCCCGATTCAGCGCATGGTAGCTAAGCGTCCTCGTTTTGCCGTTTTCGCCCTCCCATAGGATGGCGAGCTTGTTCTTTCGCCACGTTTTGGCGTGGCGGTCGAGCGCGTTTGCTACGATGTTGCATTTCCCGCCAAGAAACCACTTTCCAGTAACGCCGTTTCCTTCGAACACGGCTTGAAAATCCTGGAACCACTCCAGCTCGCGGGCTATCCCGGCCCAAAAATCGATAGGGTCCTCCTCGGCCTTTTTAGAGAGCTCCTCGTAGGTCGGCCGACCGGGACGCAACGGCGTATCGGTCGGGAAATAAACTTCTGTTGTCATGGGAACTCGTCCTAGTTGTTCATCAAACGTTAGTATGTACTATATACCAACGTTTTGCATACAGCAACCCCATGAAAGAAGGCCGCACGTTCTAAGGCGGGTTCAAGGCCGCATGCCGCACCCAAGGACGACTGCAAGAATTCAAGGAGCCTTCGCTTGATCAAGTGGGCGCTTGGGCCCTCCAGCAAGAGGGTGCCGTGTGCTGAGCCTTCCACTAGTAGAATCTCTTTGGGTTCCGGGGCGTGTGCGTAGAAGTACTCCACGCTTTCGTAGGCTGATACATCGCCCTTTGCCGCAACAAAGAGCTTTGGAGGCTTGAGCCCCGAGACCTTCGAGCGGGCGTCCAAGCCCTGGAAAGCGGCCGGGGCCGACAGCGTCACGACCCCTTTCACCTTCGGATGATTGCCCTCTAGAATGCTTGCCGTGCCGCCCATGCTCGCACCGATCAGAACCATGCACGTCACGCGTTCTGCCATAAAGCGGACGGCGGCGTTCATGTCGAGCGCGATCCTTGAGGTGTTCTTAGGCCCTCCGGAGTTTCCGTATCCCCGAAAGTTGAACGTGAGCACCGGGTAGCCCTTTCTAGCCAGGTCCTTTGCCAACGCCCCGTAGCTTGTCTGGTCGGCGGGGAACATGTGGGCGCATACAACGCCTTTTTTCGTCCCGCCCGGGTAGAGGCGCCCTTCGAGAGTCAGGCCGTCTGGCGTGTTGAACTGGACTAGTTCGAAGGCCGGTTGCGCACGCGATGCCTTAACGAAGAAAACCCCGCACAAGATCGCCAGGGCCAAGTAGGCGTGCTTCATGGCGCGTTGCTTAAAACGTGTTCCTGATCTCCCTTAATTTTAAAAAACAAGCCTTAGGGTCATGGGGATCGAGCCCGACGATTGAAGCTATCTTCTGCGCCAACTTGGGGTTAAAGACCATCAAGAAAGGATTGTTTTCCCTCTCGTCTTCGAGGGTCGAAAAAGGGACTCCTGAGCTTGCGTGGGCTTGCTCAACCTTTTTTTGAACCCCGTCAATTCCGTAAAAGTCGGGCAGGATGGATTTAAGGAAGGATAGGTTCTTTGGGGAGTAGTCGTGGCCCGGCAAAACCATGAGATGGCCCGGCAACTGCGCGTAGACCCTCTTGAACGTGTCAAAAAGGACCTCGACATCTCCGCCGACATTCGGGTTTCCGCAGCCCAAGAAAAACAACGTGTCTCCCGTTATGAGCGCTTCGTGCTCGACCTCAAACGTAAGCCCCCCCTTGGTATGGCCCGGCGTGTCGTGAACCTTGATGGAAATGCCCGCCAAGTCAAGAACCTGACCGCCTTCTATGGGATAGCGGAGCATGGGGATAGCTTCGGCTTCACGGGCAGGCCCATAAACCGGAATGCTGTACGCTTTGGCCAGGCGTTCGTTTCCTTGGGTGTGGTCAGGATGCGAATGGGTGTTCAGAATCGCGGCGGGCTTAAGGCCGAGAGTCTTCAGGGAACGCTCGACCTTCTCCGGGTCGGTCGGGTCCACAACAAGAGCGTGTCCCATCTCTCGATCGAAGACAAGGTAGGCAAGGTTGTCCTGAGCGCACAAGACGTAGGCGTGCTGCCAAGCCATTGTTTATCCTCCTTTGATGAAAACTTCTATAACTTAGTGTTCCTTACTCCGGGCTACGTTGCAACTCTTGGCCGAGCGTGGCTTGCATGCTATGTTAAGGAGATGAGATGTTCTCAAAGCGCGATGGACGTCCAAGAAAGAGCGCACGAAATTGAGCAGGTTTGCGCCAGGTATTGCGAGGTTCGCTCGAAGGTAAGGGAGCTAGCGCTACGCCATCACGGCTCGTCGGAGGCCGTAGCGCTTCTTTTGGCGTCCAAAAGACAGCCCGCCTGGATTCTTGAGCCACTCGTCAAGGATGGGGCCAGGCTGTTTGGGGAGAACTATGTCCAGGAGGCGAGGGCCAAGATGGCCGAGCTGCAAGGCTTGTCCGTCGAATGGCACCTCATCGGTAGGCTCCAGGCGAACAAGGCCAAAAAAGCGATCGAGAGTTTTTCGGTCATCCAGACGCTCGATACGGTCGAGCTTGCTCAAAGGCTGAACAGCCTAGCCGAGAATGTGCGTTGCCGGGTGCGGTGTTTGGTTGAGGTAAACATCGGGGCGGAACCGACGAAGGCCGGCGTTTTCCCGGGCGATCTCATGGGCTTCTTGGAGAAGATGCTATCCTTTTGCTCGCTCGAGGTCCTTGGACTCATGGCTATTCCTCCTCTAGAGCTTGAAATTGACGCCTCTCGAAGGCACTTCGAGAGGATGTGCAGACTATTTCAAGGGGCGAAGGATGCAGGCTACCCGATGCACTGGCTTTCTATGGGAACGAGCCATGATTTTGAGCATGCTATCGGAGCGGGTGCCAACATGGTGCGTGTCGGAACGCGCGTATTCGGCCCGAGACAGGCGGGCAAACTTCAATAAGTTCAATAAGATAAATTTAGGGGAATTGCGTGGATCAAGGGGCGCCGGGTGGAGTGATCCCTTTGCTGATCGTCGGGCTTGGGCAAATGGGCTCGGCGATGGCCAAGGGAATCGTTGGAGCCTATCCTCAAGCCAAAGGTTCGATATTCGGCCACGACCAGGATCCTTTAAGGGTTGCTGAAGCCGAGGCTTTCGGGCTGGAGGGGGTAAAAAAAATAGAAGAGGTTCTATCGAGAGTAAGGGCTATTCTTTTGGCACTGAAACCCCTGCAGGTTATTCCTTGGCTTCGCTTGTACCGTGAGGTGCTCGGAAAGGACGTTATGCTCATTTCCATCGCCGCTGGCGTTCCCATCGAGGCCCTTCGCGAAGCCCTCGGGGAAAAGGCCCATGTGGCAAGGGTCATGCCGAACCTGGCGGTTGCACTAGGGGCATGTCCGGTAGGGGTTCTGTGCGAGCCCGGGTTTCCCGAAGAAAAAAAAGGGGCGCTCATCGAGGCCCTTTCTTCGGTAGGAATGACCATTGAGCTCGAGGAAGGGCAGCTGGATGCGCTCACCGCGCTTTCCAGTTCGGGCATTGCCTTTGTGTGGCACGCTCTAGAGGGCTTTGCGGCGGCCGGCATAAGGCTTGGTTTACCTGCTGCACTGTCCAGGAAGGTCGCCGTAGAAACGTTTTTGGGGGCTGGGATGCTGGCGAAGGAGGATGAGGCCGCTTCGCTTGCGAGCCTAAAAGAGCGGGTGACCACACCCAAAGGAACGACGATGGAAGGGCTTTTTGTTTTAGAAAGGTTGGGGCTTAAAGGGATTTTGATCGAAGCGATCACGAGCGCCTACTATCGCGCGCAGGCAATGATTCCACCCCAAAAAGGAGTTTAGGGTTATGGTACTTTTTTCCCGCATCTTGACCGCGCTCGCGCTCATTCTTGACCAGGCGTTGCAGCTTTACATGTGGGTGATTGTTATTTCCGCGCTGATTACATGGGTTCAGCCAAACCCCTACAACCCTGTCGTTATATTCCTAGAAAGAATCACGGAGCCCGTTTTGCGGCCCATCCGCAGGGTCCTTCCGCCTGTAGGGTTGGACATTTCGCCCGTGATCGCGATTTTTGCGATTATGTTCTTTCGCATGGTTGTTCCCCCGACGCTCCGAGATTTGGCGTATTCGATCGTAGGGGTATGACGCTGACCGTTCACGTCAAAACGGGGAAGGCCATCGAACGGGTAGCCTTGCTTTCTGACGGGTCGCTTGAGGTCCACACGTCCAAAAGGCCCCATGACAACGAGGCAAACCGTGCCGTGGCATCTTTGCTATCCGAAGCGCTCGGCCTTCCAAGGTGTGCCGTAACAATCCTCAAGGGGCATAAAAGCCACAAAAAACTCGTCATGCTGGACGGGGTTTCAAAAGAATCCCTGTCTCGGCTCTTAAAGAGGTCATAGGCCTTATGGCATCCGGGCTTATCGATCACACGGCCGATGTCGGGTTTTGGGTAAGGGCAAGGGGGCTTGACCACCTCTTTTTGGAGGCCCTTGAAGCGTTCGAAGGGCTTCTTACGCCTCTAGGCTGCGTCTTGCCCAAAGAGCGCCACTTTTTTGTCTTTCACGAGCAAGGAGCGGACGTCCTGTTGCACGAAGCGTTGAACGAGCTGCTCTACGCGTTCGACACGCGCAGGCTTTTGTTCTCCAGGTTTGCCATTCTTGGGTTGGATGAAGGGTTGTTCGAGTTCGTAGCCTTCGGTGAAACGCTCGAGCCCGAGAGGCATCGTATTCGGTGCATCCCTAAGGCCGTTACCTACAACGATTTCGCCATCCGGCAAGAGTCAAGGGGCTTTCTAAGCGTCCGCGTGATCTTGGACGTCTAGGCCGTACTTTTGCATGGACATGCCCTTGAACCTGTACTAGGATAGAAAAAAGCGCCTTCGTGCGCTTCTATACAAGGAAGGGATGCGTCATGTTTGGGATTGGGACGGGAGAACTCATTGTTATCCTCATCGTTGCACTCGTTATCATCGGGCCTCAGAAGCTGCCCGAAATCGCCAAATCTCTTGGCAAGGCAATGGGTGAAGTCAAGCGGGCGACTCGGGATATCCAAGACGAGCTTAAGTTTGACGACCTGCTCAAGGATGAAGACCCGCCGCAAGCTCCCTCTCGCAGAACACCGCCAACTCAGCCCCCTATGGTTTCTTGATGGAGCAGCTCAAAGCCAAGGCTTCCGGCATGGCGCAAGACTTGAAGGTCATGCCGTTTATGGAGCATCTCAAAGAGCTCCGTACGCGGCTTATCCATAGCCTTATAGCCGTGGGTGTGGGGTTTGGGGTCGCGTACACCTTCTCGGAGCAAATCTTTCGCGTTCTCTTACTTCCTTTGCTTAAGGTGATGCCAAAAGGCCTAAAGCTAGTGTATACAGGGCTGCCAGAAGCATTCCTCGTATACCTTAAGGTCGGCCTTATCGGGGGGTTGATCTTAGCCTCCCCTGTCGTGTTTTACGAAATCTGGAAGTTTATCGAGCCGGGCCTTTATCGGGAAGAAAGGCGCTATGCCATCCCGTTCGTGCTCGCGGCGAGCGCCTTTTTTGCCGTCGGGGTCACGTTCGCCTACTTCGTCGTTTTCCCCTTCGGGTTCAAGTACTTCCTGGCCTTCTCGAACGAGTATATCCAGCCGATGATCTCGGTCAAGGAATTTCTTGGCTTCAGCATAAAGATGCTGTTCGCCTTTGGCGTCGTGTTCGAGCTGCCCGTGTTTGCGTTCTTCTTCTCCAAGGTAGGCATTGTCACGGGCAAGCAACTTGCTTCTTTTCGCCGTTATGCTGTCGTGATCATCTTTATTGTGGCGGCCATTCTCACCCCACCGGATGTTTTTTCGCAGTCACTCATGGCAGTCCCGCTCCTTTTCCTGTACGAAGCCTCAATTGTCGTGGCCAAGGTGTTCGGAAAAAAGACGGAGCCGGAGTGAGCGGCGTTGGCCATGGCCTGCCTTTCTCTGGTCGAGGCGAAAGCTCTCCAAAAAGCACTTCGCGAATGGGTTTCTTTGCGTACCTCCGTCTTTGCCAAAAACCTAAGGACGGTAGGGGGTGTTGACTGCGCCTATGCAACCATTAAAGGCTGTCCGACAGCAATCGCCTGCGCAGTCGTTCTGTCTTTCCCGGGGCTTGAACTCCTCGAGGAAGCCTTTCACGCGAAACCCGTAACGTTCCCCTACATTCCTGGATACTTAAGCTTCCGGGAGCTCCATTCGATGCTCGGGACGCTGACGAAGCTCAAAATCGTTCCCGATGTCTTGTTCGTCTCCGGCCAGGGAGTCGCCCATCCTCGAGGTCTCGGGATCGCGAGCCACCTTGGAGTAGTCGCTGGTTTAGCAACGATCGGGATCGCCAAAAAGCCGCTCTTTGGGCTGTTTCAAGCGCCCTCCTTGGAAGCGGGGAGCGTTTCTGGCCTAATCCACCCGGACGATGGTTCTATAATCGGGTTTGTCGTAAGGGCCAAAACGAACGTCAAGCCGCTTTATGTATCTCCAGGCCACAGGATAGACGCAGAAACAGCCGTTTCTGTAGCGCTTCAGTGCATCCGAAAGACGAAACTGCCCGTTCCACTTCACTTGGCAGATCGGCTTGCCGATCGGCTCAAGAAGGAGCTTCAAGGAGCGGCGGGGCCTGACTCCGTTGAACGCTTGGAGCCAAGCCCCGCCTAATAGGATGCTCACTAAAAGCCCTCGGCTTATCAGCCTTCTTGACCCATGAGCCCGGTTCCAAGGAAGGCCTGTGGCTAGAGGGGTTGTCTAAGGTTGAGAGACCAGCCTGCTTAAACCCCTCCCGACTTCAAACGTCATGCCGGCCGATAATGGCAACGCTGTTGATGTTCATGAACGGAAACCCGCCCAGGTTATGCGTAAGGCCAAGCTTAGGGTTTTGGACCTGCCTTTTCCCCGCCCTGCCGAGCAGCTGGAGGTACATTTCATATAGCATCCGAATTCCGGAGGCACCGATGGGATGGCCGAAGCATTTCAAGCCTCCGTCGGGCTGGCAGGGAATCTTCCCGTTTATGTCGTAGAAGCCCTCCATGACATCCTTTGGCGCCTTTCCCCGCTCGGAGATGTGCAAATCCTCGTAGGTCACGAGCTCCGTGATCGAAAAGCAGTCATGGACCTCCATCATGCTGATTTCTTCTCTGGGGTTGTTCACCCCGGCCTCTTTGTAAGCTAGCGAGCTAGCCTTGGAGGTGGTTACAAAATGATCGAAGTCCCAGTTGTCGTACTGGAGCTCCTCGCCGCTGCTGATGGCAATTTGCAGGGCCTTGACCGTGACATAATCTTTCTTGCCCAGGCTTCTCGCGATTTCCGGCGTCGTCACGATAGCCGCCGCGGCCCCGTCGCTTACGCCACAACAGTCATACAAGCCCAGTGGGTAGGCGATCATCGGGGAATTCAAGATTTGATCCTCCGAAACCGGCCTTTGCAAGTGGGCCTTGGGACTTAACGAGCCGTTATAGTGGCTCTTTGCCGAAATATGGGCCATGGCCTTCTTCACCTCGTCCATGCTCAGGCCGTGCTTGGCGGCATAGCCCTGGGCCAGCATGGCGAACCCTCCTGGGGCGGTCATGTTGGGCATCGTAAAAAAGGCCAAAGAACCCCCCCCGATGCTAGGAAGGCCGCCATAGCCCGTGTCTTTGAGCTTCTCGACCCCTAGGGCCAGGCAGATGTCGTAGGCCCCGGAGGCTACCGCATAGACGGCTCCACGGAACGCCTCGGTTCCGGTGGCGCAAAAATTCTCCGTTCGGGTAACCGGAATGTAGGGCAAGTGCAAGGTTAAGGCCAAGGCCAACGCGCTTTTCCCGACGTTCACCTCATCAATGCATGTGCCTTGCCAGGCCGCTTGAATCTCGTTACGGTCGATACCGGCATCCTCTATGCATTCCTGGAACGCCTCGACGATGAGCTCTTCTGCCCCGACATCCCAGCGCTCGCCGAACTTTGTGCAACCCATTCCGATGATAGCTACCTTATCCTTGATTCCAGTTGCCATTCTTTTGCCTCCCCTTAGGCTTTTTCTTGTGGAACGGCTTTCCAGAAGTACCCGTGGAAGCCCCGCTCTTTGTCGTACCACCGCTTACGGAAGGACATCTCTACCGTTTGACCAACCTCTAGCTTCTCCAGCTCGCAGTCTGTAAAGTCAAGGAGCGTCCTTCCTCCCCCGTCAAACTGTACCATCCCGTAAATTGCAGGAGGGTCGATAGAGACAGCCAGCAGATCCCCGGTAAACGAGATGATTTTGGCTTTTCTTTCCGAGAATTCGTAGTCTTCTTGCTCGTACACCGCATGGCATTCCGGCTTGACGCACACGTCCGTTTTTGGAAACTGGGGGGTGCCGCAGACCTTGCACCTTCCCCCGACCAACCCAAGTATCGCCTTTCTTTTTCGCCAAAGGACGCTCAATGGGGATTGGGCGCTGACTTCGGCCCGAATGCCGGTATCGGCGCCGAGACGATCGCGGAACTGGCAGAACTTGGTGTAGCTTTCCATTTCCTTGCGTTTGGCCAGGTGGCCTTTGATGCCGTTCCTTGCTGGCAATTTTGCGATGTTCTCTGTTACCTCGAACCAAAAAGCGTCCGAGCCCTGGCCGAAGCTGGCCAAAAGGAGCTTGTCTCCGGGCTTGGCGTCCTCAAGGGCATGAATAAACATCGCCAAGGGGTGGGCCGTACCCATCTCGCCGCAGGCTTCGTGCATGTTGTCCTGAACCATCTGGGGGCTGGCTCCGATTTTTTTGGCGATCGCGGCGTGCTCCCGGCTAAAGAAGCACGGGTAAACGACTTTTGAGAAATCGCCGATGGATAGGCTGTACTTCGAAAGAAGCCCGTTGATGGCTTCCGGCAGGATCTTGACATACCCCTCGTCCCGAATCCAGCGTTCTTCCCAAATGTAGTCGTACTTCTTGGCGGCATCCCGGTAATGGTCGGGGAAATCGTAGCTGACGGAATGGAACCCCTTGAGCTCGGCGATCACGCCCTCCTTGCCCAAAAGCAAGGACGCGGCCCCGTCCCCAAACCACATCTCGTAGAAATAGCCTGCCTTGGCCTCCCGCTTGTCTGAAGCGACCACGAGGATGCTGTTTTTGTTTCCGGCTTGAAGGCTCTCGAAGGCCGAAATCATCGCCGTAGTTCCGGCCTTTAATGAGCCCGTAAAATCGGCAGTGAGGACTTCATTTTTTAAGTTGAGCGCCGTAGAGGCGATGCCGGCGTTTTGTCGGTCCGCGTAGGGCAACGTGGTCGAGGCCAGAAGCAGGGCATCAACCCCTGCCTTGTCCGCACCCTTAAGGCAGTCCCTGGCCGCCTCGACGCCCATGCTCAGGGCGTCTTCATCCCAGTTGCAGACCGACCTCTCGCCCTGGGCCACGGCGATGGTGGCCGGGGCAAACCAGGCCATACTTTGGAACATGGTCATCCGGGGCAGGCGAAGCCTGGGAACATACCCCCCATAAGAAACGATTCCGATCATGCCTCCTCCTTCCGTTTCTTTTGCCCCCCTTGCCAACAAGGGGGCGGGTTAGTGATGAAAAAGCTCTTTAATGTACTACCGCGAACCATCCGTGCGATGCCCATAGAAACTCATAATACTCTGAAGCTCAATTCAGTTTCAACATAAAAAAACAACCATTTTTCAGGAAAAATGGCTTTTCCGTGGGTTTTTAGAAAGCCTTATGGTGCATCCTAGCAAAGTATTGAATCGGAATCAAGAAAAACATTTTATAGCCTTTTTAAGCTGGCGAATAAAGGCGTGAAGGCCGTTTCGGGGTAGGGTTAGGATGGGCAAAAGGGAGTGCGGGTCGTCGCTCTCGTACGCCCTTTTGCCCCTTAGAGGCAGCTTAGAAGGCCAGCTGGAATCTACCCAGGACGAAGTCGTAATTGTTCTCGAAAGACCCGCCGACATGCGGGGAAAGCCCTGGGCCCGTTTTGTCGTACATTGCATGGCTGTAGGCCATGGAGAACTTCATGAAGGGGTTTAAATACCAGTTAACCCCTACTTCGATCGCATCTACCTGGTTCCCGACGATATTGTCGGCCATGTCGAACCCCTCTCCCGGTGCGATTGCCAGACCCTTTCCGCCTACGTCGTCTACATACAATTGCCCGTAGCGCGCGGCCAGCTCAAAGGCCCCCCAGCCGCCGTTTCTGGGGTCAAAGTTCTTCTTGGGTTTTACGCCCTTGCTGTGCTGTTTTTTCTCTCCAGTCAAGATGTAGGTACCCCCGACGTAAAACCCGCTGACGCCGATGTCGGAGAGATTGTTGGGTCTTTCTGTTTTTGTTTGTATGTACTCGCCCTTGAGAGACCCTGGCCCTTTTGTCCAGATGACATCGCCGCCAAATCGGTAGCGGGACCCATTGCCCTCGATCCGGGGCATTATATCCCTAAGCGAAGGATCGCGGACAGACTTCATTTTGTGGAAATCCTGATCGCCCGCCGTGAAGTTAAACCCGACCTTCAGGTTCTTTATTGGAGTTTCGAGCCGCTTTAAGGGCGAGACTTCTAGCCTGCCCGCCACGTCCTGGCCGCCCACAGAGCCGGAGACTCCTGCATTCGAGCTGTTGTAGTAGCCGACTTTGTAGCCAAGCAGTTCATCTAGCACTTTTCCGTATAGCATGATCCCGTAGTTGTACTCCGGCGTCGTTGCGCGCGTGATCATGGATCGCTCGATCAAGTCTAGCCATTTGTCGGAAGTGAGCTCTTCCATCCCGAACGGCTCTTTGTCTTGGCCGATGCGGACGCTAAGCCAAGGAAAGGCCACGTAATCCATGTGGGCGTAAAGCACGCGAGAGTCGTTGCTGCCAAAGTCTGCAACAAAATTGAACAGCCAGTCTTTAAGTAGTTTGCCTTCAAACTCTAGGTAGGCCCTCCTTAGCTGAAAGCCGGAATCTTTGTCTCTGTCGTTCTTTTCGTAAATCCTGAAGTCTTCTTGGATCCGGCTTCCAAACTTGATCTCGAAGGCTTCGTCCTTGGTTCGGATGTAGGGACGCGTGTCCCAGCCTGCCTGGAGCGAGTTAGATTGGCGCTCTTCCTCCTTCTTTGCTCGCAGGGAGAACTCTTGGTGCTCCTGCTCGGTCAGGATCCCCTTTTCTACGAGGTTGTCGAGAAGGTCTTGAGTGACGGATGCGGCATCCACCCGCCCGGAAAGGACGCCAAAGGCGATGAAGAGCGTGAAGAAAAAACAGCCCGTCTTTTTAGACAAAACATTCCGCAAGGTATTCCCCCCTTTCTTGCTGTATCCACCCTGAAGCCGAAGAAAACGAGAAAAGGTATTTCGAGGCAGTATGGTACAGCTAATCGGGGCACGTCAAGGTTCAAGCATAAAAAACCCCGCTAAATAGGCGTTTGTCGAGGGCAAGCCGTTGTATGCTATGATTTTTTTGGTAGTTGTCGAACGTATCCAGGATAAAACCGCTATCGAGGGGAAAACCGTGCGAATCCAAGGTGGGCGGCTTCGAACACGGCGGTTCTCCGGCCCTAAAGGAGATGAGGCCAGGCCCCTTATGGCCGTTATCAGGGAGGCTGTGTTCTCGATCTTAGGGGCTAGGGTCGAAGGTGCTAAGGTGGCCGATGTTTGCGCAGGGACGGGCACGTTTGGCCTCGAGGCGTTAAGCAGGGGGGCGGTTTTCGTGGTCTTCTTGGAAAAATCCAAGAAAATGGCCGATCTCATCACGAAGAACCTAGAGAGCCTGGGGCTTACGGGCTTTGCGGAGGTATGGCCCATGGATGCCCAAAAGGGCATCCAGTGTTTAGGCAGGCTAAGGGGCGTAGATATTGTTTTCCTGGACCCTCCTTTTTTCTCGGAGGCGGGGCCTAGGATCATGGAGGCTCTTCTGGAGGCCCCTGGACTTTGGAGGCTGTTGATTGTACGCTTCCATAAAAAAGAGGATTGGCCGAAGAAGCTCGTTGATGCCTTTCAAGACCAAGTTTGGTTGGCCAAAGATAAAAGCTATGGAGAATCGAGGCTCTTATTCCTCGAACAGCGGGAGGGAAGCGATGTCTGCGCCGGCCATGAGTAGGGTGGCCCTGTACCCAGGCTCTTTCGACCCGTTCACAAACGGGCATCTTGACTTGCTCGTTCGAGCGGCAAAAATCTTCGAGAAGGTGATAGTATCCGTAGCATGCAACCCTGAAAAGCGCTACCTGTTTAGCGTGGCAGAAAGGCTCGATCATATAGGTCGAAGCATCAAAGATGCCTGCTTGAATAACGTCGAAACGGACTCGTTCAACGGCCTTCTTGTCGATTATGCCCAAAGGTATGGCGTGAAGGTGATCATTCGAGGTTTACGGGTCATTTCTGATTTTGAACACGAGCTCGAAATGGCCATGATGAACCGAAAGCTGAACCCCTCGCTCGAGTACGTATTCATGTTCACCGGAGAAGCGAACCTTTACATTTCTTCTACCCGCGTCAAAGAGATTGCGCGTTTTGGCGGGTGCGTCGAAGAGCTTGTCCCTCCTTATGTGCTAGAGAAGCTGAAAGAGAGGTTTCGCAAGGAGCGTCAGAAAACATCGTAACAAGGAGGTATGCCATGGAGATTTCTCTTAGCAAGCGCTTGTCGAAGATCGCCCCATCCCCTACGCTCGCCTTGACTGCCAAGGTCAAGGCGCTCAAGGCCAAGGGAGAGGATATAGTCGGGTTTGCCGCGGGCGAGCCGGATTTCGACACGCCAGAGCCCATTAAGGAGGCATGCATTCAGGCGCTTCGGGAAGGCTTCACGAAGTATACGGCCACTGGCGGAATTCCAGAACTCAAGGAGGCCGTTTGCAACTGGATCATGGAGAAAAGAGGGCTTAAATACAGCCCAAGTCAGGCCCTGGTGTGTTGCGGCGCCAAGCACGCCCTCTATAACCTGTTTCAGGCGCTACTCGAAGAGGGCGACGAGGTCTTGATCCCGGCACCATACTGGGTTACGTACAAAGACCAGGTTGCGATTGCCGGCGGCGTTCCTGTCATCGTACCGACCGACATCGCCAGCGGGTTTGTGCCCGATCCGGAGGCCCTCAAAGAAGCGTGCAGCCCAAAAACGAGGGCAATCGTGCTCAACTCCCCGTCGAACCCTTCGGGCGTCGCACTATCCAGGCGTCAGCTCGAAGCGATCGCGGGGGTGGTGGTCGAGAAAAACCTCCTTGTCGTTTCCGACGAAATTTACGCAGAGATCGTCTACGACGGGTTTCGGCAAGAAAGCATCGCTTCGCTGGGACTAGAGCTATACGAGCGCACGTTTGTCGTGGACGGCGTCTCGAAAACGTTTGCAATGACAGGGTTCCGCATAGGCTACATCATGGGCGACCCCAAGGTGATCAAGGCGATGAACATGATTCAAGACCAATCGACATCAAACCCAACCTCGATCGCCCAGAAGGCCGCCTTGAAGGCGCTGACGCTCAAGGAGGACGTCGTTTCGCCCATGGTCCGCAAATTCCACGATAGACGCGACTTGATGCTTGCCGGGATGAAGCGGATCGAGGGTGTTCGCTGCTTTAAGCCGGCCGGGGCATTCTACCTTTTCCCGGACATGCGGTTCTTGCTCGGAAGAAAGACTCCTAAGGGCGTAAGCCTTGAGACTTCCGCGGTGCTTGCCGAGGCGCTTTTGGAAGAGGCCAAGCTAGCCGCCGTCCCCGGCGAGGCGTTTGGTATGCCAGGGTTCCTTAGGTTCTCCTACGCGACTGGCGAAGAGGAGATTCAAAAGGGGATGGATAGGCTCTACGAATTCTGCTCTTCTTTAAGAATGTAGGCTTCGAACGTCGCGACCTTGGTCTCAAAGGCTTTCCAAGCGTCTTTTTCGAGGCCTGCCTTAGTAGAGACTACCTCCAGAAAGCCCACCGGGTCAAGGTGGAGGTCTGCCGCCACCTGAGGGAGCAGCAGGCCTCTTTGGGGGCCGTTTTCGAGGATAAGCCCGTGTTTGCCGATCTCGATAGAGGTCACGTCTTTGACCGAGACAGGCGGTGTAAGGACAGAAATCTCCACGGTGAGCTTGGGCAACTCGTTGGCATCCAGCGGCTGAAAACGCGGGTCGAAGAAGGCCGCTTGGATGGCCATAGACCAGACTAGCTCGTACAGCGGCTTTGAGGGGTTTTCCAAGGATCCAATGCATCCACGAAGTACTCCGTCGACCTCTAGGCTAACGAATACGCCGCAAGGCTGTACATAGAGGAGCGCTTCATCAGGAAGATCGATCGCTACAGGCTGCTTCGAGGTTCCATGGCGTAATGCATGGGAAATTGCTTGTTTTGCGAGGGAAATAAGGTATTCCCTGGCGCTGTTCGGCATTTCGGAAAGCCTCGTAACCTGACGCTCTTGGAATGCTTTGAGCAGACCCCTGTTTTTGGCCTCTATGTAATCGCCCAGAATCTGGCCGTGGTCGAAACACAGCGTAGGCAGGGAATGAAGCGAATAGAAGCCGAGCGCCTTGGCGTCATCTTGCGCTTTGGGGTTTCCTTTGGTTTGTGCTAGGAACACGACGGAGAGCGTATGAAACCTCGGGTCTCGTTTTGGGTCTGAATAGGCCTTGAACTGCTCCATCCAGACGGCTTGAAGGCCCGTTTCCTCTTCAAGCTCCCTGGCCGCCGCTTGCTCGAGGCTTTCCCCGTAATCAACGAACCCGCCCGGTAGGGCGTATCCGTAGGGGGGATTGGCGCGCTCGATCAAGAGCACATCGCCAGCGCGTTCGACGATGATGTCTACACACGGGACAGGCTTTTTTGGGTCGGAAGGTTTGCACTTCCATGCGGAGGTGGCGCCAGAGACGCTTGGAGGAGTCACGAGATTTATCGGCTTTCTTTTTTTGGTTGGCTCGACTGAATATTGGTATTCTAATCGAAGCATGCGGGCCTGGCAATACGACGGCCGCTTCCTTGATTCCTCGTCAAAGCCTTGCTAGTATGGAAGAGTTTTGGGCATTGCCTTCAGGGAGCTACGGTGAAGACAGAACTTTCTGAGTCTTCGAAGCAGATTGTTGCCGCGCTGGACGTTGGCTCCAACGCATTTCGTATCTTGGTGTGCGAAGTTCCGCTGGAAGGTATCGTCAGGCCCAAAAGGCTTGCTTCTCGGCAGGTCATCACGAGGCTTTCCGGCGGGTTTAGCCCTTCTTTCGGGCTAACCAAGGAAGCGATGGAACGCTCCATCGACGCCCTTAAGCAATTCCGGGTCGTCATGGATGAGCTCGGGGTAGTCCATTATAAAGCCGTGGGAACGGGTGTTTTAAGGCGTGCGGTCAACCGGCAGGACTTTGTCGAGCGCGCTAAGCAAGAAGCCAGCATTGCGCTTGAAATCATTGACCCCAAGAAGGAGGCGCTTCTTACGTACGAAGGGGTCATATCGACAACGAGCAGCCCGATTAGCTACCCGATCCTGATCCTCGACGTGGGCGGGTTTAGCGTGGAGTTTATCTACGCCGAAACCCCCTTGAAGCCCACGTTTATGGTAAGTCTGGAGCTCGGAAGTGTTTTGTTGCGGGAGCGCTTCTTAATTTTTGACCCTCCCACGCCCCAAGACATCCAAGGGCTCCGCGAGTATCTTCAAGAGCACCTAAACCGCCTTCAAGCGATTCTCTATTCCTCGGGGTGTACCGGAGGCTTGAAGAAAAAAGGACAGCTCATCGGAACGGCGGGTACGCTCACTACGCTCGCCCAGATCGACATGGCCTTGGCGGATTACAACCCCCTGTTGATCCAGAATTATATCCTGACCGAGCAAAGGCTGGAGACCGTCTTTGAGCAGCTTATCAGGCTTCCCTCAAAAGATCGTCTTGCGATCCGAGGTCTCAAACCTGGCAGGGAGGACGTGATTGTCGCTGGCGCTCTGCTCGTGATCGAGGCCGTCAAGGCATTCCGAAAGCCCGGGATTGTCGTGTCCGACGCGGGGCTTCTCGAGGGGTTAATGGAAGAGGTTCTTTTGGAGCTTAGAGTTTCTACCTCAGACTCGTCGTAACCCCTTAATTATTTCTTGAGCAATACCTCTAAGGCCTTCCCTGCGGAGCTTGCTATGTTTGGGTCTTGGTTGTCGGTGCTGAATGCTACGCAGGTATTCTGCAATGTTTCGTGCCGCATAAACAGGTGGCGCTTTTCCTCTAAGGAGAGGGACGAGATTTGTTCTTTGTATTCTTGAAGCATGGAAGGCTCTATCTCCGCAAACAGCGAACGTAGGCCCGCCTCGATAAGCTCGCCTAGATGGGTACAGCCGTAGGCCCGCGGGATCAACGTTTTGATCTCTTTAAGAATGCCTCGCTTGAAGATGTACAATCCCTTGATAGACTCAAGCGAGGCGATCGCTTGTTCGCAGATAGGGTAAGGAATACGGTCCATTCGGGCGTCGATCCCCTCGATTGTGAGCGATTTGGCGCCTATGAGCATGGCAAGGCGCATGTCATGGTAGTCGTCGTGCATCCTTACAACGGCAAGGATCTGGTTTTCCGTTGGTCTGTAGATTTCGGCGTTCACCTGACGGCCAAACGTTTGCTTGTGATGCCTGGCAAGGTCTATCAGGCTATCGAACGAACTCTGAACCCTCATCTGCTCTTTTCTTTCCTCTTTGTGTCGGTATGGCGTTCAAGCTTCATACCCTTGATTTTATCATGTACGTAGAAAAGGCCAAGCTCAAAGCCTAGGTGTTTGTCGGCACCGGTGCTATCGTGACTATGGAAAAACGAAAGCTGCCAAACATTCAGGGATGCCCGCGAGAAACCCCCGCAGGCCTTTATATCCATATTCCCTTTTGCCTCTCAAAATGCGCCTATTGCGATTTTGATTCGGCGCCATTTCCAGAAGATGTTCGAGCGCGCTACGTGGAAGGCCTCTGCGTCGAAATAGGCAACTCGAAAAGGGTTAAGGTCAACACGGTGTATTTCGGGGGAGGGACACCGTCGCTCCTCGCCCCTCCTGAGCTTGGAAAAATCTTGAGGACCATAAGGGAGCGTTTCACGGTCGATGCCTGCGAAATAACCCTCGAGGCCAACCCGGAAACGATCACTCCCGCAGCGGCCGATGCTTGGGCCGGGGCAGGCATCAACCGGGTCAGCGTTGGAGCGCAGTCGTTTCATGACGATGAGCTGAGCTTCATGGGTAGAAGGCACAACGCAAAGGATACCCTCAAGGCGCTTGCTCTATTACGGAAGGCTGGCTTTAGGAATATCGGCATAGACCTCATTCTTGGGCTTCCTCACCAAACCTTGCAACGATGGGAAGAGACCCTAAACGTCCTTTTTGCCCTAAAGCCAGAGCATTTTTCGGCCTATATTCTGGATGTCCACGAAGGGGCGGCGTGGTCTAAAGAGCGGGTCTCCGCCTTGTTCCCCAAAGAGCGCGTTACGGCGAAAATGTACGAAAGGCTTCTCGAGCGTGCAAGCCTCCAAGGCTACGTGCACTACGAAATCTCCAACTTTTGCCTTCCTGGGTATGCCAGCCGCCACAACCTAAAATACTTCTCGGATGAGCCCTACATCGGGTTTGGCTCAAGCGCCCATTCTTACACCATCGAGGAGCGGTTTTGGAACGTAACGGGTCCCATTGCTTACCTTGGGGCAGTGGGTACGAAAAGAAACGCGAGGGCTGGATCAATCCGAATGAGCCTGGAGGATCGCCGAAAAGAAGCGTTCATGATGGGGATGCGCAAGACGGAAGGAGTAGACCTTGAGTCCTTTTTTTTCTTGTACGGTTGGGATATTCTTAAGGAGCACGCCGGAGTACTCGAGCGTTTTATGAGTGCCGGAGTGCTCGAACTATCTAAAAAGCGGCTGAGGTTCACCCCCAAAGGATACCTTGTCTCCAACGAAGTTCTTGCGAGCTTCTTTTAACGGAGGTTACTCGATGCGCGTAAAGGCTGCGGTCGCCCACGAGCCAAACAAGCCCCTACAAATCGAGACGGTGGAGTTGGAAGGCCCCAAAGAAGGGGAGGTGCTTATCGAGGTCAAGGCAACGGGCGTATGCCATACCGACGCCTATACGCTCTCCGGCAAGGACCCCGAAGGGGTGTTTCCTTCCATTCTAGGCCATGAGGGCGCCGGTGTTGTTGTTGAGGTAGGCAAAGGCGTGAGGAGCGTAAAAAGGGATGATCATGTGATTCCTTTGTATACGCCTGAGTGCAGGGAGTGCGAATACTGCCTTTCTCAAAAGACAAACCTCTGTCAAGCGATAAGAGAAACGCAGGGCAAGGGCCTCATGCCCGACGGAACTTCGCGTTTTTCCTTATCGGGCAAGCCAATCTACCATTACATGGGAACCTCGACGTTCGCGAATTTCATCGTCCTGCCCGAGATCTCGGTGGCAAAGGTACGCGAGGATGCCCCTTTCGATAAAATCTGCCTAATCGGCTGTGGCGTAACTACGGGCGTAGGAGCTGCGGTATTCACGGCCAAGGTTCGCCCCGGCGACCGGGTCGTCGTCTTCGGGCTTGGCTGTATTGGCCTTAACGTTATTCAAGGGGCAAGGCTTTGTGGGGCGGAGCAAATCGTGGGCGTGGACATAAACCCGGCCAAAAAGGAGATTGCCGAACGCTTCGGCATGACAGACTTTGTGAATCCCTCCGATTTGGGAAAAGACCTCGTCCAGTACCTGATCCATCTTACGAAGGGCGGGGCGGATTTCAGCTTTGAATGCATCGGAAACGTAAAGGTTATGGCTCAAGCACTCGGCTGCTGCCACAAAGGATGGGGGGCATCCATCGTTATCGGGGTTGCCGGTGCGGGCGAGGAAATTTCAACCAGGCCTTTCATGCTTGTGACGGGGAGGACATGGAAGGGCTCGGCCTTTGGGGGGGCAAGGGGGAGGACGGATGTCCCAAAGATTGTCGACTGGTATATGTCCGGCAAAATTCTTGTGGATGAACTCGTAACGCATGAGCTTCCCATCGAGAAGATAAACGAAGCGTTCGACATGCTGCACCAAGGCCGTTCCATTCGAACCGTCCTATCCTACAAGCCCGTCTAACGGTCGAAGAGGCGCTGGTTTTTAGGCCATAGCCTCTCTAGGGTCTTGAAGGAGCAGGAATGAACGCGGAAAACCAGGCCCATCTACCGCTTTGTCTTGGTGTTTTTGTTGCAGGTGTTTTTTGTAAAAATGGCACGTTCATGGCCAAGGGGCAGGCATGATTGAAAGGTACGCACGGAAAGAAGCAAGCGGAATTTTCTCGCTTTCCTCTCGCTATGCCTACTGGCAGCGCATCGAGGCGGCATCCCTTGAGGCAATGGAAGAGTTAGGGATAGTCCCTGACGGAGCAGCGTCTGAGCTAAGGGCAGTTTTAATCGACGTCCAAGAGATTCTTGAGATAGAAAAAGAGCGCGGCCACGATCTCATCGCTTTTATCGAATACGCCGCGGCACGCATGCCAATGCACGGGCACTTACTCCATTACGGCATGACATCCTCGGACGTGGTTGACTCAGCGTTTGCATGCCAGTTGCTCGATGCGCTCGACCTTGTCCTTTGCGGGGCAAAGAGAGCGTTCGATTCTTTAAGGCGTCTTGCGCTCGAACATAAAGACACGGTCATGGTTGGCAGGACCCACGGGGTTCATGCAGAGCCCTACAGCTTCGGGCTTAAGGTGCTGTCTTGGTACAAAGAGCTAGAGCGCAACATTGGAAGGCTTGAAGAGGCCAGGGAGCAGCTTGCCTACGGAAAGATCTCTGGAGCGGTCGGGACGTATGCCCACCTTCCTCCCGAGGTTGAAGCACGCGCGCTCAAGAAGGTAGGCCTAAAGCCAGAGCCCCTATCGACGCAAGTCGTCCCACGGGACCGGCATGCGCATTTGTTTCTCCAGTTGGCCTTGCTTGCCGCGGGGATCGAGCGTATCGTGCTCGAGATCCGTCACCTTCAGCGCACGGAGGTGCTAGAGGTTGAAGAGCCCTTCGCAAGAGGCCAACGCGGCTCTTCGGCCATGCCGCACAAGAAGAACCCTATCCTGTGCGAAAACCTTTGTGGTCTGGCAAGGCTCATGCGAAGCTACGTAGGCCCAGCCTTGGAGGATGTCGTTCTTTGGCACGAGAGGGACATCTCGCACTCGAGTGTCGAACGTGTGATCGGCGAGGATGCTCTCGTCCTGGCCGATTTTATGCTCTACCGGCTTGTGTTCATTCTAGATGGGCTTGTCGTTCATAAGGGCAAGATGCTGCACAACCTTGAGGCCTTGGGGGGGATGGTCTATTCCCAGCGCATCCTCCTTGCGTTGACCGAAAGGGGTATGACGAGGACAAAAGCCTACGAGGCCGTACAGAAGGCGGCTCTCGATGCGTTTTCAAACGGCGGCTCCTTCAAGGAGCGCATCGCACAAGATCAAAACGTGCGCGAGGTGCTTTCCGACAAGGAGCTTGAGGGGCTCTTTTCTTGGGAGCCGTACCTTAAGCACGTAGATACCGTTTATGAGCGTTGTTTGGGCCCTTCTACTAAAGATTAGCCTTTTTATCAATGCGAGGTGGAAGCCATGCAAAAAGGACGAGCTCTTTACACCGGAAAAGCAAAGGTTGTTCACGAAACAGACATGCCAGACCGGCTTATTCTTTACTTTCGAGACGATGCAACCGCGTTCAACGCGAAGAAGCGGGGCGTTATCGCGAATAAGGGTACTATCAACGCCTACATAACCGCCAAGGTCTTTAGCTACCTCGAAGGCCGTGGAATCCCTACGCATTTTTTGGAGCGAGTCTCCGACAGGGAGTTGATGGTGAAGAAGGTCGAAATCGTCCCCGTCGAGGTGGTCGTCAGGAACCGCGTTGCGGGCTCGCTTGCCAAACGGATGGGGCGGGAAGAGGGGGCACCGCTCAGGAAGCCCGTGAGGGAATACTTCTTTAAAAGCGACTCGCTGGACGACCCGATGATCTCGGAGGATTTTATTCTGGCCGATGGGCTTGCGACCGAAGACGAGTTTGAAGCCATCAAAGAGAAGGCGCTGATCGTCAACGAACTACTTTTGGAGATGTTCCAGAAGGCGAGCATCCTACTCGTGGATTTTAAGCTCGAGTTTGGCCGTGCAGATGGACAAATTCTATTGGCTGATGAAATTACCCCGGATGGTTGCAGGTTATGGGATGCGACAACGCTCGAAAAGCTCGACAAGGACCGTTTTCGTAGGGACTTAGGAAAGGTCGAAGAGGCTTACCTTGAGGTCGTGAACCGGCTGTTCCCGGATTTTCCCGAGGAAGTTTCGCTGTGAAGCTCTTCTACAACATAACCCCCAAGCCTGACCTCCACGACCCTCAAGGAGAGGCCCTTCAGCGGATTCTCGCCAGGATCGGTGTACCCGGGGTGTCCAGGGTTCACGTAGGCAAAAGGGTCGTGCTCGAGATAGAGGGAGACCTCTTCGAGGCCGAGAGAAGGGAGCGTTTCGAAGAATTAGGGAAAACGTTCTTTTCCAACCCATTGCTCGAAGATGTAGAGTGCCGCGTGGAAAGTGAGGAACCATGAGGGTTGGCGTTGTCGTATTCCCCGGGTCAAACTGCGACCTTGACGTGGTGCACGTCGTGCAGGATGTACTTGGATGGTCTACGCGAATACTCTGGCATGCAGAAACAAGCCTCGTGGGGCTAGACCTGGTCGTTTTGCCTGGAGGGTTTTCTTACGGCGACTACCTAAGGCCCGGGGCTTTGGCAAGCTACTCTCCCATCATGGCAGCCATCAAGAATTTTGCCTCGAAGGGGGGTCTGGTGCTCGGCATATGCAACGGATTCCAAATCCTGCTAGAGGCGGGGATGCTTGAGGGTGCGCTCATGCAGAACCGTCAGATTCGGTTTGTGTGCAAACCGACCTGCGTCAGGGTTGATTCGACAAAGTCCTTCCTCACGGCATCGGCCCGTAAGGGGCAGGTCTTGAGTCTCCCAATCGCGCACCATTCTGGGAGCTACTATGCCACAAAAGAGGCCCTAAAGGGCCTGAACGACTCCGGTCGAATTCTATTTAGGTACGTGAGCTCGGACGGCACTCAAGACGATGCCTTCAACCCGAACGGCTCGATCGAGGCAATTGCCGGTGTTTCAAACGAGGAGGGGAACGTGGTTGGGCTCATGCCTCATCCTGAAAGAGCGGCAGAGCGTTTGTTGGGAAGCGAGGATGGTCTTGTGCTGTTTCGAGGCGTCCTTTCTTGGATAAGCCAAGCCTCTTAGTCTCAGAGCACGAAGGAGTTTATACCCGTGGACGAAGCGATTCTCGAGGAGGAAGAACGGGCCTTGCTTGCCTCCGTGCTTTGCAGAGAGCCCACCGTGCTTGAGGAGGCGATCACCCAGGGGCTTTGGAACGAGCATTGCAGCTACAAGAGCTCAAAGCTCCTGATCGAACGGTTTCATGCGCTCGGAACCCGCCTTGGGGGTATAGATGAAAACGCGGGAGGAGTACGTCTTAAGGATGGAACCGTCGTGGTCTTCAAAATGGAGAGCCACAACCATCCGTCTTTCATCGAGCCCTTTCAGGGGGCGGCCACGGGTGTAGGCGGCATACTCCGGGACATCTTCGCCATGGGGGCCAGGCCTATCGCGCTCTTGGACGCGCTGTTTTTTGGTGAGCCGGATTTTGGGCGAACCCCTTACCTCGCTTCCCGCGTCATCGACGGCATCGCTTGGTACGGCAATTGTGTCGGCGTCCCTACGGTCGGGGGCATGTTTGTTTCCGACGCGGGCTATAACACAAACTGCCTGGTCAACGTGATGGCCGTAGGGGTGCTCGAACCGGGCCAGGCTATGCTGAGCGCAAAGGCTAGAGGGGTAGGCAACCTTATTGTGTATGCCGGCCAAAAAACCGGCCCGGATGGAATTTACGGATCCAGGATGGCGTCCAAATCGTTCTCCGTCGGGGTGGAGCAACTACGCCCGCAGGTGCAGGTTGGCGACCCATTCAAGGGGAAACTCCTGATCGAGGCGACACTCTCGCTGGCGAGGCGGGGGCTTGCCTTGTCCTGTCAGGATTTTGGGGCATCTGGGTTGGTTTCGTCCGTCTTTGAGATGGCCTACAAGGGCAACATCGGGGTTCGGCTCAACCTAGACGCCATCCCCTTGCGCATGAAGGGGCTTAAGCCATGGGAGATCCTCCTTTCAGAATCTCAAGAGCGGATGGTTTACGTTGTCTTGCCCGAAAACGCCGAAGAGGTCCTGAAGGTTCTCCAGGGGTACGAACTCGATGCCGCCGTGATCGGCGAGCTCGTCCAGGGCGAAGAGATAGAGGTCTTCTATAGGGGTGAATCCTTGATTCGATTCCCACACCTGCGCGTCTTAAAGGCCGCCCCTCGCTTAAACCGCCCCATGGCGCCACCCTTGACGGAGCAAGGGAGAGCGACCGGCTCCGTAGGGTCGTTTTCCGCCGAGCGGCTCGGAGCAACCCTTGGACGCTTGATTGGGCACCCCAGCGTGGGCTCCAAGGAGGACATATACAGGCAGTACGATCACGAGGTTGGTATCCGCACGCTTGTTCCCCCTTCGCTTGGCCCCTCCATCCTGCGGGTTTACCCGACGACAAAGGATACGGCCATTGCCGTCGTGACGGGCTCAAGGCCCTTCCTTGCCGTGTCCGACCCGAGAGGGGCAGCGCATCAGCTGATCGCATGGCTTTCCCTTGCGTTGGCCAGTTCTGGAGCCACGGCCGTAGGGATGACCAACTGTTTGAACTTTGGAACCCCAGAAGACCCAAAAATAATGCATGCCCTAAAAGAGACGATCGAAGGCCTGGCGGAGGCTTGCGAGGCGCTAGGCATTGCAGTCGTAAGCGGCAACGTAAGCCTCTATAACACAACCGAGGATACAAGCATTCTCCCGACGGCCGTGGTTGGCATGGTTGGAGAGGTGCAAATCCCGCTTGAAGAGGTGGATCAAGAACCCATCCTGCCGGACGACAGGGTTTGGGTCGTCGAATACGGCAGACCCGTACTTAAAGGTTCTCAGCTGAATCGTCTCATGCCTACAGAATGGGCTGACGAGGGCCTTATTTCCGCAGATTTCGAGCGCCACAGGGACCTTCTCGCGCTCGCAACGGCGCTCAGGACGGATTCGGTCCGACTCATCACGCCAGGGGGAGGTGGAACGCTTCCCTCTATCGTCAAGCGCTTGCTCGAGCAAGCGAAACGTCCAGATCGGCCGGTTGCTCCGCTGGACATGTATGGAATTCAGCTTGATCCTGAGTTCTGCTCAGACCCTGTAAGCTGCTTTGGAGAAGGATGCGCCCGGTTTGTCGCGGTTGTCAGGCCTTCCGAAGAGCCTAGACTCTTAAAGCAGGCCAGCCTGCTCGGTCTTAAGCCTTCCTACCTGGGCAAGGTGATCAGGGAACCGGAGGTTTGGCTCGGCCAAAACACCGCGGCGAGCATGGAGGACCTTTTTTTAAAATATACTTCGAGCCTTAGAGCCTTCTTGGAGTAATTGGAGTAAAATAGAGTGACAGACGGACGATTGCGAGAGAAGTGCGCCGTGGTGGGCGTGTGGGGACACCCGGAGGCTAGCAATATTGCATACTTGGGGCTCTACGCCCTCCAACACAGGGGACAAGAGGGCGCTGGGATCGCCTCTCTTCGGCCTCAAGAGGACAGGTTCGGCCTTTACAAGCGTAAAGGCCTCGTCGCGGATATATTTACTAAGGATGTTTTAGAGAAGTTGCCCGGGACCTGCGCGATCGGGCACACGCGCTACAGCACGTCCGGCTCGAAGGAGGCGGAGAACCTTCAGCCTCTTTTGGTAGACCACGAGGGCTACAGCATTGCAGTAGCCCATAACGGTAATCTGGTCAATTACCCGGAATTGGCCGAATTGCTAGCCAGAAAAGGCGCGCACTTGTCTAACTCCGTAGATTCAGAGGTCTTCGGACACTTCTACGGGCTGTATAAGGGGTTGGGGGCGAAAGAGGCCATCGCCAGGGTGATGACGGAAGTCCGTGGAGCCTACTCTGTCGTGCTTTTGACTCCAGACCGTCTTTTGGCTTTTCGCGACCCGCTTGGCTTTCGCCCTCTTTGCTTCGGGAAAGTCAAAGATGCCGTCGTGGTAGCCTCCGAGTCGTGCGCACTAGACCTGATCGAGGCGGAATACTTGGGCGAGCTAAACCCGGGGGAACTTCTAGAGGTTTCCGAGGCCGGGCTTGTTCGAACGCAGGTTGCGCAAGCCCCTCGCCAGGCGGCTTGTATTTTCGAACTTGTCTATTTCTCTAGGCCGGACAGTACGGTGTTTCACAGAAACGTCTACGAGACAAGGAAGGCCTTTGGCGAAGGCCTATTTAAGGAAGACCCGATTGAAGCAGACATGGTCATTCCCGTTCCCGATTCCGGCGTTCCCGCGGCGATCGGCTACCATCAAGCAAGCGGCATTCCTTTTGAGATGGGCCTTATCCGCAACCATTACGTGGGACGGACGTTCATCGAACCGAGGCAAAGCATACGATCTTTTGGGGTAAAAATTAAGCTTAACCCTGTAAGGCACCTGATCGAGGGGAAACGCTTGGTGCTGGTAGACGATTCGCTAGTCCGCGGAACAACGCTCAAGAAGATCGTTGGCCTATTGAGGGGTTGCGGGGCAAAAGAAGTGCATGTTCGGATCAGCTCGCCGCCGATCGTATCCTCCTGCTATTTCGGCATTGACACCCCCTCTCAAGAGGAGCTCCTGGCCTCTAGGCTAGAAACCCAAGAAATTTCCAGATTTGTAGGGGCCGATTCGCTCCGGTACTTAAGCGTGCAAGGAATGCTTGGCGCGGCGGGAATGGAAAAATCCAAGGTTTGCCTTGGTTGTTTTACGGGGTCTTATCCAATTGCAACTCGGTGAGGAGGGGGTGGTGAACGGGATGGAGTTTGGCCAGCTTAAGCGGCGCCTCATCGAGATCGTCCGGGATATCGCCTACTACACGGGCGAATTCACGCTTAGCTCCGGAAAGAAAAGCTCCTTTTACCTGGACGTCAAAAAACTCAGCCTTCATCCGGAGGGGTTATTTTTGATAACCAGCCTATTTCGTTCGATTCTCCATACCCTAAGGCCCTACCCGGATGGCATAGGAGGGCCCGTGATTGGGGCAGACCCCATCGTTGGGGCCTTGGTTTACTCGTCGTACAGCTCCGGGAGTCCGCTTGCCGGGTTCCTTGTTCGAAGCGGCCCGAGGGAACATGGAAGACTGAGGAAAATCGAGGGCCTTGAAAACCTTCCAAAGGAAGGGCACGTCGTCGTTATCGAGGATGTCGTGACAACAGGCGGCTCTTTGCTTGCCGCAGTTGATGAGGCGTTAGAAAGCCAGCTGCGCGTCCTTGCAACCTTTTGCGTGATCGATCGCTCGGAAGGGGGAAGGGAGGCTCTTGAAAAACGCGGCATCCCCCTCTATTCTTTAATGACAATCGAGGAGGTTCAATCGGGTTAGCGGAAACGAAAGGTCTGACGATGGGAAAAGCGGGCTTTAGGCGAATCCGACAGGGTGTGTTCCTTGCTGCCTTTCTTGTGCTATGCGTTGTTCCTACGGGAGGCGCGCGCGGGGAGGATATCTATGTATTTCAGGGCGCAGACGGCACCTTTCATTACGCCACTCTTTCCAGGATACCTCCGACTTACAGGAAATCTGCCAGGATTTACATAAAGGGAGGTTTAGCCTACGCAAGCGTTCGAAAGCGACTCCCGAATGGATACAGTGAAAGCTCCATTGTTTTTTCTAAGAAACAACTCTTGCGCACAGCTTTCGCTTCTACCAAGCCCGTAAGCGTAGAGTTTCCGTACGAGGCCCGATACGGCAAGGTTGCACGGGAGGATCGCTACGATTCAATCATCGCCCAAGCTTCGAGGGCTTACGGAGTCAATTTCAGCCTTCTTAAGTCCGTCATCAAGGCGGAATCCAACTTCAACCCCTTGGCTGTATCGCCAAAGGGGGCCTGTGGAATGATGCAGCTCATGCCCGCAACAGCCCAAGAGCTAGGCGTTCAAGATGTTTTTGACCCCAATGAAAACATCCACGCCGGAAGCCGCTATTTAAAGTGGCTTTTGGATGTGTTCGAAGGAGACGTGCAAAGGGCGCTCGCGGCTTATAACGCCGGACCTAACAGGGTGTGGCTTGAAGGAATTCCAGACATTCAGGAGACCCGCGTGTATCTACAACGGGTAGGGTCTTTCCTCCGGGAGTACACCGATAGGGTAGGTCCCACTGTGGCGTCCAAATAATACGGGCGGGTTTTTTTAGTTGTATGTACTACGTTTTTTCCCTAACGCCCTAACGGTGTCGCGAGTCCTCATCTCGGCGTTACTCGTTTTTTTGCTCTCTTGGCCCGACGAGATCGCACCAAACCTCTTGGCCGGGTTGTTCGCCGTCGGCTGTCTCACGGATTTTCTAGACGGCGTGCTGGCAAGGCGCTGGCAATCTGTAAGCGTGTGGGGGAAACTGATGGATCCGCTGGCCGATAAGGTGCTGATCCTTTCTGTTTTGGTCATGCTCACAGAAAGAACCCTTGTGCCAGGATGGACCACCGCGCTGTTCGTCGTACGAGAACTTTGGGTGACGGGCATCCGCTCTAAGGTGCGAATGTCCGCCTCAAGGCTCGGAAAGCTCAAGATGCTACTTCAAAGCCTTGGGCTTTTCCTGATTCTCCTCCAGAGCCCGGGGAGCCTAGCGGCGACTGGACTTGTATGCCTTTTTGGGGGTCTTGCCGCCGGTTATGGTTCGATGATTGATTACATGCTTCGGTCTCGAAGCGACAGGGAATTTTCGAGCAGTCACGGAGATCTGTGTTATACTAGAGACGGCTAGTTATGTTTGTAGGTCTAGGAGGTTTTGTATGCTAGTAAAAGGAATGCCCGTGAACAGGCCCAAGTTAACGCTTATGGAACGCGTATACGTAGTAGAAATCCTAAAGGGGTTGTATGTCACCTCAAGGCATTTCTTTAAAAACATGTTTTTGCATACCTTGCATCTCTTTGGAATAGCGAAAAGAATTCCTGCGGCGGTAACGTTGCAGTATCCAGAGCAGAAACGGGCTTATCCTGAGCGTTTCAGGGGTTCTCACAGGCTTACGCTCAAGCCGGATGGTTCTGTTCGGTGTACCGCTTGCATGCTCTGCGCTACGGCATGCCCTTCGCGCTGTATTACGATCGAGGCAGGAGAACATCCCGACTCGAACGTCGAGAAACATCCTATCCGTTATGACATCGATACAATCCTTTGTATTTATTGCGGGGACTGTGTCGAAGCCTGCCCCGTGGACGCTATCCGGATGGATACAGGGCTGCATCCGAACCCGCGCTACACGAGAGAAGGGTTTGTTGATGGGATCGATACGTTGATAAAACGCTCCGAACCGTTTAGCGCCGTTGTCATCTAAGTTAAGAAAGGATACGTATGGCAGTTGCACGTGAGCACCTTCTTGAGGCGTTGCGCAGCGTGGAGGACCCAGAGTTACACAGGGATATTGTTGCCTTGGGGATGGTCAAGGATTTGAATGTCGATGCCGAAGGGAACGTTCATGCGACTATTAACCTCACAACGCCCGCATGCCCCCTCAAACAGCACATTAAAGAGGAGGTCGAAAAGGCCCTCTTGGCGATTGAGGGCGTTCATGCGGTAGACGTCTCCCTAACGGCCGAGGTTAAGGCTGCACGTCTCGACCCTAACGGCGGAAAGGCCGCGATACCGGGCGTGAAAAACGTTCTTGCCGTGGGCTCAGGCAAGGGCGGGGTAGGGAAGTCTACGGTAAGCGTAAACTTAGCCATAGCCCTTGCCAGGCAAGGTGCTCGAGTAGGGCTTTTGGACGCGGATTTTTACGGTCCGAACGCCCCAATTCTCCTTGGGCTAGAAGGGGAGCGCCCCAAGGGGACACCGGATGGCAAGATCCACCCTCTGGAGGCTTACGGGATCAGCGTTATGTCTGTTGGGTTCCTTGTGGCGGAGGATACCCCACTGGTTTGGAGGGGGCCGATGCTACACGGCCTTATGAAGCAGTTTTTAGAGGATGTCGCTTGGGGGGAGTTGGATTACCTCGTAGTCGACCTGCCCCCTGGAACAGGAGACGTGCAGTTGACGCTTGCGCAGTCTTCGCCTTTAATGGGGGCGCTCATCGTGGTTACCCCCCAAAAGATGGCCATCGGGGATGCGAAAAAGGCAATAGCGATGTTTCAGAAGGTGAACGTCCCTATTCTTGGCGTTGTCGAAAACATGAGCGGGTTTGTTTGCCCTAAATGCCACGAGATTTCTTACATCTTCTCCGGCGGCGGGGGCCAGAGGCTTGCCGAGCAATTCCAGGTTCCCTTCTTAGGCCAAATTCCGCTCGACCAGAGGCTCGGGCAGGCTTCCGACATTGGCCGGCCGCTTGTGGCGACCGAACCCCTGGAGGAGGCGAAGGGGGTTGTAGCAGTCTTTAACGAGCTTGCCCTACGGCTAGCCGGAAGGGTTAGCGTGGTTAACGCAGAAGGTATTGCCTGAAGGGGCCCGTTGGAACTCCGAAACGATTTAAGGTACGATATGCATAGGGCACCAATCGGTGGGCCTTTTCTCGCTGCATGGCTGTTTAGGGGTGCGCCCTGTTCGTGAGCGCCGCAATTGGAAGTGGGCCGTTAGCTCAGCTAGGTAGAGCAGCTGACTCTTAATCAGCGGGTCGCAGGTTCGACTCCTGCACGGCCCACCACTCCAACCTTTTGCGAGAGTGGCGGAATGGCAGACGCGCTAGACTTAGGATCTAGTGGGACTACCCGTGGGGGTTCAAGTCCCCCCTCTCGCACCAATTGCGTCAGAAAAACGCCTTCCGTCTATTTAGTTTAGTATCTATATCTGAATCTGATCGAGCAAGGAGCGTGAGGCTGTATGAGGGTTGAGCTCGTAGAATTTCCTGGTTTAAAGCGAGTCATTGAGGCCGAAGTTTCTCCGGAGGAAAGCGTTGATGCCCTGAAAAGGGCATACGAGGAACTAAGGCACCGCGTGCGTCTCCCAGGATTTCGCAAGGGTCACATCCCACGGCCTGTCTTGGAGAGGTATTTTCGGAAAGACGTGGAGGCCAACGTACGCGAACGGCTTCTCAATCAAGGGCTTGAAGAGGCCATCGAGAAATACGGCCTTGACCTCGCGACCCATCCTAAGCTTGTCAAAGACCTGGCTTTTACCCCTGGAGAGCTGTGCCGTTTTCACCTAGAGGTCGAACTTAAGCCAAAAATCTCTTTGAAGCCCCTGGAAACATTCCAGGTCGTTGATGATTCGAACGTGTCGGTCGCAGACGATGAAGTACTCTCCATGCTGGCCTACCTTCAAAAAGTGAACGCGCCATACGCGTCGCTTTCCTCCGGGGATACCCTGTTGCCAGAGGATCTTGCCAGGCTTAAGGGGGTCTTTCATGCAGAGGGCGGCGAGGCTCACGAGGTTGAGCTTGAGGGGATCGTAGATTCAGAGTTTCGCCTCATACTTGACCCTAGACATGCCCCTCTCCAGCCAGAGAGTCCATGGGATGGCGAGGGGGATTTTGTGTATGCAGGAGATTTTCCTTATTTGCCCGGCATTCCCGAGATTGTTCGCGGAAAACGCGGAACCTTTCGGGCAAGGCTCGTTCACGCCCAAAGGAAGCGGCTTCCGGTCCTCGATGACGAGTTTGCGAAAGATCTTGGGCTTTCCACGCTCGATGAGCTTAAGGGCCGGATAAGGGATGACATTCAAAGAGAAAAAGAGCTTCGTGCCAGGGAGCTTATGAAGGAAAAAGTTGCCAACGCCATTATGGAAGGCCATGATGTAGGTTTGCCGGAGGGAGTGCTCGAAGAGGCCATTCAGCGGCACGTCGCGGCGCTTGACAGAAGCGGCGATCACAAGGATACAAACAAGGACAAGGTTCATGCGCTGGTGGCGCGACAGCTTAAATGGTATTACCTTTCAGAAGCGTTGACCCGGCAGGCGGGGATCGAGGTGGCAGATGCGGAGGTAGAAGCCTTTCTAAGGAGGCGTTTCTCAGACAAAGGGGTTGCGCTTCCTCCCGGTTTGCATGACGAGGCTCGTCGTGTATTGCTCGACGAGAAGCTGTATGATTATCTCCTTGCCAATGTTACACTTAGAAGAGGAGATGCGGCTTAGCCCCATCCTCTCGACGGTTCATCACTAAACATGGGAGTTCTTTATGCCGCTGGTTCCTATGGTTATCGAACAAACACTTCGCGGAGAGCGGGCGTACGATATTTACTCCAGGCTTTTAAAAGAGCGCGTCGTTTTTTTGGGAAGCCCTATTAACTCTGATATTGCAAACCTGATTATCGCCCAGCTCTTGTATCTTGAGTCTGAAGACCCTGAAAAAGACATCTACCTCTACGTGAACTCTCCGGGGGGTCTGGTTACTGCCGGGCTTGCCATTTACGACACGATGCAGTTCATCAAGCCCGACGTGGCTACGCTGTGCCTTGGAATGGCTGCAAGCATGGGTGCAGTGCTTTTGGCTGCCGGCGCCAAAGGAAAACGCTTCGCACTCCCGCACTCCCGCATCCTAATCCACCAGCCGTCAGGGGGGTTCCAAGGGCAGGCCGCGGACATCGAAATTCAAGCGCGTGAAATTTTAAGGCTCAAGGCAGAACTCACCCTGATCATCTCCGGCCATACTGGGCAGCCGATCGACAAGGTGGAAAAGGATACCGACAGGGACTATTTTATGAACGCCGAAGAAGGGGTAGAGTACGGGATCATCGACCAGGTGATCTCGAAGAAGCGAGCTGGCGGGTTAATGCAGGAACGCCACGACGAATAACCGCATGGGTACAAGGAGCTGACTCCTATGGATAAGAAAAGATCCGGAAAGGGCCATTTGACATGCTCGTTCTGCGGCAAATCCCAGGATGAAGTCAAAAAACTGATCGCGGGTCCGTCGGTATACATCTGCGATGAATGCGTCGATCTTTGCAATGATATTCTGGCCGGAGACGCCGGGTTCGAGGGTAACTGCTATCCGGAGGGCCAGATTCCTAAGCCATACGAGATGAAAAAAATTTTAGACGACTACGTCGTAGGCCAGGAGCGGGCCAAGAAGGTTTTGTCGGTCGCTGTATACAACCACTACAAGCGTATTGAGTACCGCCCTCAGGCGCACGATGAGGTGGAGCTTCAGAAGTCGAACATTTTAATGATTGGGCCTACGGGATCCGGAAAAACGCTCCTTGCGCAAACGCTGGCAAAAATCTTGAATGTCCCCTTCGCCATTGCCGATGCTACGACGCTGACAGAGGCCGGATATGTCGGCGAGGACGTCGAAAACATCATCCTCAGCCTCCTGCAAAATGCCAACTTTGACGTCGAGCGAGCTCAAAGGGGTATTGTCTATATCGATGAAATCGACAAAATCTCTCGTAAATCTGAAAATTCCTCGATCACTCGGGATGTTTCCGGTGAAGGCGTGCAGCAGGCCCTCTTGAAGATCCTCGAAGGGACCGTCGCGAACGTTCCGCCAAAAGGGGGCAGGAAGCACCCTCAACAGGAATACATCCAGGTGGATACTGCAAACATTTTGTTCATCTGCGGCGGGACATTCTGCGGGCTGGACAAGATCGTAGAGAGGCGTCTAAAGGGCAGAACGATCGGGTTTCATCGGGCTTCTCCCGAAGGCCAGGAGACTGCCGAAGCCGCAAAGCAAAACCTGTTGAACGTCTCTCAGCCTGAAGACCTGATCAGGTTTGGGTTGATTCCTGAATTTATAGGGCGCTTGCCGGTCATGGTGACCCTTGAGGAACTTGACGCCAAAGCGCTCGTTCGAATCCTTAAAGAACCCAAAGGCTCGCTTGTAAGGCAGTACCAGAAGCTTTTTGAATTGGACGCTGCGGCGTTGAAGTTTACGGATGACGCTCTCGAAGTGATTGCAAAAGAAGCGCTCAAGCGAAAGTCGGGAGCTAGGGGGCTAAGGGCGATCATGGAATCGCTCATGCTTGACATCATGTACGAGATCCCTTCCCGAAAGGATATTAAAGAAGTTATAATCAACAAGGATGTCGTGGCTCAAGGGAGTAAGCCCTTGTTGGTCACTTCAAGGAAAGCCGAGATCGCCTAGGGCGGTTAGCTCAGCGGTAGAGCATCGGCCTTACAAGCCGGGGGCCATTGGTTCGAATCCAGTACCGCCCACCAGCGAAAACGGATGCGGGGTCGTAGTTCAGACGGTTAGAACGCCGGCCTGTCACGCCGGAGGTCGCGAGTTCGAGTCTCGTCGGCCCCGCCATTTCTTCCCTTAATACAACGAGGCCATGAACGCATGGGCGATTGGACGCATTTCGATGAGCATGGGCTACCCAGAATGGTGGATATCGCCGAAAAGGCGGAGTCTCGCCGGTTGGCTCGTGCGGTCGCGGTCGTAGAGATGCTTCCTTCTACGCTTGAGGCGATCGAAAAGGGGCATGTTAAGAAAGGGGACGTTTTTGGCGTAGCGACCACAGCAGGGGTTCTTGCCGCCAAGCAATCCGCTTTTTTAATTCCAATGTGCCATCCTATCCGTTTGACGCGTGTATCCATTAATTTCCAGTCCCAAGAAGACAAGCGGGGTGTGTTCATCGAGGCGATCGTAGAAGCGTTCGACAGGACGGGTGTGGAGATAGAGGCCTTGGTTGCGGCAAGTATCGCGGCGTTGACGGTCATTGACATGTGCAAGGCGCTTGATCGGACGATGTCGGTTCGGTCTGTCGTGCTCAAAGAAAAGTTCGGCGGAAGAAGTGGGCATTTCCTGCGCCAAGATACCCTCGACTGATGTTCATCGCTCCGCCTGCATCCTTGTCGGCGGGGAAAGTCGGCGTATGGGGCAAAATAAGGCGTACCTATCTTTTCAAGGTATGCCTTTTGTCCTGAGTCTGATTGCCCTCCTTAAGGATACCTTCCATGAACTTTTCCTCGTGGGGAAGAATAATGATCTTTACGGGGATCTAGGTATCCCTTTTGTTCAAGATGGGTATCCGCTTCAAGGGGCTGCCGTTGGGGTTGCTAGCGGCTTGAGAGCAGCCCAGCACGAGTGGCTGTTTGTGTGCGCCGTAGACATGCCCTTGATTAAACTTCCCATCGTCAGCCTTCTGGATCGCCACATTTCTTCAGCCTCCAGTCACCACCTTGGAATCGTCCCAAGTATCCAAGGAAGGCTTGAGCCCCTATGCGCGTTCTACCGTAGGCGGTTTCTGGATGTTATCGATCGAGAGCTTCAAAAAAAACGGACGCCTTCCTTGGGCGCTCTTTTTCGTGCCCACCCCACCATCAAACTCGATGTCCCCCGGGAACTTTCAGAGAGCCTGACGAACGTGAACACTCCTGAGGAGTACAGAAAACTCCATTAGCTTGAGCCGTTTGTCGTTTTATTGTTTTCTGGCACGACCGGCTTAGGGTTCGTTTTATCCTTTTCGCCATTTTGTCCGCCATTTTGCGCGGTTGGCTTATGTTCGGGCTGAGGGGTAGGCTGGGGGCTGCTAGAGGGAGCGCTTGCGTAGTCCGTTTTATACCAGCCTGTCCCCTTGAGCACGAAGCTGCTCAGCGAAATACGCTTCCGAAGGGCCCCTTTGCAGTGAGGGCAGGTCCGCAAAGGGTCCTCGCCTGCTTTCTGGAAGGCCTCCAAGGGCTGGCCGCAATGCGTGCATTCGTACTCGTAGATAGGCATTCTTGGGTAACTCTCCTCGGTATTTATGTTATGCACAAGAAGACCTCTTGTCTTTGTTAGTATAACACCTTCGTTGGTTTGATCAAGGGTAAGAGGCCAAGATAAACCCCGTTTGTCCATCCAAACCCGACTTCGTTCGTCAGATAGCCGAATTGAACGTCCTTGCTTACCTCGATGTTGCACGCCTGAACGTTGTACTTCTCCCTGATCGTTCCTGTTCGAGTATGCTCGTCTGTCACGAGGCGGATAAATTTTTCGGCAATACGAGCGGCTTCTTCCGCATAGCCATACCGAAGAAGCCCCCTTACGGCGATCCACTGGAGCGGGGCCCAGCCAAACGGGGCGTCCCACTGGTTTCCCGATGGCGTTAGGCTGGCTTGAAGCCCGCATGAAGTTTCAAAACGAGGTAAGTTCTCGACAATTCTCTTTGCTTGGGCATTGGATGCGATCCCGGCCCACAGGGGATAGAAGGTCGTGAGGAATGGATAAACGCGCCTTGTTCGTGAACGAAATTGGTAATCAAAGTACATCCCCCTTTGTTCGTCCCAAAGAAGGCAGTTAATCGTGTTCTTTCTTCGCCTTGCAAGACCTTCGAAAAGAGTAGCACCCATGGGGTCGCCCAGTAGACGGTAGATATTGGCAATGTCCTCTTCCATCACATACAAAAGCGTGTTGAGGCATACAGGGAAGTAGTTGACGATATCCACGCCAAACTCACCAAACCTGGCCGTGGGGTCAAACCCGGATTCCCTAACGCTCCTGTCGCCGGTGTAGAACAAATCGGTGAGTTCTCCAGCTTCCGCGTCGAAAAAGAGCTCTTTGTCGTACCCCACGTCGGCATTTTCCTCATAGTAGTCTTTTACCCTGTCGTAATGCGACCTTCCAAGCTCATCCACCTCGCTCCATGCGACTTCCGGCGCAGGTCCTTTGCCTAGCGCGTAGTACCGGGAGAGTCCACCGGCCTCGAGCACATGAGGGGGGCACGTCCAGAACCTGTAATGATCGAGGAGGAAGGGTAGGACTCGCTTAAGCCACGCGGTGTCCTTCGTGCGTTCTAACAACTCGAGGACGGCACGCGTCAAGAACGGGGGGTGGGAGCGGCCAAGGTAGTACGTCCGGTTTGCGTTCAGGATTTTTTGATAGTGGCGAACCTGGTAAAGGTAGTTCTCCACGATACTCTTTGCCAAATCGGTTCTTCCAGATGCCAGAAGTCCAAGGAGGATAAAATAGCTGTCCCATCCGTACATTTCGTTGAATCGCCCTCCCGGTACGACATAGGGGTAGGGCAAGAACAAAAGTCCATGCTCTTCGATATTGTCCGGGTCGTCCGGGATCGTACGAATCTCGACCCCAGAGAGCTCAGCCGACGAAAGAGTTCTGAAAAGGAGCGTTTGAATGCTCTCCAAATCCTCTAAACCCGAGATGTACAAGGGCCATGGTTTTCCTGGATCATGGGGAATTTTGATGTCCTGAACGGCGATAGGGATGTCTTTAGGCGTTCGTGTAAGATCATTCCATGCCTGGTCGATGTATACTGCGGTGTTTGCAACCTGAATTTGTTCTTGTATGCCCAGGAAGATACCAGCGAGAGGGGCCTTTCCCAAGGGCTGTGCGTCGGAAAGGGCGATTTGACACCCAAGTAAAAATATAGTAAATACTATTCGCAAGGGGGATTTAAGATTTCCCTTTGCCTGCGGAGCTGGCGGCGTTGCCTGGTCCTGACCCGCGCTTGAGCTGATTCGAACCCACGGTTGGAGCTTCATGACACCTCCCCTATCTTCTGCCGATACGACGCATCGCGTGTCTTCGGTTTCTCGCATGTTCGGGCGTATTGCGCCGTCCTACGATGCGTTGAACCATATTCTATCATTCGGTATGGATATTGTCTGGCGTTCCAGAATGGCAAAGGCTGTCCGTAGGCTACCGCACGCCCCGCGTATCCTCGATTTGTGCACAGGTACTGGCGACCAAGCCTATGCCGTGCTTAGAAGGTCTCCCGGCGTACGAATAACCGGCATCGATGCCGCACGACCTATGCTCACGATCGGGAGGCAAAAGGACCGAGAAGGGCGGGTTGTTTTTTTGCAAGCCTCCGCCCTTCGTCTTCCGTTTCGAGGCGGCGCCTTCGATGCCTGCTTTTGCGCATTCGGTCTAAGAAACCTACCCAACCTGTCCACAGCCCTCAAAGAAGCCAGAAGGGTTCTTAAGCCTGGTGGGTTGCTGATCGTCCTCGAGTTCTTTAAGCCCACTGGGTGGTTCGAGCGCCTTTTCTACGAGTTCATTGCTCCAAGTTACGTTCCTCGGCTTGGTTCCTGGTTGGCGGGCGATGCCGCAGCCTACAGGTACCTTATCGGGAGTGTCGGCTCTTTCTTGACAATAAGCCAATTCCACGAGGCCTTGGAGAACGCCGGGTTTGTCCTTGTCGCTCGAAAGCGATTCTTTTTTGGAATCGCCCACGGGTTAACCGCTCGATGCCAATAAAGCGTGCGGGGTTGTTCGATGAAACGCTTCATCGTTGCGTCTTTTCTCTGGTTGGCGTGCTTAGGGGGGAGCAGTGTGTGCTCTGCATCGATGTTCTCACTCGTTAGGAGCGCAACCCCGCTTAAGAGTGGAGAAGTCCTTACAGGGGTTGGTTTTGGGTTTCAAGATGCCGCGGACGGTGCGCACTACGTGCGCGTTCCGAGGGTCTTGCTTGGGGTTGGGTTTGCCGACGTCGTTGATTTTCAGGTGGACTACGAATACTTGCTTTTACGCCACGATCCATTCTTCCCCGAACAAGAGGACTCGGGCGATGCCGTCTTGGCCACAAGGCTGTCCTTCCTCCGCCTGTACGGATATCGGTTTGGACTTGGGGTTAACGTGAAGCTCCCGAATGCAGCCGACAATAAAGGGCTGGGGACAGACGAGACAGATGTCCAGATTCTGCTTCTTACGTCGAAAACCTTTGGGAAATTCCAATTGGACTTCAACGTTGGGACTGGGCTGATGGGGGACCCGACGAAGAACGCAAACCAAAGAGATTTGGTCGTCGTCGGAATTTCCGCATCTTATCCTGTTGCCAGGGATGTCAGCCTCCTTGCGGAATTTTCGATGAATTCCGACCTTCACGATGTTCGCATCGTTGGCTTGAAGCAAGGCCCATTTTTTAACGATAAAAACATCCTTAAGGCTGGCGGTGGGGTGATCTTCCCCATGTTTTGGCGTGTTCAAGGAGAGCTCTTTGGCCGAGCCGGGCTTACGGGAGATTCTCCGAATTATGAAATCTTCTTTGGCCTCACACGAAAATTCCAGCTACCTAAATTCCCCGTTGAGATTGGTTCTTCGTAAGGTGGGGCTGCTTCATGCGTCTTTGCAAAGCGGAACGTACCTGCTACAATAACTTTGTCTTACAGGGAGGAGACGATGGAGCGTATACCTGTTCTCAAGATTTCCGACTTTTTGATCGTGACTATACAGGTTGCCTTGGACGACGAGTCTGCGCTGAAGCTTCAAGAAGACATTCTAGAAGAAATTGCTAAGACAAAGGCCAAGGGGCTGTTGATCGACATTACGGCGGTAGACATCGTCGATTCTTTCATGGGGAGGATGATCCGAGACATCGCCAGGATGGCCAGATTGATGGGTCCCCCTACCATTGTGGTGGGCATGCAGCCTGCCGTGGCCATCACGCTCGTCGAGCTTGGCCTTAAAATGACAGGCGTGAGCTGCGCTCTGAACCTTGAGAAGGGCCTTTTGATGCTCAAGGAGATGGTGGAAGCCAAAGAGAGGGAAGAACGCACACTGGAAGCGGAAGAGACCGAGGGTTATGAGGCAAGTGCTTGAAGAAGTTGCTGTTCGCAACAACACGGATATCGTTACTGCACGCAACAGCGTCCGCACGTACGCGAAGCAGATGGGTTTTGGGTTGGTAGACCAATCCAGGATTGCAACTGCGGTCTCTGAGCTTGCCCGCAATATCGTTGTGTACGCGAAATCCGGAAAGGTGGAGATCGCCAAGTTAAACGAAGGCCCAAAGAAGGGGATTGAGGTTGTTTGCGAAGACAACGGGCCCGGCATCCCGGACATAGAACAGGCGATGTCGGAGGGGTTCACGACCGGCGGGTCGCTTGGCATGGGCATGCCCGGGACAAAAAAACTTGTGGACGAGATGAACGTTTGGTCCGAGGCGGGCAAGGGGACGCGCGTTACGATCCGAAAGTTCCTCAAGTAAGCCGTGGCATGCGTTCGGCCTGATTTCTGGATTCGAAGAATGGCTCAAGAGGCTGGCATGATAGAGCCTTTCGAGGAGCGGCAGGTGCGGGATGGGGTCATTTCGTACGGCGTTTCCTCTTATGGCTACGACGTCAGGGTTGCCGACGAGTTCAAGATTTTTACGAACGTGTTCAACACGGTTGTTGACCCAAAGGGCTTTGACCCGAAAAGTTTTGTAGACTATAAAGGGTCTGTATGCGTGATTCCTCCCAACTCGTTTGCGTTGGCGAGGAGCGTCGAGTATCTCCGTGTACCGCGCAACACGATGACGATCTGCGTAGGGAAATCCACCTACGCTCGGTGTGGGATTATCACGAACGTAACCCCCCTCGAGCCCGAATGGGAGGGGCACATCACGATCGAAATCTCCAACACAACTCCCCTGCCCGCCAAGATCTACGCCAACGAAGGCATCGCACAGGTGGTGTTCTTCGAAGCCGAGGAGGCATGCGCCGAATCTTACAAGGATAGAGCGGGCAAATACCAGTCCCAACGAGGGATCACGCTACCTAAAATCTGAGCCGTAGACGACCTCTACCATACTTGCTTCCGAGGGCAGCGAAAACGAGCATCCATTTCCTGCGAGGCTTATGGAGTAGCTCTTTCCGTCCACGATCACGGAGGAAAGAGCCTCTCCGTACACTCGAACTTCGAAGGATGGGTGATTGTACAGGCAACTCCCAGACCGTTCTATATCCAGCACAAACCCGGAAGTATGCGCCTTTTGGGTAAACTGGAAAATTTGTCTTTTGGCTTGCCGACTCGTCCCGTCGTCGAGAACGACCCGCGAAACCGCCCTCGAGGAGGGCTTACGAAGCGGGTAAACGTCCAGCCGGATAGGCTTTTCTAGTAGCCCGATCGTGTTTGCCCCTGGCTCTACCATAGAAAGAACGGCTCCTTCTTTCACGAAGACGGGAAGCTTATCGAGCGGGCCATCTGCGAAGGTCCATCGTCCACCCAGGCGGACCTCTTTGGAGCCCAAGGTATACCAGCTGCCCTTTGGGAGGTACAGGCTCCTCCCGATTACGCCCGGGTCGAGTATGGGTGCGACCAGCAGGTGCTCTCCCACGAGAAACTCGTTGGAGAGGTTTCGGACGGAAGGGTCGTCCTGGTATTCCATCACGAGCGGCCTTAGGATTGGAATCCCTGTCGTGTGCGCCTCGTAGAACAAGCTGTAGAGGTAAGGCAGTAGCGCGTAACGGAGCTCGATGTGCTTTCGTATGATAGACGTGTAAGGCTCACCGAACGCCCAGGGCTCCTGAGGAAGCGCAAATTGATCGGCGTGTTCACGCATGAGCGGCATGAACGTTGCCGCCTCGTACCAGCGTACGAGCAATTCTGGCGTCACCGAGCCGGCAAAACCCCCGATGTCGGCCCCTGAGAAGGAAAGCCCCGAAAGCCCCATATTCAAGAGCATCGGATTTTGCAGGTTGAGGTAGGCAAAGCTGGAAGCGTTGTCCCCCGTCCATGCTGCGGCGTAGCGTTGAACCCCGGGAAAACCGGCCCGCGAGAGCAAAAAGGGCCTTTTGTTGGGCATGAGCCGTTGAATCCCTTCGTAGCTTGCTTTGGCCATCAGCATTCCGTAGGCGTTGTGCAGCGTTGCGTGCGGGCTGTAATGACCGTTATCGTAGAACACGACATCAGGAGGGAAGGTCTTGCAGGCGTTATCGAACGTATGGGGGTCAAAGACGCTAGGCTCGTTCATGTCATTCCAGAACCCGTCCATTCCTGCCTCGAGAAGTGGCTCGTAGAGGGACCCCCACCACTCCCTGACGTCTTGCCTTGTAAAATCCGGCCACACGCTCGTTCCTGGCCAAAGGCGCCCTAAGTATACGCTGCCATCCGCGTAGCGCATGAACGCATCCCGCCGGAGCCCTTCTTGATAAACCCGATAGCTTGGGTCTAGCTTGATGGCGGGGTGGATAATACCGACAGTCCTGTAGCCTTGGGAGTGCAGCGCCTCTAGAAACCCGGGAAAGTTTTCAAACGTGGCGTTGTTCCAGGTAAAGCTCTTGTAGCTGTCCATGTAGTATAAATCGAGCCATAGCGCGTCGGCAGGGATTCGCTCTTTGCGTGCCCTTTCGGCAACCTCGGGGATCTCTTTCGCGGGGTTCCAACCAAGCTTCGAGATCATGTGCCCCATGGCCCAAACGGGCGGCATGGATATTCTTCCCGTAAGGGCCGTGTAGCGGCGTACAACATCTTTTATGAAAGGACCTGGAATGAGGTAAAAACGTACCGCCTGTTCTAACGTGGCGATCTGAACGTCCGCCTCGGTCGTTTGCGCGAAGTCAAACTTGGACGGAGATGGAGCATCCAAGAAAAGGCCCGTTGCCCTGGATTCTTCGTTCAGCATGATGAAAAACGGGTGGGACTGGTACAAGGGGTCGGTTGAGGCATCGTAACCGGAAGCGTCCGTATTCCACATGGCGTAGCGTTGTCCTAGCTTGTCCAATGGGCCTGTTTTTTCCCCGAGTCCATAGAAGGAGGTCTTCGGAGCGTTAGCAGGTAGAATGATATTCAACCCTCCTTCTTGGGAAGCCTCCCAGCAAAAACGAAGGCCGGAAAGAAACGGAGACCCTTGGGCGTCTTCCAGACGGATTGCGCCCGTTTCTTCGTTCAAGCCCAAGGTCGCGTTTTTGGTGATGACGAGAATTTCCTTTGGCTGTTGTTCTACGCTAAACGATGCTGGCCCTACCTCGGGCGTATCGATCACGGAAGCGCTCTCCCGAACGACGAGCGGGCCGTCCCCGCGGCCAACCTCGACGCGGAATACGCCTCCTGTAAGCGGTTCGATGCGCATTCTAGCAGTTTGAAGCCGGATTTCAACGGATGTTTTTGTGACAATCGTTTCTTGAATGACCCAAGGAGCATTAGGCCCAGATTGGGCGTGGGCGGAACTTAAGGCTCCTGCGGCCACTAACGCACAAAAGAAAACAACCGTTAAACGCATTGCCAACCTCTTTCGAAAAATGCGTGAATGACCTTAGCGACAAGATCATGGTCGTAGACGGCAAGGCACGGCCGTTCCCCCATGCATGCTTGAAGAGCGTTTTCTGGCATACATGGAGCACACTCGTGTCCGCTCGAAAACACCGCCCCAAAAGGTCCCGACGGGGCAAAAGCTCTAGCATCGCTCGGCCCAAAGAATGTTAAGGTGTAGAGGCCCAAGAGCGAAGCCATGTGACTAGGTCCAGAGTCTGTCCCCACAAAAGCGACATATTCACAGAGTGTACGGTAAAGTGCTTCGAGAGTATCCGGCGCCACGATTGGACCAAGGTGCTCCAGCGGCTTACTGGCCCCGCTTTCGCGTTCTGCTGGTCCGATCAAAAAAAATGGCTGGATATGAAGGCCTAGGAGGGCTTCGTAAAGCTTGGAAACCCAGGGAAGCGGAAGGCTTTTTGCTTGGCTTCCTGCGCCAGGATGGATGAGCACGCGCCGCTTTGGCCAAAGAGCGGGCTTGGGTTTTTCGTCAATCACTACGCGCGGAGCTAAGAGGTATGGCTTTGGAATGTTGATCCCCATGAGCGTTCTTGCGTAAAATGTTGTAGCCCCTATATGCCTTGGCGGGCGAATAGGTAGGCACGCGGGCGGGTCTGTACAGACATGAGAAAGCCAACGTAGGAGCCCTTCGGGAGGGTGCTTTAGGAACACCCATGCTTTTACCGGGGGGTTCAGCCAGCCGTCCAACGGATGCTGTGTTGTAGGAGGATTCTTGGAAAACCACTCCGATACCCAGCCGTTGTGGCAAGAAAAGAACTTTTCTACCCATCCTAGGTTGAAGAGCAACCTCCACGGTGCTTCTCCTACGGCTACGACTTTGACTTCGGGCTGGGCATCTAGGAATGCGCGGAGTATGGGATAAAGAAGGAGCGTATCGCCGAGCGCACCAGCGTGATAAATCAAAAGGGTTCTGTCCGGCTGATTATTTCGGCGCTTCATAAAACTGCAACATTTTGTTTGCTATGATAGCATTTCAAAATCAAGGGGGAAAGAATGTACCTTCGGAAAAAAGCCTCTCTTATAAAAGGAATCGCGCTGGTTGCGTTCTGGGGACAAGCCTCCCTTGTTATGCCTCAAGAGGTAATGCTTAAGGGCTTTCAAGCCAGTACGGCTGTCCGGTCTGGGGGTCGCATGCCTGGCGGGGCCGTCTTTCCCGAGAACCCACAGGGTGCAGTTTTTTTGCCAAACTCCAACACGCTTGCTGTCGCCCATAATGACGGGGCAGGTTCGATTAGCATGTTAGAGTTGGATGGGCCCGTGCTACGCAAGGGCTCCGTAATTCCGACAGGTGTTGCCGGGCTCGGGCCTATCGCCGACAGCAAAGAAGGCTTCCTTTTTGTTGCCCAGAACTTGCCGGAAGGCGGGTTTGTGTACCGTGTTGAGTTTGCACGCCCAGAGCCCGTACGCATCGAATCCATGGGAAATTTTGCTCATGCCGGCCTTACCGTCGGGGCAGACGGGTCGGTTTACCTGACAGAGGCGGGACCGAGCGGTGGCTTGTTTAAGTATGTACCCAAAGGAGGTACCGGGTTTCTTGAAGGAGAGCTGCTTGCGCTCGATGCTGCAAATAGGCGTTGGAGCAAGATTGAGGACCCTCTCCATGCCTCAGACGAGGCAAGAAAAAGGGGGTTTAGCACGTTCCAGGCGCTCCAAGGCGTAAGCTCAGGACCAGAAGAGTACATATACTTTGCCGAAAAAGGGGCCGACCCCTCGTTCGGAAGGATTCTTCGGCTTAACCCTAGAAGCCTTCAGGTTTCCGTCCATCTCTTTGGGAACGGGAATGACTTTGCGGGCCCTAGCGCCCTTTTCTGGGGTTCGTTCATGGACCTTTGGGTTGCAGAGGGCAAAAAAGGAGCAAATCTTGCTCCCAACAAGGTTCTTTGTGCGCTGCCATCCGGCGCGAAAGTGAGGAAGTTTGCGGAAGTACCGGGGGGTGAAGCCACCGGAATAGCCATGGATGCCTTAGGGAAGACGCTTTACGTCATTAGACAGGCCAAAGGAGGGGCCGGGGACGTTATGGCCGTGCAGGGAGATTTTCGAATTCAAAACGTATTTACGGCAGAAACTCTATAGGAGACCCCCATGAAAGCGTTTATCAAGATGGTCCTGATGTCCGGTGTATTTTTTCTGGGTGCCTCGATGGCTCAAGATGGGTGGGCTAGTGAGCTCGTCACGGTGAAAGGCTCGGACACGATGGTTATCGTGGCCCAGCGTTGGGCGGAAGAGTACATGAAAAAGCACCCCGATGCGACGATCCAGGTGACGGGAGGGGGCTCTGGGACGGGAATTGCCTCGCTTATTAACGGGACGACAGACCTGGCCAACGCTTCCCGCCCGATCAAGCAGGAAGAAATAGAAGCAGCGCGCCGGTTGGGCCGAGAGCCGAAGGAGGTTAAGGTGGCAATGGATGCGCTCGGCATCGTCGTCCACAAAGACAACCCGGTAGAGCGCTTGAGTCTAAGGCAGCTGATGGGTATATACACGGGACACGTGAACAACTGGAAGGAGTTGGGCGGCAAAGACTTGCCCATAATGCGCTATTCCAGGGAATCTAACTCTGGGACCTACCTCTTTTTTAAAGAGCACGTCCTTAAGGACATGGACTATGCCTCCGATTGTCAAAACCTTCCTGGAACCGCCGCCGTTGCCGATGCGGTAGCCAAAGACCCTAAAGGGATTGGGTATGGAGGGGTTGCCTATTTCGATCGTCCAAACCTTAAGGTGATAAAGGTCAGCAAGGCAGACGATCAGAAGGCCATCGACCCAATCGACCGCTCCGACCTCAAGCGGACGAAGGTACACTACGACGTAGTGTGGTCCGGAGAGTACCCATTGGCCAGGCCGCTTTTTGTCTATTCTCTTCGGGAATCTGCCGAGATTAAACGCTTCCTCGATTGGATTTTGAGCGAAGAAGGCCAAAAAATCGCGGCTGAGCTTGGCTACATTCCGATCAACGTAGCCGCTGTTGCAGGCCGATAACGCACGATGGTGCTAGGGGGGCAAAAGGATGGAGCGAGAAGGGAGGCAAGGGCACAAACTTCAGGCCTTGGAAGTCCATCCGGAAGCCCAAAGGGCTCAATGGGCGTGGGCGAAGATCCATCGAAGTCGCTCTTTTGTGCGTAAAGGGCGGGCGCTGGAGCGCGGAATAGAGCTCTTCCTGTTCCTGAACAGCCTGGTCGCGATTGTGGCGATCACGCTCATCTTCTTATTCTTGTTCCAGGAAGGGGTTCGTGCGCTCACCACGATTCCTTTGAGTCAGTTTATCGGCGTGCGAGTGGTCGATTATTTTAGCAACGAAGAAGTGTTCCGATACATCTGGCAACCTGTTGGGTCGAGTCCAAAATTTTCTCTCATTCCTTTAATATCTGGAACATTCCTTGTGGCCCTTCCGGCCACGCTTATCGCTTCTGGGTTTGGAATCGGCTGTGGATTGTTTTTGAGCGAAATTGCCAAGCCACGTCTAAGGGAGCTGGCAAAGCCTTTTTTAGAGCTACTGGCCGGTATTCCAACCGTAGTGATCGGTTTCTTCATGCTCGCCATAGGGGCAGACTGGATTCAGCGAATTTTTCATACTTCTTACCGTCTTAACGCCCTTGTGGGGGCGATCGGGGTCAGCTGTGTGATCATCCCCGTGATCGCCTCGCTTGTGGAAGACGTCCTACACGCTGTGCCCAGGGAAATCAGAGAAGCAAGCTACGCGTTGGGCGCAACGCGATCGCAGACGGTTCTTTTTGCGATTTTACCGTATTGTTCGCCGGGTATCGCCGCGGCAGTCATTCTTGGTATGGGGCGAGCGATCGGAGAGACGATGATTGTCGTCATGGCCACGGGGAACGCGGCCCAGGTGACCTTCGATATTTTTAAGTCTGTACGCACGATGACGGCTACGATCGCGGGTGAACTAGGCGCCGTTGCGCAGGGGTCGAACGAGTATTATGCGCTTTTTTTGGTCGGGTCTGTTTTGTTCACGATTACGTTTTTTATGAACTTTGTAACCGAGTTCATCTTGGATAGGGTACGCAAACGCTTGAGAATGTAGGGGCAAGCATGACGTTTTCGCATAACAGCCGCAGCCGTAAGTCGATCAGGTTGCTCGAGTGGGCATTCGTGATTATAGCCGGGTTTTCTATGGCCGTGGTTGTTTTGTTGATCGCTTGGATTTTCGTTCCCATCCTATACTATGGCGCCAAGGTCGTTACCCCTTCTTTCCTGTTTGAGTCTCCGGAAAAAGGGATGACGGCCGGAGGCATCCTTCCCGCTATCTTCGGGACACTTTCTTTAGTCACGCTGATGATCCTAGCGGCCCTTCCCGTAGGAATCTCAACCGCCGTGTACCTCGTAGAGTACGTTCAAGATAGCCCGATCGCCAGGGTCATCCGGGCAGGGGTAAACAACTTGGCCGGTATCCCTTCTATCGTGTTTGGACTGTTCGGGCTAGGCTTTTTTATCCTTTTTATAGGAAGAAATCTCGATCAGGTTCTGCAGACAGGAATGCTGTTTGGCAAACCTGCGCTTCTGTGGGCAGCAATGACGCTTGCCGTGTTGGTCTTGCCCGTGGTCATCGTTTCTACGGAAGAAGCGTTACGCGCCGTTCCTTGGAGCTACAGGGAAGCAGCCTACGCACTCGGCGCAACCCGTTGGCAAACCACGTCCCGGGTCGTCCTTCTGCAGGCACGGCCAGGTATTTTAACGGGGGCGATTCTTGCCGTTTCGCGCGGGGCCGGCGAAACGGCCCCGATCCTGTTTACGGGTGCGGCCTACTTTCTGCCCAAGCTGCCCGTAGTCTACGTCAACGTTCCGCTACTGCCTTTTCAGCTGCCCATTCTGAACCCATTCGATCAGTTCATGGAGCTTGCATACCATATTTATATTATGGCCACCCAATCGATCAACGTCCAAGAGACCCGGCCGATTCAGTATGGAACCACGTTCGTTTTGCTTGTGATGACGTTCCTGTTCAACCTAACGGCCATCGTCATGCGGTCCTTTTACCGTAGGCAGCTGAAGGCGTCCCTCCAGTAGGCAACAGGCGTCAGTTGACGGCAGACGTCCGGCACCCAGGTATCTCAGAAGTGATAGGCTTGGCTTGGAGTTTAGGTAGGTTAGGCTTCCTGCTTTGAGGGGATTTGTCCTTTAAGGTAGGCATCGTAGGCGCTAAGATCGAGGTAGCCATGCCCGCTTAGATTAAGAATAATTGCTTTACTTTTTCCTTCTTCTTTTGCCAGCATAGCCTCGTTTATGGCAACACGGAGGGCATGTGCAGACTCAGGAGCCGGGACAACCCCCTCTGTCCTTGCAAAAATAACAGCGGCCGAGAATGCCTCTTGTTGCTCCACAGCCTCGGCCTCCAAAAGGCCTTTGTCGTACAATAATGACACGATCGGCGCCATCCCATGGTAGCGCAGCCCTCCAGCGTGCACTTTGGGCGGCACGAAATCTTTGCCTAGCGTGTGCATTTTTAAAAGCGGGGTTAGCCCTGCGGTATCCGCGTAATCATAGGTGTAGGTCCCTTTTGTCAACGATGGTGTGGCGATTGGCTCTACGCATACCATCTTCACCTTTTGTCCCGAGAGTTTCTCTGGAACGAATGGGAGTGCAAGTCCGGCAAAGTTAGACCCGCCGCCAACACAGCCGACAATCACGTCTGGCATGACGCCGATGCTGGCGAGCTGCGCCTTTGCCTCCAGGCCTATCACCGTCTGGTGCAAAAGGACGTGGTTTAGTACGCTTCCCAGCGCATAGTGCGTGTCGGACCTTGCGAGCGCTTCTTCAATGGCCTCGGAAATGGCAAGGCCTAGGGTGCCCGGGGTTTCTGGGTCTTGCTGAAGCGCATTTCTGCCTGCCTGCGTCGTTTGGCTCGGGCTCGGAATACACGTCGCGCCCCAGGTCTCCATAAGAATCCGCCGGTAAGGTTTTTGGTCGTAGCTTATCCGGACCATAAACACGCGACATTCAAGGTCAAAAAGACTGCAGGCCAAAGAAAGCGCGCTTCCCCACTGGCCTGCGCCCGTCTCCGTCGTGAGCTTTTTGATGCCCTCAAGCCGGTTAAAATAGGCTTGAGGTAAGGCCGTGTTCAGCTTGTGCGACCCGGAGGGGTTTCCGCCTTCGTACTTGTAGTAGATTTTTGCTGGAGTGTCGAGGGATCTTTCAAGCCGGTAGGCACGATGAAGCGGCGTTGGTCTCCACATCCTGTAGGCCTCAAGCACCTCGTCCGGGATTTCGATGAACCGCTCATGGCTCATTTCCTGTTCAACGAGGGATTCAGGAAAAAGCTCGGCAAGATCGTCCGGAGAAAGTATCGATCGGGTCTTCGGGTGAAGGGCAGGGGGCAAAGGCCAGGGAAGGTCGGCCAGGATGTTGTACCAAAACTTAGGGATTGCCTCTTCACCCAAAAGAATCTTTGTAGGCTCCATGGCATTTCCTTTTTTCGTGAGCGATAGTCAGGCTTCTGTTTAAGATGTAATAATTAAATGTAGTGCATTTTTGAACCGTTCGCAACTTACGGGAGAATCCATGGAAGAGGGGGTTACCTTCCTTTCGAGGGGGAAAACATACCACTTGGAAGCTGAACGGATGAATCCGTACGTGCTTACCGCAGGGTCGGCCGGAAGGATCCAGAGGCTTGTCCAGCACCTTGATCATGCCGAGTGTTCTAAGGGGGATAGGGGGCTTGTTGTTGTACACGGGACATACAAGGGGACGCCTGTTTCCGGGGTTACGACGGGTATGGGGCCCGCTTCGTGCGCGATCGTCCTTCCGGAGGTGATCGAGCTCATCCAGGGCAACGGCGTGCTCCTTCGCATTGGGACTGCCGGAAGCCTTCAGGCCCGCGTACGTCCGGGTCATGCAGTCGTCGCGTTGGCGTGCATCCGGGACGAAGACACGACGCGGGCGCTTGTTGGCCCAGAGTATCCCGCGGTAGCCTCGTTCGAGATGTTCCCGTTCCTTCTTTCGGCGCTCGGGGAGCAAGGTTTCTTGTCGGGCGAATCTCTTTGGCTGGGGGTTGTTCACACCAAGAGCGACCTCTATTTTAAAGAAGCCCCGCAATTCTCGCCGAAAGGAAATGAGCTTCGGGAACGCCTTAAGAGCTACCAGCGAATGGGCGCCCTTGCCTCGGAGATGGAGCTCTCCGCCCATTTCCTCCTGAAAGACTACTATACGTCTTCTAGGCGTCGTATCTTGTCGGGTGGGATTCTGGGTATTGTGGCAAACGCCCCTGAGTCTGGTCGTGTGGTCCCAGAGGAGCATGAGGGCCTTGAAGGCCGCCTCCTTCTAGCGGGCCTTGAGGCTATGCATGCGCTCTGGATGACCCAGAGCGGCGAAGCGAACGGATGTGTCGGTTATTGCATTAATTCTACATCCGAGGCATAACGCAATGCAGGAATCGCGGCTTCGAACGGAAAGAGACTCCCTAGGCGAGATAATGGTGCCAGAAGAAGCGTATTACGGCGCCCAGACTCAACGGGCCGTCGAGAACTTCCACGTTAGCGGGCAACGCTTCCCGAGGGTGTTTATTAAAGCGCTCGGGCTTATCAAGGGCTATGCATCGGAAGCAAATGCCGAGCTTGGCCAGCTGGACCCTGTTCTAGCTGACGCGATCGGGAGGGCCTCAAAGGAAGTGGCGGAGGGGAGTCTCGATAGGGAGTTCGTCGTGGATGTCTACCAGACGGGTTCGGGAACCTCGACCAACATGAACGCAAACGAGGTCATTGCAAGCCGGGCCAACGAGCTTCTGGGTGGGAAAAAGGGCGACCGTTTTCCCGTTCATCCAAACGACCATGTCAACAAAGGACAGTCGAGCAACGATGTCATCCCAACGGCCATCCACGTGGCCGCTTACGATGAGCTCAAAGAGAACCTCCTGCCAGCTCTTTTTAGGCTCGAGGTCGCATTCACAAAAAAGGCCGAATCGTTCTTTGACGTGTTAAAGATCGGGAGGACTCACCTTCAAGATGCCGTACCTATGCGGCTTTCCCAGGAGTTTGGAGCTTATGCGACGATGTTGAGGCATGCGGGTGTTCGCCTGAAGCATTCAGAATACTTCCTGGAAGAGCTTCCAATCGGCGGTACGGCCGTGGGGACAGGACTGAACGCACACCCAAAGTTTGGCCAGGTCGTTGTCGAAAAATTGCAAGAAGGATTAGGGTATCCGTTTCGTACGGCCGAGGATAAGTTCGAGGCTATTGGGGCAAAAGATGCCCTTGTTGAGTTGAGCGGGGCGTTAAAGTCTTTGGCCGTAGGCCTCATGAAGATCGCCAACGATATCCGTCTGCTCAATTCCGGCCCCCGTTGCGGAATGGGGGAAATCAAGGTTCCATCCGTCCAGCCAGGTTCCTCTATCATGCCGGGCAAGGTGAACCCTGTGATGGCCGAGATGGTGTGTCAAGTAGCCGTACGTGCGATCGGGAACGATGCAATCGCGACGTTGGCCGGTTTTTCTGGGAACCTAGAGCTTAACACCATGATGCCAGTCTTGGCCCATTCGATTTTGGAGAGTTTGAGCCTTTTGGGCAACGCCATGGAGGCGTTTCGTGAAAAGTGCATCGAGGGCATCCTTGCGGATTCTGGGCGATGCAATGATTGGCTAGAAAAAAGCCTCGCCTTGGTTACCGCCTTGACTCCAGAAATCGGCTACGACAAGGCTGCGGCACTCGTAAAAAAGGCTTACGAAACCGGGCAGTCGCTAAAGGAAGTCCTTTTAGGAGAAGGAGTTTATTCTAAGGAGGAGGTAGGGGTGCTGTTAAACCCCGCCTCTATGCTTGGAGAAGCATTGCCTTAGAGGGCTGAAGTAGGGTATGCTGTTGAGTAACGTGGAAAGAGTAGTATAGCAACTTTGAACTCCAAACCTCACGTCTTCTTCCTCTCGTTCATTTTGGATTGCCTGTTTAGGGTATGCGAGGGGCTGCGAGGGGATCCCGTCAAACGAGATGGAAAGCTCGTCCGTTGAGCGGCGTTTACGTGAACTTTTGGAGCCGGAGATCCTTGCCTTGGGTTTTCGGCTTGTTCTTGTGAGCGTAGATCGCGAACAGAGCAAATGGGTGGTTCGTCTCTATCTTGACACGACGGACCCCGCATCCCGGAGAGTCAAAGTTGAGGACTGCGTCAAGGTGTCGGAGAGCTCCGCGCTGTTGATCGACAACGATGCCCCCTTTGAGGGGACATACACAATCGAGGTTTCTTCAAGGGGGGTCAACCGGCTCTTGGGGCCCAAAGATGACTTTAAGAGTTATATCGGTAAGAGGCTTGTGCTCCGGCTTGAGAAGGGGTATTCAGGGAGGAAGGAGGCCCAAGGGACGCTGATAGGGGTTCAGGGCGACAGGCTAACGCTTCGTGTGGGGTCGACGGCTCAGGAGCTTGACGTGCCCTTCCGCGCCATCCGGAGGGCCAATCTTGTGTACGATTTTGATAGAAACGAGTTTCTCTAGCCTAAGCACGCTTTCCTAGCAATAAACGCACGCGAAAGAACCCATGAGTACAGAGTTAAAACGCATTATCGAACAGGTTGGCAAAGAAAAGGACATCAGCAAAAAAGTCCTGATTGACACGATTAAGACTGCCGTCTTGTCCGCTGCCAAGAAGAAGTACGGTAGCCAACGGCCGATTAGCGTGCTGTTTGACGAAGAGACGGGGACCTTTGACATCCACGAGAGTTATCGTATTGCTCAAAATGTCGAGGACCCGACGCAGGAGGTTTCCCTTGAAGAGGCCAGAGAATACAACGAGTCGGCAGAAGTAGGCGATGTCCTCGAGCGCCACCTTGAGTCCGGCGACTTGATGAATTTAGGGCGAATTGCCGCCCAGACGGCCAAGCAGGTTTTGATGCAACGCATCCGGGAAATCGAGCGGGAAAACATTTATAACGAGCTCATTTCCAGAAAAGGTGAGCTGGTGAGCGGCATTGTTCAGCGGATCGATCGGGGAGGCAACATTGTAGTCAACATCGGGAAGACGGACGCGCTTTTGCCTTCCAGCGAGCAGATTTGGGGAGAGCATTACAGCCAAGGCGACAGGATTCGCGCTTACCTGCTGGACATTCGCCTCGAAGGCCGGGGGCCGCAACTGATCCTTTCAAGAACCCACCCGCAATTCCTCGTTCGTCTGTTCGAGTTAGAAGTCCCGGAGATCCGAAACGGCCTTGTCGAGATCCTCAACATAGCCAGAGAGCCGGGGATGAGGTCTAAGGTGCTCGTAAAAAGCAAGGATCCAAACGTTGATCCGGCCGGTGCTTGCGTAGGAGTAAGGGGCTCGAGGATACAAAATGTCCTTCAGGAGTTTCGCTCCGAGCGTATCGATGTCATTCCTTACCACAAGGACATCGAACATCTCGCCCAAAAGGCGCTTGCCCCTTGTGAGATCTTAAACGTGGTTGCCCTAGAAGAACACAAGACGCTTGAGATTACAGTTCCGGATGAGCAGCTTTCCTTGGCTATCGGCAAGAAGGGCGTCAACGTCCGGCTTGCCTCAAAGCTGCTTGGCTGGAACATAGACATTCGGAGCAAGTCTGAAGTCCAAAAAATCCGTCAGCTTGCGAAAGAATCCGTCAAGTTTCTTCAGGATATGGACGAGGCGTTGGCCCTAGCCTTAAACTCCGCCGGGGTTGAAACGCTCGATGACCTCTCCAAGATGGGTGAAAACCAATTTGAGAAGCTACCCCCGGATGTGGATCGGGGACTTGCATCTACGCTTAAGCGTCGGGCAAAAGAGCTCTTGTCTCCTGCATCGTTCAGGTCGGCGACAAAAGAAAATCAAGAAACGGAAAGTCTAGCCCAGGTTACGGAAGGGGCTGGCACAAACGGGTAAAGGTCTCTATGGCAAAGTCTAGGCTCTACGAGTTCGCGAAGGCCCTTGGGTTAGAGAGCAAAGAGGTCATTGCAATTGCCTCGGCGTGCGGGCTTGAGCGACGAATATCCCCCTCCTCTACGCTTAACGAGGAAGAAAAAGCGAAAATTCTGTCTTTTATTCAAGACCGAAGAGCGCCGAAGCAAGCGGAGCGTGCTTCGGCTGTGGTGATTCGTAAGGCAAGGGAAACGAAACCGCCCGAGGTTCTTGTCGAAGGGGCCCACGAGGAGCCTTCTTCTAGGGAATCCCTGCCGGCCCATGAAGAGACTGCTCCTCGGAGTGCGTCTTTATCCAAAGATGAGGACGCCGGCGTTTTCGCCTCAATGGAAGCAGCACCAAGCTTGGAAGTAGAGCCTAGCCCAACCGTTGAAGGTGAACAGGTTGCCCCTAATGAGGCCTCGCTCGAAGAAGGGCCCTCCATCCGTACGACTGTCCCTCAAGAACTCGAGCCTAACAGTCAGACAAAGCAGGTCGTGGAAGAGCCCAAGGAGGCAGAGGTTTCTGAACCGGAAAAGCTGGGAAAGGAAGAAGAGAAGAAGAAGAGGGTTGACCTTAAGAAAGAGGCACCCAAAGACTATCCAGGAAAAGCCAAGAAACGCCCAAGAGAAGCAAAAGAAAAAGATGACGTTCAGTTGATCCTTGAAAAACCCCTCGAAGGTGAGGCGGTAGAAGAGGCCAAGCCCGTGGAGATCCTTCCAAGGCCAAAACCTATAAAAAGGGCAAGGATTGACGAGGCGAGGAGACGTCCTTCAAGCCTTCCCCCGTCCGCCCAGAAGAGGGTCGTTCGAATGGAAGGCACGCTTACAGTAGGAGAAATGGCCAAACAAATGGGGGTCAAGGCCTCCGAGTTGATTCGCAAGCTGATTGAGCTAGGAGTTATGGCAAACGTGAATCAAGCCTTGGATCCTGATACGGCTCAGCTCATCGCGGGCGAGTTTCTGTACAGCGTGGAAAACCACGAAGCGCGCTTTGACGATGCCGTTATTCTGGAAAATATCCGCCCTAAAGAAGCCAAAGAGCTTCTACGCCCCCCAGTTGTGACGATCATGGGGCACGTGGATCATGGAAAGACGACATTGCTCGACGCTATCCGTAAAAGTAGAGTCGCCGAAACGGAAGCTGGCGGAATTACGCAGCATATTGGTGCTTATACCGTTGAAACGAGGGGGGGGCGAATTACGTTCCTGGATACCCCTGGCCACGAGGCCTTTACAGCGATGAGAGCTCGTGGGGCCAGGGTTACGGATATTGCCGTGCTTGTCGTGGCCGCGGATGACGGGATTATGCCCCAGACGATAGAAGCCATTAACCACGCAAAGGCGGCCAAGGTACCGATTATTGTCGCGATCAATAAGGTTGACAAGGCAAATGCGAACCCTGACCGAGTTAAACAAAGCCTAACCGATTATGGGCTCGTTCCAGACGATTGGGGCGGGAATACGGTAGTCGTACCTCTTTCGGCCAAAACAGGCGAGGGATTGGATGGGCTTTTAGAGCTGCTTCTCCTCCAGACCGAATTGCTAGAATTAAAAGCTCGCTACGAGGGGCCTGCGGTGGGTGTCGTCATCGAATCCAAAATGGACCCAAAACGAGGGTCTATCGCGACAGTACTCGTGCAAGAGGGCACGCTTAAGGTAGGAGATTACGTTGTTGCAGGGGCGACTTTTGGCAAGGTGCGCGCGCTCCTTTCGGACAAGGGGCAAAGGATAAGCGAAGCTACTCCGTCTGTTCCCGTCGAAATCCTCGGGCTACCACAGGTGCCCCAGGCCGGAGAACTTATTTTTGTCATGCCGGACGAGCGCGAGGCTAGGCGAATTGCCGGAAAACGGCTCGACTACCAAAAGGCGCAGGAGTTCTCCGCCGTTTCGAAGAAAGTCACCCTAGAAGACCTGTACGAAAGGATCCAGAAAGGGGAAATAGAAGAGCTGAACTTCGTCTTAAAGGCAGATACGGACGGAACGGTCGAGGCGCTTAAAAAGAGCCTTACGCCCATCTCACACGAGAAGGTCCAGCTCAACCTCGTCCACGCAGCCGTAGGGAACGTCTCCGAATCCGACGTGATGTTGGCCTCTGCTTCGAATGCGCTCGTTGTAGGGTTTAACGTGAAACCCGAAAAGAAGGTTCTCGACCTTGCCCAGAGGGAGAAGGTAAGCGTTCGCGTGTACAGCGTCATCTACGAGCTGCTCGAGGACTTAAAGCAGGCGGTCGTGGGTAAGCTTAAGCCCGAGGTCAAAGAGGTGACCCTAGGTCAGGCGGAGATTCGGCAGGTCTTTCGTGTCACGAAGGTGGGTAACGTGGCCGGGTCGTACGTGACGAAAGGGAAGCTTCTTCGAAGCGCCATGGCAAGGCTCATTAGGGAAGGAGCTGTCGTTGCCGAGGGCAAAATTAGCTCCCTTAAGCGCTTTAAGGAGGATGTACGAGAAGTTGCCCAAGGCTACGATTGCGGCGTGAGCATCGAAGGATTTGATGATTACAAGGAAGGCGACGTTATCGAGGCCTATGCACTCGAAGAGCAGGCGGTAACGGCTTAAGGCCATGGTCGTAGTTGTTTGTAGGGCCAGGTTTCTTATTCCCTACAAGCCGTCCTTAAAAGACAAACGCAGTTTTGTCCAAGCTATTGTCGCAAGGCTTAAGAGCCGCTACAACTTGGCCGTCTCCGAGGTAGACGAGCTAGACAACCACGAAGTACTGACTCTTGGGTTCTCGGCAGTAGGCAGGGAGGTGCGAACGCTTCAAAGGGTTCTCCAGGGAGGAGTCGCCTATATCGAGAGCCAATTCGGAATCGAGTGCTTGGAAGACACGCAAGAAATTCTGACATACTCCCAAAACACCCCGTTTTCTACGGGGTGTGAAGAAAAATACTCCTAAGGAGATTGGGATGCATCGAGCCCAACGCGTATCCTCGCTCTTGAAAGAGGAGGTCTCTTGGATTCTCGAGCGTGAGCTGAAAGATCCAGAGGTCAGCATGGTAACGGTCGTAGAAGTAGAGCTAAGTAAAGACTTCCGGCTGGCACGCGTTTACTTCAGCTCCCTGGCTTCAGATGAGCAAGCCCTAGCCGAGCTTAAGGCGCTCAACAAGGCAAGCCCATTCATCCGAAAGCTTCTTTACAGGCGTCTGGATTTAAAGATGATTCCCGAACTCACTTTCGAAAGGGACACGGCTTTTGAGTACGCTCGAAGAATCGAAGTGCTTCTTGCCAGAATACACGAGAATCGATAACTTTGAACCCGAGATGGGGGCGATAGCTCATGCCTTTTCCAAGGCGGAGCGTGCGCTTATAACCTCTCACGTTTCTCCCGAGGCGGATAACGTGGGCTCGTGTCTTGCAATTGCGCACACGTTTTGCGCCCTCGGAAAGAAGGCAAAGGTGTGGCTTCGGGACGGAGTTCCTGACTATCTGAAATTCCTTCCTGGCGCTGAGGATGTTTCTTCCGGCCCGTTCGCGCTCGAATACCCGTACGACCTTCTGGTTGTCGTAGACTGCGGAGACATTGAACGCATTGGAGAGACGAGAGAGAGGCCGCAAAGGGATGTTTCGTGCGTCGTGAATATCGACCACCACACAACCAACACTCGCTTCGGTGATGTCAATTGGATAGACCCAGAAGCGGCGGCAACGGGCGAAATGGTATATTTGTTGCTTCGAAGGCTCGGCTTTGAACCTTCCCCGGAGGTAGCCAGCTGCCTATTGGCCGCAATCAGCGCAGACACCGGGTCGTTCAAGTACAGCAATACTACAGCCCGTACGCTTTTTATTGCCTCGGAGCTCGTTCGGATGGGCGCTAAACCAGAAAAAGTAGGCATGGCGCTGCACAACCACTATCCGAAGGAAAAAATTTTTCTAATGGGCAAGGTGTTCGCCACACTTGAGCTGTTTGGCAAGGAAAAAATCTCAACAATCTCCGTATTCCAAGAAATGCTCAAGAGTTGTGGCGCAAAACAGGAACATACCGAAGGGTTTGTGGAGATACTCCGGGGAATCCCTGGGGTAGAGGTGGCTTGCCTTTTTCGTGAGCTTGAGCCTAACAAAACCAAAGTATCGCTACGCTCAAACGGCACGCTGGACGTGGCCTCCGTATGCGGTGCCTTTGGAGGTGGAGGGCATAAGATGGCCGCTGGAGCCGTTTTCGATGGCCCCCTGCAGGAAGCCAAGGGGCGCGTCGTTAATCGTCTCCTTCAAGCCTTTTTCTCCTAGCCGCTATGAATGGCGTTCTTGTAGTAGACAAGCCTGAGGGCGTTACATCGTTTGATGTCTTGAGTCGTGTCAAGAGAATGGTCGGGGCCAAAAAGGCCGGACATACAGGTATCCTTGATTCGTTTGCGGGTGGTGTCCTTCCTGTTTTTTTTGAGGAAGCCACAAAGCTCATTCCTTACGTTCAAGACGGGAGCAGGACATACGAAGCTCTAGTAACCTTGGGTATTGAAACGGACACCCTCGACCAAAAAGGCGACATTTTGGCTCATGCAGATGTACCTGCTGTCGATAAAATATACCTCGAAGAGGTTTTGCGCTCGTTTTGCGGAGAAACGTGGCAGGTCCCGCCAAAGTTTTGCGCAAAAAAAATTCACGGCAAGCGCGCTTCGGACTTGGCTCGCAAAGGCATAGAGGTAGAGCTGAATCCCGTAAAGGTTTTTATCCGGGCCATCGAACTTTTGGATGTATCGCTGCCGAACCTCACGATTCGTGTCTATTGCCACAAGGGGACTTATATTCGGAGCCTTGCCAGGGATATAGGCCGCAGGATTGGAACCTTGGCCATGCTTAAATCTCTCGTACGAACCCAGTGTGGTCCTTTTGTCCTATCCGAGGCGGCCTCTCCGAGCACGACGGGTTTGGAAGGATCGAGCGCTCTCCAGGGTCGTGTCCTGCCCATCGAAACGTTAGCTCGCAGGCTTTTCCCGGATGTTATGGTAACGCCCCGGGGCGCAAGAAGATTTTTTCAAGGAGAGCGGGTTGCGTTTGAAGACGTGGATTTAAGCAACCTCGACGGTGTTCGGGTGGAAAAAGAGGGGATGGTAAGCGTCTTTGAGCGCCATCAGCGGCTTCGGCTTATAGGGGTTGGCCAGGCCGTCGTCCCGCTAGAACGAAATGCCCGCCTATGGCCTGGCTTGGGGGTGCTTCAACCCTCCCGTGTTATATTTTTGTCTTGATCGATATATGGAATGCAACAAAAGGAGGATTTGGATGGAAAAGCGTAGCGTTGATGTATCCGGGTTAATCCGGTCGTTTGGCCTGCATGAACGGGATACTGGCTCTCCCGAGGTTCAAGTCGCGATTCTTTCAAAGCGAATTGTGTCGCTAAGCGGGCATTTCAAGCTCCACAAGAAGGATAACCACTCCAGGGTCGGGCTCTTTCGGATGGTTTCCAGACGGAAAGGGCTGCTAGATTACCTGAAGAGGAAGAGTCCGGAGCGTTACCAAAGGCTGATTGAGGCGCTAGGGTTGCGGAGATAGCAATATAAAGGACAATTGGAGATTAATAAGAAGCATGGAACGAATCGTTGTAAGCACGAATTTTGGAGATGCTCCGCTATCGCTTGAGCTAGGCGGCGTGGCACGCCAGGCCTCTGGAGCTTGTTTGGCCCGCCATGGAGACAGCGTAGTCTTGGCCACATGTTGTGTGGCCCAGGAGCCAAGAGAAGCCGGAGACTTTATCCCCTTAACCGTCGATTACGTCCAGATGACGTATGCAGCAGGAAAGATCCCGGGAGGGTTTTTTAAGAGAGAAGGAAGGCCCACAGAGCGGGAGGTTCTTTCTTCTAGGTTTATTGACCGCTCGATCCGACCGCTTATTCCCAAGGGGTTCAACCGAGATATTCAAATTATCGCGACGGTTCTTTCTTCGGATTTGGTGCACGATACCGGCGTGCTTGCTATGATTGCCGCGTCATGCGCCGTCCATGTTTCGGAAGTGCCTTTTACCGGGCCTATCGCAGGAGTACGAGTTGGCTACGACGGGAATACGTTTTCCTTGAACCCTCCCTCTTTGGAGTCTGCCAAAAACAGCGACGCTGAAGCCAAAGAGAACGGCACCGTCATGGATATGGTAGTGGCTAGCACACAAAACGCCGTCATCATGGTTGAAGGGGGGATGCTCGAGCTCGAGGAGGAGGTAGTTCTCCAGGGCATATTGTTTGGCTACGAGCAAGGGCGTCGCGTAATCGAGATTCAGGAGGAGGTTAGAAAAAAAGCGGGCAAACCAAAGCTCGCCTTCGAGCCGCCGAACCTTCCCGAAGAAGTAAAGAACCTGTTGTCCAACGAGGGAACGGTCCTTTTGACGGAGGCCCTATCAATCCCGGAAAAGAAGGCCAGAAACCAAAGGCTACACGAGGTTCGGGCTCGGCTCATGGAGTTGCTCGGCGATGATGCCCTAGTAAAAAGGCTTTCTCAGCCTTATCTGTTCGAGCTCGAGCGCCATCTCATGCGCAAGAAGGTCATTGAGGACGGCATACGGATCGACAACAGGAAGCCTAATGGCATCCGAAACATTACAATCGAGGTGCCATTTTTGCCCCGTACGCATGGTAGTGCGCTGTTTACCCGCGGCGAAACCCAGGCACTTGTGACGGTCACGCTTGGAACCTGGGTAGACGAGCAGAAGATTGAGCTGCTAGAGGGCGACCAGTATAAGAAATTCATGCTCCATTATAATTTTCCTCCGTTCAGCGTCGGGGAGGTTAAATTTTTAAGGTCTCCCTCACGCAGAGAAGTCGGCCATGGTCACCTTGCAGAACGCGCGCTTGGCGGCGTCGTTCCGGGCGATGAACAGTTTCCATATACGATAAGGGTCGTTTCGGACGTTTTTGAGTCCAACGGATCGTCCTCGATGGCTACCGTGTGTGGGGCAAGCCTAGCCCTTATGGATGCCGGTGTCCCGATAAGCGCCGCTGTCGCCGGGATTGCAATGGGGCTGATCAAAGAAGGAGACGATGTCGTCATTCTCTCGGACATATTAGGAGACGAGGACCATTTGGGCGATATGGATTTCAAGGTTGCCGGAACCCGAAAAGGAATCACGGCCTTTCAGATGGATACCAAGATCAAGGGTGTGGATGCTGAAATCCTAAGAAAAGCCCTGTTGCAAGCCAAAGAAGGCCGTCTGCACATCTTGGATATCATGGAACACAGCATTCAAGGGCCGAGAGAAGAGATTTCGCTCTATGCCCCGAGGATCGTTACGCTCCAGATCAAGCCCGAGAAGATTCGCGAGGTTATCGGCCCAGGCGGAAAGATGATCAAGCACATCGTCGACAAGACGAAGGCGAAGATATTTATCGACGATTCCGGTACCGTAAATATCGCCTCTGTTGACAAAGAGGCGTGCGATGAGGCCATCCGGATGATCCAGGAGATCGTGAGAGAGCCGGAGGTTGGCCAGGTCTACATGGGTAAGGTTAAGAGCGTCGTGGATTTTGGCGCGTTTGTCGAAATCATGCCTGGAATTGTAGGGCTTTTGCACATCTCCCAGATCTCAAACGAAAGGGTCCACAACATCCACGACAGGCTAAAGGAGGGGGACGAGCTTCTTGTCAAAGTCCTGGAAGTTGACAGGGGAGGGAAAATTCGCCTTTCTCATAAAGAGGCCCAGGGGACACCCTAAAATAATCGAGTATGGCGATAATAAAAGGAGCATGCGATGGTTGCCATTCAAAGCCAAGAGGAGCTAGAAGGCGGGCTCGGCCAGTTTCTTGAGCGAATCCAAGCGTTAAGGGGGGGTCTTTGAGCTCGAGGCGAAAAAGATTCGCTTGAGCGAGCTAGAAGTCATGCTGGCCCAGCCCGAGACGTTTGAGGATCCCAAAAAGCTTCAGTTGTTTGGGAGAGAAAAGCGTAGGTTGGAGCTGGAGGTTTCTAGGGTCGAGCGGATTGAAGGTGAACTCAAAAGTGCCCTCGAGTTGCTCGACCTTGCCAAGGCGGAAGAGGACACATCCTTGTTGGAGGAGATTAGGCGGCTCGTCCTACCTCTCGAACAAGACTTGGCCGCGTTTGAGATTGAAGTGCTGCTTGGAGAAGATGACGACAAGCGAAACGCCATCTTGACCGTCCAAGCAGGGTCTGGAGGGACGGATGCCATGGATTTCTGCCAAATGCTCCTTAGGATGTATGTGCGCTTCTCGGAAGAGGCGGGGTTTGAGGCTGAAATCCTGGACTTACAGGAGGCCGAAGAGGCCGGTCTAAAATCAGCCACCTTTCTTGTTGCGGGAGAAAACGCTTACGGATACCTCAAATCAGAAAGAGGGGTTCACAGGCTGGTTCGGATCTCTCCGTTCGACACGAACAAGAGGCGGCATACTTCGTTCGCTTCGGTATCCGTTTACCCCGAAATCGAAGACGACATCGCCGTCGAGATTGACGAGAAAGACCTTAGGGTCGATACCTTCCGGGCTTCCGGCAAGGGCGGGCAGCACATCAACAAGACGGATTCGGCCGTTCGCATTACCCACATTCCGACAGGCATCGTCGTTCAATGTCAAAACGAACGGAGTCAGTTTAAAAACAAGGCTATGGCCTTAAAGATCCTTAAATCCAGGCTCTACGATATGCTCAAAAAAGAGCAGGAAGCCAAGCTCTTAAGTTATAGCCAGGGTCAAAAAGAGGCGACATTCGGGTCTCAGATCCGGTCTTATGTCCTTCAGCCTTATCAGCTCGTAAAGGACCACAGGACGGGCTTAGAGACTTCGGACGTCCAAGCCGTCCTCGACGGCCAGGTTTTTCCGTTCATTAAAAAAGCCCTGCTGGCAAGAGTCGGAGGGTAGCTATGCCTCGGAAAACAAGACCCGTCCGGCTTGGTCCGTGGATTGTAGGCGGGGGAAACCCAATCCGCGTTCAGAGTATGACCACGACGGACACGAGAGATGCGGAGGCGACGCTCCGTCAAATCGAAACGCTTGAGCGTGTTGGGTGTGAGATTGTCCGCGTTGCCGTCCCTGACCAAGAAGCTGCGGCCTCGCTGGGGGTAATAAAAAAAAGGTCCAGAATTCCGCTTGTTGCCGATGTTCACTTCGATTTCCGTCTTGCGCTCCGGTCGCTAGAAGAAGGGGTGGATGGCCTGCGGATTAACCCCGGAAACATCGGTAAAAGGGCCAATATCGCGCTGCTCGCCAAGGAAGCCAAGGCGCGCGGAGTCCCGATTCGGGTTGGGGTTAACGCCGGCTCCCTAGAAAAAGACCTTTTGGCTTCGCTCGGAATGAGTGCGGAAGCAATGGTCGCATCGGCCAAAAGGAGCGTGGAACTGCTCGAAGATGTCGGGTTCACCGATATCAAGGTGTCGTTGAAGGCCTACGACGTTCCGACAACAATCCGCGCTTATCAGATTTTTGCCGCTTCTTTCGACTACCCCCTGCACCTTGGGATCACAGAGGCCGGTACCAAGTTTTCGGGTGCCATCCGGAGCGCCTGCGGCCTATCCGTCCTACTTTGGCATGGAATTGGTGATACGGTCAGGGTCTCTTTGGCGAGCAATCCCGTAGAAGAAGTGCGGGTAGGGTATGGCATCCTAAGGTCTATGGGGCTCCGCTCGAGGGGGGTCGAGGTTGTTGCCTGTCCAACCTGCGGCCGACTTGAAATCGACGTGGAAGAGCTCGGTAAACAGGTGGAAGAGGCGCTCTCCTTCGTGGAGCAACCGCTTAAGATTGCCGTGATGGGCTGCACAGTGAACGGCCCGGGAGAAGCAAGAGATGCCGATATTGCCGTTGTCGGGGGAAAAGACGGCGCGGTTCTCTACATTCAAGGGAAGCCGATGGCAAAGTTGCAGAAGGCGCAAATCCTGGAACGTCTCGTTCAAGAAGCAAAGGCGTTGGTTGAAAGAGAGAATATTGAAGAGAAGGCTCCGGGGGCTAAGGAGGTTCCTGCATGAAGATGTCGCGTGCTCTGATACCCACGCTCCGCGAAGACCCCAAGGATGCCGAAGTTATTTCCCATAAGCTTTTGGTGCGTGCGGGCTTTATCCGGAAGGTTGCCGCGGGAATTTACACGATGCTTCCCTTGGGGTTGAGGACGCTAGGAAAACTCATGGCGCTCGTTCGTGAGGAGATAGAGCGTGCGGGGGCTGTTGAGATCCAGATGCCACTTGTCCAACCCAAGGAACTATGGACTTCCTCGGGAAGATGGGAGTTTTACGGAAAAGAACTCCTAAGGTTCAAAGATCGAAAAGACCAGGAGTTCTGCTTGGCGCCAACACACGAAGAGGTCGTTACCGAGCTCGTCAAAAATGAAGTCCGATCGTACAGGCAGCTCCCGTTGATCCTCTACCAAATTCACACCAAATTCCGCGATGAAATCCGCCCGCGCTTTGGCCTTATGCGTGCTAGAGAGTTTCTCATGAAAGACGCTTACAGCTTCGACCTCTCCGAGGCTTGCGCCAGACAGTCCTACCAGACAATGTATTCCGCCTACGAGAGAATCTTCAGAAGGATAGGCCTTAAGTTTGAAGCGGTAGAGGCGGATACGGGTGCGATTGGAGGAAGCCTTTCCCACGAATTCCAGGTGCTTGCCCCAACGGGTGAGGATAAGATTGCCCGCTGTAACCACTGTAAAAAGGCCTGGAACGCCGAGCTGGCTCCTGTAGCCAAACCCGCCTTCGTAATGCCTGAGTCACCCCTTCGCAAAGAGAAGGTTAAAACCGGCGATGCTGCCACAATCGAAGAAGTTGCGGTCGTTCTCGGGCTTCATCCAGAACAAATCTTAAAATCCTTGCTTATCCAGACAGAGCGAGGGCCTTACCTCGCCGTTGTTCGTGGCGACCGAATTCTTTCTTTGCCCAAGTTCAAGCGCTCTGTGGGCGTGGTGGAGGCTGAGCTTGCTCAGGATTTGACTGGACTGCCAGAGGGCCAAATCGGCCCTATTGGCCAAGCTTGGCCTGTGGTTGCAGATTACAGCGTCGCCGGAATTCAAAACGGTGTAGCCGGGGCAAACGAACCCGGCTACCACTGGGTCAACGTCAGCTATCCGCTGGATTTCGAGGCCCAGACGCTGGCCGACCTTACTCTTGCCCAGGAAGGCGACTGCTGCGGCGTATGCGAAGGGCCTCTTTCCCTTTCTAGGGGAATTGAGGTTGGGCAGGTTTTTTACTTGGGAACAAAATACTCCAAGCCGATGGAAGCAGTCTTCTTGGATGCCGACGGGAACAAAAAGCCTACCGTGATGGGATGTTACGGTATAGGAATCGGGAGAACTATTGCGGCCACAGTCGAGCAGTGTCACGATGACCAAGGAATCCTTTGGCCTGTCTCTTTGGCCCCGTTCGCCGTTCACCTGGTTTTGCTTGACACAAGACAATCAGAGCTTGCCCTGCTTGCCGACTCGTTATATTCGGCTCTCATGGCTCAAGGCGTGGACGTCCTCTACGACGATCGGGAGGAACGTCCTGGGGTCAAATTCCACGATGCTGACCTCATCGGGCTTCCGCTTCGTTTGACGATAGGAAAAAAGTACAAAGAGAAGGGTTTGGTCGAGATCAAGGCAAGAGACGCGTCGTTTACAGAAGATGTGCCCCCCGAAGATGCGGGCAAGCGGATTCATGCATTCTTGAGCCAGCAAGGTATGGCAAATGGGTGAGGTCATTTTCGCGCTGGACGACGAGCGGTTGGAGGCGGCGCTTGGTTGGGTTGACCGCCTAAAGGACCGTATAAGTTGGTTTAAGGTAGGAAGCGCTCTGTTCACGCGTTACGGGCCAAAATCCATCCTGGCTGCCAGAGAAGCAGGTGCGAATCGTATCTTTTTAGACCTCAAATTTCACGATATCCCGACGACCGTCCTTAAGGCTCTCCAAGGGGCCGCGGAGCTTGGCGTGGATATGGTGAACTTGCACATCTTAAGCGGGCAGGAGACGTTAGAGATGTGCAGCGCTTGGGTTCGGTCGCTCCCCGAGGGTTCTCATCGTCCTCTTGTTGTGGGCGTTACCGTCCTTAGCTCCCTGAAAACCGAAGACCTCCAAATGCTCGGGTTTGCAGGCCCGAGAGAAAGGCTTCTTTTTGAGCTTGCATCTCTAGGTAAGCATGCATGCCTAGACGGCGTGGTCGCTTCGGGGGAGGAGATCGGGCCCGTCCGGAAGGCGTTCCCTAAGGATTTCCTTATCGTTTGTCCGGGCGTGTTTGTAGGGGATGGGATGAGCCTTCCTAAAGACCAGAAGAACAGTCTTCATGCCAACGAGGCGTTTTCGTTAGGTGCTGATTTTGTCGTGCTAGGTAGGTCGCTAAGGCAATGTCAAGACCCACAAGGAATATTGGCAACGCTCGCCCGCTAGAGGGCCGGAATTTTCTGGTGTTTGGCGTCCATCCCGTGATGACGCTCGTTGCTCAAAGACCAGAAAGCATCGGAAAAATTTGCCTGAAGCCCGGGCTGCGTCCGAGCATGCTCGAGCCCTTCCTTCTAGAACTTCAGGCCAAAAAAATTGCCTGGGAGTTTCAAGACGAGGCCTTTTTTGGGCAGCTCTCCAAAGAAAGCGTGCACCAGGGTCTCGTCGCGTTCATGAAGGACGTTCCGCAGATGGACGAAGAGGACCTCTTCGAGCGTCTGACTCAAGCACACGAAAGGCCGCGTGGCATTGTATGTCTCGACCAACTCCAGGACACGAGGAACCTTGGAGCAATCGTGAGGGCAGGGGTTGCGTTCGGCATTGAAGACTACGTGCTCACAAGGCATGGTCAGGCCAGGGTCGGTGAGGCCGCCTGGAAGTCTTCCGCGGGCATGCTGGCCTATGCCCGCCTATTTTTTGCAACCAATCTAGGGAGGGTGCTGAAGCGCCTCAAGAACCTAGGCTATTGGGTTGTGGGGCTCGATGCAACCGTTAAAGATTCGGGCCAGGCGTTTACTTTCCCCGAGTCGTGCGTTTTTGTGTTTGGTTCCGAGCACAAAGGGATCCGGGAAGGGTTACGTAAAAAATGCGATTTTTCCTTTAGGATTCCATTAGATTCAAGGGTAGAGTCGCTCAACGTGGCTTCTGCAGCCTCGATTGTGTTTTATATGTTCAGAGAACAGTTCGTTGACAAGTTCAAGGTTGGATGATAAAATTTGAAATTCTATGGATAGGCTTGAATAAAAAAGCAACAAGCTGGCGTAGCTCAACAGGTAGAGNNGGTTGCGGGTTCGAGTCCCATCGCCAGCTCCATGTGGAGAGGTTCCCGAGCGGCCAAAGGGAGCGGTCTGTAAAACCGCCGGCTTCGCCTTCGGAGGTTCGAATCCTCCCCTCTCCACCAAAGCGGAAAAAACCGGTATACTCTAAGTAATCAAGGGGCGGTACTCGATAGGGCGGGAATAGCTCAGCGGTAGAGCGCGAGCCTTCCAAGCTCGGGGTCGCGGGTTCGAATCCCGTTTCCCGCTCCAGAAGCCCACGTAGCTCAGGCGGTGGA
>DDYN01000021.1 GCA_002347965.1 Nitrospirae bacterium UBA2233 | reverse complement strand
AAGTGGTTCCCCCCGATACCGGCGAGGTCGCCGTCGCCGGAGTACACGACGACATGGAGTTTTGGGTTGGAGAGCTTAAGCCCCGTTGCGAACGGGATCGCCCTGCCGTGGGTTGTGTGGAACGAGTCGAGCTTCAGGTAGCCCGCAACCCGGCCCGTGCATCCTATCCCTGAGACGATGGCAAGCTCATCGAGCGGGATACCGCAGTCCATGACCGCCCTGGCAAAGCAGTTGACGGTCGTCCCTATGCCGCAGCCCGGACACCAGATATGGGGCATGCGTTCTGTCCGTAAAAAGGGAATAACAGGGTTAATAGGAAGGGTGCATTCGGCGGAATCGTTCGAATTCATGAAAGGGCCTCCTTGATCGCACGAAGAATATCTTCTGGGTCATGAACGCCACCGCCCGGATGGCCTACGGGAACGACCGGGCAACGGCCCTGTACTGCGCGCTCGACTTCGTTGGCCACCTGGCCGCGCAGGTTCAGCTCGGGGACGACGATTGCCCGAACCTGCGCGGCGAGCTCCTGGACGCGCGGGTCGGGGAATGGCCATACCGTAATTAACCGAAAGAGGCCCGCTTGAATGCCATCTTGCTTGGCGAGTTCTATCGCCTTTAGCGCCACGCGTGCGGAAATTCCGTAGGAAATCACCGCAACTTCCGCGCCTTGAAGGCTACGCTCTTCCCACTTCCATATTTTTGGGGCGTTTCGTTGGACCTTTTCGATAAGCCTTACGACAAGCTGTCTTTGGGTTGCCAGGGTGGTAGATGGGTAGCCTCGTTCGTCGTGCGTTAAGCCGGTTACGTGGAACCGGTAGCCGTCTCCCGCCTTGACCATTTCGGGAACGAGGTCCTCTCCGGGGGCGTAAGGGAGGAATTCTTCCGGGGGCTTTTTCGTAAAGCGCCTCTCGAGCACGGCAATTTCCGTTGCATCCGGAATGACGAGCTTCTCTGTCATGTGGCCGACACACTCGTCCATCATGAAAAACACCGGAACCCGGTAGGCTTCTGCGAGGTTAAAAGCCTCGATCATGAAATCAAAGCACTCCTGGACGCTTGAAGGACAGAGCGCGATCGCTTCATAATCCCCGTGCGATCCAAAGCGGCACTGGAGCATGTCGCCTTGAGCAGGAAGCGTTGGAAGGCCGGTAGATGGGCCTGCGCGCTGGACGTCTACAAAAACACAGGGAGTCTCCGTCATGGCGGCGTATCCAGTATGCTCCATCATGAGCGAAAACCCAGGGCCCGAGGTGACCGTCATGGCCTTGAGTCCTCCCCAAACAGCACCTTGCAGGCAGATGCTGGATGCGATCTCGTCTTCCATTTGGATGAACATGGCGCCTACGTGTGGCGCCCGTTCGGCGAAGCGTTCGACGATCTCGGTCGAGGGTGTGATTGGATAGCCAGCGGCAAACCGGCAGCCGGCAGCGATCGCACCTTCGCAGGCGGCGTGGTTGCCATCCATAAAATGGGTGCCCGAAAGAACTGCCTCGGGCTCGGCATGCTGGTAGAGAAGCTCGGCCATCAAGACGCCTCCTTCATTTCACGCTTGAACGCGTAGATGGCAAAATCGGGACAGTACATGCCGCATAGATCGCACCCCGAACACTTTTCCGGGTCTTTGAGCTCCGGGAAGTGGTAACCCTTTTGGTTGAAGGCGTCCGACATGGAAAGGGCATGAACAGGGCAGAATTCAACGCAAACGGTGCAACCTTTGCACCGTTCCTGGGTGATCATGACCACCCCTTCGAAGCGCCTTTTGCGCTGCACGGTATTCCCCCTTATATGGTGTATGTTTTGTGGATAGCCTGCTTAGTATACTCCATGGCGCATGGAACTCCAAACGTGAGAATGGCTCGTTTAAAACGGCATACGTTCTTGGGAGGCCTTTTTTACGGAGCGTCCTCGTCTGATCAAGAAAATGACAAGGCCCACGATCGTCGAGCTTACGAGCCCGAGGACTGCCGACAGGCTTAGGTAGGCCTGAAAAGCCTCGTAGGAGCGGTAGAAGAAATACCCGGTAAACGTGAGTGTCGTCGCCCAAAGGAGGGCGCTGGCTAGCTCTACGACAAAGAACGCCGCGGCACGCATGTGAAACATCCCGGAAAGCAAAGGGACGATGCACCGAAGCGGCCCGATGAATTTACCTATAACAAGCGCCCATAGTCCATGTTTCTGAACGAAGCGCCTTCCTTTTTCGAAGGTTTCAGGGTGAACACGAATCTTCTTGAGAAGCCCAGAACTTCGCTTTCCAACGAAGAAGCTGAGCGTATCCCCCAAGAAGGCTCCAAGGCTGGCGATAAGGATCAGCCAGGTGGGGCTGAACGCGCCGTGGAACGCGAGGAACCCCGCGGCAATGAGCAAGACCGTTCCCGGAAAGGCGATGCTCACGAACGCGAGCGATTCGGCAAACGAGAACATGAACACGGCCAGGTAGCCTAGGTCTTGGTGTGCGCTTAGCCATTGGGTAAGCCCCGCGATCGTCACGGCGTAACCTTCCAATCCTTGGCCATCCTGGAATGGGCGGGGCAAAGAGGAATGCCCCGAGAAAGGCCTGTGTTTTTGGCCTCATCCGGCCCGTAAAGGGAGATCAACTCATGGTGCCAATGCGCGTTGTAAAGGCTGCACCCTGCATCGTCGCAAAACGCGTTACCAGTTCGCGCGTATGCAAGCGCTTGAAACGCAAGCCCGGCGACGACCCTAGGCAGCCTTGGGTCCCCATGGTCGATGAACAGGCCTTTGAAGGCCCTATTCAGGCCGGCCGGGTCCATCCCGGATTGCTTCAACAGGTAGTATTCCCTCGGCTTTGCAGGGGCAAGAACGATGCCTGGAATCGAGATGAGTGCCGGGAAGCCTAAGACATTCATCCGCAAATGGTAACGGCGGTCAGAAGGTTCGAACGTCGCCAGCAAGTCGGGCAAAAGCACGACAGGAAGGCTTGGTAGGCGCGAAAAACCGGCTTTTTTCAGCAATGGTCGGAGAGAAGCTTGAAGCAAGGTCCCCTCATAAGGGATGCCGTAGGGTTTTTTCCCCGGGCTGGTCAAAAACCTGCCTTCAAAGGCTACCTCTGCCGGAAAGGGTTCTACGCTTTCGTTAGGGCCTACCTTGGACGTAAGGCCTTTGATTCGCAACTTAGCTAGCATCGCCGCGAGCGTTTCTTTGTTGACGCTTTTTTGTTCCAACAAAACGCGGTACACATAGGGCTTGAAAGCTGGGAGGGGAAAGCCCGTCTCCTCGATGGAGGCCTTAAGCTTACGGGCTTCTCCCCCTAGGAGCTCTTCGGCACCTAATACAACCCAGTCCATGGCCGCTTCTTGTTTCTCGCTAACAGCCTACTTTGTTTCTAAGGCTTTCCAGGATTGTCTCGGCCACGCGCTTGCCAGAAAGAAGCATCCCCGAGAACGTCGGCCCCATTCTTGGGATTCCATACGTCGTCGTTACGGACATGCCGCAGACGAAAAGCCCCGGGTAGACCTCCCCCGTGTGTTCTACAACGAGGTCCTCGGAGGCCTCGACCCACATGGAGCCGTGCCCTGGTACCTTGAGCAACCCCTTGGATTCGAGCATCTTGACAACGAGGGCATCATGGCCCGTCGCGTCCACGACGATTTTCGTTTCCAGGGCGATCGGGTCCACGCAGGTGATTTCTCTCGGCAGTGCCCTGACAGGCGTCCAGTTGACTACCACGCCCTGGACGCTGTTGTCTCTAAGGACGACGTCGTCGAAGAGCGTCATGTTTGCAAACTTGACCCCGGCGTCGCAGGCGGATGCGATGAGCTTCGAGCATGCGTGAGGCCCGTCGGCTACAAAAAGACCCTCTTGGGCCTTTTCGTAGGGCACGCCGATTTCATCGAGCACTTTCTCACCTGGAGCACGGAACGTCACCTTGTTTAGCAGGTATCCCCCGATCCAGAACCCGCCGCCCAGGTAGTTGTTCCGCTCGACGATGAGCGTTTTTAAGCCTTGCCTTGCAAGGTCCCTCCCTGCCATCAACCCGCTCGGGCCGGCGCCAACGATGATGCAGTCGGACTCCACGTACTCGACGAACTGCTTGGCAAAGCTGTTGACGATAGCCCTGGTGATTTCCTTTTCCCCTACAGGGGCGAACAAACGACCCTTTTGCGCCACTACGCACTCCCAGAGATTTAATTTAAGGATTTGCTAAAACGTCTATCCCATTCTATCCTGTCGGGATCAGCCCTGGCAAACTATACAACCGGCCAGTTTTGCAACCCGGATCCGGGTGCATTCGAGCGAAAGCGTTTGGATAAAATGGATGCTCCCTGCCGTTGAAGAAGGGAGGCCCAGTAGCCATTTGAGAGCCTCGAGTGCTTGAATGACACCGAGAAGCCCCGGCGTAGTCCCGATCACCGGGAAAGGGCTTGAGGCGGCGGGCGGCCTGCGTTTTCCCAGGTAGCAGGAATAGCAGGCCGTTTTTCCCGGGACAAACAGGCCGACCTCGCCGTCGAACCCGTGGACGGCGGCATGAACGAAGGGGATGCGAGCTCTGAAGCAGGCCTCGTTAAGAAGGATCCGAGACGTGAGGTTGTCTAGGCAATCTAGCGCGACATCTATGTCGCAAAGCAGGCGATCTGCGGTTTGGGCGTTAAATTCTTCCTGTAATGCCTCGATCGCTACCGCAGGGTTGGCTATGGCTAGCTTGTCTTTTGCCGATTCGACCTTCGGCCTTCCGATGTCGGAAGGCGTATGGAGGGTTTGCCGGTTCAAGTTGGAAGCCTCCACCCGGTCGCGGTCGATCAGCCGAAGGTTTCCGATTCCGGCGTAAGCCAGGTACGTCGCGGCCGGGCTCCCCAACCCGCCCACGCCGATGATGGCCACTCGGGCGCTCTTTAGGCGCTCCTGGCCTTCTTCCTGAATCTCGGACAGGAGCAATTGCCGCTGGTAGCGTTCATGCTCCTGCTCGGTCAGCATCCTTCCAATTCCTGGTCATCAAATAGCATAAGCGAGCGCCGCCTGTCGTGTACTTACAGCTGAATTCTAGAGGCAGAAGCATCGTTCAGGCAAGGCTGCGGCCATGCTACTCTTCGAGTGTCGAAACGTCTCCGGTATCAAGCCCTAGCTCTTTCGCCCTCAAGAGCCTCCTCAAAATCTTTCCGCTCCTCGTTTTTGGCAAATTGTCCACAAAAAGGATGCTTTCTGGCTTTGCGATAGGACCGACTTCGTGGCCGACGTGCGCCTTGAGCTCTTCTTCGAGAGCTATGGAGGGGGAGAACCCTGGTTTTAGTGCGACGAAGGCCTTGATCACGTTCCCTTTGATGTCGTGCGGGACGCCGATCACGGCCGCTTCGGCCACCGCAGGATGAGAAACAAGCCCGCTTTCGACCTCTGCCGTGCCAAGCCTGTAGCCGGATACCTTGATAATTTCGTCCGAACGCCCGATGACCCAGAAGTACCCGTCTTCGTCCAGCCTTGCCGTATCTCCGGTAAAGTATTTTCCTGGAAATTTACTGAAATAAACCCGCTGAAACTCTTCCGGGTTTTTGTAGAGTGTCCTGGCAAGCGAAGGGAAGGGCCGAGTAAGGACAAGGTAGCCCTCTTCGTTCGGGGCGCAGGGTTCGCCCGATTCCGTGAGAATCTCTGCCCCCATTCCAGGCAGAGGCTTGGCACACGAGCCGGGCTTAAGCGGCGTCTCCGGAAGGGGAGAGATGCAGATCATCCCCGTTTCTGTCTGCCAGTAGGTGTCCATGATGGGGCACTGCCCATCGCCGACGGCTCGGTGGAACCATTTCCAGGCGGCGGGGTTTATGGGCTCGCCAACGCTGCCCAAGAGCCTTAGCTGCTTCAAGTCATGGCGCTTGGGCCAGGCATCGCCGTAACGCATCAGCCCCCGGATGGCCGTGGGAGTCGTGTAGAAGATGCTGATGCCGTACTTGGCGATGAGCTGCCACCAC